>DFSO01000084.1 GCA_002378665.1 Loktanella sp. UBA3435 | reverse complement strand
AAATTTCCGCGACCACCTCTGTCCTGACAGACCTCAAAACCTAACCGTGCAAGAAACCGGGACCCGCGAGTTTGAGCAGCTTTGCCGCCATCTCGCGGCCCATGTCGGCACCGTCTTCGACAGCGCCCGTCATGTCGTCGGCCAAGACCTCTGATCCATCGACGCGCAGGATTTCACCGCGCAGGCGCAGGTTCCCGCCATCCAAATCAGCCAAGCCACCAATAGGCGTTTCACAGGACCCGTCCAGTGCCGCCAAAAACGCACGTTCTGCCGCCAGTCGCTGTCCCGTCGGGCCATGATGAATTGCGGCCAGCATTTCAGCCATGCGGCTATCGTCACCGCGCCGTTCAATCCCAATCGCCCCTTGGGCAATCGCAGGCAGCATGTCTTCGGGTGCAATCGCTGTGCGCTTTACATCATCCCGACCCAGACGGTTCAAACCGGCCATGGCAAGGAACGTCGCCTCAGCTACGCCGTCGCCCAGTTTCTTAAGCCGTGTCTGCACATTACCGCGAAACTCAACGACATTCAGATCAGGACGCCGCGCCAAAAGTTGTGCTTTGCGGCGCAACGACGAAGTCCCAACCGTGGCACCCTGCGCCAAATCAGCGATCCCGTCGCAAGTCAGCGACACAAACGCATCACGCACATCTTCACGCGGCAAATAGGTATCGAGCAACAAACCCCCAGGCTGCTCCACAGGCATATCTTTCATCGAATGCACCGCGATATCGATTGAGCCCGCAAGCAGCGCCTCTTCAATCTCGCGGGTGAAAAGGCCCTTTCCGCCGATGTCTTTCAGCGCACGGTCTTGGATCAAATCGCCCGTCACCTTGATGATGACAATCTCGAACGCCTCATGGGGCAAATCAAAGGCCTGCGCCAGCCGCGCACGCGTCTCATAGGCCTGCGCCAGAGCGAGCGGCGAGCCACGGGTGCCAATATTGAGCGGTTGAGCGGGTGTGGGCAAAATCAATGTCATACTTCGACTTCTAAACACAGGCCGCGGCATTGACAACGCCGCCCGCACTTGGGACGAGTAACGCGACAAAAGGAAGCAAACCATGGCCACTGAAAAACTGATCCTCCGCGCCCTCGCTGGCGAAACTCTCCCAACGCCGCCAATCTGGATGATGCGACAGGCCGGGCGCTATTTGCCAGAATATAAGGCCACGCGTGCGCAGGCGGGCGACTTCCTTTCACTGTGCTATAACCCCGAATTGGCTGCCGAAGTGACCTTGCAACCGATCCGCCGCTACGGCTTTGACGCGGCGATCCTCTTTGCCGATATCCTGCTGTTACCGCAGGCGATGGGCGCTGACCTTTGGTTCGTCACTGGCGAAGGGCCGCGTTTGTCCACGATCACCACCGCTGATGACATGATCAACCTCAAGCCTTTGGAAGACATCCACGAAACCCTGAGCCCAATCTATGAAACGGTGAAAATCCTACGCCAAGAGCTGCCAAAGGAAACCACCCTCATCGGCTTCGCAGGCGCACCATGGACCGTCGCCACCTATATGATCGCAGGTCAAGGCACGCCTGATCAAGGACCAGCGCATAAACTCAAGCGCGAAAACCGCGCCGTGTTTGAGGCACTGATCGACATGATCACCGAAGGCACGATCGCTTACCTCTCCAAGCAGATCGAAGCTGGCGCGGACGTCGTGAAGCTTTTCGATAGCTGGGCGGGTTCCCTGCAAGGAGCTGACTTCATCGACTTTTCGATCAAGCCCCAGCAGCGCATCATCGCAGCCCTCAAGGAAATGCACCCAGAGACACCGATCATCGCCTTCCCTCGGGGCGCGGGCGAACGCTACGCAGGGCTGCATGCGGCCACAGGTGCCGATTGTATCGCGCTTGACGATGGCGTTGATCCAGTCTGGGCTGCGGCCAACGTGCAAACTGGCGGCTGCGTGCAAGGCAACCTAGCCTCGCGCCATATGGTGACGGGCGGCGAGGACCTCGTGCGTGAGACTAAGGCGATCTGCAAAGCCTTCGCAAACGGCCCGCATATCTTCAACCTCGGCCACGGCATCACTCCCGACGCCAACCCCGACAACGTGCAGTTGATGATCGATACGGTGCGTGCCTAATTCTGCCGTATTGATGTGAAACATTCAGGTCAATAACGGGGGACTTCCATGCGATTGACCTTTCGTCTGCTTTTTCACAGCTACCGCGGTATCATGATGGGCGTGGCGGTAATGCTTGTGGGCTGGGTTGGCTTCACGCCCGCGACGCCACAAGAACGGACAGCGCTGCGGACGCCATCAACCGAAACGCGCCCCGACGGATTGGTGACAATGCGCATCGCACGAGCCTTGGTCTACATAGCACCCAAACGCGCCGCCGAAATGCTCAGCGCATCAAGTGGCGGAAGGCTGTCGGTGAGAGTGGCGGAAACCGCGTTACGCGAAATGGCGGAGGGGCCTGTTTTACCCACGCAACCAGCCGCAGCCCCCCCGCCCGAAGAGATGACCGCGCCCGAACCACAAGACCTGCGCAATTCCACCGGCGCAAAATTTGTGACCGTTGATAAAGGGTAAGTCTTGCGTGATTAAACGCTGGTTTTCCACGCGAACCATACCGCGACCAAGCCCAAAGCAACCGAAAGACCACGTCGCACGATCATGCTGCGGCGTGGGTCTTCGAGGAGCGGACGCAATGCTGCCGCACCCGTGACAATCGCGAAGTGAATGCCCGTGGCCGCCGCGACATACGTCGCTGAAAGCAGCAGGGTTTGGGTCATCACCACCCCTGTTGGCTCTACAAATCCAGGCAGTACGGCAATATAGAACACTGCCGCTTTTGGGTTGAGCAAGTTGGTGATCAGACCTCGGCGGAAATAAAGTGCATTGCTTGAGCCCAACGGCGCATGTTCAATCTCTTCGCTGGCCTCGCGCCACCCGTCAAAGGCAAGCCAGAGCAGATAGATCACACCGCCCCAGCGCAACACTTGATAAAGCATCGGCGAGGCGTTGATCGCAGCTGCCAAGCCAAGGGCCGCCGCGATCCCGATAATCGCCAAACCGAGCGCCACACCCGCCACTGCAGCATAACCCGCCTTGCGCCCCTGACTGACCCCCACAATCGCGAGATAGGCCATGTTTGGCCCTGGCGTCAGCTCGATCAGCATGGAGGTCAACGCAAAAAGCGCCCAAGCGGAAAGTGTCAAACCCATTTCGCCATCGGCGGCAGGCTCATCAACACCGCATTGGCATCATGGCCCGTAGCCAAACCAAATTTTGTGCCGCGATCATAGACAAGGTTGTATTCGGCATAGAGCCCGCGGTGCACAAGCTGCGTGTCTTTATGCGCATCATTCCAAACCATCTCGCGGCGGCGATCCACCAAAGGCACGTAGGCAGGCAAGAACGCACGGCCAATATCTTGGGTCAGGGCAAAATCGGCCTCCCAATCGCCTGTGCAATGGTCATCCATAAAGATACCGCCAACACCACGCGCGCGGTTGCGGTGCGGGATATAAAAATATTCGTCGGCCCATTCTTTCAGACGCGGATAGAGGTCCGTACCATGCGGGTCCAAATGCGCTTTCTGCGTTGCGTGAAAGTCTGCTGTGTCCTCGGGATATTCAATGCAAGGGTTCAAATCCGACCCGCCGCCAAACCACCACGCGTGGGGCGTCCAGAACATGCGGGTGTTCATATGCACCGCTGGGGCATGCGGGTTCTGCATATGCGCGACCAGCGAAATGCCCGAGGCCCAAAAGCGCGGATCGCTTTCCATACCGGGGATACCGCGCGCGGCCATCGCCTTTTGTGCCGCATCACCGAGTTGGCCAAAAACCGTACTGATATTCACGCCGACCTTTTCAAACACGCGGCCACCACGCATCACCGACATCAAACCGCCGCCTGCGTCCGACCCGTCATCTGACGTGCGGGTGGTCTCATTCACTTCAAACCGCCCCGCTGGCAAATCTGCCACCTGACGATCCTCAAGCGCCTCAAACGCCGCGACAATTTCATCGCGCAAAGTCCGAAACCACGCCGAAGCCTGCGCTTTTTGCTGTTCCATTGCTTCCGTCATTGTCGCACCTTCACGTTGATATTGTATAACAAGCCGCAAAGGCCCAGTAACACCTTAGCACCACAACCTACTGCCATATTCAAGACCGGAGCCCAAATATGCGTTTTGTCACACTTGCCCTCATTCCCCTTCTTGCCGCCTGTGCGACGCCGCGCGAGGCTTGTCTTGCGGGTGTGAACAAGGATCAAAGGGTCCTCAACAGATTAATCGTCGAGACACGCGGCAATCTGGATCGCGGCTTTGCGGTCGAAACAGAACAAAAGTTCCGCGAAGTGAACGCAATTTGCGAATCGGTCCTGCCTGATGGCACTGAAATTCGCACACGGTGTAAACAAACAGAGGTGCGCGACGTGCGAGTTCCCGTCGCAATCGACCTGAACGCAAAGCGCGCAAAGCTTCAGTCACTCGAAGAACGCCAGCGCCAAATGCAAATCAATTCCGAGGCCGCACGCCAACAATGTCTGGCCGCAAACCCCGAATAATTAGTGGGCAGATACGGCGGCTGGATCAAGCAAGGTGCGGCCGCCATCCACAGTAATGATCTGACCTGTGACAAAGCTGGATGCATCTGACACCAGATATTGCACCGCATCGCTCACTTCAGTGGCACTTGCGATACGGTTCAACGGCGTAGCAGCAATAATTGCCTCGCGCATGTCATCATCATCGCGCAGCGCCTCTTGCAGGCTTGCGCTCATCAACGACCCAAACGCTACACCATTCACACGAATGCGCTTTGGTGCCCAAGCCACAGCCAATGACCGCGTTGCTTGATCCAAAGCGGCACAGCTGATCGAGTAGGCCAGCAAATCAGGATGCGAACGCTGTGCTGCAATTGAACTCATATTGACAATCGAGCCTATCGACCCACGCGCGTCTTCGTCCGTTTCTACCTCGGCCTGTTTAATCATACGCCGCGCGACCGCTTGGCTAAGGCGCAGTCCGGCCAGAACATTCTGCTGCAACAGGTCATCAACCGATTTATCATCCGTCGAAAGCGTATCTGTCGGCAAAACCTGACGCGACGCATTCACCAAAATATCAACGCGATCAAAGGCGTCGATTGTCGCCGAAAGCAGGTTCGCAATCGTCAGTTTCTTACGCAAGTCGCCCGCAAAAATCCGCACCTGACCTTCTTTGTCGGCCAGACCGCCCATCTCACGCTGCAGCGCGTCTTCATCCATATCGGCAAAGACGACATTCGCGCCTTGGTTCACAAAATGCCGCCCAATCGCCAAGCCAACACCATTGCCGGCACCTGTCACAATCGCGGTTTTACCTGAAATCGAAAACGACATCTGCTTCTCCTAGCGGTTTGGACGCGTGGCGTGGAACACCTTAAACGCGCCGTTACCTGCAATCTCTTCAACGTTACGGAAACTGTCCCGCAAGGCTTGTTCATAGGGCAAATGACGGTTCGCAACCATCCAAAGTTTGCCATGCGACGCAAGAACCCGCGCGGCCGCTGCGATAAAAGCACGGCCCAAATGCGGCTCTGACGCGCGGCCTGTATGGAACGGCGGGTTCATCACCACACCATCAAAACCAGGTTTAGATTGGAATTGCATCGCATCTGCCCAATGAAACTTCACGCGCGGATCGGTCACATTCAGGCGCGCACAGTCCAGCGACAAGGCCTCTGCTTCGATCAAATCAAGCGATTGAACGCCCTTGCGCGCAAGCACGGGACCAGCAAGATAGCCCCAACCAGCGCCCAAATCCGCCATCTTCGCAGGGAGCTTCTCAGGCAAGCTTTCGGCCAACAACGCAGATCCTGCATCGACAGCGCCATCCGAGAACACACCCGCCGTGGTGAAATATCCATGCGCACCCATTTCAGGCGGCGGGGTGATCCAATCGGCAAATTTATCCGTGCGGGCAAACCAGAAAATGCGGCCATGCCCCTTTGGGATCGATGGCAAATCGCCCAGACGCTTGCGGCAATCCTTAAAATGGCTATCGACGCCATCCGTGCGCTGCCCGTCCACGATCACCAACTCGGCCCAAGACGCCGCCCGTGCGATCATATCACGCGCCAATGCCTTTGACCGCGGCACGACCACAATCGCAACCGACGCAGGCTCGGCCTTTGGTGTCACGACATAACCCGCATCGCTCCATGCAGAGAAATCAGGATAATAGCCGTGGCTGATCATCACATCGTCGCGGTTCAACGGCGCAACATCATAATCCGCCGCAGGGCGCATCACAGCAATCTTGCCCGCAGGCAAAACCAAGGCACCATCATCAATGGCGGTCGAAAGGCGGGATTGGGACATGGGAACCTAACGAATAGTCAGCGCTATTCTTTTTCCATCGTGCATTGCAGAGGATGTTGGTGACGTTGAGCGAAATCCATGACTTGCGCCACTTTGGTTTCCGCAATCTCGTGACTAAAGACGCCGACAACCGCGACGCCTTTTTTGTGAACGGTCAACATAATTTCAAACGCTTGCGCATGTGACAGGCCGAAAAACTTCTCCAACACATGCACAACAAATTCCATTGGCGTGAAATCATCGTTAAGGATCAGCACCTTATACATTGGCGGGCGCTTTGTTTTAGGCTTCACGTCAAGGACTACGCCGACATCATTGTCATCGTCGCCTTCTTTGTCGGCCATCATGTAAAACTCTGCCAGCATGCAAATGCTCCGTTTCGATAGATGCCTTATATAGGACCCCCTGCAAGAGTTGAAAGACCTCTCTGCAATTCAGTCCCTAATCTGAAATTCCGAATCTTAATAGGTTATGAAAAGATCCGCCCTTGCATTCTATCTAGCGGGTCTTTCCAACGTCAGACGCTACATCTAGTTTTAACTGCACGAATGTCACACCGAAAGTCTTTGAAATTAGGGTATTTTCCGAAAAAATTCTTTGTGCTACGTTTAAGGTAATCATAAGGCACCACGGAATAAATCCGGGGCCAGAGGCAGTAAAATCGAGGCAGTCGACGTGAATAGTCGTTTTGGACCATTGGCCCTTCGTTGGGTTATTATGTGCATTTGTTTGATTGGCGTATCCTTTGCAGGATCGCGAAGTCATGCGGCACCTTACGCAGCATTTGTTATGGATGCGCGGACGGGTGAAGTTCTGCACGCACGTAATGCCGACACGCGCCTGCACCCGGCGTCCCTCACGAAAATGATGACCCTCTATATAGCGTTTCAGGCAATTCAGCGCGGCGAGATCACGCTTGATACCGAAGTGACAGTCACCGCTAACGCTGCCGCGGAACCACCGTCAAAATTGGGTCTGCGCACAGGTCAAAAGATCAAGATGCGCTATCTCTTGCGCGCAGCAGCCGTAAAGTCTGCCAATGATGCCGCCACAGCAATTGGCGAAGCCATCTCTGGATCAGAAGACGCATTTGCAACGCGCATGAACCGCACCGCTGCGGCAATGGGCATGACAAACACCAAATTCAAGAACGCCAACGGTCTCACGCAGTCAGGTCACTTGTCGACCGCACGCGACATGTCCGTCCTTGGGCGGCACGTCATCTATGACTTCCCCCAATACTACAACCTCTTCTCCCGCCGTACCGCTGATGCGGGCATCGCCGAAGTACGTCACACCAACCGCCGCTGGCTCGATAGCTATGAGGGCGCTGATGGGATCAAAACGGGGTATACAAATGCTGCTGGCTTCAACCTTGTTGCCTCCGCGCAACGCGGACAAGAACGCGTGATTGCAACCGTCTTTGGCGGCACTTCCACTGCCGCACGCAACAAGCAGATCACTGAACTGATGGACCTTGGCTTTAACCGTGCGCCGACACGGGCCACAATTGACCGCCCAGAACTGGTAGCCTCCGCCGAAGTCGTGCAGGGGAACTCATCGCCCGCAACCAATGGCGGCGCAGGCAAAACCATCCGCGTCTCAGGCAGCGTCTCGCAAAGCCCACGCCCTCAAACGCGCCCTGTGCAAGACGTGCAACTGGCCGTCAATTCCGACGACATCAACGACGTATTGGCAGCCGTTCTGGGTGCGGCCGACGCCGCTGCACCGGCGCCTGCTCCTGCACCCCCCGCACCAACCGAAGCACAGGATGCCGTGGCAGTTGCCCTTGCGACAGCCGATCAAGCAGCCCCGCAAGCACGCCCAACAAACATCCAAACCGCGTCAGCCGAAATCACACCAGAACCAGCCCCCGAGATCGTCACACGCGTCTCGACATCTGGCGGCAGGCTTTGGGGCGTGAACATCGGGCGCTACAATTCCCGCTACGAGGCAGAACGCGTCTTGCTCAAAGTTGCGCTCAACGAGATGAGCACGCTTGACGGATCAACGCGCAGCGTCGTTGCACGATCCTCTGGCTTTGACGCAAACTTCATGGGGCTGTCCCGCGAAACTGCCGATCTGGCCTGCCGCCGCCTACAGGCACGTGGCACACCTTGCTTCATGATCGGCACCGAAGGCTAAAGAACCTTTTCAAACCGCCACACCGTCAGCGGGAAAGCCCCTGCTGACGTATCCAGATCAAGCGTTTCAGTCCCGACATTGGACCAGCCAGCTTTGACATAAAACGCCGCCGCACGCGCGTTTCCAATAGAACAGGCAAGCCAAGCATCACGCTCCCCTGCCCAGCGTAAAACATGTTCGGCATCGGCCATAAGCCTTGCTGCAAAGCCGGTTCCTTGCGCATCAGCCCCGACATAAAACTGATAGACCTCGGCGTCTTTGATGATGTGGAACCCCACAATCGTGCCGTCAATTTCCCCAACGCGGCAAACGGACAAATCCCGCGCAAGCCGATCAGAAAAACTGTCATAGGTGCGCAAAGCCGTAAGCCCCGCAGGCACAATCGCGGCATGGGCCGCGTGCCAACCATCCGTCCAAAGCGCCGCAAGTGCGGGGGTATCCTCAACCCTTGCTGCGCGAAACTCTGTCACCTAGATCGACCGCCCCTCAAAGGCGGCGGCCATCAATGCGCGGGTATATTCGGTTTCAGGTGCGTCAAAAATCGCATCCGCATCGCCCGCTTCAACAACATCGCCCTGCTTCATCACCATCACCTTATGTGACATGGCGCGCACGACCTTAAGGTCGTGACTGATGAACAAATAGGCCAGCCCGTATTTCACCTGCAAATCGCGCAACAGTTCTACAATCTGCACCTGCACGGTCATATCAAGTGCGGACGTCGGCTCGTCTAGAACCAACAGCTTAGGCCGTAGAATCATTGCGCGGGCAATCGCGATCCGCTGCCGCTGGCCACCCGAAAACTCATGCGGATAGCGGTCCATCAGGACCGGATCGAGGCCAACCTCCGCCATGATCTCGGCCACCATCTCGCGACGGTCCCTGCCCTGCTCAATCCCATGAACGCCAAGACCCTCAGCGATGATCTGCTCGACCGTCATCCGCGGAGAAAGCGAGCCATAAGGGTCTTGGAACACGATCTGAATATCGCCACGCAACGGGCGCATCTGCTTTTGGTTAAAGGCGTCGATATTGTCGCCCATAAACACGATCTGCCCTTCGGATTTAATCAGACGCATGATCGCCAGCGCCAGCGTCGTCTTGCCCGACCCACTCTCGCCCACGATGCCCACGGTCTCGCCCGCCCGCACCATAAGGCTCGCGTCATTCACGGCCTTCACATAGCCCACGGTGCGTTTCAGCAATCCAGCATGGATCGGGAACCAGATTTTAAGGTTCTTTGTCTCGGCCACCACCTTTGCATCATCAGGCACAGGCGCAGGATAACCCGTCGATTCCGCTGCCAGCAACATCTGCGTATAGGGGTGCTGCGGATTGGCGAAAATCTCGGAGGTCGGCCCCTGCTCGACAATCTCGCCATCTTTCATCACGCAAACGCGGTCGGCAATCTTGCGCACGATCGTCAGGTCATGGGTGATAAACAGCATCGACATGCCGACATCACGCTTGAGATCCGCAAGCAAATCCAAAATCTGCGCTTGAATGGTCACATCCAACGCCGTCGTCGGCTCATCGGCAATCAACAACTCTGGCCCGTTCGCCAGCGCCATCGCGATCATCACACGCTGCCGTTGTCCACCCGATAGCTGATGCGGATAAGCCCCCAAACGGCTTGTCGCGTCGCGGATACCAACCTGTTCGAGCAGTTCAATAATCTTCGCAGTAACCGCAGGGCCACGTAGTCCCTGATGCAATTCAATACTCTCGGTCAACTGCCGCTCAATCGTATGCAGCGGGTTCAGCGACGTCATCGGTTCTTGGAAAATAAAGCTGATGTCGTTGCCACGCACAGCCTGCAAATCGCGCTCCGACGCGCCGATCATTTCCTGACCCATATAGGTAATCGAGCCATCAGCCTGCGCGCTATCGCCCAGCAATTGCACGGTAGAAAGTGCCGTCACAGACTTCCCCGACCCGCTCTCGCCGACAAGCGCAACAGTCTCACCCTTTTCCACCACAAACGAAACACCGCGCACCGCGTGCGTTGTTTCACCGTCTTGGCGGAAGCGGACATTGAGGTCTTGGACCTTCAGGATCGTGCTCATGAAAACGTCTTTCTGGGGTCAAAGGCATCGCGGACGCCCTCAAAGATAAACACCAAAAGCGACAGCATGATCGCGAAGGTAAAAAATGCCGTGAACCCCAACCAAGGGGCATGCAAATTCTGCTTGGCCTGCAAGGTCAGCTCACCCAGCGACGGGGCGGAGGACGGCAACCCAAACCCGAGGAAATCAAGCGAGGCCAAGCCGCCAATCGCGCCCGTGATCAGGAACGGCAACATCGTCACCGTCGCCACCATCGCGTTGGGCAGCATGTGGCGGAACATGATCACGCGGTCCGAGACACCTAAGGCCTTCGCCGCGCGGACATATTCCAAATTGCGGGCACGCAAGAATTCGGCGCGCACCACGCCCACCAATGACGGCCAGCCAAACAGGATCGTCAGGAACACCAACAGCCAGAAACTTCGCCCCAAAATCGCAAAGACGATGATGATCACATAAAGCGAGGGCATCCCCGTCCAAATTTCGATGAAGCGCTGGAACACCAGATCGGTCCAGCCGCCAAAATACCCCTGAATAGCACCTGCAACGATGCCAATCAGGCTTGATCCAATCACCACGATCCCTGCAAAAACAATCGACAAACGGAATCCGTAGATGATCCGCGCGACCACGTCCCGCTTGGTGTCATCGGTCCCGAGCCAATTCGTCTCTGACGGCGGCGCAGGCGCTACGCCCGCCACGTCGACAATCGTGTCATAGGCGTAAGGGATCGGCGGCCAGATCATCCAGCCTTTTTCAAATCCATCAACTGCAGGACTGCCCCCTGCGGCGACCTGAGCGATCAAATCTTCGGGCGTATCAAAGCAATCCTCAACGCCACCTGTCACAATTAAACACTGCACCTCGGGGTCGGAATAACCTGCCTCGGTCGGGAAATCGCCGCCGAAGTCTTTCTCGGAATAGAACGAAATCACAGGACTGCGAATTTCGCCGCGATACGACACAAGGATCGGCTTGTCGTTGGCCAGAAGCTCGGCAAATAGCGACAATCCAAACAGGATCGAAAAGATAACCAGCGACCAGACCGCGCGGCGGTTCCGTTTGAAATTCCGCCGGCGGCGTTGATTGAGAGGAGATAATTTCATCAGCCACGCGCCTCAAAATCAATACGGGGATCGATGAACACATAGGTCAAGTCGGTGATAATCCCGATGACCAAGCCCATCAATGAAAATGCGAAAAGTGTTCCGAAAACAACGGGATAGTCGCGGGCAACAGCAGCCTCAAAGCCAAGACGCCCCAGCCCATCAAGACTAAACAACGTCTCGATAATCAACGACCCGCCAAAGAACACACCGATAAACAGCGCCGGAAAACCAGAGATCACGATCAACATCGCGTTACGGAACACATGGCCATAAAGCACACGGTTCTCGGTCAGACCCTTGGCCTTCGCGGTCATCACATATTGCTTTTTGATCTCGTCGAGAAAACTGTTCTTGGTCAGGAGTGTCAGCGTCGCAAAAGCAGAGATCGTCGAGGCCAAAACAGGCAAGGTGATGTGCCAGAAATAGTCGAGCACCTTGCCAATCATCGAAAGCTCTTCCCAGTTATCAGAGGTCAAACCGCGCAGCGGGAAGAACCGCCAGAACGACCCGCCCGCAAACATCACAATCAGCAAAATCGCGAACAAAAATCCGGGGATCGCATAGCCCACGATAATCGCGCCCGACGTCCACGTATCAAATCGCGATCCGTCGCGAATGGCCTTCTTAATCCCCAGCGGAATCGAGATCATATAGGCAATCAACGTCGACCAAAGCCCCAGCGTGATCGACACAGGCATCTTCTCAAGGATCAAATCCACGACAGAAATGGACCGGAAATAACTCTCGCCAAAATCAAAGCGCATGTAGTTCCACATCATCGTGAGGAAACGCTCAAGCGGCGGCTTATCAAAGCCAAACTCGCGCTCCAGCTCTTCGATGAACTCTTTGGGCAAGCCGCGTGCACCAACATAATCGCCGTTGGCCCCCTCAATGATCTCGCTTCCGCCACCTGCGATGCCCTCAAACACGTCGCCGCCGCCTTCCATCTTGGCGATGATTTGCTCAATCGGCCCACCGGGCACGAATTGGGTCAGCACAAAGTTGATGATCATAATCCCAAGCAACGTTGGGATAACAAGCAAAAGCCTGCGCAGGATATATGCGGCCATGAGGTCCTACTTTCGCTTACTGGAACGCGCCTGCGTCTTTTAACCCGGCAGCGGCCTCGGCGTCATACCACCAGAAATCCAGTTCCCCCAGTGCAAACGGTGGCAATGCGTCAGGATGGCGGTATTGATCAAAATAAGCGACCTTATGCTTGTTATCAAACCACTGCGGCACCCAGAATTTTTCGGCGCGCAAGACACGATCAAGAGCGCGGGACGCTGTTTGGATGTCATCCAGTTCTTCCGCCGCAACCACCGCATCAATCACACGGTCCACAGCAGCGGAGCGCAAACGCATGATATTGCGTGAACTATCGTCTGCGGCCTCTGATCCGAACCATTGGCGTAATGACTGCCCAGGCTCGAAGCCTTGGGTCATTGTGTGGGTCACCAAATCGAAATCACCCGAACGGCGACGCTCGATATATTGCGAGGTATCGACCCGATCTAGCTTTGCATTCACGCCCAAGCGGGTGAGGTTTTCGATCATCGGGTTGATAATACGGTCAAAAAGCGGGGAGTAGTTCAGGAAGACCGCATCAAGCGTCTGTCCGTCTTTGTGGCGAATACCATCCGCTCCAGAAACCCAGCCCGCCTCATCCAAAAGAGCAGAGGCACGGCGCAGGTTGCCACGATCCAAGGGGCGGTCAATCGTCGAAGACACAGGCGACATAACCGCCTCATCCGTCAGGATCGACGCAGGCAACAGACCCTCATCGACCAAAGGCTGCAAAATCGCGACCTCACCCGTCGATGGTGTGCCTTTTGCCTCAAGGTCAGAGTTC
The DNA here is from genome assembly GCA_002378665.1 of Loktanella sp. UBA3435. Taxonomy (GTDB): domain Bacteria; phylum Pseudomonadota; class Alphaproteobacteria; order Rhodobacterales; family Rhodobacteraceae; genus Yoonia. The sequence continues at coordinate 6,919 of DFSO01000084.1, read as the reverse complement.
TGCCAGAACGAATTGACCCGCGAATACAGGCCGTAAAACAAAGATTCATTCGACCATTCAAAGTTAAACATTAGGCCGATCGCCTCACGCACGCGCGCGTCCTGCCACTGTGGTTTATCAAGGTTAAAGACAAAAGCCTGCGCACTTCCAATCGAACCATCAGGCAATTCGGTCTTTACGACCCAGCCATTGTCCAACGCAGGGAAATCATATCCTGTCGCCCACTCCTTTGAACTGGTCTCCTGACGGAAAGAATATGCCCCCGATTTGAACCCTTCGAATGCGGCGGCACTATCGGCAAAATACTCGACGCGGATGGTTTCAAAGTTATTGCGGCCAACACTTAGCGGTTGATCGGCACCCCACCAATTTGGGTCTTTGCGGTATATAATCTGACGACCAATATCGACGCTATCAAGCAGATACGGCCCCGTTGACATGAACGGCGCATCGGTAGATTCGTCGAGCCGCGCTCCCGTTTTCTCAAACCACGCCTTCGAGAACGCCGTCGTACCCCCGACCCACGTTACAACATCGCGGCGCGGCGCATCTTCGGTAAAGCTGAACTTGATCTTATACGGCCCCAAAACCTCTACGTCTTTGACGAATTGAGAATAAACTTCACGGTATTCGGTGATCCCCTGCTCAAGATATAGCTTGAAGGTATAGGCCACATCCTCGGCGGTCATGCCCGTGCCATCCGAAAATTTCACGTCGTCGCGCAGGTTAAAAATCACCCAATCGCGGCTTTCAGGGTATTCTAACGTCGTGCACAGATAGCAATAGGCGCCATATGGATCGTCGGACGTTCCGACCAAAATGCTCTCATTCCCGATGGTCGCAAGGGCCGCTGGCGTGCCTTTGCGCGTTGACGTGTTAAAGCTGTCAAACGTGCCCTGCGCCCATTGTGACATCTCGCCGCCTTTTGGCGCATCGGGATTCACATAGTTCAGATGCGGGAAATCGGCGGGATACATCACATCGCCAAAGTTAGAGTAACCATGCGATATCGTGACAGGGTCATCGCCTTGGGCAAAGGCTTGTCCTGCCCAAACCGCGGTGCCAATCATGATAGCGGCCCCTGTGAAAATAAGACTTGCGTGAGATTGCACAGGTGTGGCGACTTTTGCTTTGGCTTGATTTTGCATCATGGCTCCCCGAGTAACGTTTCTGCTTTACGCAATTTTGCCAAAGCTTGCGGGCGATTGAGGCAAGTTTCAAGTTGAGATTGCGTGATAACCCCGTAAACAGGCCCCGTCCCAACAAAAAGGCCGCCCCAATTGCTTGGAGCGGCCGAAATTCTAGATGTCTCTTTTGACTTAGCCGTCGAGGCTATCAAGATAGGCGATGATGTTCGCGCGATCTTCTACTTTCGACAGGCCTTTGAAGCCCATCTTTGTACCTGGTGCGTAACCTTTAGGGTCAGCCAAGAAACCGTTCAGGTGCTCAGGTGTCCAAATATCGGCAACCGCCTCGAGCGCGCCAGAGTAAGTATAGCCAGCCTCTGTATCGACCGCGCGGCCAACAACACCGTAAAGCGATGGACCTGTGCCGTTTTTGCCGTCTTCAATCGCGTGACAAGAGCGGCAGTTCCGAAACACAGCTTCACCAGCCGCCGCATCGGCAGACGCCATCACTGTTGCGAAATCAACTTCTGGCTCGGCCTCTGCGCTAGCAGCGCCAGCTTCAGCAACTTCGATCATATAGCCCTGAGCGTGGTCTTCACCGTGCCCACCTGCGCCACCATGATAGATTGTCTCGGCAGCCCAGCCACCCAGCAAGAAAACCAAGAAGGTGCCACAAAAGCCACCAATAATTTTTGTCGTCGTCATTGTGTCGAACATGTCGCGTTCCATTCCGTTCGCAGTTTTGCAGTTATCTATCCGCTTCACAGCACTGGTTGCAAGGTATACTGACGCGACCAATTGCCCATTTTTGGAACAAATATAGGAAGTGGCCGCACAATGCCTCAAAAAATTGCATTTCAAGGCGAATTAGGTGCCTACGGTCATCAGGCCTGCGCGCAAGCACGGCCCGATTTTGAGCCGCTTCCATGCGAAACTTTCGATGATGCCATCGAATCTGTGCGCAAAGGCGATGCAGATCTGGGGATGATAGCAGTTGAAAACTCCACTTATGGCCGCGTTGCAGACGTTCACTCGCTTCTGCCAGAGAGTGGTTTACATATCGTGGACGAATCTTTCGTCAGGGTTCACGTCAATCTTTTGGCCAAAAAAGGTGCAATACTTCAACAGATTCGCCATGCCTACGGGCATCCGGTGATCCTGCCGCAATGCGCGGGGTTCTTGCGTGAAAACACAATCTCTCCACATGCGACCTCTGACAACGCCCGTGCCGCACGCGAAGTGGCCGAAGGCGATGATATGACTGTCGGCGCACTTGCCTCAGAACTTGCCGCCGAAATTTACGGCCTCGATGTGCTTGCACGGCATATTGAAGACAGTGACAGGAACACCACACGTTTCCTCGTCATGGCCCGCGACCCGAACTACAAACGACGCGGCGAACACGGCATGATGACCAGCTTTGTCTTTCGCGTGCGCAACATTCCCGCAGCCCTCTACAAGGCAATGGGCGGATTCGCGACCAACGGCGTGAACATGACAAAGCTAGAAAGCTACATGGTTGGCGGACACTTCACTGCGACACAATTCTATGCCGAGATCGAAGGTCACCCTGATGATCACAACGTGCAATTGGCGCTCGAAGAGCTTGGGTATTTCACAGACCACCTGCATTTGATGGGGGTTTATCCCGCAGATCCGCGCAGGTTAGAGCGTTAACTGCGACGCGCGAAACCCTCTTCGACATCCTCGGCAAATTCTGCAACGCGCAATTTAAACTTGCGCGACAGGTTGGTCTTTGCAAGCTTCAACGACTGGAGCAATAAGCGGGCCGACAGCCCTTGTGGGGTCAAATCAATTTCGATCGAAATCCGCGTGCGGTTCAACGACAACGCCACGAGTTCGATTGTCGACATGCCGTGAATGCCGCTCGCAATGGTTTCAAATTTCGCCGAATTCGGCGCGTCCAACTTTGCTACGGTGGCCTTCATTTTGCGATCCTTGCCGCGAAACTTAAACGCAAATTGCCAAGCGGAACCTTCAGTGGGCACCAGACTGCTATCAATACGCTGGACATCCGCGCCACGGCGTAGGGCCTGACGTTCAAAATTCTGAAAATCCGTGACCCGCGCAAAAACGTGTTCAATAGGAGCTTCAATATCTTCGCGTGTGCTGAACTTCATTGCCATGCCTCAAATGCCGCTTTTGCAGTGTCGTTTATCGACCGATACATCAGTCCAATAGGTCCGCGAGCCAGTTTTCCAGTAAAAAGTGAGCAATTGCACCTTTGCGGGCGGGTTTAATCTTTGGGTGTTGCCCCGCAAAAATATCTGCCATCTCTTCGCGTGTGACCCAAAGCGCATCTTCAATCTCGACGGGATCGATTTTGATCTCGTGGCTCACCGCCTCGCCCGCACATCCAAACATCAGTGACGCAGGGAACGGCCATGGTTGACTTGCCAAATAGCTGACCTCACCCACACGCACGCCCGCCTCTTCAAAAACTTCGCGGCGCACAGCGGCTTCAATCGTTTCACCTGGCTCAATAAAACCAGCCAGCAGCGAATACATTCCCTCTGGCCATCCAGGCGAACGCCCCATCAGAACCGCATTGCCATGCGTGATCAGCATGATCACAACGGGATCCGTGCGCGGAAAATGATGGGTGCCGCAGGCAGGACAATCGCGTTGCCAACCGCCCATTTTGATTTCGCTCTTTTGCCCACATTTGGCACAAAACCCGTGACTGCGGTGCCATTCCATCACGGCCTTGCCCGTCGCCGCGACTTCTGCATCGCGTGCTGAAAGCAGCGTCATGCTCATCCGTATGTCGGCAAAGCCACCATCGATGCACGCGCGGTGCACGTGGCGTGTATCATCAAGAAAGCTGATTGGCGCGTCAGGATCAAAGCCTTCAGGCAGCCAACGAGAGATGTCAGCCGCAAAAAGGAGCTGCTCATTCTCACGACCCAAAAAGATAAGATCATCGCTGCGATCTTGCAAAATCGCATGGGTCATCGGCAATCGCATCACGCGGTCATTTGCATCGAGCAAAATCTTACCACGCCAAAATACACAGGCCCGCGCAGTATCACGCGCCGCCAATGCATCAGAATCGCCGCGCATCTCTGCCGCGCGATCTAAGCCGGAGCCACCAAAAGTTACTGATTCAGCATTTTTCATAAACTGCACCTGCCACGAGTTTTAAGCGATTTCAAATCTTTCATAGGGTTAATCTTAAATTGCCCCATGCAGATGACTTGCACCAAACGCCCCATCCGCCTATATGGGGGGTGAGAGGTTGGCGCGGGCGAGTGCCTCGCCAACCTGGTCAGGTCCGGAAGGAAGCAGCCACAACGAGCCCCACTTGGGTCGATGTCCAGCCTCTCACCTACGCAAACCCCTTATTTGGAGGATTATCATGACTATTTTCTTGATCCTCTGGGCAGGGACGCGCTGAAGTCTTTTCACTTCCCTCGCCGTTTTGCGGCCGCACACGATGCGTGCCAAGTGATTAAACTTGCGAGAGAAATTCAATGACGCAGACTTTGACCATCGCAGACCTTGGCTGGTCCGCTTTCTACAATTCACAACTTGAGATCGACGAGATCGGAACCGTGACCCCTGCACGTGTTAGCAGCGTGCACCGCACACGAATCGCGACCTTCACCGAAAACGGCCCTGTTGATCTGGCGCTCGAAGCGGGCCTTTCAACCGGGGAAATCGCCGTTGGTGATTGGGTGCTTTGCGATCCAGACGCCGCCCGGATGATCCGCCGCCTTGATCGGCAAAGCACGCTACAGCGTGGCTCTGACTATGTGCACGGCGACCGCCAGTTGATCGCCTCCAATGTCGACACGCTTTTTATTACCACGTCCTGCAATGCAGATTTTAACGTCGCACGGTTGGAGCGTTACCTCGCGCTTGCCCATGACGCCGAAGTCACCCCCGTCATTTTGCTAACCAAAGCAGATCATACCGATGATCCAGACAGCTACATCACCCAAGCCCGCGCACTTGGTCGCAACCTCGAAGTGATCGCCCTTGATGCGCTGCACGGTGATGTGTCCGAGGCGTTAGGTCCATGGATCGGCAAAGGACAAACCGTGGCACTCGCGGGGTCCTCAGGCGTTGGGAAAACGACATTGGCCAACGCGCTGACGGGCGGTCATGCCGCGACCCAAGGCATCCGTGAAGACGACGCACGCGGGCGGCACACAACAACAGGGCGATCACTGCATCGGCTTCCGACTGGTGGCTGGCTCATCGACACTCCCGGCATGCGCGGCTTGGGCGTGGCTGACGTCGCCATCGGTATCGCGGCGACTTTCCCCGAAATTTCCGAAATTGAAGGCAATTGCCATTTTCGCAATTGCAAACATGACGGTGAACCAGGATGCGCCGTGCAGGCAGCAGTCGCCGCAGACGAGGTTGATCCTGAGCGCCTGAAGCGGTTTAAAAAGCTGATCCGCGAAGACGCGATGGCCACAGAAACCATCGCACAGGCCCATGCAAGAGGGCGTAAATTCGGCAAGATCGTCAAGGCTGCGACGAAGAAAAAAGGGCGGTGATGGGTTAAAACCCATCCTACCCAGTTGCGCATTTTAACACGATTGCATGCCCTGAGCTCGCGCCAAGTCAGACCGATCCACGGCAAAGTCGCCCCTAAAATCCGGCTCTTGCTGTGACAGGATATGCCCCGATATCCCCGCGAAACACGCACAGTTCACATCGTCCAAGTTTGCTCGGCAGTACGAATATTCCTGCTTTGCGTTTTTCACTTGGGCAGACGTCATATCAGTGTTCCCGCTTCTTGAGATTACAGGTGTGAACGTCGATCCAATCGCGAGGGCTGCAGCAACCCCAGCGATAAGAAAGAAGTGAACGGCGTAATTTCTAAGCATTGCACCTCCTGATCATTAACAGAGCAATCCCTTTATCATTAACGGCCAAACGATAAGAATAGGTTTAGCCGTCCTTAAACCGCCACATCGTTTACCACACATCCACCCGTGCCACCAATTCCACCATCGCGCGTCCCGTCGCAGCGAGTGTTCGCAGGCGAACAAGCAGCCAGCGCCAAAAGCGTCGCAATGATCAATAGTTTGCGCATCATGTCTCGTCCTCACAGTAGAAATAGCCGCCCGCACGGAACCGCATCGTGCCTTGCGACGTTTCTTGCAGCCGCTTGGCAACCTCCCCGACATCGACCAAAACCGCCATCTGCTTTTCGCGGTAAAGCGCGTCGAGTTCAGCCACAGCATCAGCCGACAAATGGTTAAAATGCGCGGCCCGCTCAAAATAAGGTGCAGGGGTATGCGTGATATTTGCGACCGCAGCCGACAGGTAATCGCCGCCATTGGCCGCGAGGTAATCAAGCTGCCCCTCAGACCCTGCTAAAGGCTGGTAGGATAGCGCTACGAGATGCGCTTGATCACCGCGCATTTCGACAGTTCCCGCAGCGACAAGCTGCTCCAACAACGTACGCGGGTGCACGTCTTTGCGGATCATTGCAGCAAGGCTTGCGAAAGAGATTTCACCGCTCCGTGCCAAGGGCTTACCGTCAAAGACGGACCGCCACACCATGACCAATCGTGCAAGGTGGTTGACGGGATCAGGTGCTTCATCCGGCAAGTCCCGCAGCCGCCCGATGTCGCGCCTTTGCAGCCCTGTCATCACACTCACGCGGCTGTCAGTGGACGCTTGTTCGCCCTCAGCCGCATGCAGGAACTGGAGCTTCAACCGCTCAGCCACTTGCGGAAAGAGCACACCTTTTGCCACCGCAAGGCGGGCAATGGGGGCAAGCAGGGCATCAAGTAATCTGTTCATATGTG
>DFSO01000013.1:13726-65411 GCA_002378665.1 Loktanella sp. UBA3435 | reverse complement strand
TTAGCCCCGTTATTTCTCCGATGCGTTTCGGCGAAGACGCAGTGGACGTCGTCTACAAATGTATCGAGCATAACATTCCGATGTCCTGCATCGTAGCAGCCCAAGCGGGGGCCACGGCACCTGCCACCCTCGCAGGCTTCCTCGCGCAATCGCTCGCCGAAACGATTGCCAGCCTCGTGATGGTCAACGTCATTTCACCCGGTTTCCCGATGGTGTTTTCCAACTGGCCGCTCGTCGTAGATCTGCGCACAGGGGCATTCGCGGGCGGCAGCGGAGAGACAACCGTGCTGAACGCCGCCTCTGCGCAACTCTCCAACTGGCTCGGATTGCCCTCTGGCGTCGCCTGTTCCATGACCGACGCCAAAGCCATCGACGCGCAATACGGTGTCGAGAAAGGCATGACGAGTTTGGCGGCAGCCCTCGCTGGTGGCAACCTGATTTACGAAAGCTCAGGCATGACCGCAGCCCTGCTTGGCGCCAGCTTCGAGGCCTTTATCCTCGACGACGAAATGCACGCCATGACCTACCGCGTCTTGCGCGGTATCGAAGTGACCGAGGAAAACCTCGCCTTAGACAGCATCTGCAGGTCAATCCTGACCGACGGGCATTTCCTTGGCTCAGTCGATACCTTCGTGGCAATGGAGCGCGACTACCACTACCCTAAACTCGCGGACCGCAACCAACCGCGCGTCTGGGCCGAAGAGGGCGCACTCGACGCATGGGCGCGCGCAAAGGCCAAGGTGCACGAGGTTCTGGCCGACTATCACCCCTGCTATATCAGCCCCGACCAAGACGCAGAAATTCGGGCGACCTTTCGGATACTGGAATAAGCATCTGCTATCGGGCAAGCCGAGACTGTTCATCGCAAACAAGGTGTCGTATCGATATCGCATGACGCATTCAGAGCATTCAATACTCATCGGGGTCGATGGCGGCGGCACAGGGTGCAGGGTCGCTGTCGGGACTTTGGCAGACGGTGTTTTGGCCCAAGCCGAAGGGGGCCCAGCCAACGCCACCTCCGACATTGCGCTCGCAATTCAAAACGTCGCTTCAACGATTGAAGTGGCGTTGAAGACAGCGGGCCTATCGGCGTCAGATGCAACTGTCCATGTGGGCCTCGCTGGCGTCATGGGCCGCAATGAGGTCGACAAAATCGCAGCAGCGTTTCCCTATAAAACAATCACCGTGACCGATGATCGCCCCACCGCAATCACGGGGGCGCTAGGCGGCAAAGATGGCTATTTACTCTCCATCGGCACAGGCAGCATCGCGGCAGCAAGCAAAGTAAGCAAATTCGCTTATGTCGGCGGTTGGGGGTTCCAAGTCTCCGATCACGCCTCTGGCGCATGGCTCGGACGGGCAGCCCTTGAACAAGTCCTTTTATGCTTTGATGGACTTGCCGAACACACAGCCCTCACACGCGAAATCTTTAAAAAATACAACCAAGACCCAAATAAAATCGTGACATTCTGCCAAAGCGCAACACCGCGCGACTACGCGGCACTTGCGCCAGACATCATCAAAGGCGCACAAGAAAACGACCCATGGGGGCGGGCAATCATGGGCAAAGGCGCGGCCTTCTTGATGCGAAACCTCACCCGCTTGGGCTTCCAAAACGGCGACACCCTCTGCCTCTCTGGCGGCGTTGGCCCCCATTACGCGGACTACCTGCCAAAAGGTGCGAACCAAGGATTGATCCCTCCACAAGGCTCGGCCCTCGACGGCGCGTTCCAACTCGCCAAGCAAGCCCTAATGGATCGGTTGGAGCAACAAGCATGACCCAAATAAAAAAGGCCTATATCGGTGCCCAAATCCACGATGGTTTTACCCTCCATCTTCACCACGCGCTTGCGGTCTTTGCTGACGGATCGCGGCGTGTCATGGATGCCAATGCGCTGCCCAAGGGCTGTCCAACCCAAGTGCTAACAGGCGGCATGATCACCCCTGGTTTTGTCGATCTACAGGTCAACGGCGGCGGCGGGATCATGTTCAACGACGACCAATCTGTCGCTGCGCTGACCACGATTGCGCAGGCTCATCTCTCAACAGGCACGGCAGCAATTCTACCCACGCTCATCACCGACACGCCCGCGCGAACCCGCGCGGCAATCGACGCGGTGGCCCAAGCGATCACGCAAAAAGTCGCAGGTATCATCGGCATCCACCTCGAAGGCCCGCATTTGTCGGTGGCGCGAAAAGGCGCTCATGACCCTAACCTCATCCGCAAAATGACCGACGACGATCTGGCCCTTTTGCTGAAGGCCGCCGAAACCCTGCCTAACGTCATGGTTACCGTGGCGCCAGAGACGACCAGCAACGCACAGATTAAAACGATGGCCGACGCAGGTATCATTGTCTCGCTCGGTCACACCGACGCTGACTATCAGACCTGCATTGGTGCCTTTGACGTGGGTGCACGCTGTGTCACGCATCTGTTTAACGCCATGAGCCAGCTTGGCAGCCGCGAACCCGGATTGGTCGGCGCGACGCTGTCACGGGGTGATATCTATGCAGGCTTTATCGCCGACGGCGTCCACGTGAACCCCGCGACGATAGGGATCGCGCTTGCGGCAAAGCCCCGGTCAGAGCACATCTTTTTGGTCACCGACGCAATGGCGACGCTTGGGTCGGCGATTGATAGCTTTCAATTGAACGGGCGCGACGTTTTTCGCAAACACCAGCAATTGACGTTGGCCGACGGAACCCTCGCAGGGGCGGATCTCGAAATTCCACGCGCTTTGTCGTTCATGATGAACGATGTGGGCGATAGCCCTGAACTGGCCATTCCACGTGCCACGACGACGCCCGCGTCATTGCTGCGCGAAAGCTCTGGGGTAGGGCGTTTGGAAGCGGCGGCAGTTTACCTGCCCGCAGAAGGCGGTAAGCCGGTTTTGCTTTGACCTCAGCGGCGCGTTAGCTCGCTTCGCAAAAACCTTTGAAATTTCAAGGCCTTCCCAAAATGACGGTTTTATGCCATTTGTGGTCTTTCAACTTGAGAGGTTAATCATGGCAGGGCGACCAACAATCAAAGACGTGGCATTGGCCGCAGGGGTCAGCCCGACCACTGTAGACCGCGCCCTCAACGGCCGCGCCGTGGTGCGCGAAGAGACCATGCGCAAGATCGCAGACGCCGCCGACAGGATCGGCTATCACGGCATGGGGGTGTTCCAAAGCCGGCTTGAAAGACCAAGGCCAGAGTTGCGCTTGGGCTTTGTGCTTTTGAAAAAGTCACAAGAGTTTTTCAAAAACTTTGCCAAAGAAATTGAACTCGCCGTCGCCGAACGCACGGATTACCGGATCACAATTGACATCCGCTACGCTTCCTCACAATCGCCTGATGAATTCGCAAAACTGCTCACGGATCTGGGGCGGAAATGTAACTCTATCGCCGCAATTGCGGTTAATGATCAGCGGCTCAATCAGGTTGTGCAGACCCTCAAAGATGACGGCGTGAATGTCATCGCGATGCTGAACGATTTCGCGCAAGGGATCAGAAGTACCTATTTAGGCACCAATAACGTCAAGATTGGCAGGTTAGCTGCATGGATGATCACCAAAACCGTGCATGAACCGGGCAAGCTCGCGATCTTTGTCGGTGGCAACCGATGGCATGGTCACGACCTGCGCGAAGTGGGGTTTCGGTCGTTCGTGCGCGAGGTCGATCGGGGCTTTACGGTGCTTGACACATTGGTCAACTTAGAGACCCGTCAACTGACCTATGAAGCGACGCTGGAGCTTTTGGACAGACACCCGGACCTGCGCGGAATTTACGTCGCAGGCGGCGGGATGGAAGGCGCAATTGCTGCCCTGCGCGAGGTGCATGATCGGCCCAAGGTGGCGCTGGTGGTCAACGAACTGACGGCCGAAAGCCGTAGTGGTCTTATTGATGGCTATGTGACGATGACGATCTCAACGCCCCTCAAAGAGCTTTGCGAAACCGTCATTGATATGATGGTCCGCGCCACAAACGAAACTGATGATCCCGTCACAGGACAGCAATTTTTAGAGCCGAGGATCATCCTTCCTGAGATTTTGTAATGACGAAATTACGTCATTAGGTGGGGTGAAAACACGTCATCAATGGCATAAAATTAACCCAAACAATTGACCGAATCCTTTCCTTGATGGCTCATTGCACAGCGGTTGATGTCCTTGTGGATTTCACCGCCACTTGTGGGAGACGCTATTCGTGCAATTTGCATTAAACCAAATGACAGTCCCAAATTTGGCCTTCGCCGACTTTGTGGTTTTGGCGCGCCGTTTGGGCTGCATCGGGATCGAAGCACGCAACGATCTGGAGCGCCCGCTTTTTGGCGGTATGGATGCGGTGCAAGTGGGCAAGCTGATCACCGACAACGGCTTGCGTCTTGTGGGGCTCAGCCAAGTGTACCCGTTCAACGCATGGGACGCAGAGCGCGAAACAGCCGTGCGGGATTTGATCGCCACCGCAACGGCCGCGGGCGCGGAGACCATCAGCCTCATTCCACGCAACGACGGCACCCAAGCGGGCGACTTGCAAACGGCCCTGACCGCGATCTTGCCGATGCTGCAAGACGCAGGAATGACGGCACTGATTGAACCGCTTGGCTTTGGCCGCTCGTCACTCCGTTCAAAAGCCGAGCTGATTGCCGCGATTGGCGGCGAGACACATTTCAAGATCGTGCACGACACATTCCACCACACCCTTGCTGGCGGCGGTCCGATCTTCCCGCAGCAAACAGGGATCGTGCATATTTCAGGGGTCACCGACCCTGATCTCACCGTGGATCAAATGGAAGACGAACACCGCGTATTGGTCGATCAAAACGACAGGCTCGGGAACATTTCTCAACTGCGCGACCTTATGGCTGCGGGCTATGACGGCCCTGTGTCCTTTGAGTGCTTTGCGCGCCAAATACATGCGCTGGCTGATCCCTATACGGCGATCAAACAGTCGATCGATTTCATCACATCAGAGCTAAGGCGCGACGCCGCTTAAGTTCAATAGATCGCCCCTGCAATAAGGGGTTCCGACAAACGTAACGGTGGGTCGGACGTCACCAATGGGAGGACTACCAATGAAAAAGACACTTATGCTCGCAGGCTTGGCCGCACTTATGTCAACATCCGCAATGGCGCAAAACATCGGCGTTTCCGTCGCACGTTTTGACGACAACGGCCTGACAGTAATGCGCAACGGCATGACGGCCCACGTTGAAACACTCGACGGTGTGACCATGCAAATGGAAGACGCGACAGACGACGTGGCCAAGCAGCTTGACCAGATCAACAACTTCATCGCGTCTGGCGTTGATGCGATCATCGTGAACGCCGTTGACACAAACGCAACCGAGGCGATGTCGGCTGCAGCCGCCGCTGCCAGCATCCCGCTCGTCTACGTGAACCGCCAGCCGGTGAACATGGCGTCCTTGCCAGACGGTCAGGCATTCGTTGCCTCCAACGAAATCGAATCCGGCACACTTGCTGCATTCCAAATGTGCCAGCAACTGCGTGCTGAGGGCAAATCTGGCGGTGCATCTGCATATGTTATGATGGGCCAGCTTTCCAACCAAGCGGCTGTTCAGCGCACCAAGGATTTCCACGACGTAATCGGCATGGACATGTGTAACTTCATCACCATCATCGATGAGCAGACAGCAAACTGGTCCCGCGATGAAGCGGCTGACTTGATGACGAACTGGATCTCTTCGGGCGAGCCATTTGACGCGGTCTTTGCGAACAACGATGAAATGGCAATCGGTGCGATCCAAGCAATGAAGGCTTCTGGCATCTCCATGGACGCCGTTGTTGTTGGTGGCGTTGATGCGACATCCGACGCGCTTGTGGCCATGCAGGCTGGCGAAATGGACGTCACAGTGTTCCAAGACCTTGCAGGTCAGGGTGCTGGTTCCATCGACACAGCGATCAAGCTGGCTGCGGGCGAAGCTGTCGACAAGACAGTTTTCATCCCATTCAAGCTGGTCACACCAGCGAACCTTGGCGACTTTCAGTAAATAGTTTCCATCCGTTTGGGGCGCCATGCGTGCGCCCCAAACACCACAATCACAGACACTTTAAAGGGGTACTCAAACGATGTCCGATACAAGCCACGGCACGGGCGGCCTGACCTACGACAAGTCCAAGCGGCAATGGCCAAATGAGCTTAACGTCCTCGCAGCGCTCATTCTTATCATCATCATCTTTGAAGTCCTCGGCGCGATTTACGTCGGCCAAAGCCTTCTTTTTGACAGCAACGACCGCTTTGACAGCATCTTTAACGAGGCGCGTCTGCGGATCATCATTATTCAGGTTGCCATCATCGGCATCATTGCACTTGGCGTCACGCAGGTGATTATCACCGCGGGGATTGATCTGTCGTCGGGCTCCGTCCTTGGTGCGACGGCCATGATCGCGATGAGTTTCGCGCAGGTTGCCGAAGTGAACGGCGGACCGAACCCAAAGGCGATTTTCGGCCCCTCATTCCTTGATCTCCCCGTGGTGGTCCCCGTCCTTGTCGGCCTTGGTTGCGGGATAATTGCGGGGCTCGTGAACGGTATTCTCGTCGCATTCTCGCGCATCCCGCCCTTCATCGCGACCCTCGGCATGATGCTTTTCGCTCGCGGCGTCGCGCAGTGGTGGTCACAGGGCAACCCGGTGTCATTCCCGACAGAAAGCTATGCGAAGCTCGGCGCGGGCATGATGCCAGTCGTCATCTTCCTTGGCCTCGCGGTCCTGTTCCACTTCATTATGAATTACACCGTTTACGGCAAACACACCTATGCGATTGGCTCCAACGAAGCAGCCGCACGGATGTCGGGCATCAACGTGCCACGTCACCTGATTATGGTCTACGCGATTGCGGGTATGCTGGCAGGTCTCGCGGCAGTCATCCTGACCTCCAAGAACCTTACTGCGCAATCGGGCATGGGCTTGTCCTATGAACTCGAAGCAATCGCCATGGCCGTCATCGGCGGCGTATCCCTGTTTGGTGGGCGCGGCTCGATCATCGGCACCGTGATTGGTGCGCTGATTATCGGGGTTATCACCTCTGGTTTCACCTTCCTCAAGCTTGGGGCGTACTATCAAGAAATGGTTCTCGGCTGCATCATCGTCGGCGCTGTGGCGCTGGATCAATGGCAACAAAAACGTGCTGCGGCGCGGGCATAAGGGGAGGGCTAGACCATGTCAGATATCATTCTGGAAACACGCGGCCTGACGAAACACTATGGCGGTGTCCACGCTCTGAAAGACGCAAACTTCATCCTGCGCAAGGGCGAGCACGTGGCGATCATGGGCGATAACGGGGCGGGGAAATCCACCTTTGTGCGCCAGATCACCGGCGTCGAACAACGCACGCGCGGCGAGGTTCTCTTTGACGGCAAACCCGTCAGCTTTTCAGGCCCGCTTGATGCCCGCGAAGCAGGGATCGAAGCGGTGTTCCAAAACCTCGCTTTGGCCGATCATCTCGACGTGCCTGACAACCTTTTCTTGGGACGCGAAAAGACGAAATGGAATTGGCTCGGCCCATTCCGCATCCTCGACTATAAGGCGATGGAGGCCGACACTTTGGCTGCGCTGGAAAAAACGGGCGTGAAAATCCCCAATATCCACAACTCCATCGAAAACATGTCAGGCGGTCAGCGGCAATGTGTGGCCATCGCGCGCACGGCCTCGTTCCACTCGAAACTAACGATCATGGACGAGCCGACAGCTGCGCTTGGCGTGCAGGAAACCGCACAGGTCGAGAACATCATCCGCACCCTCAAAGAGAACGGCGAGCCGCTTATCTTGGTCAGCCACAACATGCGCCAAGTCTTTGATCTGGTGGACCGTGTTATCGTGTTCCGGCGCGGGCGCATCTGCGCCAATCTCGACATTAAAGCCGACAAAGTCACGGGCGAAGATGTGGTGGGCTATATCACGGGGGCCAAGACCCAACCCGAATACGCGGACGCCGACTAACCTCCCCTTGCTGCGGGTCGCGTTTTGCCTCAAATGGCGAAAACGCGGCCCCATTTTGGGGACACCCCTTTTCACAATCAACCTTCGGGAAATGCCGCCTTTGCGCGTCTGCCCCCTCACCATCACGTTGGAAATCACATGACAGTTCGCTTTGCTATTCTCGGCGCAGGCCGCATCGGACAAGTCCACGCCAAGGCCGTGGCCTCGACACCTCAAGCGACTTTGGTCGCTATCGCTGATCCCGTAGCAGCAGCGGCCCAATCGGTGTCCGACGCTTACGGCTGCGACATCCGCACCATCGAAGAAATTCGCCTCAGCGACGACGTTGACGCCGTGGTCATCTGCACGCCCACCGACACCCACGCCGATCTGATCGAACAATTCGCCCGCGTTGGCAAAGCGGTGTTCTGCGAAAAGCCTGTTGATCTGTCCATCGATCGCGTGCGCGATTGCATCAAAGTCGTGGCCGAGGAAAAAGCGACCCTGATGGTCGGCTTCAACCGCCGCTTTGACCCCGACTTCATGGCGCTCAAAAAGGCCATCGACGACGGTGCCATCGGCGACGTCGAAATGGTCACGCTCACCAGCCGCGATCCAGGTGCGCCGCCTGCCGACTATATCAAACGCTCTGGCGGCATCTTCCGCGATATGACGATCCACGATTTTGACGTCGCCCGCTGGCTCTTGGGCGAAGAGGTGACTACCGTACAGGCCGCAGGCTCCGTGCTTACCGACCCCGCGATCAAGGCCCTTGGCGACTACGACAGTGTCAACGTGATCCTGACCACCGTCAGCGGCAAGCAGGCGACGATCAACAACTCGCGCCGCGCGACTTACGGCTATGATCAGCGCATCGAAGTGCACGGCTCGCTTGGGTCGGTCGCTGCCGAGAACCATCGCGAAAGCCGCATCGAGATCGCCAACGCATCAGGCTACACACGCCCACCGCTCCTGAACTTCTTTATGTCGCGCTACGCTGCCGCCTATGCCAACGAAATCGCGGCATTCGTCGCCGCAATCGCAAATGGCACCCCCACACCCACCACAGGTTTCGACGGCCTTAAGGCACTAGAGCTTGCAGATGCGGCCTTGAAGTCCGTAGAAACAGGGCAAGCAATCAAAATCGGTTAGGACGGCATCGGATCATGAGCAAAAAGAAATTCTTTGACCTGCGCTTGCCGTTTTTCCAACCGCTTTGGCGGCGTGTTCTGACGACGGGTGTTCTTGCAGTCTGGACAGGCGTTGAGCTGTCCAACCAAAACGCAGGTTGGGCCGTGATGTTTGGCGCCATGGCGCTTTACACTGGGTATGAATTCTTCATTGCTTATGATCCAGCCAACTTTCAGGAAACCGATGATGAGTAACCTCTTACGCAAACCTTTCGGCACCCACGGCAAGGTCCACGACATTACCCTCGAGAGCGCTGGTTGGCGCTATGTCGGCTTTGGCCTGTACCGCTTGCGGGCTGGTGAAACCGTGGCAGAGGCGACAGGAGACCGCGAGGTCATCTTGGTCATGATCGAAGGCAAGGCGCAGATCACTGGGGCGGGCCAAGACTGGGGCGTTTTAGGCGACCGCATGAATGTGTTCGAGAAAACCCCGCCGCATTGCCTTTACTTGCCAAACGACAGCGATTGGCAGGCCACCGCCACGACAGATTGCACGATCGCCGTCTGCGCAGCACCCGGAAAATCAGGGCACCAAGCCCGCCGCATCGGCCCCGACGGGATCACGCTCACGGAACGCGGAAAAGGCACCAACACCCGCTACATCAACAACATCGCGATGGAGAACGAGGACTACTGCGACAGCCTTCTCGTGACCGAGGTTTTCACCCCCGCAGGCCACTGGTCATCCTACCCAAGCCACCGCCACGACGAAGACGACTTTCCGCGCATCACCTACCTTGAGGAAACCTATTACCACCGCCTCAACCCCGCCTCGGGCTTTGGCATCCAACGTGTCTATACCGACGACGGCGGGCTTGATGAGACCATGGCCGTGTCCGATGGCGACGTGGTCCTCGTGCCGCGCGGCCACCACCCCTGCGGCGCGCCTTATGGCTTCGAGATGTATTACCTCAACGTCATGGCTGGCCCCCTGCGCAAATGGCGGTTCGTGGCCGCACCCGAGGTCGACTGGATCATGAAACGCGACGCTTAAATCATCTCAGGCACATAAAGCTGCGGGGTCAGAAAATGCTGGCTCGGTGGCGCTGGCTTGCCTGCCGCCGCATCCACCATTATCGCCACCAGATCACGGCATAACACCTCTAACGGCGTCGCAATCACCATTCCAACATAGCGATCTATCAAAGCCTTACGGCTCTCGCTTGTCAGCTCATTGACCACCAAAGCAACCTTTCCCGCAGGGCGCACCTCGCGCAACGCCGCAATCACACCCTCCATCCCGCCACCCGCAACATAGATCCCGCGCAAGTCTGGCTGGCGGTTCAGCAGCGCAAGCGTCGCCTCATAACTCACCTGCCGTGTCTCAAGGTTGACCACAGTATCAAGCATTTGAAATTGCGGGGCATATTCGCGCAGATAGCTTTGAAAGCCCGTCTCACGCAACTGGTGACTATGCCAGCGATTGCCGCCCACGAATACCGCTACTTTCCCCGCATCACGGGCATGGGTGACAATCGCAGAGGCCGCAATCCGCCCCACTTTTACATTGTTTAGCCCTAGATAAGTCCGCCGCACATCTTGGGCGAAATCATTAAGCAGGGCAAAAACGTGCGTGCCCCTGCCACTCACCTCCGCCACCAATTCGGACAACGTCGGGTGGTTGATCGCTGACGTGCCAATCACGTCACAGTGGCTCGCCACCGCCGCAATCTCACGCGCAAAATCTTCGGGGGCTTGGGATGCGGCAAAGCGGATCACAACACGCCCCCGCACATCGCGCCTCGCGTCCACAGCAGCTTGCAATTCCCGCGCAAAGTTTTGGTAAAATTCCTGCCCGCCCTTATGCAGCACAAACCCAAACCGCACGAGCGGGCGCTTAGCCGCGTCAGCTCTGCCAGCCAAAACGCGGGTCGGATAACCAATGCGCTCGGCGGCCTCCAGCACCTGATCCAACGTCGTTTGCCTCACATGCGCACGCCCATTCAGCGCACGGTCCACCGTCGCCACACCAAGGCCTGCCGCCTGTGCCAAATCTTTGATCGTCGGTCGCTTTGCCATGGTCGCCTTGAGGTGATTACATCAATGATACACCCAGAATTGATGTAATCTGAGGGCATCACAACCCCCAATCGCACCAAACCGCGCAGACCTGCGTTAAGGTCCATCAAACAGAGGAGGACAGCATGGCAAAACGGGATTACTCACTGCTCGGACCAGACGCAGAGCACGCCATCGCCACAGGATTGGCCACGGCCCAATGGTATCACTCCGACATTGACCGCAAGGACATGAAGGCGCTGATGAAGCGCGAAGATCAGCCCGCAATCCGCGACACCGTGATCCTCTTTGGTGCCATGGCCCTTTTCGCAGGGCTCGGCATCGCCCTCTGGCCCTTGTGGTGGTCCGCGCCATTCTGGCTCGCTTACGGTGTGCTTTACGGATCGGCGATGGATAGCCGCTGGCACGAATGCGGCCATGGCACAGCGTTTCGCACAGGCAAATACAATGACTGGGTCTATCAAATCGCGTCGTTCTGCATGGTGCGCAACCCTGTGACATGGCGCTGGAGCCACGCGCGCCACCACACCGACACCGTCATCGTCGGGCGCGATCCAGAGATCGTCGCAATGCGCCCGCCGGCATTATTCCGTATTGTTCTCAATGTCTTCGGCATCCTCGACGCCGTCAGCGGCTGGAAACGGATGGTCCTGAATGCGATGGGCAAGCTCGACGCGGAGGAAATCACCTACATCCCTGAAAGCGAACATCACAAGGTTGCCAAAGTCGCGCAAATTTGGGTGCTGATCTACGCCGCGACCATCCTCACCGCGCTCCTCTCAAGCTCAATCCTGCCGCTCATGCTCATCGGCCTGCCGCGTCTTTACGGCGCTTGGCACCACGTCATGGCGGGTATTTTGCAGCACGCGGGCCTCGCCGATAACGTCATCGATCATAGGCTCAACAGCCGTACCGTTTACATGAACCCCATCAGCCGCTTCATCTATTGGAACATGAATTATCACGTCGAACACCACATGTTCCCGATGGTGCCCTATCACCGTTTGCCCGACCTGCACGCAGCGATAAAACACGACTTGCCCGCTGCGAACCCGTCAATCTTTGCGGCCTACCGCGAGGTGATCCCCGTGCTTTTGCGCCAACTTACCTACCACGATGATTTCCTGACCCGCGCTTTGCCCGCCACCGCAAAACCCTACCAACCTTGAAGGAGACAGCCATGCCCCACTGGATCGACGCTTGCGCCGCAGATGACATCGACGAGGAAGACGTCATCCGCTTTGACCACGACGGGCGGACTTTCGCGATCTACCGCTCTTTGGACAACGATTATTTTTGCACCGACGGGTTATGCAGTCACGAACAAGTGCATCTGGCCGACGGGCTTGTGATGGATCACACGATTGAGTGCCCCAAACATAATGGCCAATTCGATTACCGCACAGGCGAGGCATTACGCGCACCCGTCTGCGTCAATCTCGGAACCTACCCTGTCAAGGTCGAGGCCAATCGCATCTGGATCGAGATCTGACATGGGCCTCTATCACAACCGACCCACCGTCGCGGACTTTCGGGCGCTCAAGGGTAAGCGGCAGCTGACCATGCTCTACGTCGAGACCCTCGACGAGGCAGCAGCGGCGGCAGCCGCAGGCATCGACATGCTCTCGATCATTGCCCCCCTCTGGACGCCGCAAATGCGTGATGCGGCAGGCGATTGCTTTGTGCAAGTGGGGCTGCTTTACGGCCAACTTATAACGACGGAAGACTACCAACGCGCGGCGCACGCTGCCATGCAAACGGGCGGCGACTGCGTCTATTGCGCGTCGTCATTTGGCACGATCAAGGCGCTGGCAGATGACGGCATCCCCGTGGTTAGCCACGCGGGCCTAATCCCGTCAAAGGCCACATGGACAGGTGGGTTTAGGGCCGTCGGCAAAACCGCCGTAAGCGCCATGCAGGTCATGGAGCACGTCAAAACACTCGAAGAGATCGGCTGCTTTGGTGTCGAACTAGAGGTCGTCCCCGACCGCGTCGCGCTTGAGATTTCCAAACGCACCACCCTCGTTTTGCTGGGCATGGGCGCGGGGCCATATGCGGACGCGCAATACCTCTTTGCCGAGGACGTGCTTGGATACACCGACGGCCACAAACCGCGGCACGCAAAAACCTACCGCAACTTTGCCGCCGAATTCGCACGCCTCCAGCAAGAACGCATCGCGGCGTTTCAGGAATTCAGGTCAGACGTTGCGGGGGGACTCTATCCCGCAAAATCAAATAGCGTGGATATCGCGGACGCGGAGTTGGAACGCTTTATCCAGATGCTCAAAACCTAGCATTGCGTCATTTCGGTGTACGCGCTGTGCACACATAGTGCACGCCGAGTGCACAGCCGTTTTGTTAGTCGTTGTCAGTTCCGCCAGCGCCGGCACCGGCACGTGATGCCTCTGACGCAGGCACCGTCGTTTTCAAAGCGTAGCGGTTCAAAGCGGCATAGTTTTCGGGGGGCATTGGCAATAAATCACGTTTGGTTTCGTTGCGCGGATCGAGGCCTTCTCCCCCTGAAATTGTGACGCTACTCACGTCAGGAAACGCGCTCGAAACCGATACGACTGCGCCACTGTGATCGACCTCTGCCATGACGATATCGCCGCAAACCATCCGAATATTGATCCCTCGACTTGCCGCCAAACCGGCAACAAACGGAAGCATTAAAATCGGCCTGAACATCGGCGGTAAGCGCAGTGAGGTCTTGTCGCAGTCTGCCTCAGTACGCTGCGCAAAATCGCTTATCGCGGCGCCACACAAAATGGGGCAAATTGGTTGAGAGGTCGGTGCCAGCCATCCCTCGCTGGCAATTGTAGGTCCGCGCAATCCCCATGAGGGACCTGATCCGATATCAAGTAAGGCCAACAATTCAGACGCGCCCGCGATCCCCTTGCTTTCCAGCCAACCTATTGAAAAGACGACCTCTTCTGCGATTCCCCAGCTCAAACCTGCGCCGCGTGCTGCCTTTTGGCAAAGCGCTTCGATCTCGTTACGTGACAAGGTGATCATTGCACCGCCTCCCAATTCAAATCGCTTGGGTAGGGGTGATCTTGGAACAGGCTGATACGTAGCCAACGATCCGATCTAGGGTCAAAACGGCTGGCTCCGAAGTAGGCCAATTTGCAACGCAACAAGTCAATCGGGAGCATGTCATGCGCATTGAGATTGCCGCGCACTTCTGAGAATGGGTGGTCGGCACAGCACTGCACGCGGCGCACCATGAAACGGTGATCAGGCTCAGCTGCGAGGAAATGGGCCACACATGCGTCGTCGTCCCAAGCGGTCAATGCCGCGCCCAGATTTGATGCGAGCCGCGCAATACCAAGCGGAAGTTCTAACTCTGCGCCATCCTCAGAATAGCGGTCCCCAAGACGCGGTTCCAACTTTTCCTCTGACACATACCAGAACTGTTGAAGGCTATCTGCAGCCGTGAAATCGATCTCACCTGCCCAGCCGTAGCTGCTCGTCAAAATCTCCTTCAACGCCCCAATCGTCATCGCGCCATCAATCACAAAGCTCCGGGATTCATCCGCGTTCATGCAGTCGCTGAGGCCATCAACGAGATCGCCATGTGGCTCAAGCATCATCGCCAAAAGCGCCTCTTGCCCCTCTAGCGACAAGGTCTTTCCACCCCATAGCCAAAGCGTGTTCCAAGGATGTTCCGAAGGCGTAGGCCAGTGCTCCAAGTAGTCCTGAATGAGGTTTAAATCGGCCCGCAACGCATCCAGTTTCTTCATTTGAATAGGGTGCTCAGAATGCCATTTTGCGACGTTTTTTTGGGCGTTCTGCAAGGCAGTCGAAAGGCCCGCAATGGCCTGTTCTGTCGCCTCTGATTGCGAACGCACTCGCGCCAAGGCTTCTTCGCGTGCCAGCATCCAGTTATTAATCAGCGCGGGGTGGCGGACCAGAAACGGAGCCATGCCAAGGCCCGTTGAATTGCCAACTCCAAGAGATTGCTTGATGTCTTTGGCCAGCATGATCGCCTTTTCACCGCCTTTGACCCGCGCCAAATGCTCAACAATATCAACGGTAAATTGCCGCGTAAGCCAGACTGAAAGCATCTCTGCCTGAAACGGCCCAGAGAGTTCAGGGCGGTCTGCAATCTTGCTGCGATCCGCCGCGCCAAATTTGCCCGATCCATAAACCGCTGTCGTGCGCATGAGGTATCCGACTGCGTCGACCTCCGCGCGGTCGGGTTGTTTCCCTGCTGCGAGGCTGTCCACAATAAGCGCGAAGAGGCGGACCGAGCGATTGGCGCGGCTCATCGATAATTCGCGCGATGAAATGCGCCCTGCTTCTTGAAGTGGCACGTTGGCTTGCAAACGGTCTAAGTCTGCCTCGGTTGGCGTACCGTCGAACAAGGTAAACGTCGCATCCCATGCGGTTGCGATCACGCGGTCAGAGCGCATCTCGGGCGGCAGATCGTGGGAAAATGCGACAAGGCTATAGATGCGATCAGGGCCAATCGCGCGGTAGACAGCGCGTCCGACGCCCTTTGAATCGACCTGCCAAAGTGACCGGTCGAACCGCCAATCATCACCGGACATCCGTCGTAACATCGTGCGCAAAAATGAAAGGCGGGTCGGATGTGCGGACCCCATGCGCGCAAGCGTCATGACCTCGGACGGCGCGCGCCGAAAATTTGCGGCCTCTGGATAAGGATTCAGCGGCGCACAACTCATTTAGGTGTCCTTAGGTCCAAAGCTGGAGGCAAAGAATCGATGCCAATTGCCCCCCATGATTTTGTCAGTTTGCGCCTTGGTCAAGCCAGCCGTTGCCAATCCTTTGGCCACATTGCCAAAGTGGCGATTGTCCTCAAACCAATCAGGCATGGCAGGGAACCCCGGTGCCGCAGCACTGCCTTCACCGTAGTCGATCGTTTTGGTCCAGCGCCCTGTGCGCATCCATTCCACGATGCTGTCAGGTTGGTCTTGGCACAGGTCCGTGCCGATCCCGATATGATCTTCGCCCATCAGGTCTGCGGTGCGGGCAATCATATCGCAGAAGCTTTGCAGCTTGCAGTCAGAACCGCCCTTCAAGTGATGCGGATATACCGAAAAACCAAGCATCCCGCCGCTCTCGCCCAACGCCTTGAGAACGGCGTCGGATTTGTTGCGCAGGGCCGCATGCCAGTTATGCGGGTTGGCATGGCTGATCGTGATCGGGCGGGTGGAATGGGCGATGGCCTCGAGCGTGGAGCGTTCGCCAGAATGGCTCATGTCCACGACCATACCGACGCGGTTCATCTCGGTGACAACGGCGCGGCCCATGCGGGTCAGGCCCGTGTCGTCATCCTCATAACAGCCCGTCGCAAGCAAGGATTGGTTGTTATAGGTCAGCTGCATAAAGCGCAGACCAAGTGTGTGCAGGATCTCTACCAGCCCGATATCATCCTCAATACAGGACGGGTTTTGCGAGCCGAAAAAGATCGCTGTGCGGCCCGTCTTTTTGGCAAGCGCCACGTCATCCGCCGTACGTCCATGAAAGATCAGATCGGGGTGTTTCTCAAACCAGCGGTTCCATTTTTCGATGTTCAGAACCGTCTCGCGGAAGGTCTCATGATAGGTGATGGTGACGTGCACGGCGTGCACGCCCCCTTCATTCATTTGGCGAAATATCTTTTCAGACCAGTTCGCGTATTGAAGCCCATCAATCAGAAAGCTCATTCTGGTAGACCTGCCGAAACATAGGCGGTTTTCACCGAAGTGTAGAACTCGGCGGCATAGCGCCCTTGCTCGCGTGGGCCATAAGATGACGCACCACGCCCGCCAAATGGCACGTGATAGTCGGTGCCAGCTGTTGGCAGGTTCACCATCACGCAGCCCGCGTTCATGTTTGCGCGGAAGTGTGATGCGCGTGCAAGCGAGCGTGTCATGATGCCAGCAGTCAGGCCAAAATCGCTATCGTTTGCTGTGGCCAAGGCCTCGTCGTAGCTGTCCACTTTGATCACGCAGGTGATCGGCGCAAACATCTCTTCGCGGTTCATCTGCATATCGTTGCGGGTGCCTGCAAATACGGTTGGGGCCATGTAATAGCCTTCGGTCGGACGGTTCAGGCGTTGCCCACCGCAGAGCATTTCCGCGCCTTCCGCCTTGCCGATATCGACATAAGCGAGGTTCTGGGTAAGTTGGGTTTCGCTGACAACAGGGCCGATTTGCGTGCCGTCCTCAAGCGCGTGACCGACCTTATAGGCTTGGGCCGATGCCACCAGTTTCTCGACGAATTCGTCGTGGATATCTTTGTGCACGATCAGGCGGCTGGCGGCAGTACATTTCTGCCCCGTCGCACCAAAGGCCGCACCAGAGGCATGGGCCACGGCAAGGTCAAGATCCGCATCATCCATCACGATCATCGGGTTCTTTGACCCCATTTCCATCTGGATTTTTGTCATGTTGGTTATGGCTGCGGCGGCAATACCACGGCCCACGCCAACAGACCCTGTAAAGCTAATCGCATTCACGCCACGGCTTTCGACCAAGCGCTGACCGACGTCGCGCCCCGCACCTGTGACAAGGTTGAACAAGCCCTTCGGGATGTCCTGCTTTGCGATGATTTCGGTCAATGCAGCGGCACTTGCTGGCGTCAGGTTCGCGGGCTTCCAGACAATTGCGTTGCCGCAGGCCAGCGCAGGTGCGATTTTCCAAGCAGGGGTCGCAACAGGGAAGTTCCACGGGCTGATGATCGCCACAACGCCCACAGGCTCGCGGCGCACGTCGATCTCGATCCCAAGGCGGGTGCTTTCGGCAAGGTCGCCGTGTCCGCGCAAGGCTTCAGCGGCGGAGTATGTAAAGAACTGTCCAGCGCGGTAAACTTCACCTTTGCCTTCTGCCACTGGTTTGCCTTCTTCGCGGGCGATGATGCGGCCGATTTCTTCGGCGCGGGCCATCAATTCGGTGCCAATAGCCATCAACACATCGTGCCGTTTTTGAATGCCAGCGGCCCACCAGATCGGCTGGGCGCGACGCGCGGCAGCGAGAGCTTCGTCAAGTTGGTCGGTGGATGCTTGGGCGTAGTGACCAATCAAATCCGAAACGTCTGAAGGGTTACGGTTTTCGATTGTCGAAGCGCCGGCTTGCCAGCGGCCATCGATATAAAGTTGGGTCAAATCTGTCATAGCGTCCTCATTTGGTTACGCGCAGTGTAGACCTTCGGCGCCACTTCAATCAATGTTGAATAACTGAAGATATCATCAGGAAAATTGAAATGATTAAAATCGAGATGCTGCGCGTTTTCCGCGCTGTTGCAGAGCAGGGAAGCCTTGCGCGCGCTGCCGACGTTTTGGGGCGTACACCTTCTGCCGTTTCAATGATGCTCTCGCAGTTTGAGGGGCATATCGGTGCGCCCTTGTTCGAAACCGATCGCAAAAACAGGCTCACCACACTTGGTGCGCTCGTGCTTGCCGAAAGTCACCGCGCGACGGATGCATTCAGCCGCAGCCTTGAGGCCATTGAGCGCCACCGCAAATCGACGGCTGGGACAGTGCGGATTGCGACGGTGCCCTCGGTGGCTGTGTCGATCCTGCCTGATATACTGACCGCTTTTCGCCAGAGCCATGGCGCAGTGCGATTGGAGATTAGTGACATGGATAGTGCCGCCGTTTCGCAAAGGGTCAAGTTTGGCGAAGCGGACATTGGAATCGTTTCCGCGTCAATGGATGCAAAAACCGCAGGTGAGCAGATCGCCAAAGATACCCTCGGCATCGTTTGCAGGACAGGCGGACCAATCGCGCAAAGTGGGAAGGCTGCGTGGGAGGCTCTTGCCCTAGAGCCGTTCATCGCCAATCCCCTCTGCGCGCTCGTCGATCTGCCACTTGTCACGGAAATCCGCGAGCAATGTAGTCTCGACGTGCGCAATACGTCCGCGCTGCTGTCTTTTGTGCGCAACGGGCTGGGTGCGACGATCTTGCCGCAATCGGCACTGGCAGCCGAAGCTGCGGGCCTGACTTTTATCATCCCAAAAGGGCCGACATTTGCGCGAGCGCTTCTTAAAATAAAATCACCTGACCGCATCCTAAGCCCCGTGGGCCAAGCCTTTTGGTCACTGTTATGACCAGCATGTTATCGCTTTCGGTGGGGGTGTTATCGCTTATCATCTGGTCAGGGGCTTAGATCGTCCTTATCTGTTAGGGTAACAAACGCCCTGCGCAACAAAGGTACGAATATGTTCAAACGACTTTCATCACTGGCTCTTATAGCATCTCTTTCATTCGCAGCGATCCCTGCAATGGCGCAGCAGTTGTCATTGAATCAAATTTCGCAATACATGAATGGCTTACAAACCGCGCAAGGTGGTTTCACGCAGATCAATGCGGATGGGACGCTGTCGACGGGGCAGATTTACATCAAACGCCCAGGTCGTATTCGGTTCGAGTATAATGCGCCCGACAATTCGCTTGTCATGGCAGGCGGCGGACAGGTGGCGATCTTTGATCCCAAATCCAACAATGGGCCTGACCGTTACCCGCTGAACCAAACGCCGCTTAAGATCATTCTGGAGCGGAACGTCAACTTTGGTCAGGCGCGAATGGTCACAGGGCATACGTCCGACGGCACAACGACCACTGTCACGGCTCAAGATCCAGATCATCCAGAGTATGGCAATATCCAGATGGTATTCACGGCCAACCCAACGGAATTGCGTCAATGGATTGTGACGGATGATGTCGGCAGCCAAACCACGGTTATTCTGAACGATATGGTCGCGGGCGGGTCGATTGGCGAGATCAAGTTCAACATCACCAGTGAGATGGCAAAGTGGAATAACTAAGCGATATGCCACATGAAAAAGGGCGCCTGCGAGGGCGCCCTAATTTTTAGATTTTACGGCAAGACCGAAGCTGCGCGTCATACATAACAGCGCGACTATCAACCTCACTGGCGATACGGATCAACCACCCCTTGCTGCGCCATGTGCCGCGCTTAAATCCAGTACGGCCATCGTGATAGGCCAGATACTGATCGCGGGTGTTGTTGAGCGGGATTCCCACTTCGTCGCGCGTATGTGACATGTACCACCCCATAAAGTCGGTGGCGTCCTTGATGTCATCGCGGCGCGAGCGACGGTTACCTTCGGAATTCTGGTATTCTTCCCATGTGCCATCGAGAGCCTGAGAGTATCCAAACGCCGACGACTGACGGCCAATTGGAATCACACCCAGCGCATACTGATGCGGCGTGCGGTTGTTGCCGATGAATTTACTCTCTTGATAGATAATCGCCATCAGAACAGGGACGGGGACGCCCCATTTCCGTTCGGCTGCCTTAAAAGCGCGTAAATACGCGGGGCGCTCGGATACGATCGAACACGCGTTATCAAGCTCTCGGGGGGCGGAAAATTCTCGCGACCCACAGCTGCCTAAAAGCGTCAAAAGTACCAGTGCGCGAAAGAAACTGCTCATATGCCTCTCGCTTTTTTTAGTTTGTTTTGAGGAACGATACCGCATTCGAGCACGGCTGTGAACCGTTTTAGCGGGACTTTAGATCACAAATGCCAAGATAAGCGGCAAAGCGACCACGCTGAGCAAGGTCGATGCCACAACGAGACCCGCGACGGGTTGCGCCTCTTTTCCGTATTTCTCGGCCAAAAGATAAGACGTGACCGCCACCGGCGTTGAGATTTGCACGATCAGCACGGCGGTGGGCACAGGGGCGAGCCCAAACCAACGTGCGGCCCCGAATGCGGCCAATGCGCAAACCAGTGCTTTCAGGACCGACAGCCAGACAGCGCGTGCCATGTCGCGGGTCTCTAATCGTGCGACAGCGACACCCAAAGTGATTAGCATGACGGGAATCGCCATTTGCCCGATCAGTTCTAGGGCGTTTGTCAGGAACGTCGGCGTCCGCCATCCTTGCATCAGGAACACCGCGCCAAGCAAGGTTGCGGCAACGACGGGTTCTTTGATGACGCGCAAAAGCGACCCGCCACCCGACACAATCCAAACACCGATTGTGAAGGAGAGAATTGCCATGACAGCAAAGATAACGACGGCATAGCTGAGCCCTTCTTCACCAAAAGCGAACAGCGCCAATGGCAGCCCGAGGTTGCCCGTATTGCCAAAGATCAGTGGGGCGAGGTAGGTTGAGAGTTCGAGCTTTAAGGCCTTTAACGTGATTATAAACACAATAGAAACAAGCGCATAAGCCGCAAAGCTGGCCAAGGACAGCGCCGCCAAAGCGCTCGGCTCGATCTGGGCCTTCATGAGCGCTACAAAGATCAGGCACGGCACAGAAAGTGTCATCGCCAGCCGCGTGACGAACTCGACGCGATATTCAAAACCGAGCTTAACCCAAGCGAAACCAACGGCCGCTAAGATAAAGACAGGTGCGGTTATATTCAGGACTGTAATGGCAAGGTTCACAGACTGTTTCCTTGATTTCCGTATCCACCCCATAGACAGCCCCCATGTGAGGGGTCTAATAAGCAAGTGGGGGAAACAAATTTATGTTCAAATCGCGTGCGAAATATCATTTGGGCCAAGTCGTCCGTCATCGCAAGCATCCTTTTCGG
Source organism: Loktanella sp. UBA3435 (assembly GCA_002378665.1). GTDB lineage: Bacteria > Pseudomonadota > Alphaproteobacteria > Rhodobacterales > Rhodobacteraceae > Yoonia. The sequence continues at coordinate 43,770 of DFSO01000013.1, read as the reverse complement.
GGTGTGGTGTTTGACGTGGACGCAATGTTCTCGAACACGGACGCTTGGTATGAGGCGATTCCCGAGGACAGCCGTCCGAAAAAGGATCAACCGTTTTACCACCTGCTCGCTGAAAACGACCAAAGCTATTACGTGGCTTATGTGTCCGAGCAGAACCTTGTCGCCGACTATTCGGGCCAGCCTGTTGAGCACCCTGATCTTGACGATCTGTTTGGTCCGTTTGAGGATGGTCACTATCCTTTGCAGGTTCAGCTCAATTAATCGGCCAAGATGGGTCAAGACCCATCCTACGCCGACCATCTTTTGAACATCAGTAGCCCAGCGCACAACCATCCTTGCGCGGGTCAGAACCGCCAACCAGCACCCCGTCATCACTAACCATAATCGCTTGCGCCCCGCCAATTGGCCCCTCGGGCGTTTGCACATCGTGGCCAAGTGCGGAGAGTTCGGCACGCACATCGTCGCCGTATCCTGTCTCCATATTGAGCACTTTGCTATCCGCAAAACAGCGTGGCGCATCAATGGCCGTCTGCACATCCATCCCAAAATCGGTGAGGTTCGTCATAAACCGCGCGTGTCCATTCGACTGATACGCCCCGCCCATCACGCCAAACGGCATATAGGGTCTGCCGTCTTTCTTGAGTAATCCGGGGATGATTGTATGCATAGGTCGCTTGCCACCTTTGGCCTCGTTTACGTGGCCTTCCTCAAGCGTGAAGCCAGCGCCACGGTTTTGGAACAGTACGCCGAATTTATCCGATGCGATGCCCGCACCAAACGAATGGAACACGGAATAAATCAGCGACACACACATGCGGTCTTTATCGACCACGGTGATATAGATCGTATCTTTATGCACGGCTTCGGTCCCTGCATGGGCCATCGGCATCGCGCGTTTCGGATCGATCAGGCCTGCGAGCTTGGCCGCCGTTTCCTCTGACAACATATGTGCCAGACGGCTGGTGTGATCAGGGTCCGCAATGACGCGGTTGCGCGTGTCATAAGCAAGCTTCGTTGCTTCTGCCTCGATATGCGCGCGCTGGGCGCCAAAGGGGGCCATGCCTGCGATTTCAAAGTGCTTGAGGATATTGAGCATCAGGATTGCGGTCGCCCCTTGGCCGTTTGGCGGATGCTCCCATAGATCAAGCCCGCCGTAACCGCCGTTGATGGGGTCGGTGTATTCGGCGTAGCATTTCGCGAAATCATCAAGCGTATGCACGCCTCCAGCGGCGTTGAGCGAGGCGACCATATCTTCCGCCACTTCGCCCTCATAGAACCCTTCGCGCCCCGTCATCGCGATACGGCGTAGCACCTCAGCTTGGCCTTTGGCGCTAAACAACTGACCCGCAACGGGGGCTTTGCCATTCAGTAAAAACAGATCGCGTGCGCGGCCTTGCAGCGAATCAACCGCTTGTGCCCAGTCGAATGCAACACGCGGGGCCACAGGCACGCCCGTTTCCGCATAATGGATCGCAGGGGCGAGAGAGGCCTTCAACCCCAACTTGCCGAAATCCTTGGAGAGCAGGCAAAATGCATCAATCGCACCGGGGATCGTGACGGCCTCTGGGCCACCAAGTGGGACGGTTTTCATACCCTTATCGCGCATCACGGCAGCATCTAGGCCAGCAGGCGCACGACCGGAACCATTGAGTGCCACGACCCGATCCTCGCCCGCGGGCGTCAACAAAACAAAGCAATCGCCGCCAATCCCCGTCATCTGAGGTTCGCAAATACCAAGCAAAACAGCGCCCGCAATTGCGGCATCTACCGCGTTACCGCCCGCCTCTAACATTTGCACCGCAACTTTCGCCGCAAGGGGGTGCGAGGTCGCGCACATGCCATTGGTTGCGAATGTAGCTGAACGGCCCGAAGCCATAAAATCGCGCATAAACTTCTCCTCCAAAAACACGCCGACGTTAGGCCATTTGGCGGTCTGTGCAATCAAATTTTGGGGAAAGTGCCTCGGCGCCACACAACTGGGTGGGGGCTATAAATGCGTGACGCCGAGGATAAGCTATGCAGCTATTCGCAATCATTGCCATTCGATCGGGGCGGGTGTGTGATCGAATTAAGGCGCTTTCTGGGCTTTTTGCCTTTTTGATAAAAAACTTCGCGCAGGGCGGAAAAGAACGTATGTTCAATTCCAAACAGACAGCAAGGATAAATTCCATGGGATCAGTCGTCATCACAGGGGCCGCCCGTACACCTATGGGTGGGTTTCAAGGGGTCTTTGCCGAAGTGAATGCGCCGACGCTTGGCGGTGCAGCAGTCAAGGCGGCTTTGGCGCAGGCGCAGATTGAAACCGTTGATGAGCTGCTGATGGGCTGCGTTTTACCTGCGGGGCAGGGGCAGGCCCCCGCGCGTCAGGCGGGGTTTCTTGCGGGGCTTGGCGAAGAGGTTCCCGCAACGACGCTAAACAAAATGTGCGGCTCTGGCATGAAAACTGCGATGATCGCTTATGATCAAATCGCACTCGGGGCTGTGCAAGTGGTCGTTGCGGGTGGCATGGAAAGCATGACCAACGCGCCGTATCTCATGCCAAAGATGCGGGCTGGGGCGCGGATCGGGCACCAGACCGTGCAAGACAGTATGTTTCTTGATGGTTTGGAGGATGCCTATGACAAGGGCCGTCTGATGGGCACCTTTGCCGAGGACTGTGCCGAGGCGTTTCAATTCATCCGCAAGGCGCAGGACGACTATGCTTTGGCGTCACTGTCAAATGCGCTGGCGGCGCAAGGGAATGGCGCGTTTTTCAACGAAATAGCGCCTGTGACACTGCAAACCCGTAATGGCGACGTGACCATCAACCAAGACGAACAACCCAGCAAAGCACGGCCCGAGAAAATACCGATGCTGAAGGCTGCCTTCCGCAAAGACGGGACCGTGACGGCTGCAAATTCTTCGAGTATCTCAGACGGGGCCGCGGCCCTCGTGATCTGCAACGAGAAATCCGCAACAGTACCGATCCACGCCCGTATCCTTGGCCACGCCAGCCACGCCCAGGCGCCGAACCTATTCACGACCGCCCCTGTCCCTGCCGCGCAAAAACTGCTCGCGAAGCTGGGCTGGTCGGTGGATGATGTGGACCTTTGGGAGGTGAACGAGGCCTTTGCCGTGGTCCCCATGGCTTTTATGCACGAGATGAAAATCCCACGCGACAAGATCAACGTGAACGGCGGTGCCTGTGCGCTGGGCCATCCGATTGGGGCATCGGGGACGCGGATCATCGTGACGCTTTTGAACGCGTTAGAGGCGCGGGGTCTCAAGCGCGGCATCGCTGCGATTTGTATCGGGGGTGGCGAAGGTACGGCCATCGCAATAGAACGTCCGTAACAGACACACACAAAGGCAAATGCCATGCGCGTTAACTATTATGACCTGACCCAATCCATCGGCTCACTCACCCATGGGGAGACTGATATCGTGGCGCTGATGGCGACTGTCGCTTGCGAAGTGCATCATTCTGACGACCGCTTTGACTGGACTGGGTTCTACCGCGTGACCGCCCCCGAATTACTAAAAATCGGCCCCTATCAAGGCGGACACGGCTGCCTTGTGATCCCATTCTCGCGCGGTGTTTGTGGCGCTGCCGCCCGCACGGGTGTGGTGCAATTGGTCGCAGACGTGAATGCCTTTGAAGGCCATATCGCCTGCGCCAGCTCGACCCAATCCGAGGTCGTGCTGCCCGTTTGGAACGATGAAGGCACGCTCTTGGGCGTCTTTGATATCGACAGCAACCAGCCCGCAGCCTTCACCCAAGAAGACGCGGACCAGCTTGCGGCAATCCTCAAATCAACCTTCGCTCAGGCCCGCTGACGGGCTGTTTGCGCATCAAGCGCATCGCTGAAAGTTTGTGCTGACCATCTCGCGTCCAAGGCCGCATGAAACAGTGCTGCTTGGGTTTGTGGGGCCAGTCCACCAACAGGCGGATCAAGGTCCAAATTCGTCGGAAAAGAATAGCCCTCTGCACAAGCCGCAATCGCCGCGCGCTGCTGCGCTGGGCTAAGACCGACACCCGCGATCACAGGATAAAGCGCCTTGCACATCGCCACGCGGTCGATGCTTTCCATCGCGCGACCAAAAGCGGAGGAGACTTGCAACAGGTTCGCCATGCGCTGCACGTCTTTACTCGTATTCGCGCCCGCGCCATGGAACAGGGCAGGGCTGAAAAACAGCGCATCGCCCTTCGACAGTGGCAGTTGGATATAGCTTTCCTCGAAATATGCGCGGAAATCATCGCGCCGCCACGCGGCATAGCCTGCGCGGTACGCCTGACTAAACGGTAGCAGCTTTGTTGGACCGCTTTCCACGGGCATATCCGAATGGGCGACCGCTCCTTGCAGCGTCAAAACGGGCGAGAGATCATGCACGTGTGCGGGGTAGCCTGCTGAAGTCTCCGCCGTCTGAAACCCCAGATGATAGTCGCGATGCGCCATCTGCGCCCCACCACCCGGACGGACAAGGTTCACTTGCGCGGTCATCTGATAGTTCGGGCCAAGCCACGCCTCGCACACCGCATCAATCGCGACATTGCCAAAGTAGGACGCGAAAGCGGCAGGGTCATGCAAGCACAGCTTTTGCAATGAATTCCAAATGCGGTCGTTGTTGCCTGCAGCGGCAAAGTGATCCGCACCACCGCCATTTGCCAGCTTTTCAGACGCGATCACATCGTTGTAAATCGCGGTCGCGGCATCAATTGGCGCGGTGTCGGCATATGCGCCTTTGAGAACAATGATCCCTGATCCTTCCCGCAGGCCCCGCGCCCATTCGGCCATCAAAACGCTACGCAGTGCAGGATCGGTCAGGTAATCTTGTAGGCCCGCAACATCATAAATTGGGGCGTTCTTTTCAATCGCGGCGGCCAAGGGCACGTCGCCTGGTTTTAGGCTTTGCTGGGTCAACGCCTTGAATGCGTCAAGGTCGCAGGCGTTCGGATCAAAATAAGCGGTCATGTTGGTTCTCCTCTTTGACAAAGCCTAACGCGACGAGGGGTTGTCGGATGCTGCAAAACACATCAATAATCCATCAATGACACATCGCTTTCCGATCAAAGAAATCGCGGCCCAAGCAGGGCTTTCGACCGCCACGGTGGACCGCGTTATCAATATGCGGCCTAATGTAAGCGCGCAGACAAAGGGACGCGTCAATGCGGCGCTCAAGGAGTTGGAACGTCAAGAGGGGCAGCTTGCGGCGCGTGGGCGGCGGCTATTCATTGATATCGTTGTCGAGGCCCCGCGCAGGTTCTCGCAGAAAATCCGCGACGCGACAGAGGCCATCCTGCCCAATGTCACCCCTGCCGTCATAAGGCCGCGCTTTACCTTTCAAGAGGTGATGACAGAGGCCGAAACGCTGGCCCATCTTACCCGTATTGCCCAGCGTGGCAGCCAAGGCGTCTGCCTGAAGGCTCGCGATTTGCCGGCGATCCGCGCCGCAGTGGCCATGCTGACGGCGAAAGGCATTCCGGTTGTCACCATGTTCACGGACATTTCTACGGCTCGTCTGGCCTATGTCGGCCTTGATAACGCGCAAGCGGGGCGCACCGCGGCTTACCTGATGGGGATCGCTTTGCGCGGGCAAACGGGGACGATCCTGCTCACCCAAAGCCACGACGCATTTGAGGGCGAAGAGGCGCGAGAGCAGGCCTTTCGCGCGGCCCTGCCAAAACATTTGCCGCAGATGACCCTGATTGAGATGAGCGGCGGGGCTGGGTTGGCCACGCTGACCGCCAGCCAGATTTCGACCCTCGCGCCACAGCTTCGCGAGTTGCGCGGCGTCTATTCGATGGGCGGCGGGAATCGCGCTATTCTTGCGGCGCTTCAGGCAATCAAATGCGGCCCACAAATCTATATCGGGCATGACCTTGATACCGAGAACCGCGCACTTCTACGGCGTGGGCAAATCCACTTTCTTCTGGAACATGACCTCAAGCGCGATATGGCGCGGGCCTTTGGTACGATCACGGCACAGCATCGCCTGAACGCGATCCCAAGCGAGCCAGAATTGGCCGACGTGCAGATTTTAACGCCCGCGCATTTTGCGTGAAATTTCGCTTTGAGATTTCATTCGAATCTGCGATTGTGAAATTCTGACCTGAAATTTCATGAGGTAACGGTGCTGCACAACCCGCCCCCTGAGACCCGCACACTTGGTGCTGATCTGCGCGCCCTGCGTAAGGCGCGGGGGCTGACTTTGGCGGGTATGGCGGACAGCATGGGCAAATCCGTCGGCTGGATGAGCCAGATCGAGCGCGACATTTCCGAGCCGTCGATCAGTGATCTGCGCGCCCTTGCCAAACTGCTCGACGTCTCTGTCTCCAGCCTGTTCCGCGTTGCCGCCGCCGCGGGCGAAGAGGGCTTCATCGTGCGCAAAACCGCTCGCCGCCCCATTGGGTCTCGCGAGGCAGGATTGGTCGAAGAATTGCTCTCCCCCGACCTGACCGATGATTTCGAGGTGGTGCATTCCACCTTTGAGGCGGGTTCCAGCATGGAGCAAGCCATCAGCCGCCCCACCCAAGAGGTCGGCTATATCACCGCAGGCCAACTCGATCTTTGGATCGGCGACACCTGTTTTCACCTGAACGTCGGCGATAGCTTCCGCATTCGCGGCCAGTCCTATCGTTGGTCAAACCCCCATGATGTGCCCTGCGTGGCGATCTGGGTTATAGCACCGCCGGTATATTAATGAGCTTTGAGGCATGGACCATATTTGCGGCCTTCTGGGTTCTGTTCGTCACCACACCGGGGCCGAATGCCGTCAATTGCATCAACAACGGGATTACGCTGGGCTTTTGGCGCAGCCTCCCTGCGGTGGCTGGTATATTGACGCAAGCGAGCCTCTTTCTCACGCTTTCCGCGCTGGGCGTCACAGCCCTGATTGCAGGCAACCCCGCTGTCTATGATGGTGCCAAACTCATTGGTGCCGCGGTTCTGATCTACCTCGGTATTCGTGGATGGTTGAACGCCGCCAAGCCCATCAACCTCGACGCAGCCCCCGCGACATCGGTCTACTTCCGCGCCCTCGCCATCGCGACCATCAACCCGAAATCTGTCGCAGGCTACCTCGCCGCCTTTACCCAATTCGTGCAGCCCGACGTCGCGATCAGCACACAGATGTGGGTGATTGTACCGACGGCGCTCACACTCACCGCGTGTTCCTACCTCGGATACACGGCCCTCGGTGCGGGCATCGGACGTGCGGCATTGGGCGCAGTATTTAACGCGACCCTGCGCCGTGTCATGGCCGCCTGTTTTATCATCTACGGTCTGCTTTTGGGCAGCACCTCAGCCCCAAGGATCACCTGATGTATCAAGGAAGCTGCCTTTGCGGCGCGGTCACATTTACCGCCACCGCACAAGCCAAAGACCCCGCCGCTTGCCACTGCACCCAGTGCCGCAAGCAATCGGGGCATTACTGGGCCGCAATGCAAGTGCCTGACGACGCGCTAACGATCACAGGCGAAGTCCGCTGGTATGAGGCCAGCCCGATTGCCAAGCGCGGGTTTTGCCCAACCTGCGGGTCCTTCTTGTTCTGGAAGGGCCACGCAGAGGATGACACTGGCGTCGCTTTGGGTGCGCTCGACGGGCCAACAGGGCTCAAACTAGAGCGCCACATATTCACCGCCGACAAAGGCGATTATTACGACATCACCGACACCGTTCGGCAGGAGGAGCAAGAAGATGAGTGAATTTCCAACAACAGCACGGGTCGTGATCATTGGCGGCGGGGTCGTCGGCGTCTCGACCCTCTATCACCTCGCGAAAGCAGGCTGGACAGATTGCGTGCTCTTGGAAAAGAACGAGCTGACCGCAGGCTCGACATGGCACGCCGCTGGCAACTGCCCGTCGTTTAGCACCTCTTGGTCGATCATGAACATGCAGCGCTATTCGCTGGGCCTTTACGCGGGGCTGGCCGAAGAGGTCGACTATCCGATGAATTACCACGTCACCGGCTCCATTCGCCTCGCGCATTCAAAAGAGCGGATGCAGGAATTCGAGCGCGCGCGCGGTATGGCCAACTATCAGGGTCTCAGCATCGAGATGATGTCGAATGCGGATATGAAAGACCGCTATCCTTTCTTGGAAACGCATGACCTAGTCGGGGGCATGTGGGACCCGGACGACGGCGATATCGACCCTGCGCAGCTCACTCAAGCGCTTGCCAAAGGCGCCCGTCAAATGGGCGCCAAGATCGAGCGGTTCTGCCCTGCGACAGGTGTCAGCCGCGAAAACGGCGAATGGATCGTGCATACCGATAAGGGTGATATCCGCTGCGAAAAGGTGGTGAATGCGGCGGGCTATTACGCGCAACGCGTCGGCGAATGGTTCAAACCCTACGGCGGGCGCACGGTGCCGATGGCCACCATGTCGCACCAGTATTTTCTGACCGAAGAAATCCCCGAACTGAAGGAATGGACAGAGGCCTCTGGCCATAAGGTCCCATTGCTGCGCGATGTAGATAGCTCTTACTACCTGCGCCAAGACAAGCACGGGTTGAACCTCGGGCCTTACGAGCGCAACTGCAAAGGCCATTGGATGACGCCATCAGATCCGATGCCCGACGACTTTAGCTTCCAACTGTACCCCGACGATCTGGAGCGGTTGGAGTGGTATATCGAGGACGCCATGGCCCGTGTGCCGATCCTTGGCACGGCAGGCGTTGGCCGCGTGATCAACGGCCCGATCCCTTATGCGCCCGACGGTCTGCCGCTTATGGGGCCAATGCCCGGTGTGCCAAACGCCTATGAGGCTTGCGTTTTCACCTTCGGCATCACCCAAGGCGGCGGCGCGGGCAAGGTCATGGCCGAGTGGATCACCGAGGGCCAAACCGAGTGGGATATGTGGGCCGTCGATCCGCGCCGCTACACCGATTACACCGATCAGGACTACTGCGACCGCAAGGCACGCGAGACTTACGGCCACGAATACGCGATGCATTTCCCCTATCACGCATGGCCAGAAGGGCGCGACAAAAAGCTGTCCGCTGTGCATGACAAGGTTATCGCACAAGGCGGCGTTATGGGCGCCTATAACGGCTGGGAACGCGCCAATTGGTATGCCAAAGACGGCGACGATACCTCCGAGGAAAGCACGCAAACTTGGGGTCGTGTTGGTCCTTGGCAGCCGCGGATCAAAGAGGAGTGCGAAGCGGTGCGCGACGCCGCTGGTATCCTCGATCTGCCTGGCTTTTCGCGCTACAAACTTGACGGGGAAGGCGCCGCGCAATTCCTGCGTGACAACGGCACGGGCGGTATTCCAAAGGTCGGACGCATCGGCCTGATCTACTTCGCCGACGACCGTGGGCGCATCGTTACAGAAGTCTCAGCCATGCGCTTGGCGGAAGACACGTTCTTCATCATCACAGCCGCCACCGCGCAATGGCATGATTTCGACGTGTTGAAATCCCGCATGCCTCAAGACGCGAAATTCACGATCACCGATGTGACTAAAGCGTTCTCTTGCCAAATCCTCACAGGCCCAAAATCCCGCGATATCCTTGCGGACTGTTCTAACGGTGACCTGTCCCTCGGCTGGCTCACCCACCAATCCGCACAGATCGACGGGACATGGGTGCAACTCGTGCGGGTCTCCTTCGCAGGCGAACTCGGTTGGGAAATCCACTCGAAGGTCGAAGACACCGCCGCCGTTTACGCCGCCGTCCTCAAAGCGGGCGCAAAGCACGGGCTCAAACCCTTCGGGATGTTCGCGCTCAATTCTTTGCGGATCGAAAAGGGCTACCGTGCATGGAAGGGCGACCTCTCGACTGACTACACCATGCTTCAAGGCGGGCTAGAGCGTTTCGTGAAATTCGACAAAGGTGATTTCCCGGGCAAGGCCGCTCTCTTGGCTGAAAAACACAAAGGCGTCACAAAGCAATTCGTAACCCTCACGCTCGACGAGGTCCCTCCCTCTGACGCGCCCTACATGTCTACGATTAGCCACAAAGGCGAGGTCGTTGGCGAGACAACTTCAGGTGCTTATGGCTACCGCATCAACAAGGCGGTAGCACTCGGCATGCTGCGCCCGGACCTCGCCGTCGAAGGCACCAAAGTCACGATCAACATCTTCGGCGAGGATTGCGTTGCCACCGTGCAAAAAGACGAACCGCTCTGGGATCCAGCCAACGATCGGATCCGCGCATGATCACGCTTCTTGATGGCGGCATGGGGCAAGAGCTTGTCAAACGGGCGGGAAAGGCCACATCTTTGTGGTCGATCCAAGCCCTTATTGACGATCCAGACATGGTCCGCGCTGTGCATGACGACTACTTCGCCGCGGGCGCGGATGTGGCGACAACCAACAGCTACTCCGTGTTGCCAGATCGGTTGGAAACCCATGGCATCGCGGACAAACTCACGCAACTCGCGACCCTCGCTTGCGAGATCGCCTGTGCCTCTCGCGACGCAAATGGATCAGGGATCGTGGCGGGCTCGCTCGGGCCGATGGGGTTTTCCTATCAACCCGACAAGGCCCCACCCGCCGAGCAAGCGGCCGTTGGCTACGCCAACCTCGCCCGCATCCATGCGCCTTTCGTTGACGTGCATATCTTAGAGACCATGTCGTCCGTTGACCAAGCACGCGGTGCGCTCATGGGGGCCTCTGTCACAGGCAAGCCGATCTGGCTTGCGGTCTCTGTTGATGACGCGGACGGGACTAAATTGCGCTCTGGCGAACCGCTCGGTGACCTCCTCCCGCTGATCGCAAAATTCAACCCTGCCGCCGTTCTCATCAACTGCTCACTGCCTGAAGCGGTCAGTGTCGGGGTCCCACTTTTGACCGCCGCAAAGGTGCCACTCGGGGCCTACGCCAACGGCTTCACAGGCATCGCCAGCGATTTCGACCACATCGGCGCCACCGTCGATAGCCTCAAAGCCCGCACCGATCTTGACCCCGCCCGCTACGCCGATTTCGCCCAAAAATGGGTCGACGCAGGTGCAACTCTCATCGGCGGTTGCTGCGAAGTTGGGCCCGCCCACATCGCCGAACTCGCCGCCCGTTTTAAGTAAGGAACCCCCATGGCCAACGTCCCAACACATGCACGCGTCGTCATCATCGGGGGTGGCGTCATCGGCTGCTCCGTGGCTTACCACCTTGTCAAGCTTGGCTGGAAAGACGTGGTTTTGCTTGAACGAAAGCAGCTCACCTCAGGCACCACATGGCACGCCGCAGGGCTGATTGCGCAACTACGCGCTACCGCTAACATGACCAAGCTGGCGAAGTATTCCCAAGAACTCTACGGCAATCTTGAGGGTGAGACAGGCGTTGCTACAGGCTTCAAACGGGTGGGCTCCATCACTGCAGCGCTCACCGAAGAGCGCAAAGAAGAGATCTTCCGCCAAGCGGCAATGGCCCGTTCCTTCGGCGTCGACGTCGAGGAAATCAGCCCCAAAGAGGTGAAGGGAAAATACGAACACCTCAATATCGACGGTGTGACCGCTGGTGTCTATCTGCCGCTCGACGGCCAGGGCGACCCTGCGAATATCGCGCTCGCACTTGCCAAAGGTGCGCGGCAAAACGGCGCGAAAGTCATCGAGCGCACGGCTGTCACCGCGATCCACAAAACGGGCCGCCGTGTGACCTCCGTTGACTGGAACAACGGCACCGAGACAGGCACAATCGCCTGCGATATGATCGTCAACTGCGGCGGCATGTGGGGGCACGCGGTCGGCAAAATGGCGGGCGTGAACGTACCGCTACATGCCTGCGAACACTTCTATATCGTGACCGAGCCTATCGCGGGCCTCACACAAATGCCCGTGCTGCGCGTGCCTGACGAATGTGCCTACTACAAGGAAGACGCAGGGAAAATTCTGCTCGGCGCTTTTGAACTCAACGCGAAACCTTGGGCGGTGGATGGTATCCCTGCTGATTTCGAATTTGACCAACTGCCGGAGGATTTCGACCATTTCGAGCCGATCCTAGAGGCTGCGGTTAACCGTATGCCGATGCTGGCCGAGGCAGGCATCCACACCTTCTTCAACGGCCCCGAAAGCTTTACCCCTGACGACGCCTACCACCTTGGCTTGGCTCCAGAAATGGACAACGTCTGGGTCGCCGCTGGCTTCAACTCTATCGGCATCCAATCTGCTGGTGGCGCGGGCAACGCGCTTTCGCAGTGGATGGACGCGGGCGAAAAACCGTTTGATCTCGGCGACGTCGATATCTCTCGGATGCAACCGTTCCAAGGCAACAAACACTACCTGTTCGAGCGGTCCAAAGAGACCCTCGGCCTGCTTTACGCCGACCACTACCCCTACCGCCAAAAGGACACCGCACGTGGTATACGCCGCACACCATTCCACCGCCACCTTGTCGATAACGGCGCGGTCATGGGTGAACTGGCAGGGTGGGAACGGGCCAACTGGTACGCTAGAACAGGTCAAAACCCAGCCTACGAATACTCGTGGAAACGGCAAAACTTCTTCGACAATGTCAAAGAAGAACTCGCCGCCGTACGCACCAACGTCGGCATGTATGACATGTCGTCCTTTGGCAAAATCCGCGTCGAAGGGCGCGATGCTGTGGCCTTCATGAACTACATCGGCGGCGGGCAATATGACGTGCCAGTGGGTAAAATCGTCTACACCCAATTCCTCAACTCCCGTGCAGGGATCGAGGCCGATGTGACCGTCACACGTCTGTCAGAAATCGCCTTCCTCGTCGTTACCCCAGCGGCCACGCGCCTTGCCGACGAGACTTGGATGCGCCGCAATCAGGGCGATTTTAACGTCGTGATCACAGACGTCACCGCAGGCGAAGGTGTGCTTGCGGTCATGGGACCAAACGCGCGTAAGCTGATGCAGGCAGTCTCGCCCAATGACTTCTCGAACGAAACCAACCCCTTCGGCACGGCGCAAGAGATCGAGCTTGGCATGGGTCTCGCCTGCGCGCACCGCGTGACCTACGTGGGCGAGCTTGGCTGGGAAATTTACGTCTCCGCCGACATGGCCGCGCACGCATTTGAAACGCTCCATGCGGCGGGTCACGACATGGGGCTCAAGCTTTGCGGTATGCATATGATGGACGCAGGCCGGATCGAAAAGGGCTTCCGCCACTTCGGCCACGACATCACCTGCGAGGATCACGTTCTGGAAGCGGGCCTTGGCTTTGCGGTCAAAGCGGACAAGCCGAGTTTCATCGGGCGCGAGGCCGTGCTGGCCAAAAAGGAAAAGGGTCTGTCCAAACGCCTCGTGCAGTTCAAACTCACCGATCCAGAGCCGCTACTCTACCACAACGAGCCGATCATGCGGAACGGCGAGGTTGTGAGCTTCCTCACCTCTGGCGTCTACGGTCATCACTTGGGCGCGGCGATGGGCATGGGCTACATCCCTTGTGAGGGGGAAAGTGCTGCTGACCTTCTCGGCTCGACCTATGAGATCGACGTCATGGGTGTGAAAGTGAAGGCAGAGGCGTCCCTCAAGCCTTTCTACGATCCAAGAGGTGATCGCGCGAAAGCCTAGTGATCCGCCGCACAAAGCTGGTGGTCCGCAAGGGCTGCCAGCACATTACAGTCACCCGCAATGCCATCCCCGTCACATGCCTTTGCCAGACGGGTCAATTCAGTCTCCAACGCTGTCAGTTTCGCGATTTTTGCACGCACGTCTGCCAATTGCGATTGGGCAATCTCGGTCGCCTCTGCGCAGGTCCGATCGGGGTGGTCGTGCAGGGCAATCAGCGACGAAATCGCGTCAATCGAAAACCCCAATTCGCGGCCATGTTTGATAAAGCCAAGTTGTTCTAACTCGGGCTTGCCATAGCGGCGCTGGTTGCCCTCGGTGCGCTCCAAGGGCGCAATTAAACCCATTTGCTCGTAATACCGGATCGTAGGCACCTTCACGCCCGTACGCTTGGAAAGCTCGCCAATTGAAAACATGAAAATACCTCTTGAACCTCTAGTCACTAGAGCAATTACACTATCGGTGAGCAGATATCAAAAGGGGATTCTCATGTCAGCCAGTTGCGGCCACCACACGTCATTCGATGGCGTATCAGACGACTACAAGCGAAGGCTCTGGCTTGTGATCGCGATCAACGCGGTCATGTTCGGGGTCGAGATGACAGCAGGGCAGGTGGCGCAAAGCCAAGCCTTGCAAGCCGACGCACTCGATTTTGCAGCGGACGCTTTGACCTACGGCATCTCACTGGCGGTCATTGGTGCATCTCTCAAGGTGCGCTCGACAGCGGCCATGGCCAAAGGGATTAGCCTGCTTCTCATGGGGCTTTGGGTGTTTGGCACCACGCTCTACCGCGTGTTTTATACTGGCGTGCCTGAGGCAGGTGTGATGGGGATCATTGGATTTCTGGCTCTTTTGGCCAATCTCGCCAGCGTGCTCATCCTCGTGAAATACAAAGACGGGGATGCAAACGTTCGCTCGGTTTGGCTGTGCTCGCGCAATGACGCTATCGGCAACGTGGCCGTGATGGTTGCGGCACTTGGGGTCTGGAGGACGTCAACAGGTTGGCCCGACCTGATCGTGGCAGGTATCATGGCGGGGCTGTTCCTAACCTCGGCAGTGCAGATTCTCAAACAAGCCCGCGCCGAGCAACATCACCAGACATCAAAGGTGCATTGATGGACTGGTTCCTGCTCATCTTAGGGCTTTCGATCTGCACCGCTGTGCTCCTCGCTATCCTATGGTCAATCTACGTTCCAGACCGACGCGTCTGGCCTCCTGATACCTACGACAAAAGCACGGCGCTTCTCGTTTGGGGCGCTACAGCAGGACTCGCCAGCTGCATTGTCGTGCCTGCATTCTTACAGTGGGGCGCTGTTGACTGGCTGCCGGATTGGGTCAGATTCGGGATCGGTCTTCCGCTCATTTTGGTTGGCAACCTTGGTGTGTGGTCAGAAGTTGCCCGCTTCGGGATCAGCCAAACTGGAGGTGCGCAAGGAACGCTAAGAACGCAGGGGCTCTACGCCTATTCGCGCAATCCACAATATGTGGCCGATTTGGCTATTGTCATCGGTTGGGGGCTCATGAGTGCCGCACCCACAAGTATGATAGTCGGGGTTGGGGCATGCCTTTGTCTCTTTGCCGCACCCTTTGCCGAGGAAACTTGGCTCGCAGAGCGCTATGGCCATGCTTATAATATTTACCGCGCCCGCGTCAGACGGTTTATATAAATGCGCACAAAAAAAGCCGCCCTTACCATCTCTGGTCGGGCGGCTTTCAATCATTTGGAAACGCTTACTCTTTCGGGCCGAGAGCGTTCAGACCCTTGAGGATATCAATCGCATAAGCAAGTTGATAATCGTCTTCACGCAGCGCCGCAGCAGCCTCGGCGCGTGTGCGGTCCTCTTCGATCTGGCGGATTTCATCTTCGGTCAGGCTGTCGTTATCGAGTGACCCACGCAGGTCAGCTTCAGAACGCAGCTTTGGTGCCTGGGCCTCTTCGCCTTCGACGGCGGGCTTGGGACGTGGCTGCTCTACGATGATGTCTGGCGAAATGCCCAAGTTCTGGATCGAACGACCTGACGGCGTATAGTAGCGTGCAGTGGTCAGGCGCATTGCGCCGTCACCCTGAAGCGGCACAACCGTCTGGACAGACCCTTTACCAAATGACTTTGTACCAATCACGATGGCGCGACGGTGATCTTGCAACGCACCTGCAACGATTTCCGATGCCGAAGCAGAGCCGCCATTGATCAAGACAACGATTGGTTTTCCCTCGGCCAGATCGCCAGCCGCGGCATTGTAACGGTCACTATCTTGGGCTTCACGACCACGGGTCGAGACAATCTCGCCAGCCTCTAGGAAAGCATCAGAGACATAAATCGCTTGGTTCAGCAAACCACCGGGGTTGTTGCGCAAATCAAGAATGATCCCGTCAACATTGTCGAGACCACCAGCCTCTTCAACCTGCTTTTTAAAGCCAGCTTCAAGGTCGGGGAATGTCTGGTCGCTAAAGGTCGCGATGCGCAAGACGACAGAATTGCCCTCGGTCCGCGACCGCACAGCAGTCAGCTTAATCGTGTCACGGATAATCGACACATCAAACGGTTCAATCTCGCCCTCGCGGACAACGGTGATGATAATCTCGGACCCAACAGGCCCGCGCATCATTTCAACGGCTTGGTCTAGCGTGAGGCCAAGAACGTTTTCGCCATCAACCGCGGTGATAAAGTCACCTGCAAGAATGCCTGCGGCGTCCGCTGGCGTGCCATCCATCGGTGAGACAACTTTCACCCAGCCTTCTTCTTGGGTCACTTCGATCCCAAGGCCGCCAAATTCGCCGCGCGTCTGCACTTGCATTGCGGCAGCATCGTCGGCTGATAGGTAGCTAGAGTGCGGATCCAAAGATGTAAGCATGCCGTTAATGGCCGCTTCAATCAGGTCCTTCTCGTTGACGTCTTCTACATAGCCTGCACGGATACGCTCGAAAATATCACCAAATAGATCAAGCTGTTCGTAGACGCTGCTATTGTTTGCAGCTTCTTGGGCGAGCAGGGGGGCTGCGATCTGCGTCGTTGCGAGCAGACCCATAATTGTACCACCACCGGCGGCCATCAAAAGCTTCTTCATGTGTTTTGTCCTATCTGGCGTCCAGCACGAACCAGTCGGCTGGGTTTACGGGACTTTGCCCGTCTCTGACCTCAAGATAAAGGGTTTGTGTGGCCACACCCCCCTCGTTTGACCCGTTTCCAGTCAAATTTCCGTTAGTATTCGGCGCATCTCCGCCAAGCAGACCAATTGGCGACCCTTGGGGGATCACTTGACCCGCTTCTCCAAAGACTTCTTCCAGCCCCGCAATGACAAAAAGCACGTCTGCGGCGGGTTCCAGAATGACCACATTGCCATAGTCGAGCAAAGGCCCGCGAAATAGAATTGTTGCAGCGGCAGGAGACGTCACAAGCGCGCGAGGGCGCCCTGCAATAATGACTCCAGGCCTGCGAATGCCTGCCGCATCTGGCGCATCAAATGCACGCAACAATTGCCCCTGCAAAGGAAGCGGCAGGCTGCCTTTTTGTGCACGGGCATCAACAGGGCTTTCGTCGCTAATAAATGCGTCCGACAATCCGCTTGAAAACGCTTCCAACGTCTCAGTGCTCGCAAGCAGCAACGCGGTTTGAATGGGGTCTTCGGTAAATCGTTGTGGTAAATCTGTACGATCCGAAACAGCCTGTGACAGAGCAGCCCGCGCTTCTTGTGCGCCCTCCAGCCCTTCTTGCAAGGTCTCTGCCGCATTTTGTTGTAAGGTGCGCAGCAGCGCGATTTCTTCGAGCTGTATGCGTAATTCCGCAACCTCGGACTGGATCGCGGGGGTCACGTCAGCCAACATCATACCTGACCGTGCCGTGCCCACAGGCCCTGAAGGGTGCAGCATCAATAACGGCGTTGGGGCACGACCTATGGTTTCGAGCACACCTAAAAGACGCCCCACCTCATCCGATTTTGCAGCCAAAGCCGTTGAGACTGTTTTCTCTTGGATCGCCGCACGGCGCAATCCGTCGCGCATGGCGACCAGCCCGTCCTCATATGCGCGAACGGTTTCTGTCAGGGCCGACACGCGGTCACGGGCGCTCCCTGCGGCGGCAAGGCTTTGGCCCGCTTGCGCCAAACGGTTTGATGCCGCCGCTGCCGCCTCGGATGGAGTTTGCGCAGCAACGGCACTTGCCATCAACCAAAAGAGGAGGGCCAGTCGGATCATCGAACGATTAACGTCCGACCGGTCATTTCAGGCGGCAAGTCCAGCCCCATCAAATCAAGCAGCGTGGGCGCCAAATCGGCAAGTCGCCCCTCACGCAGGCTCACACCGTCAGGGCCGCCGACAAGCGCGACAGGCACAGGGTTCAGCGTATGCGACGTATGCGGCCCGCCAGTTTCGGGATCAATCATCGTCTCGCAATTGCCGTGATCGGCGGTGACGATCATCGCGCCGCCCGCAGCCTTCAATGCAGCAATGACTTCACCCAATCCACGATCCACCGATTCACAGGCCGCAATCCCAGCCTCGACGATGCCTGTATGACCGACCATATCGGGGTTCGCATAATTGGTGACGATCAGGTCATATCCTTTGCCAATCGCCTCAACAAAGGCGGCAGTCACCTCGGATGACGACATCTCAGGTTGCAAATCATAGGTCGCGACTTTGGGCGATTTCGGCATGAAACGATCCTCGCCAACCTCTGGCACCTCGATGCCGCCATTGAGGAAAAACGTCACATGCGGATACTTCTCTGTCTCGGCCAAGCGGAACTGTTTCAGCCCGTGTTTGGCAACCCAAGCACCCAAAGTGTTTTGAATATCGCGTTTTGGGAACACAGTCTCGAACCATGCATCATGCGCATCAGAATAGCTGACCATGCCCAAAAGTGCGGCCAGTTTCGGCATCTCACGCGGAAAGCCATCAAACGAAGGATCGGCAATCGCGGCCAAAATCTCTCGTGCGCGATCCGAGCGGAAGTTCAGGCAAAACAGCCCGTCTCCCGCTGCAAATCCAGCATAGTCGCCAATGACCGTGGCTGGTATAAACTCATCGGTCTTACCATCCGCATATGACGCGGAAATCGCAGCCATTGGATCGGTGGCCTTAGCGCCGTGTCCCAACACCATAGCATCATAAGCCGTCTGAACCCGCTCCCAACGGTTATCACGGTCCATCGCATAATAGCGGCCAATCACGGTCACGATCTTGGTTGCCGCAGGTAACTCCGCCTGTAATTCTACCATAAACGCTTCAGCGCTCTGCGGTGCCACATCGCGACCATCTGTAATTGCATGTAGGACACATGGCACTCCTGCCACATCCAGCGCCTTTGCCGCAGCAACGATATGCGCGACATGACCATGCACCCCTCCATCAGACACAACGCCCATCAAATGGGCCGTCCCACCAGAGGCTTTCATCTTTGCAATAAACGCAACAATCGCCTCTTGAGTGGCAAAGCTGCCATCCTCAATCGACAACTCGATCTGTCCCAAATCCATCGCAACAACGCGGCCAGCACCAATATTGGTATGGCCTACCTCGGAATTGCCCATCTGCCCAGTCGGCAAGCCAGCATCATTCCCATGGGTCAATAGCTGCGCATGCGGCCCACGCATGATGGCATCAAAATTTGGTGTATTGGCCAAAAGCGGTGCGTTCCCAATAGGATCATCGCGCAATCCCCAACCATCAAGAATACAAAGAACAACAGGCTTCGGCGTCATCATAATAAGGGTCTCCAAATCGCTTGATGTCCGTCTACCTCATTTGCAGCCAACACGGAACACCCCAACTTTCTATGTCCTCTGAAACTCCCGCCGGAGGCATCCATTTTGCGTCGAAAAATGGTTAGACCCGATGATACGGTCCATTCGATAATATCGAAGCAGCACGGTACAACTGTTCGGCCAGCATCACACGCACGAGCATATGCGGCCAAACCATCTTGCCAAACGACAAGGCGGCATCGGCACGGTCCCGCAAGTTTGGATCAATGCCATCCGCACCACCAATAACAAAGGCAACATCCTGTCGGCCTTGGTCGCGCCATTGGCCTAGCATATCAGCAAATTCAGGGGAGCTCTGCACTTTCCCACGCTCGTCCATCACGCAGATCAAAGACCCAGTTGGAATAGCGCGCTCCAAAAGTGCAGCCTCAGCAGGCATCCCGCCACCCTTCTTGTCCTCAACCTCAATCAGTTGCGCAGGACCAAGGGCAAGGGCGCGGCCCGTGCGGTCAAATCGTGTCAGGTAATCGTCGTAAAGATCGCGCTCGGGCCCTTTTCGCAAACGGCCCACAGCGCAAATATGCACACGCATTATTCTTCGGAGGCAGGGCCCATGCCTGGCTGCCACATCTTCTCAAGCTGATAGAACTCACGCACTTCTGGACGGAACACGTGAACGATCACATCACCAGCATCCACCAGCACCCAATCGCCCGTGGTGCGGCCTTCAACCTTCGACACAATACCAAACTCTTGTTTAATCGCATCAACCAGCTTTTCGGCAATTGACGTCACCTGACGGGTCGAGCGACCCGATGCAATCACCATATGATCCGCCATCGACGATTTACCAGCGAGGCTGATCTGCACAATCTCTTCGGCCTTGTTCTCGTCAAGGGATTTCAGGACGGCAGCCATGATGCTTTCGCTGTTGGCAGTTTTCAGGGTGGTCATTAGGGCGGTCCTTGGTATGCGCCGCAATAACGGCCGTGTCAGAATGCAGCCTCTTGCGCCAGTATCTCTACCAACGCAAGGGTTGATCTAAACTAGTCCCGCAATGCGGTAATTTCAACTCATTGCGCACAAGGCTCGTAATCGTCCACCGAACCGCCATTTTCTTCCAGAAGTGCAATGGCATCTTTGACCTGTGCACCCCGAATAAGTGGCATAAACCGACCCTCTGGTGTGGTACGGATTCAGACGTCAAACACGTCGTCATTTGCGGGGCCGTCACCGACGGTGCAGAATGAAACCCAAACTGAAATCGCGCCTGAGTTGGCGCGGGAATCTTCTGCTTCCCAAGCGGTTACGCGGGCTTGCAGGTCTCGCAGGCCATCCAAGTCGGTTGGGTTCACCCGAAACAGGGTTTGGCCATCCGGTGCTTCACGCCGCTCCAATACATAAGTGTACTGCTCGTCGACACTATGAATCGTATTCGCGTTGGAGACGCCGAGTGTCGCGCCACCTGTTTGCACATCGACCCCTTCGGGTATTGTGATCGCCACTTCATATCCTGCGGGATCGTATTGGAGTGAGGCCGACATGCCCAGAACCACGGCCGTTGACATCACAACGCTGCCGCAAGCGCCAAGAAAAAGGCAGGCCGTAAGAGGCTTAAGTATGGATCGCACAAGAATCTCCTTTGAGCTATATATTTACTGCTTTGCAATAAGTAATATAAATAGAAAGATGATTATTTTTCGTCTAATCTCCTGAAAGGTATATGTGATGCAAACCCCTTCCTCTGGTAATCCGCGCATGAAGCGCGTGCGGCTACTCACGTCGACTATGACATTCCTCACAGCCGCGTTTTGTCTTTACTGGACGATCTCCACACTTGGTTTCATTGGCCCCTTCATCTTCGGGGGCGGGTTCGAGGCCACGACTTGGGTTGATGAGGGCGCCACAGTCAGCTTTGGCCAAAAGGCCGCCTATTTTCGCCTTTGGCTCACCGTGGCAGTCGCGGCTTGGTTCACCTTTTACGCGGCCATTCGGATGTTGTTGACCCTACGTATAGGTGCTTTCTTTGCGGTTGAGACCTGCCGCCGTATCCAAGTTTTCGGCGCGGCTTTGGTTGTCACGTTCATCCTCGATACGATCCTGACGATCGTCCAATTCCCGATCATCACATGGAACAACCCTGCCGACGGCGCTGTGGGCAATATGGCCGCAACCTACTATTTCAATAGCGCATCCATTACGATCATGCTTTGCGGTTTAGGGTTTTTCGCGATGGGATGGATGTTCCACGAAGGCGCGCAAATGGCCGAAGAAAACGAAGGATTTATCTGATGGAAATCATCGTCAGGCTCGACGTCATGCTTGCGACCCGCAAAATGAAATCCCGCGATTTGGCCGAAATCGTGGGAATCACCGAACAGAACATCAGCTTGCTCAAGTCAGGCAAAGTGAAAGGCATCAGGTTCGAGACACTCGCCAAAATCTGCGCAGCGCTCGACTGCCAGCCGGGCGACATTCTGGAAGCCGCCCCGATAGATCACTCCACCACATAGGCAACTTCGTTGCGACGGTTCCAGGGCAAGGTCAGTGGATCGTCGTAGAAGTAATAAAACGGCCCCGCGCCCAAACTGACCCCAGCCTGCGCCGCAATTGCCTGAAGTGTCGCGTCCTGTTTTGCCAGCTTGGCAGTGCCTGCTATCCCAGAGAAGCGCAAAACAATCTGCCGCTCTGGCGTGGTCTCCACAAAACGTATGGTATCCGTGTTTGGCACGGGCAATGTTTCGCGGGTATATTCGCGCGGCATCGTAAAAGAGACCGTCCAGATATCACCATCACCCGATTGGGTAACAGGGGTCGTCATCGCGATTTTTTCCGAGGGGCGTTGTGTGACAGGTGTCGTCATGCTTACGGAAGCGCTCGTCGTGTTGCCGCCAAAAATGTACCCAGCAAGCTCGGAAAATCCACGCCGTAAAGCTTGGCTCTGTGCGCCCTTCACGGTGACCTCTGCAGTAAGGTGGGGCTGATATAGGCGCACTTCTGCACCCCCAACTTCGCGCTCCACCTGATATGGTGGCGCCTCATATCCATTGTAACTGCCCTCGGCGCTGGCTTGGCTGCCCAATAGGCCTAGCCCTGTCGCAATGGATTTGATTAGTCTGCTGGTCATGTCGCCACTCCATTCAGATCGTAACACATGAGCTAGACTGATAAATGGGTATTACAAGGGCGGCGCTTAGGTCTCGTCTGGCGGCACGAGCTTGTTTTCGCCCAGCACTTTCACCTCGCGCTGCGGGAACGGGATCGAAATACCATTCTCGGCAAATGTATCCCACAGCGCGAGGAACACATTACCGCGGATGTTGGTCAAGCCACTCGTCGGATCACTGATCCAGAGCCGCAGGATGTAATCCACAGAGCTATCACCAAAGCCTACGATGTGGCAAACGGTAGGGCGCGAGGTCAGCACACGATCCACACCCGACGCAGCTGCAATCGCCAGTTTGCGCACCTTATGCGGGTTGTCGCCATACGACGTGCCAAAATAGATATCGAGCCGCACAAAATCGTTGGAATGAGACCAGTTCACCACTTGGCCTGTAATCAGGTCTTCGTTTGGGATCAGGTATTCTTTGCCGTCGCGGGTTACGACAGACACATAGCGCGCACCAAGCGAGTTGATCCAGCCAAAGGTCTCGCCAAGTGAAATCACATCGCCGGGCTTAATCGACTTATCCAGCAAGATGATCACGCCTGAAACAAGGTTCGATACAACCTTTTGCAGACCAAAACCAAGGCCGACACCAATCGCACCTGACAACACCGCAAGGCCCGTCAGATCAATACCAAGCGCATTCACCCCAAGATAAAGTGCCGCGCCATAAAAGCCGATCTGCAGCGCCTTGATAATCAAAACCTTCATCGACGGGCTGATGTCGTCGTTCGATCGAATGCTGCTGGAGGTGGTCATCGTCACAAAACGCGCGGCCGCGATCAGTGCGCCAATGATAATAAATGCCTGCACTGCCAATAAGAGCGAAAGCCGATGCTCACCCACGTTAAACCCAGCGCTATCAAGCCAATTGGTCGCCTCTGCGACCAAGCCAAACACGTCGAGCGTGACATAGGTCCACGCAATCCAACGCACGAGTTTGCGCAAGAACTGGCTTTTGATCAGTCGGGTCACGAAAACAATCAACAACCAAGACAGAGCAAGTGTCGCGATGATGCCCAGCAGGTAACTGCGGCTTGGCCACGTTAGATTGAACATCAACAGATACGCGGCCCAAATCAGGATTACATAGAAAATCGCCCGTAGCCTTTGGTTCACAACAACCAGAATGCGCATCTGCCATTTGGGCCAGTTTTCACGGCTCGCCATCCATTCGCGAATGCGCGGGCCAAAGATCATCCGCAAGACATGTGCGACTGCGAATAGAACGACGGCGATAGCTACTTGGTACTGGTTCCACGTGCGAAACAGGGTCGCCACAATCTGATCCGCTTTTTCAAACAGGGTTTGCCCCGCGCCCATCAGCTTTTCAATTGGAACATTGGCAAGCAGATCGGTGCCTTCGGTGTCTGGAGTGGTATGTTTCGCCATGATTGCCCTGCCTGCTATGCCCCATTCTTGCACGCTCACAAGCGTCTATCAAGCGACAGCCCTTGCGAGACTCACCAGACGTCTATATCTGCAAAGCTATGATACCAGTATTTGACATGGATGATCGCGCACGACTGCCTTGGCGGTTCTTTGGCGCTGCCTGCACGATCCTCGCACGGGGCTAATCCCCCGCCCGCTCAAACACGCCTATAATTTCACATTTATACGGGAGAGGACCATGTCCCCCAAAACGCTCTATGATAAAATCTGGGATGCCCACGTAGCCCACGAAGCCGACGATGGCACATGCCTGCTTTATATCGATCGTCACCTTGTTCACGAGGTCACAAGCCCGCAAGCCTTTGAAGGTCTGCGTATGACGGGTCGCAAGGTCCGCGCACCAGAGAAAACAATCGCTGTGCCTGACCACAACGTGCCAACAACGCTTGATCGCGCAAATGCCGCGACAATGACCGAAGACAGCCGTATTCAGGTTGAAGCGCTTGACACAAACGCCAAAGAATTCGGCCTGCACTACTATCCAGTGACAGACGTGCGCCAAGGTGTTGTGCATATCGTCGGCCCGGAGCAGGGCTGGACCTTGCCCGGCATGACCGTCGTTTGCGGCGACAGCCACACCGCGACCCACGGCGCGTTCGGCTCGCTTGCACACGGTATCGGCACATCTGAGGTCGAGCATGTTCTGGCAACCCAGACGCTGATCCAGCAAAAGTCCAAGAACATGAAGGTCGAGATCACAGGCAAACTTGCGCCCGGTGTGACAGCTAAAGACGTGACCATGGCCGTAATTGGCCTGACTGGCACGGCTGGCGGCACTGGCTACGTCATCGAGTATTGCGGCGAAGTGATCCGCAATCTGTCGATGGAAGGCCGCATGACCGTCTGCAACATGGCGATTGAGGGCGGCGCACGCGCTGGCCTGATAGCACCTGACGAGACAACATACGCCTACTGCAACGGCCGCCCTCACGCACCTAAAGGTGCGGAGTGGGAAGCCGCACTGACCTATTGGAAAACACTCTTCACCGATGAGGGCGCACATTTCGACAAAGTGCTGACCATTAAAGGCGAAGACATCGCACCACTGGTCACTTGGGGCACATCGCCCGAAGACGTGCTGCCGATCACCGGCGTTGTCCCCGATCCGTCGTCCTTTAAGGGCGGCAAAGTAGGTGCTGCCCAGCGGTCCATCGAATACATGGGTCTCAAGGCTGGTCAAAAGCTGTCCGACATCGAGATCGACACGGTCTTCATCGGCTCTTGCACCAACGGGCGGATCGAAGACTTCCGCGCTGCGGCTGCGATCCTGAAGGGTAAAAAGATCAAGGACGGCATGCGTGCCATGGTTGTTCCTGGGTCTGGTCTTGTGCGTGCGCAGGCAGAAGAAGAGGGCATTGCCCAAATCTTTATCGACGCGGGTTTTGAATGGCGTCTTGCGGGCTGCTCCATGTGTCTGGCGATGAACCCAGACCAATTGAAGCCGGGCGAGCGTTGTGCGGCCACGTCCAACCGTAACTTCGAGGGCCGTCAGGGTCGGGGCGGACGTACCCACTTGATGTCACCAGCGATGGCGGCGGCTGCTGCGATCACGGGCAAGCTCACCGATGTGCGGGACTTGATGTAAGCTATGACTTTGAAACGACGCTCTTTTCTCGGCATGATCGGTGCAGCAGCAATCGCGCCCGCTATGCCAATGCGGACAGCAGCAGCACCAGCAGCGGCGGTTTATAACCGCTACATGTATGGGCTTGCGGTTTTTCACGCGCGGACAAGAGCGTCGCTTTCAACGGGCGACATGATGGCAAAGCTGCGTGTTAGCGCAATTCAGGCCGAGGCGCTGATGGGCGAAATGACGGCAACTGGCGTCGTGCAACCTATCGCGCAATCGGCCATTGGCGCGGTGCGGGCAATCAACCCCACGATCCAGCGCGCCTATGATCCATCCGCCCGCCGTCTGGCATCAAAGCTCACGGAAGCGGCAAAAACCGCACTGGACCATTTGGAGGCCCAAGACGCGGCCCCCACAGATGAAATCGACACCGACCTCGCGGATGAGACACCGCAAGACGTGTTAGAAGAGGATACCTCTCATGCAAAAGTTCACTAAACTTAGCGGCATCGCCGCACCATTGGACCTTGTGAATATCGACACCGATATGATCATCCCAAAACAGTTCCTGAAAACGATCAAGCGCTCTGGCCTTGGCGTAAATCTTTTTGACGAGATGCGCTACGACGATGACCGCAACGAGATCGAGAGCTTCGTTCTTAACCAGCCAGCCTACCGCGACGCGCAAATCCTTGTGGCCGGCGATAACTTTGGCTGTGGCTCGTCGCGCGAACATGCGCCTTGGGCAATCGCGGATTTCGGCATCACCTGCGTGATCGCACCATCCTACGCCGACATCTTTTACAACAACTGCTTTAAGAACGGCATCTTGCCAATCGCATTGCCACAAGAGCAAGTCGACGTTCTGATGAAAGACGCCGAGAAGGGGGCAAACGCCCGTATCGAAGTTGATCTCGAAGCGCAGACAATCACGTCGTCTGACGGCGAAGTGTTTAAGTTCGACGTTGATGCGTTCAAAAAGCATTGCCTGATGCACGGTCTCGACGACATCGGGCTGACGATGGAAAAAGCAGCGTCAATCGACGCCTTCGAGACCGCCGCCGCTTCCGCGCGCCCTTGGGTCTAAACGAAACTTATGCGGCCCGTCATTTGGCGGGCCGCATAAAATCCGACTCGCTTTTTTGGGTCAAAACACAACCTCACGCTGTGCCTTGTTGATAAACAAAGTATTAATAAGCGATGGGGGGCAGCAAAACCAATTCCACCACATATTGTGTTGCAACCCTAAATAGCCATTCCACGGCTTTGAAATGGTTGCAATCTCGCACCACCACCGCCCCAAAACTGCCGTAGTTTTTTCGTCTTCTTTGCAAGGACTTGATGGGTAATTGGAGAGTGGGCACATTATGGCAACAATGAGGCAACCTGCCGATAAGATGCAGGAAATAAACGGGACAAGGGCGCGGCACCGTATCGCATCCGACCGAAATGAAGGTAACGAAGCAGTGATTTCTCGCCTATCAGGCGCACTCTTGCGCGCGGCACTTGTAGTGCTGTTGATTGTAACACCGTCGATAATGCTGCCGACTGCAGGGTCTGACGGCGGACAATTCGCCGTCATGGTCGCACTGTGTGCTGCACTATTCACGCTTGTTGAATATACATCCGCCAGCCCAAGTCTTGTCGAATTCCGTGCAGCACCACCGTTCAATAGATTGCGGTTCGGGGCTCTCTTTCTGACCGTATTCACGCTCTCGGTGGTCTTTAGTCAATCAGATCAAGCTGGAACGCTTACGCTCATCGCACAGGAAATCGGTCAACGGATCGGTGCCTCGATCGATTTTGCCTATTCTCCTGTCCGTTTGATGCTGCTCGCGCTATCGACTGAAAGCTCGCAGGCCGATATTCAAAATGTCCGCACAGCGGCGGGCCTAAGCTATATCATTTCGCTGCTGTCGTTGGCGGTGTTCGTTACTCTACTTCGCATGCGTGGCTGGCCGCGCAATACGGGTACATTCAACGTTTGGATCAACTTGCCAACTTTCGATCCGGCGGCTGGCGGCGATGTTGTCGACAGACTCAACCGCAGCAGCCAGATTAACCTAATCTTAGGGTTTCTACTGCCATTCTTGGTGCCAGCGATCATGAAGTCTATCGCCCTTTTGGCGGGCCCTATCATTCTGGATGATCCACAAACCCTGATTTGGGCTGTTTCCGCATGGGCGTTTTTACCAGCAAGCTTGTTGATGCGCGGCGTCGCACTCAGCCGTGTCGCACAGATGATCTATGTGCAACGCAAACGGGCCTACGCAAAGGCCGCAGCAGATGGGTTGCTGCCTGCTTAATCAGTCTGGCGGCCAACCCCTTGGCCGCCGAAACCCTTCGTATCGCCACTTTCGCCGCGCCGCTTAGTCGCGATGGTCCAGGTCTCTTGCTGCGTGACATCCGCAGAGGAGAAGACCCGCAGATCACCGCAATCACGGATGTGATCACGTGTACGAACCCTGATATTCTCCTGCTTACCGACTTTGACTATGACCTCGATGGCCTTGCCCTCGGGGCCTTTGCGGACCTCCTCGAAACCTATCCCCATTCATTTGCTGCGCGTCCTAACACAGGGCTGGAAACTGGTCTTGATATGGACGGGAACGGCTACACAGGCGATGCACGCGACGCCCAAGGGTACGGATGCTTTAGCGGCGACGGCGGTATGGCAATCCTGTCGCTTTACCCAATTGGCAAGCTCCGCGACCTCTCTGCAATCCTTTGGAAAGACGTGGACGACGCAACCCTGCCAACCCTCAATGGGACACTTTTCCCAAGCGAAGAGGCTATCGCGATCCAGCGGCTTTCCGCCACAGGCCACTGGATCGTGCCAATTTCCATGCCGAACGGCCCGCCGCTGACCCTGATGGCATGGTCTGCCACGCCACCTGTTTTTGATGGCCCAGAAGACCGTAACGGCTTGCGCAATCGCGACGAACTCAGGCTATGGGAAAACATCCTGCGCGACGAGAATCTCAGCCACTTTGTCATCCTTGGTAATGCCAACCTTGATCCCGTGGATGGGCAGGGGAATAGCGCCGCAATGGCCGCTTTTCTCAATCATCCCCTGATCCAAGACCCAAAGCCGCAAAGTGACGGAGCGGCAGCCTCTGCCAACCCCTCGCATCAAGGGAACCCTGCCACTGACACCGCCGATTGGGACGGCGATGTGCCTGGCAATCTGCGGGTGAGCTACGTCCTCCCTAATCGCGATTGGCAGGTTTTGGGGGCGGGCACATTCTGGCCGATAGGCGAAACTCTCGCAGGGCCTCACCACCTTGTTTGGGTCGATCTACAATTCTGACGCGCCCTTGGTATCTTGATCCTTTGCGCTCAAACCGCTAGGGCTTTGGCAACAGTATTCAGCCAAGGAATAGCGCAATGTCTAACCCCTCTCTCTTGATTCTTGCCGGCGACGGCATCGGCCCCGAAGTCATGGATCAGGTCAAACGGATCATCACGTGGTACGGCGACAAGCGTGACATCAAGTTCGATGTCTCCGAAGACCTCGTTGGCGGTGCGGCCTACGACAAACACGGCGTGCCTTTGACCGACGAGACAATGGCAAAAGCGCAAGAAGTTGACGCGGTTCTGCTTGGCGCCGTGGGCGGTCCTGCTTACGATAATCTCGACTTTTCCGTAAAGCCAGAGCGCGGCCTGCTGCGTCTGCGCAAGGAAATGGACCTGTTTGCAAACCTGCGCCCTGCGCAGTGCTTTGACGCGCTAGCCGATTTCTCCTCGCTCAAGAAAGACATCGTTGCTGGCCTCGACATCATGATCGTGCGCGAGCTGACATCTGGCGTCTATTTTGGCGAGCCACGTGGCATCCACATTGAAGACAACATGCGCGTTGGCATCAACACGCAGCGTTACACCGAGGCCGAGATCGAACGCGGCGCACGTGCGGCCTTTGATATGGCGATGAAGCGCAACAAGAAACTTTGCTCCATGGAAAAAGCCAACGTGATGGAATCGGGTATTCTTTGGCGCGACGTCGTGACCGAAGTGCACGCCGACTATCCAGAGGTAGCACTCACTCATATGTACGCCGACAATGGTGCTATGCAACTTGTGCGCGCGCCAAAGCAGTTTGACGTGATCTACACAGACAACCTCTTCGGCGATATCTTGTCCGATTGCGCAGCGATGCTCACTGGCTCGCTTGGCATGTTGCCATCCGCGTCCCTCGGCTCGCCTATGGCGAACGGTCGCCCGAAGGCAATGTACGAGCCGGTACACGGTTCTGCACCCGACATCACAGGCCAATCGAAGGCAAACCCGATCGCCTGTATCTTGTCGTTTGCAATGGCACTTCGTTACTCTTTCGACCAAGGCGAAGAGGCGACGCGCCTTGAGAACGCTATCGAAAAAGTGCTGGCCGACGGCGCGCGAACTGGCGATCTGATGGGCCCAGAAGGCGGCAAGCCACTTTCTACGACCGAAATGGGCGACGTCATCTTGGCCGCTTTGGACGCTTCCCTTTAAGACTGCCCCGCTTCTAAACCCAAGTAAAGACTGGAGAATAGGCATTTTCCAAAGTCTATACTTGGGAGTTTCCCTCGAAAATATTATTGAGCACGGCGCGCGCGATTGCGTCATTTTCCAGCCTTGCCCGCGCCGAAACGATGCAAGAGTTCTTTCTCGATATC
Organism: Loktanella sp. UBA3435; assembly: GCA_002378665.1. Lineage (GTDB taxonomy): Bacteria > Pseudomonadota > Alphaproteobacteria > Rhodobacterales > Rhodobacteraceae > Yoonia. The sequence continues at coordinate 13,768 of DFSO01000013.1, read as the reverse complement.
TATGCATAGCTTTCACCTGAGTACCGCGAAGAGGCGAAACCT
>DFSO01000013.1:0-13389 GCA_002378665.1 Loktanella sp. UBA3435 | reverse complement strand
GGCGTTTTGATCGCTGGCAAAGTCATCGCAAAGACCGGCTTTCTCATGACGTTTTTACTGATCTTTAAGAAAGCGTGGTTCCTACTTCTTTTGCCCTTGCTATGGTTGAAAAACAAAATCTTCGGGCGTAAGGACGACGTAAGTTAGAGGCGATTTCGTAGTTTAGACGCGCCACCGAATTTCAAATATTTGATGGCGCGTTAGCGGCCCGAAAGAGGAAACACATGTCTGGCAATCTACGTGGCGCGTTGGTCGCCTTATTGGCGTTTGCAATTTATGCGGTGCATGACGTTGTGATCAAGGTGATGGGTGCGGACTATTCGCCATTCCAGCTGGTCTTTTTCTCGGTGCTTTTGACGTTCCCGTTTGCGATGATTTCGATGATGCGCGACAGCGTATCTAGCACGCTTATTCCGGTGCATCCTTGGTGGCTTGCTTTGCGGACCGTCGCCGCCGTCATCACAGGGGTTTGCGCTTATTACGCCTTTTCCGTTTTGCCGCTTGCGGAGGTATACGCGATCCTCTTTGCGTCACCGCTTATGATCACTGTGCTCGCCATTCCTGTTCTGGGTGAAACTGTCCGCATCAGGCGCTGGGCGGCGGTGATCGTTGGCCTTATCGGTGTCATTGTCGTCTTGCGACCAGGTGCTACAAACCTCGAACTCGGGCATTTAGCCGCCTTAGCGGCGGCTTTCTTTGGATCCATTGCCTCAATCGTAGTGCGCAAGGTTGGGGCAGACGAACGGCCCTTGGTGCTCCTTATTTATCCTATGATGGCAAACTTTGTGCTGATGGCTATCGCCTTGCCGTTTGTTCACAAACCGATGCCAATTGAACATCTGGGGCTGATTGGGCTTGTTGCGATGCTCGCTTGGATCGCCAGCCGTATGATGATCACAGCCTATCAAAACGGCGAGGCGGCGATTATCGCACCAATGCAATATAGCCAGATCATCTGGGCGACGATTTACGGGTTTTGGTTTTTTGGCGAAACGATCGACACACCCACTGGTGTGGGTGCGTCAATCATTATCGCCAGTGGTCTTTACATCGTGCTGCGCGAAAGCCGCTCAGGGGCCTCCAAGACGACCCCCGTTTTACGGACCCGTTCGCGCGGCGAGACAGCGACGACGCCACGCGTAAGCTTTGCATTGCGCGCGAAGGGTTTGATCCCGGCGCGGCTTAAAAAGCACTAAGGTCCGTTACAGCGGCACCGCGGCAAAGCTTTCGGCAGTGGCGCGGTTCCAACGGCTGCGATAGCCGTAATCTCCACCATCGTCAGTCAGTAAGAAGCCTGTTGGGAGATAGGGATAGGCGTCTTGCCCTTCGATAAGCTGCCCGTCTGCCTTGCGCGACATAAAGTGATAGGGCAGGAAATCTCGTGGATCATTGAGACCAGCAGCCCCCGCCATCTCACCCAGCGCCTTCATCGTGTTCGCATGGAAACGAGCAACACGTTTGCTCTTGTCGTCAACGTTCAACGCCCGTTGGCGCAGCGGGTCTTGGGTCGCGACCCCGACGGGGCAATGGTTTGTATGGCACGCTTGCGCCTGAATGCAGCCAATCGGAAACATATAGCCACGCGCTGAGTTGCACCAATCGGCACCCAGCGACATCGCGCGTGCGATATCAAATGCCGTGACCAATTTGCCAGCGGCCCCGATCCTCACTTGGTCGCGCAATCCAGCGCCACGCAGTGAATTATGGACAAAGCTGAGCCCCTCAACCATCGGCATCCCAACATGGTTGGCAAATTCAAGCGGCGCAGCACCAGTGCCGCCCTCGGTGCCATCCACGACGATAAAGTCTGGAACAATCCCTGTCTTGATCATCGCCTTCACCATGCACAAAAACTCGCGGAGGTGTCCGATGCAAAGCTTGAAGCCGATAGGCTTGCCGTTTGACAGTCTACGCAGCTCGCCCAAGAATTCACAAAACTCGATTGGCGTTTTAAAAGCAGAATGCGCCGCAGGAGATTCACAGTCTTGCCCCATCGGAACTCCGCGAGCCTCGGCAATTTCTGGGGTGATCTTGGATGCGGGCAATACGCCGCCATGGCCAGGTTTGGCCCCTTGGCTAAGCTTTACTTCGATCATCTTTATCTGATCGTCAGCGGCCTGCGCGGCAAATTTCTCTGGGTTAAAGCTGCCGTCGTCATTGCGACACCCGAAATAACCAGAGCCAATCTCATAAATCAAATCGCCGCCCGCTTTGCGGTGATAGCGGCTAATGCCACCTTCGCCGGTATCATGGGCAAACCCACCCATCTTTGCACCAAGATTGAGGGCGGAAATCGCGTTGGCAGACAGCGCGCCAAACGACATGGCCGAAATGTTATAAAGTGAGGCGCTATAGAGTTGCAGGCACTGTGGCCCACCGATTTTGACGCGGAAATCAAAGTCGTTGAAATGCACAGGCGCCACCGAATGGGTCAACCATGAATACCCAGCTTCATAAACCTTCTCTTGGGTCCCAAACGGGCGCTTATCCTCAAAACCTTTGGCGCGCTGATACACCAAAGACCGTATTCTCGCGGCTGAACGGTTGTTCGTCTTTATCGCCCTCAATCAAATACTGGCGAATTTCGGGGCGGATCGTCTCGAACATATAGCGGATATGGCCAAGCAACGGGTAGTTGCGCAAAATTGCATGGCTATCTTGGGCCATGTCGCGAATGCCAATCACGGTCAGCACGGCAAAGATAACAAAGAAAAACAGCATCCACCCCGACCAGAACGCGCCGATGAACGTAATGACTGCGAGCACAGCAACCAAAAGAAGAACGCAATAACGTTCAAGAGACATAAGTTTTTTCAAAGGTATCACCCGCGATTTATAATGGTTAACGCCAATTGTTACGGCGCATTGACCAATAACAAAAGCACCATTCCAACCGCTGTGCCACAATCAGGTAAATGTGATCTTAAAAATCCGCAGTCACATTCGGCAAGTTGAGTGATTTCGCCAAGTCGCGCAGCTCTTGACGGGCCGCAACGTTGGAAATGTTCATCCCCTTCACGCCAAGATCTTTAAGATCAAGCAGCGTCAAACCACGTGGGAAAAGCTCGCGGAAAATCACGCGCTCATTAAACCCAGCAGCCGTACGAAAGCCGATCCGCTTGGACAGCTTGTTGATAACGCGTTCCATTTTCTCTTTGTTGACCATGGCCTGTGCACCCATACGGTTGCGCACAACAATCCAGTCAATCGGCGGTAGACCTGCTTGCGAACGCAATTGACGGGCATTCCAAACCATCTCGGAATAAACGGACGGACCGGTAATGTCCTCGCCTTCGGTGTCCACATGAGCCAGCAAATCAAAGTCCACAAAACTATCGTTCAGCGGCGTGATCAGCGTATCGGCAAGGCTATGGGCAACCTGTGACAGGCGCGTGTGTGAACCGGGGCAATCGATGAGAATGAAATCACTCTCAGGCTCCAAACCAGCAACAGCCGCAGACAAACGGTGATCATAGACGTTCTCACCAGGGGCAAGTTCGGATTGCTCAATCTCGGGCAGATCGTGATAGCTCGGCGTCGGCAGATCAAGGCCTGCCTTCTCTAGATAGGTATTCCGATTAGAGATATAACGGCCAAGGGTCTTTTGGCGCAGGTCAAGATCCAAGCAGCCAACCTTGTGCCCCATGCGCGACAACGCTGTTGCCACATGCATGGATACGGTCGATTTGCCCGCTCCGCCTTTTTCATTACCCACAACGATAATATGCGCCAATGGTCTGCCCTCGCTCGATTTCTGCCCCTTCTATATGGCGACAATGAGCGAAGGGGAAGCAATGGCAGTCAAACCGCGCAATTTTCTAGTCAGGTGTCACGTTTAGGAATCGGTTTGCGCCGTCAGATCAAGGCCCGCGATCAAATTCTCGAAAACAACCGAGATGAGCTCCGCTCGGCTCGACACACCCGCCTTGCGGTAAATCGCGGCATGCTGTGCTTTGATCGTGCCCGCGCGCGTGTTGCGCATTTCGGCAATATCTGTGTTTGAAATTCCTTTGATTGATAAAAGCGCCACGTCCCGTTCGGCCGCGGTCAATTGCCACGCGGTGAAATGTGCTTAAATCATCTCCTGAAATGCACCACTCACCGCGCCAAGTTCACGTTCGACCTTAAGCGTGCGGCGTAGGAGGTGACGATATTGATTAAGCGTGACACTTGCGCCAATCACAAGGCCAATCACCCCCAGAATTTCAGCCCAAGTGTGCCAAGTAAACTCGCCCCACTCAGAAGTAATGTCGAGGGTGAAAACAAGCCCGCACCCTAGTTGCATTGCAACCGCAGCGAGGAAAAATCCACGCCGCAGTTTTGGGTTTTGGACGATGTTTTGGACTGGATCAATCATGCCGCTCTTTGTGACCTGTAACCATCGCCTTCACAAGGTTTTCACGATGGCGCCAACTCGAAAAGATCACGCCGCCCACATGGCCTGCGACAAAAACAATTAGAAAATTAACCAAGAGCTTATGGGTATTCTCAACCCAATCCTTCCCGAAATAGGCGTCCATGCCCATCATGTAACCCGTCGCGCCAATCGCTGACAATGTGCACAGCAGCAGCACGATCATAGCGGCTCCTGCAGGGTTATGACCAAGATAGCGCGCCTCGCGGCCACGCAGCATATCGCGCAGATATCCGAACAATCGGGCAGGACTAGGGATGAAGTCGGCGAACCGTGTATGTTTGCCGCCCACAAATCCCAGATCAGCCGAAATGCGATCAAAATGATCACAACATAGCCCATCCCACGATGCAGTTTGCGCGGCTCATCAAAGAGATAAGTCAGCACGACCATACTGACCAACGACCAGTGAAAGAGGCGCACCCCAAGGTCCCAGACTGTCACGCGAGGGGCGGATGAATGTGTCTCAAACTGTGCCATGATGCACCTCCTTCATTCTTGGGTTTAAGCTTCGATACGGTCGAGCTCTTCGCCTGTGTTTGGATCAAAGAAGATTTCCATGTTTACGCCGTCTACTTTGCCGTAGATTTCATAGCACTGGCCGTCGTTGATCTTGAAAGAGATGACTTCGCCGCCTTCTTCTTCGAACTTCTGCAAAGATTACCAAACTGGGGTGACGTCTGCGCCTGGTGTGCAGGATGGCTCTGCAAATGCTGGGGCCGCGGAAAGTGTCAGAAGGGCTGCGATGATAGTTTTTTTCATAATGGATACTCCAATGTGTTAGCGTGAGAGCGATATGCCCAGCACTGCCAACACACTGCTCCGCCCACCGACCGCCAGCTATTGGCTGGAGGTTTAGAACGGGGGGCGTAAGCCAAAGATTATGCCCCTATATCGCGAGGTATAGGTCAATCAGAACCGCGTGATTTGTGTCGGCGTGACACGGTAGACTTCAGCCGCGAGGTCATACTTCTGCATGAACCGCGCGAGCGATCCAAACGTTGTTGTGCCAATCACGTCGCCTTGGTCGCGTGTCGTCAAAGCCTCTGACGCAAGCGTCGCTAGTGCCCGCTTAAGCCCGCCAATCTCGATGACCTGAGGCTCAAAATAAGCGGTAATATTGGCTTGAATTTGCGCGAGATCATTGGTGCCATAAACGGCCGCCATCAATACATCGAGCGTATGTTCGGTGCAGTTCTGGAATATCCCGTTGCGCGGGTTGGACAGCACCGAATAGCGAGGATTGTGCAGGGCGGCATAGGTCGGGCTATTGATGACCGCGAGCAATTTGCGTTGTAATGCAGGCTTTGGAATAATGATCCCCGTATCCAAACGCTGTGCACCCGCGAAAAACTCGGCAGGGCTGTCTTGCACCAGATCGCTGACCGTACGCTCGTCCCCCCGTTGATAAAGGTTGTAAACACGGTAGCCTTGCCCGCGACTGCCGTCCGCCAATGTGATTTGCGAATAGACCCAAAATGCGACGTGGGTATAGAGAATCCCGTCAGGCATCTGCGCAGGATCTCGACCCATGCGCGAAACAATCGCAACGCTGGCACCGCGTGCTGCGAGATCGTTCTGCACACGATCCGCAAATACCGCGACCTCGGCTGCGGGCAGGATCGGCTTGCCAGCGGCACTACTCCCAGCAGTGGCAACAGCGGGCAACAGCGAGATCACAAGGGCGGCGCAAAGTTTCAGAATTCGCATAGGTCTATCTCCTAAATATGAGTCTACTAAAGGGCAGGGGGGCATTTGGTGCTGGCATAGGTGCAGGCATTGGTGCAGGCGTTGGGCCAGTGGCAGACGCCTGAATAGCGGCGCCTGATACGACCAAAGAGGTGCCAGAAACGATCAACGGCACCGCAACGACCGAGGTCACTGTATCGCCGACGGCAGCAGAGCCATGGACAACGGACGCCTCGCTATGATTGACGGATTGCGCGGCGTGATTGCTGCCAGCATCGGTGCAAGCGGCGGCAGCGCCAAGCGTAAAAACTGCGAGTAGGGGACGTAACATGTGTTCTCTCCAATTTATGAACATCGTTCATGTATCGATGAAGTAAGGTTGTGTGTCAATAAAAATGAACTCCGTTCATAAATAAGAGCGTTATGCAGCACTTGACTCAGATCCAATTATCCCCCACATGCACCTTAACCGACGCATCCTGCCGCGTGAGCAGAGCGAGACGATAAGTCCGCAAGGCGTCGATTAATTTTCCGGTTCCCACATCACGCAGGGGGTCCAGCGCCTGATCGGCGTCGGGGCATGTGGCTCTGGCCGTCAGCATATGGGCGCAACCTGCATTGGCTTGTCTGCATTTAGCAGAAGGCCGAACCCTATGCGCGGGGCATTCCCCGCAAGAAAGAAAACTATGGATTTTGATATGCTGGGCCTCGCGCCCCGTCTGGTGAATATTCTCAAAGAGCAGGGTATCACCGACCCAACCCCAATTCAGACCCAAGCGATCCCGCACGCCATGAATGGCCGCGACGTGATGGGTCTGGCACAGACTGGCACGGGTAAAACTGCGGCTTTCGGTCTGCCAATGATCGACGCGCTTTTGAAGGCGGGCGTAAAGCCTAACGCCAAAACTGCACGCGGCCTGATCCTCGCGCCAACACGCGAGCTTGCCAAACAGATCGCCGACAACCTCACCGCTTATACCAAAGGCAGCCACCTGAAAGTGGCGCTTGTGGTTGGTGGCGCGGGTATCGCGTCCCAAATCAAGCGCCTGCAAAACGGCGTTGACCTTCTGGTCGCCACACCGGGTCGTTTGATCGACCTGCTGGACCGTCGCGCGATCCGCTTGGACGAGACGATCTATCTGGTCCTCGATGAGGCCGACCAAATGCTCGACATGGGCTTCATCCACGCATTGCGCCGCATCGCACCGCTTTTGGCAACACCACGCCAGACAATGATGTTCTCGGCAACCATGCCAAAGCTGATGGCAGAACTCGCCGACGCCTTCTTGCACGATCCTGTGCGCGTGCAAGTGAACCCTCCGGGTCAGGCGGTCGCCAAGATCAGCCAGTCCCTGCACTATGTCGCACAAGCGGCCAAGTCCGACCTGCTCGTTGAGCTCCTCGACAAGCACCGCGATGAATTGGCGCTGGTCTTTGGTCGTACCAAACATGGCTGTGAGAAACTCTATAAGTTCCTCGAATCCAAAGGTTTTGGCGCCGCATCCATCCACGGCAACAAATCCCAAGGTCAGCGCGAACGCGCAATCGAGGCCTTTAAGTCTGGCAAGATCCGCGTCCTCGTGGCCACCGACGTTGCCGCCCGCGGTATCGACATCCCGGGCGTGCGCCACGTTTATAACTACGACCTTCCAAACGTTGCCGAAAATTATGTGCACCGCATTGGTCGGACAGCACGCGCAGGGGCCGAAGGCTCTGCAATCGCGTTCTGCGCGCCTGACGAGATGATCGATCTCAAGGATATTGAAAAAGCGATGAAGGAAGAAATTCCAGTCGCATCAGGCCGCGCATGGGAAATCCAGCCCGGTCAGAAAAAGCGTCCAAACGGTGGCGGCGGTGGCGGTGGTCGCGGTCGCGGTGCCCCTCGCGCAGCAGGCGGCGGCGGCAGGCCAGCAGGTGCAGCCAAGCACGGCGGCGCAGGCAAGCCCCGCACGAAAAAGCCAGCAACAGGCCGCGGACGTAGCAACGTAGCTTAAGCGCCTTAGCTCGAAACCAAAAAACGGCCCGCCAATCTGGTGGGCCGTTTTGGTTTGAGGGGTCAAGAACCGTGATTGGATGCTAGCGACTCATGAAACCTATCAAGAGTGAGGCACGTACACCTAGGCTCTCATGTGCTTAATCGAGCTTCGGCGACCTACCGTGAAAGTCGGTAAACAACTGCTTCAAGCTCCTCGGCAGACTAGCCCACGCAGGGACGGCAAGCTTTGGACTAACACCCCAAAAGAGGTTCTCAACTAAACTGACGTCAATGCAGTTCCTGACCTCTTGGTTGCCAGTACGGAAAGCCACGTCAAAGTACCCAAATACCGCATCCAATTTGATATCTTCTTTTGACGATCGCATTTCGGCGTTCAACGCATGAGCCAGGCTTTCAAACCATAGAAATATGGTGCCATCTTCGAAGGTCCCGAAGGCTTCCGAATGCCGCGCATCGGCGACAGCAGCCAGTGCAGGATACTGATGTCGGAAATTCTCATACATATCTTCTAGGTCTATGCCTCATCTCCTTTGTGCAGACGAAATTACACGCCGCATCGACCTTAGCAGGTTTAAAATCGGCGTTCAGGTCTGCCGGTCTAGCGACAATGCCATCAACTGCTCAAAACGCCATCAACTCCGCCAACACCGACCGCGACTTCACCACATCCGCCAATTGATACCCGTCCAGCGCCGCGAAAAACGCTTCTTGCGCCTCGGCCAACGGGCCACGCAATCCGCAGGCAGGCAGGATCAAACAATCACACCCGCCGACAAAGCACTCCGCCACAGGCGTATCCCCCCGCAACGCCCGCACAACGGCACCAATGGTAATTTCCTCGGCAGGGCGGGCCAGCGTCAAGCCACCGCCGCGCCCGCGCTCGGACACCACAAACCCGCAGCGCACCAACTCGGTCGCGACTTTCGACAGATGGTGTTCAGACAACCCATACCCCGCAGCAATCGCAGAGGTTGGCACGCGGTCAGGTGCGCGCACAGCAAGGGTCATCAAAACCCGCAAAGCATAGTCAGTGAATTTATCAAGTTGCATGGATTTAAATTAGCAATTGAAATGCGCATTTAAAAGCGCTATTTAATCGGTAACGGAAATACGCATTTAGCGGAGCCCACAATGACCTTCACAAAACTCCTCCTCTGGCCCGGCAACAAGGCCTGCCTTATGATGGGCGTCGATCCAGACAGCGACGCAGGGCTGATCCGCTGGCTGTTCAATACACTCATCTATCTCTTCGTCCTGCTTGGCCTGACTTGGGCTGTTTTGGGGTAACGAAATGCTGACGGCTGATCAAATCGACACTGTTGTCGGCAAATTTTACGCGGCCGTACGGCAAGACGCTGACCTTGCCCCGATCTTCAACAACCACATCCACGACTGGCCTGAGCACGAGATCAAAATCGCAAGCTTCTGGCGCAACGCGATCCTGCGTGAGCGGTCCTATGCGGGCAACCCGATGCAGAAACACCAAGCGGCAGGCGACGTGAAACCAGACCACTTCCCGATTTGGCTTGGCCTCTTCGACGAAGTGCTGCACGCCGAACTCCCGCCACATCTCGCCGATGAATGGTCACGCCTGGCGCACCGCATCGGGCAGGGGCTTTCCTACGGTTTGGCCATGCAAGCAGGGTCCCCACCAAAATTCTGAAAAAAGCGACGGAAACGCGCGGACCTTGCGTATGAGAGTGTCACACACTTGAAAGGTTCCCCCATGCGCTTCCCCGTTGCCGTCGCAATCGCACTGTGTTTTGCTCTGCCAGCCACTGCGCACGAGGCCGATCTTTCGTTGGACACAGCCACACAACTGCTGAGCGCCGCCAATATCGTGTCAGCACCCAAAGTGGTTGATTGCACCCTATCGGAAGGGGCAGAAACAAGCTGCATCCAGTTCGCGGTCAAACCCGAACCTGCCAACCACGCGGCTGGCCCTTGGTGCCCATCCAACATCAGCGATGGCGCGGATCAAGGCGGCATCTGGCTCAAGGACGGTGCTGTGTTGGAAGCGGATGGCGCGTTCTTCACCATCTTGGCCGACCTCTACGATGACGACGAATGGCAGCTGTCAGACCCCGCGACAGGGGCAATCAATGTGACCTCTAGCGCCGAAGCATGTGCGGCCGCCGCGCGTCCTGACGTTGATCCCGCGTATAACAATTACTGCGTACAATGCCTGACCGACTACGTAGATCCAGACCTCGTGATCACCTACACGATCCCGTTGGTGCCTGTTGCGGCCTCTCGCACCTCACCGATCAATTTCGGCGGCGCGGGTGTCGCAACTAATGGGATCAAACTTGACGGCCCCGCACCTGTGGACGCGATCCTCGACGCATATACAATCGCACCGTTTGATGACTGTGGCGGACACGTGAACCTGCACGTCGGCTACCACTTCCACGCTGTGCGCAACTGTTTGGAAGTTAGCGACCTTGCCCTAGATGCACTTGTCGTCGGCATCGCAATGGACGGATACCTCATCACCGAAAATGCGCTCGGTCTCTATGATCTAGACGCCTGCAACGGTCATATCGGCGAAAGCTACCACTACCACACAGGCGCAGACGGATCGAACCAAATCCTCGGCTGTCTTACCGCGCAAACGGGCTGTGCGGTTGAGGGCGAGGGCGGCGTTTTTGACGCCACCCAAACCAGTCGCCCACCGCGCCCTTAACGGTATCAAACGCTCTCCAAACTGGTCGTGCCCGAACTCAGCGCAGTCGCATCTTTGGCAATCAGCAAGATGTTCGCTCGCGGTGGCGCCACTAGAAAACGTGGTTGCCAATCGGGGTCGAATTTTTCCTTGAACCCGCGAAGCCCCTCAAAGTTATAGAAATGCCCGCCATGGCGATAAACGGCGTTGCCCAGCTTTGCGGTCCAACGGCTGCCCCGCCGAGAACTCAGACCAGAGAAGGGCGACATGCCAAGGCTGAAGGTCTGATAGCCTTTGTCCTTTAGGTCGAGGATGAGCGCGATGAACATATATTCCATCAATCCAGACGGCGCATCGTTCACGTAGCGCATCAAATCGAGCGTGGCTTCCTTCTTTGTCTGTGTGGTCATGACATTGGCAAAGCTGACGATGCGACCATCAAGCCAGACCACCGCAATCGGAAAACGCCGCATATAATCCCACTCAAACCTGCCCACCGAAAACTGCTTTTCTTTGCTCTTTTTACTGGTCAGCCATTGGTCGGATATGTTTTTGAGATCGGCCATCGTTTAGTCGTCAATTGGGGCGGGCAACACCTCAAAGCTAAGGCCGTCACGGCCCGCCCGATTATACGTGGTCCGCAGGCGCTTTCGCTCGCTGCCATCGAGTGAAAACGTGGTAAGATCCACAACGGCTTCCTCACCCATCTTATGAATAGCCAGACCCATTTCCGCCCACAATGACAGGAACGCAGGGGTCGCTTCATAGAAAACAGGACGGCAATTTGCAGCACTGGCAGCATCGCAAAACTCCCACACCAATTGGGTCGCATCCTTGATGTCGCCAATCGGGTCACCCAGCGCAATCCATGACCGGCCTTGAATGCGGTACATCAAAAACGACTGCCCGCTTTCCGAAAACAAAATCGATTTGTCGCCCGTAAAAACAAAATTCGCGTCTGGGTTATCTTGTGCAATAACTATCTGTTCGGCACGATTTAATGCGGTTTCAGTTGCCAAACTTTGGGCCACGCGCGGTGGACGCAACGCAAGGACCAGAAACAAAACACCCAACAAAACCGATGCAACCAAACCCGCACGGGTTGCACGTGGCGCTGATTTATCAAACGCGAATTGCCACCAAAGTGACGCGCTAAATTCCGTTGCCTTATGCGCAAAGAAATATGTGGCCAACGCAGCACCCGCAACGGCGATGACCAGCAACACCCACCGCTGAGATAGCGGGTTTTGCGTCAGTCTGGAGGTGCGAAAAAACTCTCTTCGGCAGGGGACCAGCATGATGATCATCGCAATCAAGATAATCGCACGTTCATAGTCCAAGCCCTGCATTAACGCAGCAATGACACCAACACTCAGGGCAATCGTTGCCAACCAAAACGCGCCTTGATTTCTGCGCAACAGACCATGGGCGATGACCATCAGCGCGACGCCAATTGCGCTCGACAATAACGCGCCACCTTCGACGAAACCCAGTGGCAAAAGCATTTCCATTTCAGAGGACATCTGGTCAGTCACTGGTAAAATTGATGCCAGCAACATGAAAATCCCTGACGCAAAAATCATGGCTGACATGGCAAGCGGTATGATGGACTTTGCGACATTTGTGACCGGTTCTAAGGCCTTCAATCGGTCGGCAGATAGCTTGCCTCTGGCGAGATTCACCTCTGTCAGCGCCAACAAAACCAGGGCCACTGCGAAAGGCACGAGAAAGTAAATCAGCCGATATAGCAGCAGGCCAGCGGCCACCTTTTCTAATGGGACGGATGCAGGTAAGGCGGCAATGATCACCGCCTCAAACACGCCGACACCGCCTGGAACATGGCTCGCGACACCCGCAAGGACCGCTGCGGCAAACACCGCAACAAAGGTCGCAAAGCCAAGGTCATTTGGGGGCAACAGGATGAACAACACCGATGCGGCCATGATGATATCGACGGCCATAAATGCCAGTTGGCCAACAAGTAAACCCATCGAAGGGGACGGAAAGCTATGACCGCGCAAGCGAAACTCAGAACGTCGCAGCCCCAACGCAATAAGAACGCTTAGCGAAACCAGCAGACCGCCATACCCAAGCAACCGCAGCGACATCGGACTAAACGGAAGAACGGTTTGCAAAGCCAGAGGATGAACCGCCAAAGCCCCAAAGCCGATGATGGTCGAACCCAACCCGAACGCAATCGACCCGAATACTGCAATCCCCGCGATGTCGTAGCCCGTCAATCCTAGCGCCGAATAGATGCGATACCGCACAGCACCGCCCGTCACGGGGCCAGCCCCAATCGTATTCCCAAGCGCATAGCCCAGAAACCCGCCTGTTGCGATCGACGAGAGCGGCAATGTTTTGCCCAGATACTGCAGCGCGGACCAATCATATCCGACAAGCGACACATAGCCGAAGAATGTGCCAATCAGCGCAAGACCAAGAATATGCCACGGCGTGCCGCGCACTTGGACCATCACATCCGTCAGGTTCACAGGGCTGAGCAAGTGATACAGCGCCCAGACCCCAAGCCCAAACAGGCACACCACCAAACCGTAAGGCAGCACGGCCTTGATGCGTGTCCATCGGTCATTTGAGGCGGTTTGGAATGCCCCCAGTGAAGTG
>DFSO01000070.1:21989-27320 GCA_002378665.1 Loktanella sp. UBA3435 | reverse complement strand
CGTTGCCTGCGTTCCCCGAAACGAGATCATTGCCGCTGCCGCCAAAGACGTAGTCGTTACCGTTATTGCCGAACACGCTGTCATCGCCGTCGCCACCGAAGACGCGATCCTCGTCATTTGCGCCCAGCAATCGGTCGTTTCCTATGCCGCCAGACAGAATGTCATCACCATACCCACCGTAGACAGTGTCGTCGCCGTCACCTGAGAAAAACACATCGTCGCCATTCAAACACCACACCTGGTCGTTGCCGCTCAGGTTGAACGCTGGGCCTCCATAGCCAAAATTCAGTGTTTCGGGCGCGGTTTCAGCGCCATTTGACAGTCGCATGACCCAGTCTTGCTCTAATAAAAACGCAGCCCTGTCTGACGCCGCCAGCGGAAGTGGATCTCCCTCAAACGTAAGGTTTGCAGAAACAAGGCCCGTTCCTTCAATCTGCATCTCGCGGATGGAGCCTTGGATAATCGTCGTGCCAGAGGGGTCCGTCTCCCTGACAAAGTCATCATAATAAACAATTGCAAAGGCATCTTCTAAATTGCTTTCGGCGGGTTCTCCGCGATTAAATTGATAGCCAACCGAAAACCCATCGCTAAAATATGTGCGCGATGGCGCATAAAAAGCGTAGTTTATCTGTGTCGGCATGTCTGCAAATCTAAATCCGTTCCCATAAAAGCCGGCTTCCACGGTCAAATACGCGGTCATGTTTAACTCTTCAGATGCCAATGCGACGTACTTCCAGGATTGCACTCACAGCTTCTGGTTGGAAGTCTTGGCCTGCTGGTCACGTGGTTATTGATCACCCCTTGCCCCAATCGCTTTCCCCGTCTATACGCCGCTAGTCCGCACGACTCTCGTGCCGATTCATTACTGAAACGCCGCGTTTGACCGCTCCCGTCGCTGGGGGTCAGTTCCGGCAAAAGGAGAAGCGACATGAAACTGAATCAACTTTCCGACAATCCAGGCGCAACCAAAGCACGCAAGCGCGTTGCACGTGGTCCAGGTTCTGGCATGGGTAAAACTGCTGGCCGTGGTATCAAAGGTCAGAAGTCCCGTTCCGGTGTAGCTATCAAAGGCTACGAGGGCGGCCAGATGCCACTCTACCAGCGTCTTCCAAAGCGCGGCTTTAACACGCCAAACCGCAAAGAATTCGCCGTGATCAACCTCGGCCTGATCCAGAAATTCATCGACGCCGGCAAGATCGACATCAAAGCTGACATCACACAGGAGGCACTTGTTGCTTCTGGCGCTTTGCGCCGTGTGCGTGACGGCGTCCGTGTTCTTGCAAAAGGCGAGTTCACATCCAAGGCGAACATCGTGGTTCACGGTGCGTCTACTGGTGCAGTTGAAGCCGTGGAAAAAGCTGGCGGTAAGTTGACCGTGACAGCGACTCCAAAGGCTGCGGCGGAGTAACACCTTGTGAGGGGCCCTAAGGTCACTTACATACGGTAACTAATTCCCAAACGCCGCCACTCGGGGACCCGATTGGCGGTGTTTTCATGAAAAGAGAGACGCATGGCATCCGCAGCAGAACAAATGGCAGCTAACATGAGCTGGGGCGCATTCGGTAAAGCAACCGAACTGCGCCAGCGCATCCTGTTCACAATTGGCCTTTTGATGGTTTACCGCTTGGGCACCTACATCCCCGTTCCGGGGATCGATGGGACTGCATTGCGGTCGTTCATGGAGGACGCTGCCGCAGGTATTGGTGGTATCCTTTCGATGTTTACTGGCGGTGCGTTGTCCCGCATGGGCATCTTTGCACTTGGTATTATGCCATATATTTCTGCGTCGATTATCGTTCAGTTGTTGGGCTCCATGTGGGAACCTCTTAAGAACCTCAAGAAAGAGGGCGAGCAGGGGCGGCGCAAGCTGAACCAATATACCCGTTACCTCACTGTTATTCTTGCGACGTTCCAAGCCTACGGTCTTGCGCGTAGCCTTGAGGCCGGTGATCTGGCTTCAAACCCTGGTCTCTATTTCCAAGCGGCATGTGTCATCACCATCGTTGGCGGCACCATGTTCCTGATGTGGCTCGGCGAGCAGATCACAGCACGCGGTATTGGCAACGGCATCTCGCTCATCATCTTCGTCGGCATCATCGCCGAGGTTCCAGCAGCAGCAGCGCAGTTCTTGTCCCAAGGCCGCTCTGGCGCGATTTCACCGTTCGTTATTGTAGGTGTGATCCTTATGGTCGTGGCGATTCTCGCGTTTGTGGTGTTCATGGAGCGCTCCTTGCGCAAGATCCACATCCAGTATCCGCGCCAACAGCGCGGCATGAAGGTCTATGACGGCTCCACATCGCACCTGCCGATCAAAGTGAACCCAGCAGGCGTTATTCCTGCGATCTTTGCATCCGCGTTGCTTTTGTTGCCAACAACGATCAGCACATTCTCTGGCGGCTCAACTGGCCCAGTGATGTCCACGATTTTGGCATACTTTGGCCCCGGCCAGCCGCTGTACCTGTTGTTCTTTGCAGGCATGATCGTCTTCTTCACGTATTTCTACACACGTGAAGTTGCGTTCAAAACTGACGAGGTTGCCGACAACCTCAAGAACCAAAACGGCTTTGTGCCGGGCATCCGCCCAGGTAAGAAAACCGCCGAGTATCTTGATTATGTTGTGACACGTATTCTAGTTTTGGGCTCTGGTTACCTCGCGCTTGTCGCGTTGCTGCCGGAAATCATTCGTAGTCAGCTCTCAATTCCGTTTTACTTTGGTGGTACATCCGTGCTGATTATTGTTTCGGTAGGGATGGATACGATACAACAGATCCAATCTCATTTGCTGGCCCACCAATACGAGGGCCTGATTGAAAAGTCTCAGCTGCGTGGGAAGAGCCGCACTGGGAAAAAGAAGGGGCCATCTCGTCGATGAACATTATACTGCTGGGACCGCCAGGCGCGGGCAAAGGAACACAAGCACGCAAACTTGTTGACGAACGTGGCATGGTGCAGCTGAGCACCGGTGACATGCTTCGTGCAGCGCGGACAAGCGGAACCGACATGGGCAAAAAAGTTGCCGCTGTTATGGACGCAGGCAACCTTGTGACAGATGAGATTGTGATCGGCTTGATCCGTGAGCAACTCGAATCCGACAATGCACCCGGCGGTTATATCTTCGACGGATTTCCACGGACACTGGCGCAGGCTGATGCGCTTGGGAACCTTCTGGTGGAAATGGGCGAAACGCTTGATCACGTGATCGAGATGCAAGTTGACGACGAGGCGCTTGTCGCCCGTATCACCGCGCGCTCGACCTGTGGCGATTGTGGCGAAGTCTACAACGACGGCACGAAGCCTTGGCCTGCGGACGGTAAATGCTCCAGCTGTGGCGGCACCAACCAGACCCGCCGCGCAGACGACAATGAGGATAGCCTCAAAACCCGTCTGATGGCCTACTACAAACAGACATCACCACTAGTTGGCTATTATTACGCCAACGGCGCGCTGAAGTCTGTGAACGGCCTTGCCAGCATGGATGAAGTCGCGGCGTCTATTACCGAGGCGCTTAGCTAAATCAGATTTGCGGCGGGGGTTGACCCCTGCCGATATCACACCTAAAAGCCACCATCCCCTAGGGGAATCAATCCGTGGTTAATGGGTCGCCCCCAAAGATCACAGAACACCTCGATATGACGCGGCCCGACGGTTAAACGTTCGGGCCTCCGTTGTGAAAAAAGGTTCCGGAAATACGGAATCGCAACGAAAAGGAATTACCACCTTGGCACGTATTGCTGGCGTGAACATCCCAACTGGGAAACGTGTTCTAATCGCCCTCACATATATCACTGGTATCGGTCCAGCTAAGTCAGAAGAAATCTGCGAAGCTGTTGGTATCGATCGCGCACGTCGCGTTAACGATCTGTCGGATGCTGAAATCCTGAAGGTTCGTGAATACATCGACGAGCACCTGACTGTTGAAGGCGACCTTCGCCGTGAAACACAGATGAACATCAAGCGTCTGATGGATCTTGGCTGCTACCGTGGCCTGCGTCACCGTCGTAACCTTCCGGTTCGTGGTCAGCGTACATCAACTAACGCTCGTACTCGCAAAGGCCCTGCAAAGGCCATTGCTGGTAAGAAGAAATAAGGGAGGGCATCAGATATGGCACGCGATACTAAACGCACCAAGAAGAAGGTCTCCAAGAACATCGCCGCTGGCGTTGCTCACGTGAACTCTTCGTTCAACAACACAAAAATCCTGATCTCCGATGTACAGGGCAATGCGATCGCATGGTCGTCTGCTGGTACAATGGGCTTCAAGGGCTCCCGTAAATCCACACCTTATGCGGCTCAGATGGCTGCTGAAGATGCGGGTAAGAAAGCACAAGACCACGGTGTTAAGACACTGGAAGTCGAAGTGCAGGGTCCAGGTTCTGGCCGTGAGTCCGCATTGCGCGCTCTGGCTGCTGTTGGCTTCAACATCACATCGATCCGTGACGTGACACCAATGGCACACAACGGCTGCCGCCCACCAAAGCGTCGCCGCGTATAAGATCGACAAAACGTGTTGGGGTCGTGCAACTATTTGCATGGCCCCAATCCGTCATTTTGAAACCTCGGGCGTTTGCCTTTTGGACATGAAAGGCAGACAAGAATGGAGGGACACATGATCCACAAGAACTGGGCTGAATTGATTAAGCCAACACAGCTTGAAGTGAAGCCGGGCAATGACCCGATGCGTCAAGCAACTGTGATCGCAGAACCACTGGAGCGGGGCTTTGGCCTGACGCTGGGCAACGCCCTGCGCCGTATCCTGATGTCGTCTTTGCAAGGTGCCGCGATTACGGCCGTGCAAATCGACAACGTGCTGCATGAGTTTTCATCCGTGTCTGGTGTACGTGAAGACGTCACCGACATCGTGTTGAACCTCAAAGGCGTTGCAATCCGTATGGAAGTCGAAGGGCCTAAGCGCCTAAGCGTTCAGGCCAAAGGCCCAGGCGTTGTGACTGCTGCGGATATCTCCGAGACTGCTGGTATCGAGGTTTTGAACAAAGACCACGTGATCTGTCACCTCGACGAGGGCGCAGACCTTTACATGGAGCTGACAGTGAATACTGGCAAAGGCTATGTAGCGGCTGACAAGAACAAGCCAGAAGATGCACCTATCGGCATGATCTCCATCGATGCGATTTACTCGCCGGTGAAGAAAGTGTCTTACGATGTGCAACCGACCCGCGAAGGTCAGGTTCTGGACTATGATAAGCTGACAATGAAAGTCGAAACAGACGGCTCCATCACGCCAGATGACGCGGTTGCTTATGCAGCACGCATCTTGCAGGACCAACTGTCGATCTTCGTCAACTTTGACGAGCCAGAGTCGGCAACAGCTGG
>DFSO01000070.1:0-21661 GCA_002378665.1 Loktanella sp. UBA3435 | reverse complement strand
GCAAACTGCCTCAAGAACGACAACATCGTTTACATCGGCGATCTGATCCAGAAAACCGAAGCAGAAATGCTGCGTACACCTAACTTCGGCCGCAAGTCTTTGAATGAGATCAAAGAAGTGCTGTCCGGCATGGGTCTGCACCTCGGCATGGACGTTGAGGACTGGCCGCCCGACAATATCGAAGATCTGGCGAAGAAGTTCGAAGACCAGTTCTAAGAGAAATAGCGTACAACCCGTGCACACGCTGTGCACGGGTTGTGCACGCGAAAAACAGGCTAAACGGACTGGGCAATTCTGCCCCAATAATGTGGCTGGCACGCATCAGACCACTGCACAAAGCATAATTAGGAGACACTTCAAATGCGTCACGCAAATGGCTACCGCAAGCTCAACCGGACCCACGAACACCGCAAGGCGATGTTTGCAAACATGTCCGGTTCGCTCATTGAACATGAGCAAATCAAAACAACTTTGCCAAAAGCAAAGGAACTCAAGCGCGTCATCGAAAAGTTGATCACACTTGGCAAGCGCGGCGACCTTCACGCTCGTCGTCAGGCACGTGCACAGCTTAAGCAGGACATGCACTGCGCTAAGCTTTTTGAAATCCTTGGACCACGCTACGCAGAGCGTCAGGGCGGCTATGTGCGCGTTCTGAAGGCAGGCTTCCGTTACGGCGACATGGCTCCAATGGCGATCATCGAATTCGTAGACCGCGACGTTGACGCCAAAGGCGCAGCTGACCGTTCACGTCTCGAAGAGTTCGTGGATGCAGACGAGGCATAAGCCTCTCTCGTAAGTCAAGAATTTTGAAGGCCTCGCGTTTGCGGGGCCTTTTTCGTGTTGGTAATACAGATGCTTTCAAATGGGTGCGTTGACGCATAGATTGCTCTCATGTCCGACCTATTTAACACCTCCACCGCTGACGTTCCAACAGGCCCGCGCCCGTTGGCAGATCGCTTGCGCCCGAAAGCACTGGGCGAGGTGATCGGCCAAGAACAGGTGCTTGGACCGGATGCGCCCTTGGGGATTATGCTCGCCTCTGGGTCGCTGTCTTCGCTGATTTTCTGGGGTCCGCCCGGTGTCGGTAAGACGACGATCGCGCGGTTGCTGGCGGATGAAACAGATTTGCATTTTGTGCAAATCAGCGCGATTTTTACGGGTGTGCCTGACCTGCGCAAAGTATTTGAAGCTGCCAAGATGCGCCGCCAGAACGGCAAAGGAACATTGCTCTTCGTCGACGAAATCCACCGCTTTAATAAAGCGCAGCAGGACGGCTTTCTGCCCTACATGGAAGACGGCACGATCCTTTTGGTTGGTGCCACAACCGAAAATCCCAGCTTTGAATTAAACGCCGCTGTGCTGTCGCGCAGCCAGGTTTTGATCCTGACGCGGTTGGACTTGGGCGATCTGGAGAGGTTGATGCAGCGTGCTGAAAAAGACCTCGGCCGCATGCTCCCGCTAACCCCTGACGCCCGTGATGCGTTGATGGAGATGGCCGATGGGGACGGCCGTGCTTTGCTCAATCTGATCGAGCAGGTCTCGGCGTGGAAAGTAACCGACAAGATAGACCGCACGGGCCTGACCAAGCGGTTGATGAAGCGGGCAGCGAAGTATGACAAGTCGGGCGAAGAGCATTATAACCTCATCTCCGCTTTGCATAAATCGGTCCGCGGTTCTGATCCTGATGCAGCGCTATATTGGTTCGCGCGGATGCTTGAGGGCGGCGAAGACCCGCGTTTTTTGGCGCGTCGCATCGTGAGGATGGCGGTTGAGGATATTGGACTTGCCGATCCGCAGGCGCAGGCAGTTTGCTTGCAGTCGTGGGAGACCTATGAACGGTTGGGCAGCCCAGAGGGCGAGCTGGCCTTGTCGCAGGCCGTTGTCTATCTAGCCTTGGCTCCGAAATCGAACGCGAATTATGTGGCATATAAAGCGGCGCGCAATGCGGCCAAGCAGTTTGGATCTGAGCCACCTCCGACGCATATTCTGAACGCGCCGACCAAGCTGATGAAGGAGCAGGGCTTTGGCGCGGGTTATGCCTATGACCACGATGCAGAGGATGGGTTTTCGGGGCAGAACTATTTCCCCGAAACCATGAAACGCCCGATCTTTTATGCGCCTGTGGATCGCGGGTTTGAACGTGACCTTAAGAAACGCGTGGAATTCTTCGCTGGATTGCGTGCAAAGCGGGCTAAGACTTGACCAACGGGCCACATTGAGCCAAGGCAAGAGAATGATAACACCTGTGATCTCTGTGGCGATTGGCGGCGCGTTGGGCGCTGTAGCGCGTTACCTTGTGGGGCTGGCCGTCGCCTTCCCTCTAGGGACGCTTGCCGTCAACGTCCTGGGCTCATTTGCAATCGGTTTGGTCTGGGCGCTGTTCGCAGCGCGCGGGCTTCAGGCATGGTTGCCATTGGTGATGACCGGATTTTTAGGAGGCTTCACGACGTTCAGCGCGTTTAGCCTTGATACACTGCGCCTAGTCGAAGGTGGCCGCGTGGCGGCAGCGGGAGGCTATGTTCTGGCCTCTGTGATGCTGTCGCTTTTGGCCTGCGCCTTGGGACTGTGGCTTGTAAAAGGAATGACAACATGAGCGGCGTTCAAACCCGTGTAATCGGCCCCGATGATGGCGACCAGCGGCTTGACCGCTATATGCGCCGTCTGTTTCCACATGTGACCCAAGGGAGCATCGAGAAGATGTGTCGCAAGGGCGATATCCGTGTGGATGGTGGCCGCGTAAAATCGAATACGCGTCTTGATGTAGGCCAAACGATCCGCATCCCGCCGCTGCCTACAGAAGAGCAGGCGGCACAGGCTGCATCCTTGCTCAAGCATGGCGTCACCAAGGCAGATGCCAAGCTGATCCAGTCTTGTGTGATCTATAAAGACGACCACATGATTGTGATCAATAAGCCTGCGGGTTTGGCGACCCAAGGTGGCACCAAGACGACCCGCCACGTCGACGGCATGGCCGAGGCCTTGATGTTCGGATACGAAGAAAAGCCGCGTTTGGTGCACCGTTTGGACAAAGACACCTCAGGTGTTTTGATCCTTGCGCGGACGCGCACGATGGCCAAGCAGTTGTCCGAAAACCTCAAGCACCGCGATGCGCGCAAGATCTATTGGGCTGCCGTCGCAGGCGTGCCGCATCCGCGTGCAGGTACGATCAAATACGGACTGTTGAAGGCTGGCGGTCATGGTGCTGGTGGCGAAAACGAAAAGATGCGCTGCATCCACCCAAATGAAGTTGCCTCGACTGAGGGCGCCAAGCGTGCAACGACGGATTACGCCGTGATGGATACGCTGGCGAAACGTGCGGCTTGGGTCGCTCTGGTGCCGATTACGGGGCGCACCCACCAGCTTCGCGCGCATATGGCCGAGATCGGGCATCCGATTGTTGGTGACGGCAAATATGGCGGTTCCGAGCAGGAAAACATGGGCGACGGTTGGGGCGCTGGCATGGGGTCCGAGATTGGTCGCAAAATGCACCTTCACGCACGGTCATTGACGATTGAGCATCCTGTGACGGGCAAGGAAATGAGCTTTGTCGCTGACCTTCCCGATCATATGACCGCGACGTGGGACTATTTCGGCTGGGTTGTTTCGCATGCTCCGTTTGACCCGTTCAATATGCCCGATGCCTGATCTGCGCCTTGTCATTTTTGACGTCGACGGGACGCTCGTCGATAGCCAGGCCGAGATCATGGCCGCGATGGCTTCTGCTTTTGCGAGCCAAGGGATGCCGATGTTGGACAGGCCCACGATCTTGTCGATTGTCGGGCTATCACTGAGCGAGGCCTTTGCGAAACTTTGTCCGCAGGTTGATGACGTGCAACGTGCGGTGCTTGTGCAGGCCTATAAGGACGCGTTCAACGATCTACGCGGCCCTGATGGCAATGCGGAATTGTCGCCGATGTTTGCGGGGGCGCGTGAGGCGCTTTTGCACTTGCACGCGCAACCAGAAACCTTGCTTGCGGTGGCGACGGGGAAGTCCAAGCGTGGCCTTGATAAAATGATTGAGCGGCACGGGCTTGAGGGGCTTTTCATCAGCCAACAGGTCGCGGATTTTCACCCGAGCAAACCACACCCTGCGATGGTTTTGGCCGCACTTTCTGATACGGGTGTGGCGCCAAATCGGGCCGTGATGCTGGGCGATACCAGCTATGATATGGATATGGGCCGCGCTGGCGGTGTGGGCACTATTGGAGTGAGTTGGGGCTATCACGATGCGGCGACGATTGGCGCTGATATCGTGATCGACAGCTTTGACGCGCTGCCGAATGCAATTGATAGATTAACAGGAACGACGATATGAGTTTGCTTAAACAAAAACGGTTCTGGAAGGCTGCTGCAGTGGTCGAACGGGACGGCGGTTTTGGCGTCGCGTTGGATGCGCGAGCGGTGAACACACCAAACAAAACCCCGTTGATTTTGCCGACCCGTATTATGGCCGAAGCGATTGCTGTCGAGTGGGATGCACAGGTCGACAAGATCGATCCGCTGACAATGCCTGTGACGCGCGGAGCCAATTCTGCGATTGATAAGGTGGCGCCGCAGCAGGCAGAGGTTGTGGCCGATTTGGCCAATTACGGGGATAGTGATTTGCTGTGTTATCGCGCGGCTGGCCCTGTGGAATTGGTGACGCGACAGGCCGAGAAGTGGGACCCTGTACTGGACTGGGCAGAGGGTACCTTTGGCACACGTCTCAATGTTGGCGAAGGTGTTATGCACGTGCCGCAAGACGCCGCACTGCTAGCGAATCTGCACGCGGAAGTTGCCGCATTTGATAATTTCGCTCTTGCTGGCGTGCATGATTTGATTGCCATCTCAGGATCACTCGTCTTGGCGTTAGCGGTAACGCGCGATTATTTGAATCCACAGGAGGCTTGGCTCTTGTCGCGCCTTGATGAGCATTGGCAAATTGAGCAATGGGGCGACGATGAAGAGGCGAGCGCACATGAAGCGCTGAAACGTACCGCTTTCCTCAACGCGGCACGATTCATTGAAATGTCACGGACCTGATTTCCTTACGGGTCAAATGGCGTGCTGTTTTCCTGTTTGAAGGCGATTCGCCCGAATACGCACACTTGAATGCCAAATGGCAGTCTTGACCTTTGGGTATAACTCCGTTCAATATTTGCAGATTGGTAGGGTAACCTAACATGACACTCACCGCCCCTCGGGGCAAAAAACGACTGCCCTCGAATAACGGGGCGGAAACTCAGGAAGAGGTAAAAATGAAAAAGACCGTATTTCTCGGCGCGCTGACTGTTGCAGGTTTTGCTGCTAGTGTTGCGTCCGCATCGACACTTGACGACGTCAAGGCACGTGGACACTTGAACTGTGGCGTTACAACCGGCTTGGTTGGCTTTGCTGCTCCAGACGCAAACGGCGTATGGGAAGGTTTTGACGTTGCAATCTGCCGCGCTGTAGCTGCTGCTGTATTTGGTAGCGGCGACGCTGTTGAGTTCGTTCCAACAACTGGTGAAACACGTTTCACAGCTCTTGCTTCTGGCGAGATCGACATGTTGGCACGTAACACAACATGGACAATGTCCCGCGACACAGACTTGAAGTTCGACTTCACAGGCGTAAACTACTACGATGGTCAGGGCTTCATGGTTCCAAAAGCACTCGGCGTTGCATCCGCTAAGGATCTCGACGGCGCGACTATTTGTATCCAAACTGGTACAACAACAGAGCTGAACTTGGCCGACTACTTCCGCTCAAACAACATCGCATATCAGCCAGTTCCTATTCAAACGAACGCTGAAGCACAGCAGCAGTACCTTGCTGGCGCATGTGACGTTTACACAACTGACGCATCCGGCTTGGCTGCGACACGTGCAACTTTCGAAGCACCTGCTGACCACGTTCTTTTGCCAGAAATCATCTCCAAAGAGCCACTCGGCCCGCTTGTTCGCCACGGCGACAACGAATGGGGTGATATCGTAATGTGGACTCAGAACGCTCTGATTGCTGCAGAAGAAATGGGCATCACGTCCACAAACATCGCAGAACTTTCCGCTGCACCTACAAACAACCCAGAAATCAACCGTATTTTGGGCACTGAAGGTGAACTCGGCGCGATGATCGGTCTTTCGGCTGATTGGGCAAAGAACGCGATTGCTGCGAGCGGCAACTACGGCGAGATCTTTGAGAAGAACATTGGTGAAAACACACCAATCGGTCTTGCTCGTGGTCTGAACGCACAGTGGACAAACGGCGGCCTGCAGTACTCTGCACCATTCCGTTAAACCATGATGAATTGGGCGTAGGTTTCGACCTGCGCCCTTTTTCCACAAACGATTATAGAATCGACATATCTTAAGACGACATAAGTCCAAAAAATTGGGCAAAAGCAGCGTCAGGATATACGGGGAGATTACACAAATGTCTGTTATTGAAGCGCCGAAGGAATCCTTTCGGCTAAGTCAGCTTATATATGACACACGCTATCGGTCGATGACCATTCAGGTCATTACACTGGCCTTGATCTGTGTCGGTATCTATTGGCTAGTCGACAACTTGCTTGCCAACTTGGACAATCTTGGCCTTGAGCCAGATTTCGGGTTCCTGTCCAGCCGTGCCGGTTATGACATCGGGCAGACATTGATTGAATACGACAACAGCATGTCGCACGGTCGTGCCGCCCTAGTTGGTATTGCGAACACGCTTCTTGTGGCCGTTATGGGCTGTGTGACTGCGACGATCATCGGCGTCTTAGCCGGTGTTTTGCGTCTTTCCAAGAACTGGGTCATCTCTCGCTTGATGGCGTTCTATGTTGAAGGTATTCGCAACGTTCCTTTGCTGCTTTGGATCGTTCTTGTCTATGCGGTGATGAGTGAAGGCATGCCTCAGCCGAAAGATTTCCGCGAAGGTGGCGATGCGGTCATGTTCTTTTCGGACAGCGTCGCGATCACGAACCGTGGTATCTATATTCCCGGCCCGATCTGGGGCGAGAATTCTGGCATTCTGATTGCTGTATTCATCGCGTCGATCATCGGGGCATTTGCTTACCGTCGCTATGCCAAGAAGCTTTTGTTTGATACTGGGCGCCTGCTTCCAATGGTTTGGCCTGCAATCGCGATGGCGTTTGTGCCAGTGATTGTTGCGCAGTTTGTTCTCGGCCAGCCTGTGACGCTTAGCTACCCTGAATTGGGCGGCTTTAACTTCAAGGGTGGCATTCAAATCAGCAACCCACTGGTCGCCCTTTGGATAGCGTTGTCGCTCTACACTGGCGCCTTTATTGCCGAGATCGTTCGTGCGGGCATTATGGCGGTCAGCAATGGCCAGTCTGAAGCGGCTTTTGCGTTGGGCATGCAGCCTAACCGCACAATGAGCCTTGTTGTTCTGCCACAAGCGATGCGTGTGATTATTCCACCGCTGATTTCGCAGTTCCTGAACCTTACCAAGAACTCTTCATTGGCGATTGCGGTTGGGTACCCAGATGTCCGTGCGACATTGGGTGGCATCACGCTGAACCAGACGGGACGTGCACTTGAATGCATGCTCTTGCTCGGCCTGTTCTATCTGGCGTTGAGTTTGATCATCTCGTTTGTGATGAACCTGTATAACAACAGCATGAAGCTGAAGGAGCGCTGATATGGATAACGCAACTGCGCAAAACCCCAGCTATGTTCGTGAAGAAATGTTGGCACAAGCGGAGCCGCCGCTTGGTCAAAAAGGTGCGATTAAGTGGCTTCGCGACAATCTCTTTTCGAGCGTTCTTAACTCGATCCTGACAATCGTTTCGATTTGGTTCGTCTATTATATCCTCAGCCATATCGCGCCGTGGTTTTTGAATTCAATCTGGGATGCTGGGTCGCTGACCGAGTGCCGCGAAATTCGCGATGCAACGATGCCTGCGGGAACGTCGGCGGCCTGCTTTGCGGTTATTTCGGATCGCTGGGAGCAGCTCTTGTTCGGGTTCTATCCAAGAAGCGAATACTGGCGTCCAGTCTTGGCGCTTGTCTTGATGGTTGTCGGCATTATGCCGGTCCTCTTTCAAAGCATTGACCGTAAGTGGCTTGTTGCCTCCGCATCGCTGCCTTTCGTGCTCTTCTTCTTGCTTTGGGGTGGCTCTGTTTGGCTCCCGATTGCAATCGCAATGGGCTTTGTGTTGGGCTATGCCGTTAATAAATTCGGCACGCCTATGCTGGGGTCTATTGGTGGTGCTTTGGCAACGGTGATCGTACCATTGCTCTATTGGATTTATGTCGCTGGGCCATTGTCTGGAGCCATTCATTCTGTCCTGCCAATTGGGCTCGAATTTATTCAGTCCAAAGACTTTGGCGGCTTCATGCTCTCCATCGTGATTGGTGTTGCGGGTATCGTCCTGTCACTGCCGCTTGGGATCGTTCTGGCGCTTGGCCGTCAGTCGGACATGTTTATCGTGAACAAGCTGTCGACCGCTTTCATTGAGGTCATCCGTGGCGTGCCACTGATTGTTTGGTTGTTCACTGCATCGCTATTGCTCAACTACTTCCTGCCTCCGGGCACGAACTTTGACTTGATGCTGCGTGTGATCATCATGGTGACGCTGTTCTCGGCGGCCTACATTGCGGAAGTTGTGCGCGGTGGTTTGGCGGCTTTGCCAAGTGGTCAATATGAAGGGGCTAACAGTCTTGGTCTTGATTATTGGCAGTCCATGCGCTTGATCATCCTACCCCAAGCATTGAAAATCTCGATCCCAGGTATCGTGAACACATTCATTGGTCTTTTCAAAGATACGACCCTCGTTGTGTTCATTGGCTTGCTTGACCCAATTGGTCTGACCAACTCCATCCGGTCGTCCACTGATTGGAACGGCATCTACTGGGAACTCTATGTATTCATTGGCCTGATGTTCTTCATCTTCTGCTTCAGCATGGGCCGCTACTCACTCTATCTGGAGCGTAAGCTTCAGCGTGAACATCGTTAAGGGAGGCATCTGATATGTCTAATACTGCAACAGAACGCAAAATCGACCGTAGCAAGATGGAAGTCTCTGACGAGGTTGCGATTGAAATCCACAACATGAACAAGTGGTACGGCACGTTCCATGTTCTGCGTGACATCAACCTGACGGTGCAACGTGGTGAGCGTATCGTTGTCTGTGGCCCGTCGGGCTCTGGCAAATCGACACTGATCCGCTGCATCAACCGTCTTGAGGTGCACCAGCAGGGCCAGATCATCGTGGACGGGACAGAATTGTCGTCCGACCTTAAGAACATCGACAAGATCCGCTCTGAAGTCGGCATGTGCTTCCAGCACTTCAACCTGTTCCCACACCTGACGATCCTTGAGAACTGCACTTTGGCGCCAATCTGGGTTCGCAAGACACCTAAGAAAGAAGCTGAAGAGATCGCGATGCATTACCTTGAGAAGGTGAAGATTCCTGATCAGGCGAACAAGTATCCTGGTCAGTTGTCTGGTGGACAGCAGCAGCGTGTAGCGATTGCCCGTTCGCTTTGCATGAAGCCACGCATCATGTTGTTTGACGAGCCGACATCGGCGCTTGACCCTGAGATGATCAAAGAAGTGCTCGACACCATGATCGAACTTGCCGAAGAAGGCATGACAATGATCTGCGTGACGCACGAGATGGGCTTTGCCCGTCAGGTTGCCAACCGCGTTATCTTTATGGACCAAGGTCAGATTGTGGAGCAGAACGAGCCTGAGGAGTTCTTCTTGAACCCGAAATCAGAGCGCACCAAGTTGTTCTTGAGCCAAATTCTCGGCCACTAAGCCGTAGACAAGCTAAAGAAAAAGCCCCTGCAATTGCGGGGGCTTTTTTCGTTTAGTCTGTCTCGCGTCCAGCAGCGCCGATCAGGTCTCGGGGGACCGTGAAATCAACGATCTCACCTTGGCTTCGCCCAATCACGCCATCAAAGTCGATGATTGTCGTGGCACATGTCGGGTAGTCGTCAAAGCGCGGATGCGCGGGGCGTTTCTTGACCAAACCATTGGCCAGCATCCCCATCCCCGGATTATGCGCGATCACGGCGATGCAGCTCGCGTCTTCGCGCCGCACGAGATCGAGGATGGTGTCAGGGGACGCGTGGTAGAGCGATGGCTTGAACTTGACGGTTGGCGCCACCTCAAACGCAGGAAGGATCAGGTTCGAGGTCTCAGCGGTGCGCACAGCGTCAGAGACGAGCATCAGGTCGGGAATGTACCCCATTGACTGCAACCACGCGCCAATGGCCTTTGCGGCGTCTCTGCCGCGTTGGTTAAGTGTGCGGGCATGATCATCGCCAAAGGGATCATCCCAACTGGATTTACCGTGACGGATCAGAATGAGACGGGTCATAGAAAGGCCTCCATATGGAATGCGGCTTGGGCGGGTAGGCGGCGGGTGGCACCAACGGGACAGGCGCGCCGTGCGGCGCAACCTTTCGTCATGCAGTGCGTACCAGCCTTGGTTGCGAGATAGGTTTTGCACGCGTCAACGTTGTAGGTGGCGGCTAGGGCATCGACGGGGCAGGCGGTCTTGCAGGGTGCGGGGCACGTGGCGCAGGGTGATAGGCTTGTTTCGGGTGTAAGTTGTTCAGGCACCCAGACCGCCCCGCGATAAGATGCAAAAAGCCCTGCGATGTCATGCACAAGAAAGCCAATCGGTGAGGCCCATGCGCGGCCACTGCGCAGCGCCCATGTGTAGAAGGGTTGGAATGGCGGGCCACCAAAGGGGTAATAGGCGACGCCGCCAGTTTTTGTGGCAATCGCGTCAATCATACGCCGCGACCAGCGATCCATTGGATCGGGGTTTCCGTCTAGGTATTCGGGGGATGCTGAAAAGAGCCCCCAGAACGCAGGCTCGTCAGGGCCAAGCAGGATCAGTGTGCCATGATCACGGTCCAAACCATCGCTCTGCTGCACAGAGCAATGGCCCATGGACATAAGGCCCACATCTGCAAGGCCCTTTAGGGTCAATCGCGCGGTTCGCGGATCAGGGAGCCTGCACCGTGGTCTGTGAAAAGCTCTAGCAAGCAAGCGTTTGAGGCGCGGCCATCCAAGATGACGACAGCGCGTACCCCTTTGGAAATCGCATCGAGTGCGGTTTCTGTTTTCGGGATCATACCGCCAGCGATGGTACCGTCTGCGATCAAGGCTTCGATCTGTTTTGGGGACATCTCGGTCAGGATGTTGCCGTCTTTGTCTTTCACGCCTGAAACGTCGGTCAGAAGCAACAGGCGGTCAGCCTTCAGCGCACCTGCAACCGCGCCAGCAACAGTGTCACCGTTCACGTTATAGGTTTCGCCCTCATAGCCCATGCCAAGTGGTGCAATCACAGGGATCGCTTTGGCGGCGTGCAGGTCGCGTAGGATCGTGACGTCCATTTTTACTGGTGTGCCGACGAGGCCCAGATCAGGGTTCGTCTGCTCGCAGATCATCAGGTTCGCGTCTTTACCAGAAACGCCAACGGCCTTGCCGCCCTCATCACTGATCGCTTGCACGATGCGATTGTTCACTTTGCCAGACAGGACCATTTCAACGACGTCCATGGTCGCCTGATCAGTGACTCGCTTGCCGTTCACGAACTCGGATTTGATATCGAGCTTCTTGAGCATCTCGTTGATCATTGGGCCGCCACCATGCACGACGACAGGGTTCACGCCAACTTGCTGCATCAACACAACGTCGCGGGCAAAGCTATACATCGCCTCGTCGCTGCCCATCGCATGGCCGCCGAGCTTGATTACCACAGTGGCCCCAGCATATCGCTGAAGGTAGGGGAGAGCCTGCGACAACGTCCGCGCGGTGGCGATCCAATCTTGATCCATATCTGGCGTCCTCTTTTTCATGATATACCTGCTATAATTGCGCGTAATTTTTCAATCCCGTCGCCTTTTTCAGATGAAGACAAGATCAGTTCGGGGTAGGCGGCGGGGTGCTTGGCAAGAGCCTCGCGGGTCTTTGCGAGAGACGCCTCAAGGGCATCACCGCGCAGTTTGTCAACTTTGGTCATGACAACTTGGAAGGTCACGGCAGAGCGGTCGAGCAGAGACATGATCTCTTCGTCGACGTCTTTTGCCCCGTGGCGCGCGTCGATCAGAACAAAAACGCGGCGCAGGGTTGGGCGACCGGAAAGGTATTGCTTGAGCAGGCGCTGCCATTTCTCGACCACAGCGACGGGCGCATTGGCAAAGCCGTAGCCCGGCAAATCGACGACGTAGAAATCGCCCGCCGTGAAGAAGTTAATCTCTTGTGTCCGGCCGGGTGTGTTGGACGCACGCGCAAGGCCCTTGCGCCCTGTAAGCGCGTTGATCAGGGATGATTTGCCCACGTTGGAACGACCTGCAAAGCACACCTCGGTGCGGTCAGCCTCTGGTAGGCCATCCATAGCGACAACGCCTTTGAGAAATGTGGTCTCGCCCGCAAAGAGCAAACGACCCTTTTCGCGCTCTTCGTCAGTTGGTTCGGGGGCTTCGATAAAGCGGATCTGCATAGTCATAGTACCTCGGCTGTGTCGCCAAGGCTGATGTTACCGCCTCGGATGACTTCGGCATAGATGCCAAAATTTTGATGATCCCAGTTGTCGCGCAAAACCGCCAAAGTATCAACGTCGCGCTCACCAGTATTTGGGTTAACTGTGGTGTGCATACAGCGCATGATGGGTTCTTTGATCCGCAAAACCGTTTGACCAATTTGAATGTCGCGTCCGACCCAATCCCATTCTTGCCAAGCGGACATGCCGTCGAGCCAAATATTGCCGCGCCAGCGCGCGATCTCAAGTGGATGGCCCAAGTGGCGGGCGACATCTGCGTGGCTTGCCATGTTGAGGATCGAAATGGAGGGATAGTCCGTGTCTGTGATGCCTTGGTTTCCAAGCGAGACAACGCCAGTGGGATGGCGCTTATCTGCAGGGGACAAGGGTGTGACCCAAGTGAGAAAACGGGTGACGTCAGCAGGGCTGCCTGGCGCAAAGGTGATCTCGGGGAGATCAGCATGCCGCAGCGTGATTTCTCGTGTCGTTTCGTCAAAATCGGCCCAAATCCCTGCCAATCGGGGGATCATGCTGCCGATCATAAAGTTACGGCACATGACCCATGCAGGATCGGACGTCGAAAATTTGGTATCGGCATGGGTAACGGCCCAGTGCCGATCCCAAGGCATGGATTGACCCGCCACCAAATCAACAAAAGCCAAGGCCTCTCGACCATGGCTTTTGATGGGGTGTCGCCACAGGGATGTGACGGCGACCAATTATTTCCCTTTCGGGGCTTTGGGGTCGTTGGCGGCTTTGTCCTTGCGGCTAAAGCCAGATTTGATGTTGCCAAAGACGTCAGGCTTTGCGCCGTGGCTGCGCATAATCAAATACTGTTGGGTGAACGTGATCGTGTTGTTTGCGATCCAGTAGAGAACCAAGCCGCTTGCAAACGAGCCAAGCATGAACATGAAGACCCAAGGCATCCATGCCATGATCATTTTCTGCGTGGGTTCAGTTGGCGCGAGGTTCAGTTTTTGCTGCATCCACATCGAGATACCCAAGATGATTGGCAGAACACCAAGGCTAAAGATTGCAAAGATACTGCCGACCTCTGGTACCCCCCATGGCAATAGGCCGAACAGGTTCAGGATCGATGATGGATCAGGCGCGCTAAGGTCACGAATCCAGCCCAACCACGGCACATGGCGCAATTCGATCGTGACGAAGATCACCTTATAGAGTGAGAAGAAGATCGGAATTTGCAGCAGGATTGGCAAGCAGCCAGACGCAGGGTTCACCTTGTTCTCTTTGTAGAGCTTCATCATGCCTTGCTGCATGGCCTGTTTGTCTTCGCCCGTGCGCTCTTTCAGCTTCTCCATCTCTGGCTGAAGCTCTTTCATCTTCGCCATCGACACGTATGATTTATACGCAAGCGGCAGAACGAGCGCTTTCAGGATCACGGTCAATGCAATGATCGACCAACCCATGTTGCCAATAAACTGGTGCAATGTGTGAAGGAGCCAAAAGATCGGCTTGGTCAGGAAGAAGAACCAGCCCCAGTCAATGCTATCAAGAAATCCTGTTACATCCTGATTATTTTCGTAGTCACGAATGGTTTCCCACTCTTTGGCGCCCGCAAACATGCGTGTCGTGACTGTCGCAGTCTCACCCGCAGCAACAGTTGTCAGGTCCATGACGGCTTCTGCTTGATAAAGATCGCGTGAAGCAAAATATTTGCTCGTTGAACGGAATGGTAGGTTTTGATCGGGGATCAGCGTCGTCATCCAGTAGTGATCAGTGTAGCCGATCCAGCCGTTCTGGGTGACATCAATCCGCTCGGCTTGTGTGCCTTCGCGTGGATCGACTGCGTAGTCTGCAAGCTTGGAGTATTTGGTTTCTTCTAACTGGCCGTCCGACATACGGACGAGACCTTCGTGTAGAATGAAGAACTTTTTCAGGTTGGTAGGCTCGCCATGACGGCGGAGCAGGCCGTAAGCGCGTGCGGCAACCGCATTTTGTGTCGCGTTCTCAATGGATTGCGCAAAGGTGAACATGAACTTGTCGTCTATGCTGACGGTATTGCGGAAAATCTGACCTTGGCCATTGTTCCATTTCAGAGTGACTGGGCTGGATGGGGTTAGCGTTTCACCGCTTTCGATCGACCAGAGTGTATCAGGGCCAGGCACTGCCTCTGTTGGAAGGCCGTCGACGCCTGTCCAGCCAAACGAGGCGAAATATGCGTCAGCTTCACCGACGGGGCGCAACAGCTGCACGATTGGAGAGCCGTCTTTCAATGTCTCTTTGTATTGGGTCAAGGACAGATCGTCGATGCGCCCGCCTACCAAAGAAATAGATCCAGAAAGCTCGGGTGTTTCAATGGAAACGCGCGGCGCATCGGCGGCTGGATCTGTCGCCTCCAAAAGAGTGGCTGTGCCACTCAGTGGGTCGGCAACAGGTGTGGTGCTGCTGACCTCTGCGCTTGCCGTTGGCAATGCATCAGGCTCCACGGGGGTCACTTCAGGCGGGAATATTAAGGTCCACGTTACAATCACCAGCGCACTCAGCGCCGTTGCAAGAATGAGGTTTTTGTTCTGGTCGTCCATCTGAAACCGCCCATATAGTCGGAAAAATCTGTAGGTCGTTCAACCCCCGTAGGGACCAAAGGTCAAGTGGTTTTCCTGCTTTTACGCATTAACCGCACATAAACAGGGAATATGGCGCGTGCGGATTTTGCGATTTGCAATCTGAGCTCGCCATGGGCTGCGATGATCGATGGTTCTAGCCGTAATCTAGAGGTTAAAACCGCAAAACTACTCTTCAGTCTGCTTGCCATCGCGAGAAAGGCCAAGAAAGTCGAACAGCTTGGGATCAAGAAGGTGCGATGGGCGCGCATTTGTGAGCGCCTTGAACATGACTTGCCGTCTTCCGGGACTATTCTTTTCCCAACCGTCCAGAATTTGCTTCACTTGCTGCCGCTGAAGGCCGTCTTGGGATCCACATAAGTCACACGGAATGATGGGGTAGTTCATGGCTTTTGAAAACTTTTCGCAATCTTGTTCTGCGACGTGTGCCAGAGGGCGATAGACAAAAAGATCACCTTCCTCGTTCAGCAGTTTTGGCGGCATGGTTGCCAAGCGACCGCCATGAAACAGGTTCATAAAGAACGTTTCTAGAATGTCGTCCCGATGGTGACCCAGGACAACCGCAGAACAACCCTCTTCACGGGCGATGCGGTAAAGGTTGCCGCGACGCAGGCGGGAACACAGCGCGCAGAACGTGCGCCCCGCCGGGATTTTGTCCATGACGATGGAATAGGTGTCTTGATATTCGATTCGATGCGGCACACCCATTTTTTCCAAAAATGACGGCAGCACCGTTGCGGGAAAATTCGGCTGACCTTGATCAAGGTTGCAAGCCAGAATGTCGACGGGCAAGAGGCCGCGCCATTTCAACTCGTACAATACAGCAAGCAGGGTATAGCTATCCTTGCCGCCAGAGAGGCAGACAAGCCAGCGCGCGTCGCGCTCGATCATCCCGTATTGTTCAATCGCTTCGCGGGTATTGCGGACAATACGTTTGCGCAGCTTTTTGAAATCGGTTGTTGAGGGCGCGCCGTGGAACAGCGGGTGAATATCATCAAGATCATCTAGCATTGTGTGGATATGCCAGAACTGATTGCGCCTGCCTAGTGGCCTTTGAGAAATGGCGCTCTAGTTCTGTCGGAAAGGAGAACACCCATGCGCTTGATGATTTTTGCGGCCCTCACGGCCCTCACTGCTTGCACAGGCAAACCTTCGTTAGATGATCCTTCGCTGTCGCACCAAAAACTTAATCTGGAAGAATTCTTTGATGGCAACCTTGTGGCTTATGGCCAGTTCCAAGATGTCTTTGGTACTGTGCGGCGGTCATTTGTGGTCACAATCCAAGGCGATTGGGATGGGGAGCGCCTGCGTCTGCAAGAAGACTTTGTCTATGAAGATGGTGCGACCGAGCAGCGGATTTGGACGCTGACGAAGACGGGCGATGACACTTGGACGGGGACGGCACCCGGTGTGATTGGCGTGGCGCGCGGCGTGGAGCAAGACAATCGCTTCAACTGGAAATACGAGATTGATTTGCCGATCCCATCGGTTGACGGCACATCCGAGACTATGCGCGTGACGTTTGATGACTGGATGTGGTTGCAGACCGATAATCGCCTG
Organism: Loktanella sp. UBA3435; assembly: GCA_002378665.1. Classification (GTDB taxonomy): domain Bacteria; phylum Pseudomonadota; class Alphaproteobacteria; order Rhodobacterales; family Rhodobacteraceae; genus Yoonia. Next base: position 5,047 of record DFSO01000070.1, on the reverse strand, counting down.
TTCAACCGTGCCTATGTGAAGCGCTACGGTTTCGATATTGGCGATGTGATTATTTCGTTCGAAAAATAGGCGCTTAATCGGGGACGTTATCGATCCCTGACCCGCCCCAAGGGTGGCAGCGCCCTATACGGCGCATTGTGAGCCAAGCGCCCTTGATCCCGCCGTGCTTTTCCAACGCTTCTAACGCGTAGGCAGAGCAGGTTGGTTGATATCGGCAGCCGTGCCCAACCATCGGCGAAAACGTCACGCGGTAGGCGCGAACTGGCAGCGAAAAGAGATAGGCGAGCGGGGTCATGCGTGCACTTTAGTCAGCGCACGGCGCATGTCGTTGAGAAGCTCGGGGAAGGGGAGTTCGGCAGTCACGGTGTTGCGACCGACAAGGACATAGTCCCAGCCGTCTAAACCTTCAGACGGAAGAATCATGCGAGCCACTTCGCGCAGACGGCGTTTGGCGCGATTGCGCGCAACGGAATTGCCAACTTTTTTGGAGCAAGTGAAGCCGACGCGAATACCTGCGGCCTCGCCTTCGGCCCTTTTGCGGGCCTGAAGGTGGATGCCTGATGTGCCTTGTCGTCGGGCCCCTGATGCGCGCAGAAAATCAGCGCGTTTGGTGAGGACGGTCAGTGGCAAACAAGCAGAAACCGCCGGTGACCCGTCTATGGTTGCAGCGATATCGCTTTCCATAGGTGCCACCGGCGGTTTCAAATCAATTAACCGAAAACTGGCGCTTATGCGCTCAGCTTTGCACGGCCTTTGGCGCGGCGCTTGTTGATGATGTTACGGCCAGCTTTTGTCGCCATACGTGCGCGAAAGCCGTGACGGTTCTTACGAACGCGGTTAGATGGTTGGAACGTGCGCTTCATAGCGGTGTCCTTTGGTTTTTGGGCCAAACCCATAAATGGATTCGAAGCCGGTCTACAATTCAGACTTGTCCTTTAGAGAGGGCTTGGCGTGGTGTCAACGCGCAAGGCGGGGTCAAACTGCAACAATTCGCGAATTCCCACCCTGCCAAATGTTACAGTCATCACGAAACATCCCGTTTATCGCAGCATTCACTGTCCAAATCATCAACGAGACGTGAGTGGGGTAGGACTATTCGCGGTTCCAGTCCATCTAGAGAGCAACACAGAGCCTTAGCGCAAGAAAGTCAAAATTTATGTCGAACACTCCCAAAAGCGCCATTGCGCAGCGAATTCCTTTGATAACGATCATCGTTGTCGCTGTGTTAGGAGCGTATTTTCTGCGCGACTACCTGACTTTCGATACCCTCAAAGAGAATCGGAAGGCACTTCTGGCGTTTCGCGATGCGAATTACGCATTAACGGTCTTGGCATTTATCGCAGCCTACATCTTGATCGTTGCGTTCTCGCTGCCGGGTGCAACAATTGCGACGCTCACTGGCGGGTTTCTCTTTTCGACTTTTCCAGGTGCGTTGTTCAATATCCTCGCGGCGACCATTGGCGCGACAGCCATCTTCATGGCCGCGCGTTGGGGCGGGGGCGAGAAGCTGGCAGCAAAAATGGACAGTTCTGAAGGGGCGGTTAAAAAGATCAAATCGGCCATCGATGATAACCAGTGGGAGGCGCTGCTCCTCATCCGCCTCGTGCCAGCCGTGCCATTCTTTATGGCGAACCTGATCCCCGCGCTTGTGGGCGTTTCCTTATTCCGCTTTGTCGTTTCGACCTTCTTTGGCATCATTCCCGGGGCGGTCGTCTACACCTCAGTTGGCGCTGGGCTTGGTGAGGTCTTCGCCCGTGGCGAGACACCCAACCTCGGGATTATCTTTGAGCCTGCGATCTTGTTGCCTATTCTCGGCCTGTCTGCACTGGCGGCCCTTCCAATTATTCTTAAGGCCGTGCGCGGCAAGAAAGGTCTGTAAATCATGACCCGTATCAAAACAGATATCTGCATCATCGGCGGCGGCTCTGGTGGTTTGTCCATCGCGGCTGGTGCCGTGCAAATGGGCGCAAAAGTTGTGCTGCTTGAGGGCCACAAAATGGGCGGCGATTGCCTGAACTACGGCTGCGTGCCGTCCAAGGCGCTAATCGCTTCGGCCAAACAAGCCCACGCCATGTCACAAGGTGCCAAATACGGCGTCGCTGATGCGGCAGCGCAGGTCGACTATGCCGCTGCTAAAGATCACGTCGCGGATGTGATCGCCACAATCGCCCCCGTCGATAGTGTAGAGCGATTCGAAGGTCTCGGCGTGCAAGTGATCCAAGAATTCGGCCGCTTCATTTCTCCCACAGAAGTGCAAGCAGGCGATACAATCATAGAGGCCCGTCGTTTTGTGGTCGCCACAGGTTCTGGTCCGTTCGTGCCACCAATCGATGGCCTTGATGGCGTGAAATATTACACCAATGAAGACATCTTTGATCTGCGCGAGCAACCGGAGCATCTGATCGTCATCGGTGGCGGGCCTATCGGCTTGGAAATGGCGCAGGCGCATGTGCGCTTGGGGTCCAAGGTGACAGTGATTGAAGGCGCGAAAGCATTCGGCAAAGACGATCCCGAAATGGCTGCCATCGTATTGGAAAACCTCAAGGCCGAAGGCATCGAAATCATCGAGGATGCGCAAGCGGGCAAGATCAGTGGCAAGGGCAAAAACATTACCGTACACACCCCAAAGGGCGACTTCACTGGATCGCATCTGCTGATGGCTGTCGGGCGCAAAGTGAACATCGAAAAGCTGGACCTTGAAAAAGGGAACGTGGAATTCACACGCGGCGGATTGAAGGTTGGTGACGATCTGCGCTCTGTGAGCAACCGCAAGGTCTATGCAGCGGGCGACGTCGCAGGTGGCCTGCAATTCACCCATGTGGCGGGCGATCACGCGGGTGTCCTGATACGGTCCATACTGTTCGGGCTACCTTCCAAGCAAAAGACATCTCACATCCCGTGGGCGACCTACACAGACCCTGAATTGGCGCAAGTCGGCCTGACCGAAGCGCAAGCACGCGACAACCATGGCGATAAGCTAGAGGTCGTGCGGTTCGACATGCACCACAATGACCGACTGATTGCCGAGCGTAAAAACAAGGGTCTGATCAAGGTGATGGTCGTGAAAGGGCGTCCTGTCGGAGCCTCAATCGCAGGACCAATGGCTGGCGAATTGATCGGCATGTGGGCCATGGCGATTGCTAACAATTTGAAGATGTCCGCCGTGGCTAATACCGTGCTACCCTATCCAACAGTGTCCGAGGTTAACAAACGCGCCGCAGGCGCCTATTTTAGCCCAAGACTGTTTGAAAGCGATATGGTGAAGCGAGTTGTTGGTCTGGTCCAGCGCTGGCTGCCGTAAGATAGGTAACGAGGGCACATGCTCAATTCACTCTCAGGGCGATTTCTGATCCTGACGACCGTTTTTGTAATGCTGGCAGAGGTCTTGATCTTTGTGCCCTCAGTCGCGCGCTTTCGCGAAGACTATCTGTTGGCCCGTCTTGAACGTGCGCAGATCGCGTCGCTGGCCCTAGAGGCGGACAATATGATCTCGCCTGAGCTTGAGGCAGAGCTTTTGCTGAATGCCGAGGTCTATAACGTTGTTCTGCGCCGCGACGAGATGCGCCAACTCGCGCTGTCCTCGCCGATCCCCGCGCCGATTAATGCGACCTATGACATGCGTGACCCAACGGCGATGACCTTGATTGTTGATGCGCTTACAACGCTTGTAGACCGGGACGAACGCATTGCGCGGGTGATCGGTAACCCCGTGCGGGACGGCGGTCTTTTGATTGAAGTCACGATGGATGAAATGCCATTACGCGCCGCAATGATCGACTACGGTCTGAACGTTCTTGCGCTCTCTGCTGTGATCTCCGTCATCACGGCGTTCCTGTTGTTCTTGGCTGTGCAGGGCCTTCTTGTGCGGCCGATCAAGCGCGTTGTTGGGCATATGCAAAGCTACGCGAAATCACCAGAAGATGCGCGGCGGATCATTACTCCCTCTGCACGTGTGACTGAGCTACGGGACGCGGAAATGGCGCTGCAATCCATGCAGGTCGAATTGACGGGCGCGCTTAAGCAAAAAGAACGTCTCGCGCAATTGGGCGGTGCTGTTGCCAAGGTGAGCCATGATTTACGGAATATTCTGACATCGGCGCAATTGTTTACGGATCGCATCGAAGGGTCTGATGATCCTTTGGTGAAACGCATGGCTCCGAAACTTGTGGGGTCAATTACGCGTGCCGTGAACCTTTGCGAAACCACGCTCGCGTTCGGCCGTGTTGACGAGCCAGCACCAGCGCTCACACGGGTCAATCTGGCGCGCATCGTTTCAGATGTTTTCGACAGTGAACGTTTAGCGGCAGGTGACGACGACATCTCATTTGCCGAGGACATTCCAGTAGGCATGACACTACGCGCAGATGGAGAGCAACTTTACCGGGCGATTTTCAACCTTGTCCGCAATGCGCGTCAGGCCATTACAGCGACTGGTAAGGCTGGTGAAATCAGCATCAAAGGTTTTGAGGACGATAATGCATGGTGGATTGTTGTGAGCGATACGGGGCCTGGTTTGCCACCTAAGGCGAAAGAGTTCTTGTTCCAGCCGTTCCAGGGTGGCGCCCGCAAAGGTGGGTCTGGCTTGGGGCTTGTGATCGCCGCTGACCTTGTCCGCGGGCACGGCGGACGATTGGACTTGGCATCGACAGGGGTGGACGGGACAGTTTTTAAGATTCAACTCCCAAAAGCCGACTTTGCCTTAGCCGCGGCAATAGATTGAAAAAGTTCTCATTTGGCACTTGCATCATATCGATAGCACAGTTAAATCCCCCTCACAGTGGATTGGTAGCTCAGTTGGATAGAGCACTTGACTACGAATCAAGGGGTCGGGGGTTCGAATCCTCCCCAGTCCACCATAATAAGCCTGTGTGACGTCATACGAAATTGACCTTCGCGTCATGAACTGACCTTACAAACGGACCATTTAAGGCCAAATCATTCATAGTGGTCTGGCCTTATGCTTTTCAGACTGACTAACATGAGTTGGTGCATTTTGCGCTCCCATAGGCTGTTTCGAGTTCCTGACTGGAGTGCCCCCATCGAGTGG
>DFSO01000079.1 GCA_002378665.1 Loktanella sp. UBA3435 | reverse complement strand
GATAAACGAACAAGTTTTTTCTGCGAGTTCCGCCATTCGTTGCCCAATGGAAAATCTACACTTTGCGCTCGTTGCAGCCATTCCATAAAAAAAGCCCCAGCGTTTCCACTGGGGCTTTCTCATTACAGAAGTTGAGAGGATTTACTCCTCGGCAGCTTCTTCTTTCGCTTCTTCGCCAGTTGCCTGATCAACAACTTTCATGGACAGGCGCACCTTGCCACGATCGTCAAAGCCCAGCAGCTTAACCCAAACGTCCTGACCTTCTTTAAGAACGTCAGAAGGGTGGTTCAGGCGGCGGTTTTCGATCTGGGACACGTGCACCAGACCGTCGCGCTTACCAAAGAAGTTCACGAACGCGCCGAAATCGACGAGCTTCACAACTGTCCCTTTGTAGACTTTGCCTTCTTCTGGCTCGGCTACGATGGAATAGATCATGTCGTAGGCCTTCTTGATGGCCTCGGCGTCGTTGGATGCCAGCTTGATTGTGCCATCGTCGCTGATGTCGACTTTTGCGCCAGACAGTTCAACGATTTCACGGATCACTTTGCCGCCAGAACCGATAACTTCACGGATCTTGTCGGTTGGGATCTGCATGGTTTCGATCTTAGGTGCGTGAACGCCCAAGTCTTTCGCGCCTGTCAGTGCCTTGCCCATTTCGGCGAGGATATGCAGACGGCCAGCTTTGGCTTGCTCAAGTGCTTTGGCCATAATCTCTTGGGTGATACCCGCGATTTTGATGTCCATTTGCAAAGACGTGATACCTGCTTCAGTACCCGCAACCTTGAAGTCCATGTCGCCAAGGTGATCTTCGTCACCCAGGATGTCGGAGAGGATCGCGTAGGAGCCGTCTTCTTCCATCACGAGGCCCATAGCCACACCAGCAACTGGTGCTTTCAAAGGCACACCAGCGTCCATCATGGACAAGGAGCCACCGCAGACAGATGCCATCGAAGAAGATCCGTTAGATTCAGTGATCTCAGACACAACGCGGATTGTGTAAGGGAAGTCGGTTGCCGCAGGCAGAACCGCCTGAAGTGCACGCCAAGCAAGCTTACCGTGGCCGATTTCACGACGACCTGGGCCAGACACACGACCAACTTCACCAACAGAATATGGTGGGAAGTTATAGTGCAGCATGAAGTTCGACTTATACATGCCAGTCAGCGCGTCGATCATCTGCTCGTCGTCGCCAGTACCGAGTGTCGTTACAACAAGACCTTGGGTCTCGCCGCGTGTGAACAATGCGGAACCGTGTGTCCGTGGCAGGATACCTGTCTCGGAAACGATTGGGCGGATGGTGTCGAGAGCACGGCCGTCGATACGCTTGCCGTTTTTCACAACGTCGCCGCGCAGAACCGCAGATTCAAGCTTCTTAAGCGCTGGGCCCAAGTTTGCGTCGGCTTGCTGCTCTTCAGTCAAAGACGCAACAATGTCAGCCTTGGCAGCCGAAACCGCACCAGTGCGCTCTTGCTTGTCTGTGATCGCATAAGCAGCACGCATTTTCTCTTCACCAGCTGCTTTAACAGCAGCGGAAAGATCAGAGTAATCAACTGGTTGGAAGTCGAACGGCTCTTTTGCGCAATCTTCGGCTAGATCAATGATCAGGTCGATAACCGGCTGGATGCTGTCGTGGGCAAACTTCACCGCGCCAAGCATTTCAGCTTCGGAAAGCTCATATGCTTCGGATTCAACCATCATCACGGCGTCTTTTGTGCCGGCAACAACAAGGTCCAAACGCTGCTCAGGCTGCAGACGCAGGTTATGCATGTCGTCGATTTCTGGGTTCAGGATGTACTCGCCATCAACAAAACCAACGCGGCAAGCGGCGATTGGGCCCATGAAAGGCGCGCCAGAAATTGTCAGCGCAGCAGAAGCCGCAATCATCGCAACCATGTCTGGATCGTTGACCAAGTCGTGCGACAAAACTGTACACATAACAAGGACTTCGTTCTTAAAGCCGGGGACGAACAACGGGCGGATTGGACGGTCAATCAGGCGGGATGTCAGCGTCTCTTTTTCAGTTGGACGCGCTTCACGCTTGAAGAAGCCACCTGGTACTTTACCGGCAGCGTAATACTTTTCTTGGTAGTGCACTGTCAGGGGAAAGAAGTCCTGACCTGGCTTTTGGGCACGTGCGAATGTCACGTTGGCCATAACGCTGGTTTCGCCCAGCGTGGCAATGACAGAACCGTCAGCTTGACGGGCAACCTTGCCTGTTTCCAGCGTAAGCGTCTCTTCGCCCCACTGGATTGATTTCTTAACTTCGTTAAACATCTATTGTTTTCCTTTGGGCCGCAGCCCTATTTTTGCGTAGGGGGCGTATTCCCCCTCATTCCGGTATCTTGCGCGGGCGCTGGAATGCGGACGCCTTTCTTCTCAAGATGGCTGGGCCATACCGTATTCGGCGACGTTTGGGAAGTCTTGTGACTCAAGGCCAGATTCAGGGTGTTTTTTACGTGCACCAAGCGTGCACAGAGCGTGCACCGAAGATCACTTGCCAAAAGGTAAATATGTTCCTATTTTGTTCTCACAAATTAACCCAAGGAACACCCGATGCTGGATTCAGAAGAAACCGCCGTCAAAATGCATTACATCTGCCAGACCTATGTGATGAAACAAAAGGGGCAGCAGATGGCCCTTCACGTGGATAAAGTGTTTGAATACAAATCCGCCGCCGAAGCCGAAGAACGCGCTGAACGTGAAGCGCGGCGTGAAGGCTGTGTCGGTGCCGATGCCTATATGCTGTCCGAAGACCCGACGTCTGGGGAAGTGTCAGAGCCCACCTTTCTGGCGCGGCATGGGACGGTACCTGAGGTCGAGGGGGATTAGGGGCAAGGTCTTGCCTTAGCAATTGGATGCCAAATGTCTGCTCTGCGGACGAAACTGACATTCATATTGGAACTCTGGATGTCTGTTTTCCTAGTTTTGCGGTCTTGCGGCGATATCTTTGACGTGAATGGCGGTGATGCGGCTGCCGTAGCGGGCGATATAGTCCAACGGATCACAAGCGCCGCGCACGATCCACGCGAGGTCTGCTTTCCATCTGATATCGAGAGCGGTTTCGAGCAGAATTTCCATCGGAATGCTGCCGTCGGGCAGAGCGAAAAACTCAAAATCATGGTTGTGCCAGCCAAAGGAAATCCCGTGTTCAGCATAGCGCAGGCTCGCCGCATTTAGCCGCTTTGCCAGATCAACATATCCAGCCGTCGTCGTCGGGCGGTCCTTTTCCTCAAGGTATGGCGCATAGACGCGGGTTATTCCCATTGTGCGAACAATGTCCATCGTGGCGTCGAAATCCTCCTCGATATCGTTCAAACCCATATGGCCCGACGGCATCGTAATTCCGTTGGCATCCATTGCAGCACGGTAGACTTTAGGGTCGCCGTAAACGCCGCCATAGCCTTCGACGCGGGTGATCCCCATGCTGGGTAGTTTGCTCAAAAGTGCGATCTGATCGGCAACATCGCGCATCGAGTAGAGTTGAAGTGATACAGTCATCTGAGTGCTTTCTAGATTAGAGACGTGTCTCTGTTGTCATGTCAAAAAGGTGGAGGCGCGAGGCGTCGAACCCGATGGTGAGGGTCTCGCCTGATTTGAGACCTGATTGGCCCTCGGTGCGCACGCGCACGGATTGGCCCGCAAAATCGACCCAAACGAGAGTGTCGGAGCCCATAGGTTCAACGATATCAATCTCGGCGGGGCCAGAGAATGTGTGGCCAGCAGCGGCGTCGGCCGTCACGATATGTTCGGGGCGAGTACCGAGCCAAGTGGCGCCATCGCGCTGGCCGTTTGGTCCGAATTCATAACTGCTGACATCGACGATAAAGCCGTCACAGCTAAAGGTGTTCCCCTTGAGGTGGCCCTCAAACAGGTTCATCGCGGGCGAGCCGATAAAGTCTGCCACATATTTGTTGCAAGGCTTCGCATAGATCGTCTCGGGGGCGTCGAGTTGCTCGATCATTCCGCCGCGCATGATCGAAATACGGTCGGCCAAAGTCATCGCCTCGACCTGATCATGGGTCACATAGATCATCGTATTCTTGAGCTTCTTGTGAAGCCGCTTCAGTTCCACCCGTAGGTCAGTGCGCAGCTTGGCATCAAGGTTGGATAGTGGTTCGTCAAAGAGGAACACATCAACCTCGCGCACAAGCGCACGACCGATTGCTACGCGTTGGCGCTGTCCACCAGAAAGGGCACCGGGTTTGCGGTCCAGCAGCGCTTCAATCTGCAAAACTTCTGCCACACGGTCCACCCGCTTGTTGATTTCATCTTTTGGCACTTTGGCGTTTTTGAGGCCGAACGACAGGTTCCCGCGCACGCTCATCTGCGGGTAAAGCGCGTAGGATTGGAACACCATGCCGATACCGCGCTCTGAGGGTTCTGCCCAAGTGACGTTCTGACCTTTGATAAAGATCTGACCATCTGTCACTTCCAACAGCCCTGCGATGCAGTTCAGCAGCGTCGATTTCCCGCAGCCAGATGAGCCTAAGAGCACAAGGAATTCGCCCTCGCGAATGTCGAGGTTGAGTTGCTTGAGCACCTTCACAGCGCCAAAGTTGAGGTCGAGATTTTTGATTTCTACAGAGTTTGTCATGTCTTCAGCCTTTGACTGCGCCAGCGGCGATACCGCGGACAAAGAGTTTGCCTGAGGCAAAGTAAATGATGAGAGGAACCAGACCTGTCAGCAGCGTCGCTGCCATATTCACGTTGTATTCCTTCACCCCTTGGACGGAGTTCACGATGTTATTGAGTTGCACCGTCATCGGGTAAAGGTCGGGCTTGGTATAGATGACTCCAAAGAGGAAGTCGTTCCAGATACCTGTGACCTGCAAGATGATCGCAACCACAAAGATCGGCAGCGCCATTGGCATCATGATCTGGAAATAAATCCGCCAAAAGCCCGCGCCATCCACCCTTGCGGCCTTGAAGAGCTCTTCAGGGATCGAGGTGAAGTAGTTGCGGAACAGGTGTGTCAGGATCGGCATGCCAAAAACGGTGTGCACCAGAACCAGCCCTGAGAGCCCGCCATAAAGCCCCATTTCGCGCAGCAAAATCACAATCGGATAAAGCATCATCTGATAAGGGATAAACGCACCCAGAATGAGGATGTTAAAGAACACTTCAGAGCCTTTGAATTTCCAATTCGAGAGCGCATAGCCGTTGACTGAAGCAACCGCGATGGAGAGCGTGACAGAGGGGATCAAGATGCGCACAGAGTTCCAAAACCCACGGCTCAGACCGTCACAATTGATCCCTGTGCAGGCATGTGCCCATGCTTTGACCCACGGCTCAAATGTAATCTCAACGGGGGGGCTGAACACGTTGCCCATGCGGATTTCGGGCATCCCCTTGAGCGACGTCACAATCATCACGTAGAGCGGTAGCAGGTAATACATGCTGACCATCAAAAGTGTGCCGTAGATAAAGATATTGTTGCGCGAAAAGCGGCGCTTTGGCTTTGGCCCGCGTGGACCTGTCATTGCATTATCCACGGCTTGACCCCTTGAATTGTAAATAGACGTAAGGGATCAGAATGATCACAACCGACAAAAGCATCATCGTTGATGCAGCGAAGCCTTGGCCAAGGTTTTGCGCCTTGAACATATAGTCATAGACATACATCGCGGGGACCTGAGACGAGAGACCCGGACCGCCAGAGGTTTGAGCGACGACAAGATCATAAAGTTTGATAATGCCCGCCGCGATCAATACGAGGGATGTCACAAAGACAGGGCGCATCATCGGAATGATGACAACAAGATAGGTTTTGACGGTGCCAATTCCATCAACGCGGGTGGCCTTCCAAATGTCTTCGTCAATCCCGCGAAGCCCTGCGAGCATGATGCACATGATCAAACCTGACCCCTGCCAAATGCCCGCAATCAAAATGCCAAAGATCACGATGTCGGGATTGTAGAGCGGGTCAAAGCTAAAGCTCTCCCAGCCCCAACTGCGGACAACGCCTTGCAGGCCATAGTCAGGATTCAAGATCCACTGCCAAACAAGGCCAGTGACGATGAACGACAAGGCGAATGGGAAGAGGAAGATACTGCGGAACGTATTTTCAAACCGGATTTTGCGGTCAAGCAAGGCGGCGAGTGTGAAGCCAATCACCAGCGTCAAGACCAGTGAGCTCACGCCATACCACATCAGGTTTGAAATGGAGGTGATCCAGCGGCTACTGCCCCAAAGACGTTCGTATTGGTCAAATCCTACGAATTTTCCTTAGGCAAAAGTCGCGAATTGGTAAAGGAATATACGATTGTCCAAATGGTGCAGCCAACGAAAATCACCAGTGCAGTCAGGATCATCGGAAGCGCCGCGATTTTTGAACTTAGATTTCGGGTCAGCCTGTTCGGCTTACCTTTCGCGGGGCCTGCAAGTGCAGACTCGTGATCAACCACGGACATCGTGATCCCCCCAGAAATGATTGTTTTAGAGAAAGTTGCAATGGCCCGCCCATTCACACGGGCGGGCCAAAGGCAATCAGGCTTAGTCAGCGCTGCCGATGATTTCAGCATAGCGGGCTTGCGCGTCCGCTGCAGACATCGTGTCGCCAGACCAGAACTCAAGCATCAGGTCTTCGATCTGTGTGCTCGTGTCTGCCGAGAGGTTCATGTCACCGGACGGGAGGATGTTGCCCGATGCCAAGATATCCAAGCCTTTTTGCATGCAGTTATTCGCAGCGGCCATATCGATGTCGCCACGCACAGGCAGGGACCCCTTTTTGAGGTTAAACGCCACCTGAACTTCTGGACTGATCATCAAAGCAGCAAGTTCTTTTTGCGCCGCTGTGATTTCAGGATCGCTGTTGAGAGGGAAATAGAAAGCGTCGCCGCTTGTATCCAAAACGGCGTTGTTTCCTAAACCTGGAAGGCACTCATATTCCGCGCCAGCAGTTTGACCCGCAACTTGGAATTCGCCCTGTGCCCAGTCACCCATGATTTGACCGCCAGCAGCGCCAGTGATGACCATGTTTGTGGCTTGGTTCCAGTCTTGAACATTGCCGTCTTTCGCCATGTCGCGGGCAGCAACCGCGGCTTCAAAGACTTTTGAGTATTCAGGACCAGCAGCAACCTCTGCGTTTTTATCCACGTTTACAGCACGCCATGCATCGCTGCCCGCAATCGCGACTGCGATCACGCCAAATGCGCCCGATTGCTGCCAACCTTGGGCACCCATCGCAAGTGGCACCTTGCCAGCCGCACGCAATGCATCTGCAGACGCTGCAAACTCTTCCCAATTCGTTGGGGTATCTACGCCTGCGTCAGCGAAGGCTTGGTTGGACAACCAGAGCCACTGCCAAGAGTGGATGTTGATCGGCACACAGTAAATCTTGCCGTCCAAAGTGCAGGCATCAAGCAGGCCAGACGGCTTTACAATGTCTTTCCAACCGCCAGCTTCAGCGATGTCGGTCAGATCAAGCATGAGGCCAGCCTCAATCAATTCTTCGGCTTGGCGACCGTGGTTGAGCTGTGTGGCCGCCATCGGGTCACCGCCCAAAATGCGGCTGATGATGATCGGGCGTGCTACGCCGCCAGAACCCGCAATTGCACCATCAAGCCATGTGTTACCAGTCGCGTCCCAGGCCTTCGCCAGCTCGGTGACAGCGGCGGCTTCGCCTCCCGACGTCCACCAATGCGTGACCTCTAGCTCTATTGCTGATGCTGCGGATGCGCATGTAAGCGCTGTCCCAACCAAAAGGGACTTCAATACTTTCGACATTTTTTCCTCCCAGAAATTGCGGAAACCCGCGATAGACTTTGTGATCGCCAATTCCTGCAATCGATTGCATGGAGCCAAGTCTGGGAAGGGACGCAATGATGTCAAAAACTTCAACACTTCAAGACGTTGCCCGTGTCGCAGGCGTTTCAACGGCAACCGTCTCGCGCGCGCTGTCTCACCCCAACATGGTTTCCGAATCAACCAGACGACGTGTCTCAAAGGCCGTTGAGGTCAGTGGATACCGTGTGAATCGCGCGGCGCGAAACTTGCGAACGCAGCGTGCGCATTCCGTCTTGGTCTTGCTCCCAGACTTGGGAAACCCGTTTTTCTCGGCCATTCTGGAAGGGATTTCGCTGAACCTCTCGCGCAAGGGCTACTCGATGCTCATTGCCAGCACGAAACAGGTTCACGACAGCGGCGAGCGACTGGTTGATTACCTCGACGATGCCCGCGCTGATGGCATGATTATTCTTGATGGGGGGCTAGTGGCTGAGGTCATCGCTTCTCTGAAATCCGCCCCACAATCCAAGCGTATTCTCTTTGCTTGCGAGTGGATTGAAGAAGATGAATTTCCATCTGTGCGGAGTGAAAACCGCAGAGGCACAAAGGCTGCCGTGCGTTATCTGCACGACATTGGACATCGTAAGATCGGCCATGTGACTGGACCAGAAGGCAACGTGTTGATGCATGCGCGCAAGAGCGCTTTTATCGAAGAGATCGGAGCACTCCAGCTTGAGCAACACCCGGAGTGGATCATTCCCGGTGACTTCTCACTGGCGGCAGGTTGCTTGGCCGCACAAACGTGGATTGCGCTCGAAAACCGGCCAACGGCAGTGTTTTGTGCCTCCGATCAGCTGGCAATGGGATTCATCTCAGAATTGTCGCGCCGCAACTTCAAAGTCCCCGACGATGTTTCCATTATGGGCTTTGATGATATCGATTTGGCCGAACAATTCATCCCGCCGCTAACATCAATGCGTCAGGACAGATTGCTATTGGGAGAGACCGCTGCCGCAATGCTTTTGGAACGGCTCGAAAGCCCAGAAGGTGCTGGTTCAGAGCACGCCGCGGTCATTCCAGTGTCGCTGATCATTCGAGGAAGCACCGCCGCGCCGCGATGACAGCGTTGAAATTATGTCGAAACTGGACTGGCAACCTCAAATGGTGACCCACATCAATTGTGACGAATAACCACAGTTTTCGCCGTAAATTGCAAGAATGAGAGGTGC
>DFSO01000091.1:25028-30467 GCA_002378665.1 Loktanella sp. UBA3435 | reverse complement strand
CCAACTTTCGGGCATAGCTCAGCGGCTATTCCGGAATATGTGTTATGATCAGACATTCGGTGTTTCGCCTTTCGAGTATCGATCTTGCAAGAGTGGCGCCTTGAGGAATTGACGGTTCAGCTTACGCGGCTTGATCTGCAACTTCTCCAAATGTGACCGCAGCTCAAACGTCCGTGTGAAAGTGGGGCGATCAGCGGCGGGTGCGCCTCCCTGATGATTGGTCGCAACAGCCAATGGCATCTTGGTCATACCGCCACCTGGCGCCATCTCGACGCTTGCGGTCCGCCCTGATGCATCTGCAAGAACCAGATTATAGGCCATGTGAGATGGTACGCGGTCGAGCACCGCGAGTGCGTCGTCGACGGTGTTGCAAGTCTCAAGCACATAGCGCACGATTGTCGTGATACCAAATCCAACGCCAGTTTCCGAGCGCCCCCCGTAGGCCAGCGCGACACTTAGGCCTGCATCGTTGATCCCGTCGGACAAGCCCCATAGGAATTCGACCATCCCCATGACTGGGCGGCCAAGCCACTGAGTGCGCAGCAACAAGCCCTCATTTAATTCTGGCGAAAGATCATAATTGCGCACCAATCGGACGTGTTTTTTGCTGGCGATAGCCGCAAGTGAACAGCCGCCCAGATACGTCGGCGGGCACCATGTGGAGAGGAACCTTGCCGCACGGTCCGAACCACCCGCGACGGCGACCAGTCGGTCATAAACGGTCGTCAGCTCTGGCATGTAGCGTTCAATCGCAGTGCGACAGTCGGTGCGCGATGGCCCGTTATCGCCCCCCCGCGCAATAAACCACGCCTCGTAAGATGGCCACGAACGCGCCCAGCGTGCGGCCCATTTCGGGCCAGGTGTTGCCTCTGAAACCGCGTCGAAAGTGAGTGTCATTTGCGTCATGTCAAATTTCCATATCCTATTTGATGCGGTCGGCGAGTGCCGTTTTGATGTCTGCGCTGGCTTGCAACGCACCTAACACCGTAATGGACCCGATGGTTGCAAGCGCCAGTTCAGGCGAAATCTCAGGATCAAAGCGGGCTAGTCCCACGACCTTGATATGCAGAACTTCACCAGCGTCCCGCACCGCTTGCAAATCGGCGACGGAGTAGTCACGAAGCCCCAGTTCCATTGTATGCCGCTCAAGCGATTTGCTGACGACCTCCACATGGCTTTCCAATTGATTGCGGATCGCTGTGCGGATCAGATCACTGCGATTGGAATAAAAGCCCTCTTGAACAAGTAGATCGATCCGGCCCAAATCAACAAACCCCAAATTGATCGTGATTTTTTCGTTATCAGGCTGCTTGTCGCGTATTTGTCTCACGGTGTTCATGGTGAAACTCCATCTGTATGGATGGTATATGGATGTTATTTACCCGAATGCAAGCAGAAACATTAATCCGTTTTTCCTGCAAGTAGGCTAGAAGGGTCACGCCGCCGTGCGGAGTGACCTCATCAACCAAATCCTAAAATGGCGGATCAAGAGCGCGCGAAAATCGTTAGGCATTGTACGGATGCTGGCAGGATCGGCGCGATAGTTCATCAGGTCGCAGTAAGGCGTCATCGACATTACCTTCAGCGCGTGCGCTGGACGACCCCTCGCGTCACAGGTGGATGAAAAGAGACGACCCAAACACGCAAGGGTGACGCAATCTCGGGAGCGAACGTCGTAGTTAAATATTGACGGTTCAGATGATGCACCATCTACTCCGCGCAGCATATAGATCGCGCAATGGAGTGGCTCTGATGGCAACGCAGACAAAAGTACGGGACCACAGGTTTATTGACGGTGTTGTTGTCAAAAAACGCATCCTTGCAGAGGTGCAATCCTACGCGTCAACTTGCGCAAACATGCCAAGGTTGGTGTCGATCCTAATTGGTCATGTCCCAGAAGCGGCGGTCTATGTCCGCAATCAGGAGCGCGGTGCGCAACAGGCGGGAATACCGTTTGAACAGGTCAACTGGGCTGGCGATATTTCGCAAGAAAGCTGCAAGGCCAAGCTCATTGAGATGAACGATGACCCAAGTATCTTGGGGATCATTTTGCAGCGCCCTGTGCCTGCGCATATCAACGTCCGATCACTCCAGTCGGCGATCCACGTTTTGAAGGATGTCGAGGGCATGAACCCCGCGTCTATCGGCAATATCGTCTACTCCGACGTGGCCTTGGCCCCCTGCACAGCGGCGGCCAGTGTTGCGCTGATTAAGGAGACGGGCCTGCAGATGGAGGGGCTTGAAGTCGTCATGATTGGCCATTCCGAGATTGTCGGTAAACCTGCTGCGATGATGTTGATGGCCGAAGGCTGCACCGTCACCGTTTGCCATCATATGACCCGCTCTGTGGCAATGCATTCGCGTCGCGCTGATGTTGTTGTGGTGGCTGTTGGTAAGGCGCATTTGATTGGGCCTGACATGATCAAACCGGGTGCGGTCGTGATTGATATCGGCATCAATCAGATCGAGACGCCTGAAGGATTCAAGATCGTGGGCGATGTGGATACCGACGCGGTGCTGGAGGTTGCGGGCTGGATCACCCCTGTTCCGGGTGGCGTTGGTCCTGTCACGGTGGCGATTCTCATGCGTAATGCGATGGTTGCCCATCAGCGGCAGATAGCGGCGGGCTGGTTGTAAGCCAAATGCCCGAAGTTTTGTGCATTCGATGCGATTTTGTTGGATGTAGTGATGGATATATGTATTCTTAAGGTTAAATATTTATTCCGCACATGCAACTTTGCGTGAATAGGGGGTTCCGATGTTAGACAACTACCCAAACGTGAAGGCTGGGCCGCCCAAGCCAAGCAGGATTATTCAGCCGCAGGTTTTCTCGCTGCCGCCCGGGGTAGAGCGCTATGTGGTGGAGGGGCAGGGCGCTGTCCTCATTCCCATCGATACGGGCGATCAAATTACGATCATTAACGATGAAGGTGGCCAGCATTGTGAGGTTGTCGTCTGTGACCCCAAGGGCCGCAGCGACGCGGGGATTATTGGTCTAACTGCGACCGCTGGTGCGGGCGGGCTTCAGGCGCTTTTAACCAGCAATGATAAGTCGTTACGCGGCATGCGGATGGGGCTGGATGCCCGCAAGATTGATCTGGCAAAGGCGCAGGCTGTGCATCTGTTCGAGGCCACAACCCCTGCAAAAACAGAAGCGAAGTTTACAGCTGTTCGCGAGGGCGTTGTGATTATCGCCGCCCCTGCCGGTGCGATGGATTTCGAGGCACAGAATACCGCGACCCCTCTGACGGTGATGATAAAACGCGCGGTGATTAAAAGCCATGTGAAGTTTGAATTGCCCGATCCGCTCGCCGACCCTTTGGCCGATATCCGCGTTCATACCCAAACCGCAGAATCGTTTTTCGTGAAAGCGGGCGATTATATCCAGATCATTGACGTCGATGGCAGGCAGTGCTCGGATTTCGAATGTTTCTCGGCGCGTAAACTCGACAAAGGGATCGAGCATGCATTGGATGTGACCACGACCCGCACATTGATGGGCCACGCCTATCCGATGCCCGGTTTGCACGCGAAATATTACGATCAAGAGATGCTGCCGCTGGTAGAAGTGATCCAAGATACTTGCGGTCGCCATGACGCTTTTGCGATGGCCTGCACTGAGAAGTATTACAATGATACGGGCTACCCCGGACATGCGAATTGCTCGACCAATTTCAACACGGCTTTGCAAGATTATGGCGTCGCACCGCGTCGTGGCTGGATGGCGATCAACTTTTTCTTCAACACGTTTCTTGATGACCACGGCGTGATGTATTCCGACGAACCTTGGTCGCGCCCCGGCGACTATGTGCTGTTGCGTGCGCTGACCGATATTGTCTGCGTCAGCTCGGCTTGCCCCGACGATACAACCTCTGCAAACGGGTGGAACCCGACCGATATTCACGTGCGTACCTATAGTGGAAAAGAAACATTTCAGCGGTCCATCGCGATCCGCACGACACCAGATTCGGAGCCGAAAATGACCAAACAAACAGGTTTTCACGAGAGCTTTGCCAAGCACACGCGAAATTTCGTGGAATATAACGGCTATTGGCTCGCTAATAATTTCCCCACGACGGGCCCCATTGAAGAATATCACGCCTGTCGGCAGAAGGCCGCGATCATTGATTTGTCGCCACTGCGCAAATTCGAGATCATGGGGCCAGATGCAGAGGCGCTGTGCCAATACGCCTTTACCCGCAACATAAAAAGCCTCGCGACGGGTGCGGTTGTTTATACTGCGATGTGCTATGAACATGGCGGCATGATCGACGATGGTACGGTTTTCCGTCTTGGTCGCGACAACTTCCGTTGGATTGGCGGATCGGATTATAGCGGCGTTTGGTTGCGGGAATTGGCCGAAAAGCTGGGGCTAAAAGTCCTCGTGCGTTCCTCAACAGATCAAATGCACAACGTCGCTGTGCAAGGGCCAGAAAGCCGCGACCTGCTGCGCAAAATCGTTTGGTCGGCCCCCCATAACCCCGAGTTCGATCAACTCGGCTGGTTCCGTTTTACCCCTGCACGCCTCAAAAACGAAGCAGGGACAGCCTTTGTGATTTCGCGGACAGGGTACACGGGCGAGTTGGGCTATGAAGTTATGTGCCACCCCCGCGATTGCACCGAAATATTTGATGCGATTTGGGAGGCTGGGCAAGATCATGGGCTCAAGCCGATAGGTCTAGAGGCGCTCGACATGCTACGGATCGAGGCGGGCCTGATTTTCGCGGGCTCTGATTTTAGCGACCAGACTGACCCATTTGAAGCGGGCATTGGTTTCACCGTGCCGCTCAAATCAAAGCCAGATGATTTTGTTGGCCGTGACGCGTTAATCCGCCGTAAAGAGAACCCGATGCGCAAGCTGGTGGGCCTTGAGATCGATAGCAATGTTGATGTGGGCCACGGCGATTGCATCCACATAGGTCGTGCGCAAATTGGTGAGGTCACATCGTCGATGCGCTCACCGCTTTTGGGTAAAAACATTGCCCTTGCACGGATTGATGTGGCGCATGCAAGTGCGGGCACCGAGGTCGAGATTGGCAAACTGGACGGTCATCAAAAACGGATACCTGCGGTGATTGCAGAAAACCTTGCGGCCTTTGATCCAGGGAAAGAGCGCCCGCGTTCCTAACCTTCGGGGGACCATCTGATGACGCTTTTAGATGACATTGGCGGGGACGACAGCCTTGTGGCTTTGGTGAACCGTTTTTACGATCTGGTGGAGACCCTGCCGGAGGGTGCAACCTTGCGCCGTTTACACGGGCGGGGGCACGGAATAGCTCATGCGCGGATCGAGCAGGTTGATTTCATGTCGGGGTTCTTGGGCGGGCGGCAACATTACCGCGAGCGGCATGGCCATATGGACGTGAAGCTAATCCATGCCCATGTGCCGATCCGTGCCCTAGACGCGGAAAATTGGCTGGCTTGTATGGATGTCGCTCT
>DFSO01000091.1:0-24690 GCA_002378665.1 Loktanella sp. UBA3435 | reverse complement strand
AACGACGTGACCGACTGGGAAGAGACGGGCACGCGCGGCATTAAACTTTAGTTTTTGAGGTAAACTTCAAGACTGTCGTCAAGCGCATCTTTCCATGGCGTGTGGTGCTTTGGGGCCATGGTGCCTGTGATCACGGACTTATAGCCATTGTCGCGGAACGTCATGATGCCCGCCTTTTTGTGGCCCTTCCATGCTTTGAATGCCTGACAGGCGCCTTCGACGTCGAAGGAAGGATAGTCGGTTTCGGCCACCAATTCCTTGATGTAGTCGCCCTGATACCAGATCGCATCATAGTCGCTCTCGCCTGCGTCCTCGCGCGCGACGCGATCAGCAACATCTGCGGCCATGGTTTTGCGGTCGGGCAGGGTGATGCGGTCCATGATCACGTCACGGATCCACCATGCCTGCGCGTCAAACATGTTGAAGGTGAACCACTGGTCCTGCATTCCGATGTAAAACAGTGCGGGCTCGTCGATAAAGGCAACGCCTTTGTAAAGGTCGGCGGTTGCCAAGCGGTTGGCTGTTTTCAGACGCAATTCGTCAGGCAAGAACGGGAAATGGTGTTTGTAGCCAGTGCATAGGATCACCGCATCGACATGACGGCTGCTGCCATCCTTGAAATGCGCGGTATTGCCGTCAACATGGGTCAGCAGCGGAACCTCGGCCCAGTTGTCGGGCCAGTCATAGCCCATGGCCGCGGTGCGGTGGCTGACGGTGATCGATTTTGCGCCGTATTTCCAGCACTGCGACCCGATGTCCTCTGCGGAATAAGAGGTGCCGACGATGAGGATGTCCTTATCTTTGAACTCCATCGCGTCGCGGAAATCATGGGCGTGCAGGACGCGCCCTTTGAAGTTCTCGAAGCCTTTGAACTCTGGCACATTTGGTGTGCTGAAGTGGCCAGAGCAGACGATCACATTGTCGAAGACCTCGGTGTAGGTGTGATCCTCGGGCAGGTTGCAAACCGTGACGTTAAATTTGTCACCGTCCTTTGCGACCCAGCGCACGGCGGTCTCGAACCTGATCAAATCGCGCACGCCTGCCTTTTCAACGCGGCCTTGGATGTAATCAAAAAGAACCGCGCGGGGCGGGTAGCTGGCGATCTGTTTGCCGAAATGCTCCTCGAAGGAATAGTCGGCGAACTCCAAGCCTTCTTTTGGGCCATTTGACCAAAGGTACCTATACATCGAGCCATGCACAGGTTCGCCATATTGGTCGAGGCCTGTGCGCCACATGTAGTTCCACAAACCACCCCAATTTGCCTGCTTTTCAAAACAGACAATTTCGGGGATTTCTTCGCCTTTGGCTTGAGCCGATTGGAAGGCGCGAAGCAATGCTAAGCCAGATGGGCCTGCGCCAATGATAGCAATGCGTTTGGTCATAATAGCCTCTTTTGGTTTAAGTGAGGTCAGATATCGAGCGTGTTCGCCATTTCCCAAGCCGAGAAATGTCCACAGAAATCGTTCCATTCTTGATGTTTCATCTTGAGGTAGGCAGCCGAGAACTCTTCGCCCATCGCAGCCTTTAGCCCCGCGTCGGCATCATAGGCCCGCAATGCGTCGAGCATGTTGAGCGGCAAAAGCGGTGCGCCTTTGACGGTATGACCTTCGGCATACATATCAATGTCATGACGTGGCCCCGGATCGGCCTTCGACCTGACGCCAGAAAGACCCGCCGCAATTATCACAGCCTGCAACAAGTAAGGGTTCGCGGCCCCATCGGGCAGGCGCAATTCAAAGCGACCCGGACCCGGAACGCGGACCATATGAGTGCGGTTATTACCTGTCCAAGTCACAGTGTTCGGCGCCCAAGTGGCCCCCGACGTCGTGCGCGGTGCGTTGATCCGCTTGTAGCTGTTCACGGTCGGGTTGGTGATCGCGGCAAGCGCGCTCGCGTGTTTCATAATGCCGCCAAGGAAGTGTTTTCCGCGCTCGGACAGGCCAACTTCGCCAGTCTGCCCTTCGCCTTTGCCAGCAAATACGTTGGTTTTTGATTGCATGCCAGGTGCGTCCCAAACCGAGATATGCGCGTGGCAGCCGTTGCCTGTCAGGCCCTTGATCGGCTTTGGCATGAAGGTGACGCGGTAGCCGTGCTTCTCGGCCACACATTTCGCCATGAATTTGAAAAAGCTGTGCTTGTCCGCGGTCTTGAGCGCGTCGTCGAAATCCCAGTTCATCTCCCACTGGCCGTTCGCGTCCTCGTGGTCGTTTTGGTAGGGGTTCCAGCCAAGCTCTAACATGTGGTCGCTGATTTCACGGATCACATCAAGGCGGCGCATGAACGCCTGTTGATCGTAGCACGGCTTCGCCGCCGTATCGTATTCATCGCTGATTTGCTTGCCATCTGGGGTCAGCAAAAAGAACTCGGCTTCGATACCTGTTTTGACGTGCATCCCCAATTCGGCGGCCTCGGCAATCAGGCGGCGCAAGACGTTGCGCGGCGCTTGTGCAAGGTCTTGATCGTTCATCACGCAGTTGCCCGCGACCCATGCAATTTCGCGGTTCCACGGCAAGATGATCACCGATTCTGGATCGGGCACGGCCAGCATATCGGGGTGCGCAGGCGTCAGGTCCAGCCATGTGGCAAAGCCTGCAAAACCAGCGCCGTCCTTTTGCATGCCCGCGATGGCGCGCGCAGGCACCAGCTTGGCGCGTTGCCCACCAAAGAGGTCGGTGAACGAAATCATGAAGTATTTGACGCCATTGTCTTCGGCGAATTTTGCGAGATCAGTAGCCATTGTTTTTCCCTGTCATCTTCTATGAGAAAGGGCGCGTGCCGGTGTTGGCCGCGCCCTGATTATTTAGAAACCTGTGCCCGGCTTTCCTGGATACCAATCGGTCCCTGCGAGCGGGATTTTCGCCATTGCGGCCGCTTCCATTGTGAGCGCCACGAGGTCTTCTGGCTCGAGGTTGTGCAGGTGGTTTTTGCCGCAAGCCCGCGCGATTGTTTGGGCCTCTAGCGTCATCACCTTCAGGTAATTCTTCAGGCGACGACCACCCTCGATTGGGTCAAAACGCTTCATCAGCTCAGGGTCTTGGGTTGTGATACCCGCAGGATCGCGCCCTTCGTGCCAATCGTCATATGCACCCGCTGTGGTGCCAAGCTCATTGTATTCGGCCTCCCACTTGGGATCATTGTCGCCAAGCGCGATGAGGGCAGCAGTCCCAATTGCCACGGCATCTGCGCCAAGCGCCATGGCCTTGGCCACATCCGCGCCAGAACGAATACCGCCTGACAGGATGAGCTGCACTTTGCGGTGCATCCCGAGGTCTTGCAGGGCTTGCACTGCGGGGCGGATGATTGCCAAAGTTGGCTGGCCGACGTGTTCGATGAACACATCCTGCGTCGCCGCCGTCCCGCCCTGCATGCCGTCCAACACAACCGCATCAGCGCCCGCTTTGACCGCCAGTGTGACATCGTAATAGGGGCGCGCGCCCGCGACTTTGACATAGATTGGCACCTTCCAGCCAGTGATTTCGCGCAGCTCTAGAATTTTGATTTCGAGATCATCTGGGCCGGTCCAGTCGGGGTGGCGACAGGCCGAGCGTTGGTCAATCCCTTTGGGAAGGTTTCGCATCGCAGCCACTCGGTCGCTGATCTTTTGACCTAGCAACATGCCACCTCCACCCGGTTTTGCACCTTGGCCGACAACGATCTCAATAGCGTCCGCTTTGCGCAGATCATCGGGGTTCATACCGTAGCGCGAGGGCAGGTATTGATAAACCAGCTTGCTGGAATGGCCGCGCTCTTCGGGCGTCATGCCGCCGTCACCTGTTGTCGTGGATGTGCCAGCGGCGGATGCGCCGCGGCCCAAGGCCTCTTTGGCAGGGCCAGAAAGCGCACCAAAAGACATGCCCGCGATGGTGATCGGAATGTCGAGATGGATCGGGTTTTCTGCATGCAGCCCGCCAATGGTCACAGAGGTATCGCATTTCTCACGGTAGCCTTCGAGCGGGTAACGCGAGATTGAGGCTCCCATAAACAGCAGGTCGTCGAACGTGGGTAGCTTGCGTTTGGCACCGCCACCACGAATGTCGTAGATGCCTGTGGCCGCAGCGCGACGAATATCGCTGTTCACATCTTGGCTAAAGGTTGCGGACTGGCGCGGCGTTGTGCGCGGAATACCTTTGGAGCGGTCGTTGGTCATGTCTGGTATCCCTTAATACGCTGCAGCGTTGTCGACATCGAAGTTATAAAGTTTGCGAGCAGAGCCGTAGCGGGTGAACTCTTCGGGCTTGGCGTCAAAGCCAGCCTCGGCCAAAAGCTCGGTCAAAATGGCAATATGCTCGGGGCGCATTTCCTTTTTCTCGCAATCCGCACCAAGGGATTTCACCTTGCCGCGCACAAAAAACCGCGCCTCATAGCAGCTATCGCCAAGAGCGTCTCCCGCGTCACCGCAGACAACCAGATTACCAGACTGGCCCATAAAGGCGGACATGTGGCCGATGTTGCCTTGAACGACGATGTTAACGCCTTTCATCGAAATCCCGCAGCGCGATGACGCGTTGCCTTTGACTACGATCAAACCTCCGTGGCCTGTAGCACCTAGGTATTGGCTCGCGTCACCTTCGATGACGATTTTGCCAGACATGATATTTTCACCTGTTCCCGGACCCGCAGAGCCATGGATGTTGATCGTCGCTTGCTGGTTCATACCGCCGCAATAGTATCCGGTGGACCCTTTGACCGTGACTTCGATAGGAGCATCAAGACCGCAGGCAATCGCATGAGCGCCCTTAGCGTTTTCAATGGTCCAGACGGTTTGGTTCGTATTGGCGGCTTGGGCGTGAAGCATCTTGTTGGTCTCACGCAGGCCAGTTTCAGTAAGGTCGATTGTCTGCATATCAAGCGGCCTTTTTGGATGATGTCGGGGATGTGTCGTGGTTCCAGAAGTAGACCGTTGCTGGCTCTGGTTCCCAAACGCGGGCATTTTCGATGCCGGGCAAGTTGACGAGCGCACGGTATTCAGAACCGAACGCCACATATTGATCAGTTTCGGCCATCACAGCGGGCTTGCAGGCAATCGGGTCACGGACAACGCCAAGGCCGTCTTTGGTGCCAACAACAAATGTGAAAAATCCGTCGAGATCGTCAAGGCTGCTGGTCAGTGCCTCGCCCAAAGTGGCACCGTTTTGCATTTGCCATGTGAGGTAAGCGGCTCCCACTTCGGTGTCATTTTCGGTTTCGATCAGGATACCTTCGCGGCGCAGGGTGCGACGCAAGTTGTTATGGTTTGACAGTGATCCGTTGTGTACAAGGCACTGATCATCGCCCGTATTATAAGGGTGCGCGCCCATGGTTGTTACGGCCGATTCTGTCGCCATGCGGGTGTGTCCAATGCCGTGGGTGCCAGACATTTTGGCGATTCCAAAACGTTCGGCCACATCCTTTGGCAGGCCGACTTCTTTATAAATCTCAAGGCTGCTGCCACGGCTCATGACGCGAATGGATGCGTCGATACCAGCAAGGGCAGCTCGGACAGTAGGGGCTGTACCTTCGGGTATATCAAGAACAGCATGGGTGCTTTTGACTGTCATCTTCACTGTGCCACCGACGACTTTTGTCAGCGCCTTATCAAGACCAACAAAGGCGGTGTCTGGCGTGTCAGACTGCACCGTCATCTTCGCGCGGCCTTTGGTCTCCGTGCCGTAAATTGCGATGCCCGCACTGTCAGGGCCACGATCGGTCATAGTGATCAGCATGGCGGTAAGCATCTCGCCCAATTTTGGTTCGAGCGCTTTGTCTTTTAAGAATAGTCCAACGATTCCGCACATGGCAAGCGTGCCTCCTTGAAAATGGATATCGGGTCGAATCAAAAGCTAGCACCATAAATCCCCCCGTTCAACCACAGGAAACTTATTTTCATTACAGGCAATCTTGGGGTCGGAGGTTTGCGGGCAGGGCAGCCAGAGATGCCCTGCCGATTTTCAGAGACTAGGGATCAATAAAGGTCGATCATTGCTTTGGTGCTTTCGGCTTTTGCGTTCTTTGCCGCTTCGGCCAATTCGACGGATTCTCGACGGAATTGCACGACGTGCCACCCCAGCCAGAATACGACACCGACAAGAACCATGAGGCCCTCGAGCCCCTGGAAGGGATAGACTGGACCGACGTCGGCAAGGTCGACAGCCCAATCGCTATATCCGATTGTAGACATTGGTTTCCTCCTTATGATTTCAAATGTTCGTGGGTCGCTGAGGTGATCTCGGCGATTGCATTTTCGTAGGCATGGTGATCCGCAAAATCGAGACCTTGCAGTTCAACCTCGGGTGGAATGCGCAATACGCCAAAGGCAGATTGAATGCGGGTCACGATGTAGGCTGGGGCAAAGCCCAAGACAAAGAACATGATGATAGCACCAGCAAACTGGCCCAGAGGATTGATTGCCGCGTAGCCTTCAAATGGTGACGAAGGTGCGCCCCAAAGGACAAAGCCTGCAATCACAACCCCCATAAACCCAGCATAACCATGCACGGCAACCGCACCGACTGCATCATCGAGCTTAAAGCGGCGCTCGACGTAGTGGTGCAGTTTATAGGCAATCACTGGCACAATGCCGCCGATGATTAAGGCCTGTATCGGGTGATACAGATCGTTACCCGCAGAGGCGCCAATTATCCCAGCAAGACCGCCGGAGAAGGTCCAGAACGCATCGCCCTTAGAGACGATATAGGTTGCCAGCAAACCGCCTGAGAGTGACATCAAGAAGTTGAAGGTAATCGCCCCAAGTGAGGTTGGCCCCAGATAGATATTGGTCGCCGTCCATGTCGTGCCAGTCAACTGACCACCAATGACTTCAGGTGAAATCAACGGCACGTTACAGGCCGCGTAAAAGCCCCAGAAGCCTGTGTAGATTATGAATATCCCAAGCGTGACCATCCATGGGTTATGGGGTGGAATGTCACGTGGCGTGCCATCAGAGGCAAACTTGCCAATCCGTGGTCCAAGCACCATGAGAACACCCAAAGCATAGCCACCCGCAATCGCGTGAATAACACCAGAGGCATAGGCATCGTGATAGCCCAGTTTCTGAACCATCCAGCCCGCATAGTGCCAGCCCCAAGCTGCATCAATGATCCAAAACACGGACCCTATGAGCACCGCATGCACCCAAAGCGCAGATGAGCGGATACGTTCAATTACAGACCCCGAAACAATCGATGCAGCTGTCCATGAGAACAACAAGAACGCAGCCCAGAAAACACCGGTTATGCGGTCACCTAAATGGGTCGCCATGTTTGGCGAGGTCGGCAAATTGGCGGCACCGGCTTCATAGTCGATAGACCCACCAAATATGTAGAAATTGGGGAATGCCCAATAGATCCACCAGCCAAAGAGAAAGAACGTCACAGTGACCAAAGGAATGATCATGATATTTTTCATTAGCGTGTGGAGGTGATTCTTGCGTCGACTCACACCGACTTCGTACATGCAGAAACCCACATGGATTAGGAACATGAAGACCACCGTCACCCAGTAATAAAACTCGGTAAAGATGGTTGTTAGAGCATTTAGATTTCCGTCCACTTTGTCGTCTCCCTGTTATTAATTGTTTCGTAGCAGTAATTTTTTTTTCCAAGCTAGCGCTAGCAAAGTGCCACCTGTCAATAAATTTCGCCGAAAAAATTTTCGGGGCTGGATTGCGCGATAAGTCGAATATTTGCCTAACAGGAAAAAAAGTTTCATAGAATTCTTGCTTTTTGGATAGGGTTGGGGCTGAATGCTGCCAACTAGAAACGAGTCGAAAATAGGTGATACATTCATGGCCATTCTTTGGAGGCACTCAAAACTTGCACACCGTCACGCGGCTATTGGCGGTGAATTGGAAGATTGGAACGGGATGGGTACAGCGTGGTTCTACGACCATACGCCCGAACGTGCCAAAGCAGATTACGAGGCAATCCGAACCAAGGCGGGCCTTATGGATGTGTCAGGTCTGAAAAAATGCCACGTCACTGGCAAAGATGCGGCCTATGTGATTGACCGTTGTACGACCCGTAATGTTGAAAAAATCGCTCCAGGTCGCGCTATTTATGCGGCGATGCTAAACGCGGATGGCAAATTCATTGACGACTGCGTGATCTATCACCTCGCGGTGAATTCGTGGATGGTTGTGATCGGGACAGGCACGGGCATGGAGTCTCTAACGACTGTCGCCGCAGGCAAGGATTGCTCTGTTCTGTTTGATGACGACTTGCATGACATGTCGTTTCAGGGGCCGCTCTCGGTTGATATTCTTGCGAAAGAAATCCCGTCGATCCGCGATTTGGCCTATTTTGGCATTGTGCAAACCCGACTTTATGGTCGTGATGTGATGATCTCGCGCACTGGTTATACCGGCGAGCGCGGCTATGAGATTTTCTGCCGTGGAAAGGATGCAGTGCACCTTTGGGATAGCATCTTAGACGCCGGCAAAGACCTGGGCGTGCGTCCGTGCCAGTTCTCAACCTTGGACATGCTGCGCATCGAAAGCTATCTGCTGTTCTATCCAGGTGACAACTCCGAAACCTTCCCGTTCGAGAATGAACCATGCGGTGATACGCTTTGGGAATTGGGTCTTGAGTTCACGGTTTCTCCGGGCAAAATCGGGTTTATCGGTGCTGAAAACCATTATGCGCTGGAAGGCAAAGAACGGATCAAGATTTACGGTGTAAAGCTCGCGGACAGCATGGCGCGCATGGATATGGGCGCGCGCGTGATGCAGGGCGACAAGGACGTCGGGGTTATCACTTACGGCCTATCGTCCGAGCTTCACAGTTATAGCGTCGCGATTGCGCGCTTGTCCCCTGATGTCGCCAAAGCGGGCACAAAGCTGACTGTCGTGCAAAAAGACGGCACCAAACTCGCGGCCACTGCCGAAGAGATGCCATTTTACGACAAGGATAAATCGGTCCGCACGGCGAAGGGCTGATGAGACTGCGGTGCGAGGGCGTTCCCCTCGCGCCGATACCAAAACCGAGGACTGACATGTCGAAGTTTGAATTCCCACCAAGCATCAGAAGCAGGCCGATTTATCGCACACTTGAGCCGCGTAAAGGCCCTGCACATTTGCTGATTGCAGATGCGGCTGGGGCAGAAGCGATGTTGGACATGGCCACGACAGAAATGATGCAAACGGCTCATATTATCTACATCCCCAAGGGAGCTGATTTCGGTGGTAAACTCCGCGCTTTAAATCCCGCTAAGTATTACGAGGGGCCAAGTTACGCGGCTTCTGTGTCGCGTATCCGCAAGGTTCTGGCTGATGCAAAGATGGGTTTGCAAGTCTATCTTGCTGGAACCGAGGGTCTGATGGGGCAGGCGCAGCTTGAGGCAACCAACGCTGGCATTCCACATACGGCGATCCAGTGCGAGCATCGCGGATCGGTTGCGCGGCGCATGCAATGTGTGCACTGCAAGGGCATTACCGAAGACGTGGAAGTCGACCCGTTTATCTGCTCGCATTGCGGTTTGAACTTGTTTGTGCGCGACCACTATTCGCGCCGCATTGCAGCCTACCAAGGCGTGTGCATTGACGCCGAAGATCCGGGAAATGTGCCGCCATCAAAGGGAATTTACGAATGAGTGGTGCCCAGAAAATCGCGGTGACAGTCACAGAGATCGTGCCGCTGAATGAACTCGTCACACGATTCAAATTTAAGCCCACCGACGGCAGCCTGCTACCGACGTTCTCAGGCGGCGCACATACCGTTGTCGAGATGAAAGATGGGGCGATTACCCGTCTAAATCCCTACTCATTAATGTCAGACCCGATGGACCAAACCGCCTATACAATCTCGGTGCGCCGGGATGATGTGGGGCGCGGTGGCTCACTTTTCTTGCATCGAAACGTCAAAGTCGGCGACCAAATGACGATCTCTTATCCCGTGAATTTGTTTAGCCTTGATCTGCGCGCCAAAAAGCATCTGTTTCTCGCGGGCGGTATCGGGATCACGCCGTTTATAGCCCAGATCAAACAGCTTGAACGCACGAATGGCCGTTGGGAATTGCACTATGCCACGCGCTCTGTCGCGCTGGGCTCTTACGTTGATGAATTGACGACAAAGCACCCCAACGAGGCCCATATTTACTACGACGATCAAGAGCAGCGGATTGATCTCAAGAACCTACTCGACGGCCAACCACTTGGCACGCATGTCTATGTTTGCGGTCCCAAGGGCATGATCGACTGGGTGCGCAAGACCGCCGCAGACGAAGGTTGGCCGCGTGAGTCCATTCACTACGAAGAATTCCTTGCGCCAAAATCGGGTAAACCGTTTGAGGTGAAACTCGCGATTTCCAATAAGGTGATTCAAGTTGGCGAGGACGAAAGCCTTTTAGAGGCGATGGAACGTGAGGGCGTTGATGCGCCATATCTGTGCCGTGGCGGCGCCTGCGGGCAATGCGAAACCGATGTGATCGACTACCGCGGCAACTTCATTCACCGCGACCACTGGCTTGAAGATGCCGACCACAAAAGCGGTAAAAAGATCATGCCCTGTGTCTCACGATTTGAGGGCAAGACCCTCGTTTTGGATAGGTAACCTATGACCATTCAATTTAACGACGAAACATTTCGCGATGACTATTCGTTCCACAATTCGGCTTGGGCGATCAGGCGGTTCCCCTTCCCGTTTCACGAAGACAGTTACATGTATTCGGTCAATATGGAACAGCATCGTGGTGGGCCTGCGGGGTCAATATTTGAAAAGCGTTTTGACGTGGACGAGCATTACCTCAGCGAGATGCGTGACCGCGCAATGGTGCTGGCCGATGATCCGCTGCGCTGCCAATCGTTGCCGCATATGACCCTTGCGGGTTGGGATCTGCTTGAGCTGATCATGGTGTCAAAATCCGAGGACTACCCAGAGCTTTTCGAGTTACACCGAAATGGCAACACATGGCGCTGGGTGAACAAGCCTATGGGGATTGATGACACCTTCACCTTCCTTGACGAGGCGACGCTGCCATACGGCCCTTTGGAATATATCACACGGCAAGCGCAGGGCGATTTTTGCGTGCTAGATCAACGTGATGATAACCTGTGGATGGACGCGGGCATCGTGACAACACAAGCCGATTGGTCGCTAGATTTTGATATCGGGATGAACTTCTTTGAATGGCACGCGCCTGTGCCATTGGCCCATGAAAAAGGTGTCTTTGTGCGCGCATTGAAATTCCTGCTCAACATCCAGCAAGGATCACCCGCGCGGCGCTTAAACTGGACGATGACGGTCAATCCGCTGCTTGATACCTCACCCGAGAACTACCACAAATGGGGCATCCAAAAAACAACACTCACGCCAGAAAACATCGGCCAAAAGCAGCACCTGCGCGTCGAGTTGCAGACCTTCTTCAGGCTGCCACGCTCCAACGCCTTGGTGTTCCCGATCCGCGCCTATTTGTGCAGTTTCCAAGACCTGATGACGATGCCAAAATGGGGTCGCCGTCTGCACCGTGTCATTCGAGATTTGCCAGAGGAATTGGCGACCTACAAAGGCTTCATCGATAACCGCACGATGATGCTCGATTATCTGTCAAAGTTCGACGACGGCCTGCCAACATCAGACGGTATCTGGCCAGAGTTCGAGACAGAACCTTCGCTCAATTTGTCTGAGGATAGCTGATTATCGCGAGATAGCGTGCAGGCAACTTCACGAGAACCTGTGGGCCGTGCGGCGCGTCTGCGTCAAAGAAGAGCGTGTCACCGGGTTTCAGCGGGTAGATATCGTCGCCATGCCGATAGTCGACTTCACCTTCAAGCATATAGATCGTTTCAATGCCGCCATGCTGGAACGTCGGGAAAATATCGGCTTCATCCGAGAGCGTGATCAAGTAAGGCTCGACGATGACACCGCTGGCATTTGCACCGATGTGGCCCAGCAGATCATATTGGTGATTGGCGCGCGTACCTTCGCGCTCAAGCTCAACACCTTCACCAGATTTTGTGTGAACGGCGACGCGGGCCTCTTCAAATCCGCGAAAGAACGACGTGAGCGGTACGGAAAGCGCATGCGCCAGAGTTTGCAACGTTGTCAAAGATGGCGATGTATTGCCATTTTCGATTTTCGAAAGCATCCCGATCGAAAGGCCCGTCGATTGGGAAAGATCAGCAACAGTGATCCCTTTTTTGCGCCGAAACGCGCGGACTTCACGGCCAATTGCGACTTCGAGCACCTTTTCGGCTTTCTCACGAACACTGTGAGGGTTTTGCTTAAGAGGTGTTGCGGCCATGGTGGCTTCCATTCAATTTGTAGACGTTTGGAATACCCCATTATGGTAATGAAGCAAGATAAAGGAGTGACTAATTTTGCTCTGTTCCCGCTGGTATAGCACGAAATATTCCTGATAGGATAATTTTATGAACCAAAATAATATCATCCAGATCGGCTTTCTCATTTTTCCAGGTTTTCCGATGGCCTGCCTGACGTCGATGATCGAGCCATTGCGCGCGGCAAATGAGATTGCAGGCAAGACAGCATTTGGCTGGACGCTGGTATCCGAGGACGGGCAGCGCGTGCAGGCCAGCGCCAATGTGTGGTTTGATCCAGATCAGGATTTGAAATCATGTGACGGGCTCGACCAGCTTTTCCTACTGAGCGGCCCGTCGTCGAAGTTTACCAATCCCACCTCATCTAACGGTGTTTTGCGCAAGCTTTCGCGGCATGGCGTTGTCATGGGGGCGATTAGCGGGGGGGTGTTTCCGCTTGCGCGCTCAGGTCTGCTTGATGGGCATACCGCTTCGGTCCATTGGTGTTACGAGGCGGCCTTCGCGACAGAATTTCCGCAACTGGCCGCTACACAAAACGTCATCATGTTGGACCGCAGGCGCCTGACCGCGTCTGGTGCCGCCGCTGCCTTTGATCTGTCGCTGAATTTGATCAGCGAGGCCTTTAGCCCCGATGTCGCGACCGAAGTGGCATGCTGGTTCCAGCATCCGCTCGTTCGCGGGCAGGGGGTGACGCAGCGCAGGCCCACTTTTGCAGCCGAAAGCACGAATGACATGTTGCCGCCGATTGTACAGCAGGCCATGGAAATTTTCGCAAACCACATCGAAGACACTGTGAATATCGCAGACGTCGCCTGCGAAATCGGCATTTCCGTGCGCCAATTAGAGCGCATGTTCAAAAAGACGACGGGCAATTCCCCGCATGGCTATTACAAGTCATTGCGGATGCATAAGGCGCGACAACTTTTACTCTATAGTAAAGATACGATGGTCCAGATTGCCATTTCGGTTGGCTATACCTCGTCGTCGTCGATGACCAAAAGCTATGTCGAAGTGTTCGGCGTGCATCCCAAAGATGACCGCGCCAAGGTCAATATGTTCCGCGTGCGCGACAATACGATTGTGCCTTCCGCCTAGGCCATCGCCTGTGCCGTTGTCAGCAGCGCATGGTGCAAGGTTTTAGCAGAGGCGCGCGGTCCAAGGATGCGGATATGATCATCGGCCTCGCGCCTGATCACAAAACATCCAAGATGGTGGATCACCGTACGCCGCGCATCGCCTGCCACCATCCGCCGAATTGGTACGGGACAAATGCGCTCGCAAAAGTCAGGCATCGCAGGGCCGGTAATATCAAAGCAGACCCAAGCTCCTGTCTGTTCGGTGACAGAGGCCGCATCGCCAAACTTGGCCTTCAGATCATCGGCCAAAAGCTCATACGTCGCACGTGGTGCACCGATCATCCACTGATCAGGGCCCATCCAAAACCCTGCTTCGGGATCGTGCAACTCCGCGCGCCCCGCTTCAGGCACCGCACCCAGCAGCTTTTTCAAAATGGTGTGGCACTTCTTCTCTTTGCCCAGTCGCGCAGCAACAGAGGCCAAAGAGACTCCATCGTTTTCCACGATTGTGATATGCGCAAAAGCGTCAACGCGCGCCTCTGTCCCGCCAAGGGCCGTGATGGTTTTCAGATTATGCACGAAGCCGCTCCCCCTGTGGGTCAATGAAATGGGCGCTGACGATTTCAACTGTTGTGGCATAGTCGTTAAGCGGGCTGACAATGCGCATTACCTCGCCCAATCGGGTGTCGCCATTCTTGAGAAAACCAAGCGCAATCGCGTGTCCAAGGTTGGGCGAGAAACACGCCGAGGTGACGTAGCCTTGGTCATGTGCCGCATCTACAGGGCCGTCTGCATTCATCAAATGTGCGCCAGCAGGAACAGCATCTGCAGGGTTCACGGGCTTGATCCCGACCTGCCGCAGATCACCTGCCGCATTGAGACCCTCCCGCTCGGAGAGTTTCGAGCCGATGCTGTCCTTGGTCTTGCTGACCATTCGTCCCATGCCGAGGTTTTGCGCGGTGGTGGTACCGTTCAATTCGTTGCCTGCCGCATGGCCTTTCTCAATACGCATGACGCCCAAGGCTTCTGTGCCATATGGAGTTACGTCGAACTCTGTGCCGACCTCCATGATCTTGCGTATAAGCGCGTCGCCGTAAGCCGTCGGCACAGCAATTTCATAGGCCAACTCGCCGCTAAACGAAATGCGGAACAGACGCGCGCGCAAGCCACCGCAAACGGTGATATTCGCACAGCCCATGAAGGGGAACGCCTCGTTCGAGATCTCCGTGTCAGGGTCCACAATCTTTTGCAACAGCGCGCGAGAGTTGGGGCCGGCGATCGCATATTGCGCCCATGCTTCGGTCGTTGAAATCAGCTGCACGTCCATGTCGGGGAACAGACATTGGCGCACAAACTCCATGTGCCGGTAGACGGGCAGGGCGTTGGCTGTTGTGGTCGTGACAACGAAGTGATCCTCGGCCAAGCGCGCAGCAGTGCCGTCATCCTTGGCGATACCATCCTCACGCAACATCAGGCCGTAACGGGTCTTGCCGACCTCCAATTTAGCGAAAGCATTGCAGTAGATTTTATTGAGGAAGGCGGCGGCATCTGCGCCTTGCACGTCGACCTTGCCCAGCGTCGTTACATCGCAAACGCCCACGGACTTGCGGGTCGCCAAAACCTCGCGGTCTACGCTCTCGCGCCACGTGGTTTCGCCCGCCCGCGGGAACCATTGTGCACGCAGCCAGTTGCCGACCTCGACAAAAACCGCGCCCTGTTCTTGGGCCCATTTATGCGAGGGGGTCAGGCGTTTGGGGTGAAACTCTTGGCCGCGATGCCGACCCGCAAGCACACCGATGGATGTGGGCGTATAGGGCGGGCGGAAGATCGTGGTACCGACCTCGGGGATGGTTTTACCCGCCAGTTCCGCCATGATCGCAAGGCCGCCCATGTTCGACGTCTTGCCCTGATCGGTGGCCATGCCAAGGGTCGTGTACCGCTTGAGGTGCTCAACAGAGCGGAAGCCCTCTTGGTGGCTCAACTTCACATCCTTGACGGTCACATCGTTTTGCTGGTCGAGCCACGCGCGGCTGCACCCTTCGACATACCAGAATGGTTTGATCGCGACGGGGGTATCTTCGGTCTGTGGCAGTTTGATCGTTTTGGCCGTAAGCCCCAAATCCTTCAACACAGAACTCGCAGCAGCGGCCCCACCTTTCAGCGCACCGGCCGTAGACATGTCACCATTCGCCGCCCCTGCGACAGTCATGCCAGGGGGAAGGACACCACCGGGCACAAAGGCCGCGAGCGCATCATTCCAAGTCGGGCGACCGCGTTGATGACAGGTCATATGCACGTTGGGGTTCCAGCCGCCCGACACACCAAGCGCACCGCATTCAAGCGCGCGCATGGTGCCGTCAGCAAGGCGTACTTCGGCAAACGTCAGGCCAAGGCGACCTTTGGTATCAACGACTTCGCCGTTCAGAACCTCATAGTCCATGCTGCGCGGCGCATCAGGGCGGACGTCAACAACGGCGCTGATCTTGATGCCTTTTGCGTGCAGGTCTTGCGCGGTGCGATGTCCATCATCGTTATTGGTGAAAATCGCGATACGTTGATCGGCGGCCACGGCAAAGCGGTTCGCATAGGTACGGATCGCCGAGGCGAGCATAATGCCGGGACGGTCATTATTCTCGAATGCAATCGGGCGTTCAATTGCGCCTGCGGCAAGCACGGTGCGCTTGGTATAAATCCGCCAAAGAATCTGGCGCGGTTTGCCCGCGTCGGGCACGATTTTGTGGTCACTAATCCGCTCAACCGCGCCGTAAATCCCGTGGTCAAACGCGCCGATAATCGTGGTGCGCGGCATGACGCGGACGTTAGACAAGCTGGCCAATTCGGCAATCACACTATCGGCCCAATCGGCCCCAGATTGATCGCCAAGCACAAAGGTCTCGCTATTGAGGCGTCCGCCCATGCGGAAATCCTCATCCGCAAGGATCACTTGTGCGCCACTGCGCCCTGCGGTCAAAGCCGCGGCCAGCCCCGCCGGACCCGCACCGATAACCAACAGATCACAATGCAAGAAACCCTTGTCGTAAACGTCAGGGTCTTCTTGCAACGAGAGAGAGCCCAGACCCGCCGCATGGCGGATGATCGGCTCGTAAATTTTCTCCCAAAACGCGGCGGGCCACATGAAGGTCTTGTAGTAAAACCCAGCGGTCAGGAAATTGGAAAACCTGTCGTTGATCGCCAGCAGGTCGAATTGTAGCGGCCCCAAACGGTTCTGGCTCTTGGCGGTCAATCCGTCGAAAAGCTCAATAGTCGTGGCGCGTGTGTTCGGTTCTTGCCGCGCACCTGTGCGTAGCTCGACCAACGCGTTCGGCTCTTCCGATCCCGCAGTCAGCACGCCGCGTGGACGGTGGTATTTAAACGAGCGACCCATCAGGCGCACGCCGTTCGCGAGCAGGGCAGACGCAAGCGTGTCGCCTTGTTGGCCCGTAAAAGACTTGCCGTCGAATTTGAATTTCAGGGGCTGGTCAGCATTCACCTGACCGCCATTCAGGCGATTGACTTGGCTCATTTGCTGCGCCCCCTGCTGCGTGCCACATCGCGGGCAAGTTCGACCTTTGAAATTTCGTGGGTCAGGGTGTTGCGCGTCACAACCAGCCACGATCTGTCGCCTGCCTCGTGGAACCACAATTCCTTGTGCCAGCCAGCGGGGTTGTCGCGCAGGTAGGCGTATTCATAAAATTCTTGCGCGGCATTCTCGGACGCAGCATCAGGCCGATCAATCAGCTTTGCATCGCCAAGATAGGTGAATTCGGCACTATCGCGCGGGCCAAGAAGGGGGTGGTTGATAATCATGTCTTTATGTCCTGTCCCGAGTGATCAATGCAGGTTGGGCTGATTGCCCATCCCTTTTTCGTCGATCACCAGACCCTTCTCAAAACGATTAAAGCGGTAGGCCTTGGCCGTTGGGTGCGGCGCGTCATGGGTCAGCAAATGCGCAAAGCAGAAACCAGAGGCAGGCGTCGCCTTGAACCCGCCATAGCACCAGCCGCCGTTGAAATAGAGCCCGTCAATATGGGTGCGGTCGATGATCGGCGATCCGTCCATCGACATATCCATGATCCCGCCCCACATACGCAACATACGCGCGCGCCCGAAGGCGGGGAAAATCGCCATTCCGCCTTCGCAGACGTCCTCGACCACGGGCAGGTTGCCGCGCTGGGCGTAAGAGTTATAGCCGTCGATATCGCCGCCGAACACAAGGCCGCCTTTGTCGGATTGGCTGCAATAAAAGTGGCCCGCGCCAAAGGTCACGACACCCGGCATGACGGGTTTGAGACCCTCTGAGACGAAGGCCTGCAACACGTGGCTCTCCATTGGCAGGCGCATGTTTGCCTTCGACATCAAACGGCTCGACGAGCCAGCAACAGCGCAACCGACCTTGGTCGCCCCGATAAACCCGCGTGACGTTTCAACGCCCAGACACTTGCCGTTCTCGATCTTGAACCCCGTCACTTCGCAGTTCTGAATGATATCAACGCCGCGACTATCCGCACCGCGTGCATAGCCCCACGCGACCGCGTCATGGCGCACTGTGCCGCCGCGATGCTGGGCCAAACCGCCCTTGATCGGAAAACGCGAGTCTTCGGTGTTGAGGAAGGGATAGCGCTTTTTAATCTGCGCGGTGGTCAGCATTTCGGCGTCGGCACCGTTTAGGATCATGGCATTGCCGCGACGGGTAAAGGCGTCGCGCTGGGCGTCGGTATGAATCAGGTTGAGAATGCCGCGCTGTGAAATCATCGCGTTGTAGTTAAAGTCTTGCTCCAACCCTTCCCAAAGCTTGAGCGAGAATTCATAAAACGGCTCGTTGCCATCCAATAGATAGTTGGAACGAATGATCGTCGTGTTTCGACCCACGTTACCGCCGCCGATCCAGCCCTTTTCAAGCACAGCAATCCGCTTTTGCTTGAATTCTTTGGCGAGATAATAGGCCGTCGCAAGACCATGCCCGCCGCCGCCAATAATTACGATGTCATAATGCGGCTGCGGCTCTGGATCACGCCAAGCAGGCGTCCACCCTTTGTGCCCCATCAACGCTTCTTTGATGACTTTAAAACCTGAATAACGCATATCCGACATCCTCTTTGTCATACCTTCTTGTAGTGCGGGCTTGTTGTCCAATTGAGATCGGACATCCATCTCTCCAAATGCGACATTGCCTACTCATTTCCCAGGGGTAAAAAACATAGCCCTGAGAAAAAAACTTGATTGATAGGAAAAAAATGCCACAGTGGCAGCGGATAAATGCGGGCGACACGTTAGAATCGCTGAAACTAAAATCCGACAGAATCGCTGAAACGAAAATCCGACGCTCCCTGTTTTAGACGGGGCGCGAATTGCGCCAACCAACGGGCGCGTCAAATAGGGAGAAGTTGAATGAAAATGATGAAAACAGCACTGACGGCGGGCGCACTTGCGCTTGTACCATTTGCCGTTCTTGCAGAAGACAGCAGCGACCCAATCGTGATTCCAATTCACAACTGGTCGAGCCAAATTGTGATGTCTAACGTTGTGGGCCAAATCCTTGAGGGTGCAGGCAACAGCGTTGAATATGTGACGACCGACAGCCAAGCCGTCTACGAATCCGTGCGTTTGGGTGATGTGACGCTTGAGATGGAAGTTTGGGAAGGCGCGTTTGGCGCATCTTTCCGCGCTGCCATGGAAAAAGGCGGTATCGTCGATGTGGGTGACCACAACGCGGTTACACGCGAGGATTGGTGGTATCCAATGTGGACCAAAGATGCATGCCCAGGCTTGCCAGATTGGAAAGCTTTGAACGATTGCGCCGCGATTTTCGCAACGCCTGAGACCGGCGAAAAAGGCCGTTACCTTGATGGTCCTGTTGACTGGCTTAAGCATGGCGCCGAGCGTGTCGAAGCGCTCGATATGAACTTCCAAGTGATCAACGCGGGTTCTGCGGCAGCTCTTTGGGCCGAGATCGGCGCAGCGGAAGCTGACAAAAAGCCAATCGTTGTGTTCAACTGGACGCCAAACTTTGCCGAGGCTGTCTGGCCGGGTGAATTTGTTGAATTTCCAGCATGGGAAGAAGGCTGTGACAAAGATCCTGCCGTTGGTCCAAATCCAGATGCGCTTTACGACTGCGGTAACCCTGCGACGGGCTACCTTAAGAAAGCGGCTTGGGATGGCATGGAAGCGAAATGGCCTGCGGCTTATGCTATTCTCGAGAAGGTAAGCTTCACAAATCCACAGATTGCTCAGATGGCAAAGCTGGTGGACATCGATGAGTTGGAGCCAGATGAGGCGGCAACAGCTTGGATGGAAGCCAACCCAGATGTTTGGAGCGGTTGGGTTAACTAAACCACCACTTCTATCAATCAAATCCCCGTCCGAGTTTTTCGGGCGGGGTCTCTTACTGCAAGGATTGCCATGTCAGCCGATACCCCCGTCATTTCATGTAAAAACGTATGGAAGATATTTGGACGCGACCCCAAGAAGTTCTTGGCGACGATGGACAAGGGGCTGAGTTACGACGATATCCGCGCTGCTGGTTACATCGCGGGCGTCAAAGACGTCTCGCTTGATGTTCACAAGGGCGAGATGCTTGTCATCATGGGCCTCTCAGGGTCTGGAAAATCCACCCTCGTGCGCTGTTTCTCCCGCTTACATGATATTACCGGCGGTACGATTTCCGTCGAAGGGCAAGACATTATGTCATTGCCAGAAAAAGAACTGATTGACCTGCGCCGCTCCAAAATGGGCATGGTGTTTCAGTCGTTTGGGCTTTTGCCGCACCGCTCCGTTCTTGATAACGTCGCCTTCCCATTAGAAATGCGCGGCCAAGATAAACACGCGCGCCGCGAACGTGCGCTTGAGGTGATCAAGCTGGTTGGGTTGGAGGGGCGCGAAGACTATTTCCCGCGCGAATTGTCCGGTGGACAACAACAGCGGGTCGGCATTGCGCGCAGCCTCGCGATTGAGCCTGACATCTGGTTCCTCGACGAGCCGTTCAGTGCGCTTGATCCGCTTATTCGCCGCGAAATGCAGGATGAATTCTTGCGG
Organism: Loktanella sp. UBA3435; assembly: GCA_002378665.1. Classification (GTDB taxonomy): domain Bacteria; phylum Pseudomonadota; class Alphaproteobacteria; order Rhodobacterales; family Rhodobacteraceae; genus Yoonia. The sequence goes on along the minus strand of DFSO01000091.1, from coordinate 4,332 downwards.
CTCCAGCAACTGCTCAACAAAACAATCGTCTTTATTACCCATGACTTTGACGAGGCCCTGCGGCTTGCCGACAGGATCGCGATTATGAAGGACGGCGCCGTCGAGCAATGCGATACGCCCGATCAAATCGTGCTGAACCCCGCGACGGAATATGTGCGCAAGTTCACTGAGGAAGTCGATAAAGCCCGCGTTGTGCATGCAGGCGTCTTGGTCGATCCAAAGGCCAAAGGTACGGGCGATCCGATTGACGCGAAACTGACCGTGCACAAAATGGCGCGGATGTTGGTTAACGATAGCCGCGATTTCATCCCTGTCACCCGTGGGGATAATCTGCTGGGTGCTATGCCACGCAAAGCGGCACTCGACATTTTGCTGGGCTCCGAGGAATGAACGGCACGGGATCAATGACGCGCGGGCAGGCGGCTATCGGTCTACTGATCGGGGCTGTTGTCTTGACCGTTGCGCAATATATCGGCTGGTTGCCCAACTGGATGCACCGCCTGCCAGAAACAGCGATCCCGAACTTTGCGATGGTTCTGGATATCATCTTCAACTTCGTCAAGGATGACCTTGGGCTTTTAACATTCACACGTACCCTGACCGAAGGGTTAGAGTGGCTGCTGGACGTATCTGGCAACATCTTTTACGGCAAAAATCGCTGGCCAAACATCGGTCCAATGCCTTGGACAGGATTGGCGGCGATCGCTGCTGTGACGGGCTATTATCTCGGCGGCTGGCGGCTGTCGCTTTTGGGCGGCGGCACGATGATCTGGACCGCGCTGATCGGCCAATGGACGATTGCGATGCAAACAATGTCGGTGCTCGCGATTGCCGCACCATTGGCATTCGTAATTGGCCTGTCCCTCGGCATTGCGGCTTGGAAATATGAATGGGTCGATAAGACAATCAAACCCGTCCTATCCGTTTTGCAGACGCTCCCTTTCTTCACCTATCTTCTGCCCGCCGTCATCTTCTTTAAGGTGGGGCCAACAGCGGGGGCAGTCGCCACAACAATCTACGCAATCCCACCGATGATCCTCATGACAACGCTGGGCTTGCAAAAGGTATCATCAGAGGTGGTTGAGGCGGGCAAAATGAGTGGTTGCTCAAAGTACCAGATGCTGCGCCACGTCTATCTTCCCTCCGCGCGGACCGAAATTCTGGTTGGCGTCAACCAAGTCATCATGCTCTGCCTTGCGATGGTCGTTTTGACGGCCTTCATCGGGATGCCGGGCCTTGGGGCCAAATTACTCGCAATGATGGGCAGCTTTAAGCTCGGTCGTTCCTTCGAGATAGGCGTGACGATTGTTCTGCTGGCCGTGATGCTTGACCGCATGTCAAAGGCCTGGGTCGTCAAGCAACCAGAGCATTTTGAGCGCGGAACGCCATTTTGGAAACGGCACCAAATGCTGCTTTTGGGTGCAGGACTCTTTGTAGGCTTCACGCTGCTTTCTTTGGTCTTGCCTATCGCTGCCGAAATCGGGCGTAAGCAAGATTTCAGCCAAGGCAAAGAGCTCGACAATTTGATCAAAGGGTTCCTCGATATTGAAGTCGTCAAATCAACGACGTGGTTCTTGCGGGCGTTTGTGAATGTGAAAATCCTGATCCCGTTCAGGGACTTTATGCTCTCGATCCCAACATTCGCGTTTATCATGCTTGTGACCGCTTTTGCCCTGTCACTGGCCGGGCGCAAGCAGGCCGTTCTCGCGGCTCTCTTCTTCTCATTGGTGGCGCTGTCGGGCTGGTGGGATCGTGCGATCATCACACTCTATTCAGTCGTGGCCGCCGTCACGATTGCCGCGATCATCGGTCTGCCAATCGGGATCATTGCAGCACGCTCCGAGAAATGGTCGACGCGCGTCTTGCTGATGTGCGACACCGCGCAGACATTCCCAAGCTTCGTCTATCTTATCCCCGCGATCATGTTGTTCGGGATTACCGATATCGCCGTGATCTTCTCGATCCTGATTTTCGCAATGGTCCCCTTGATGCGTTACACCATCGAAGGGCTGCGCACAGTGCCGCCAGAGATGACCGAAGCCGCCGATATGTCGGGGGCCACGCGCATGCAAAAGCTCTGGAATGTGCAACTCCCCTTGGCGCTGCCGACGATGGCGATTGGGTTTAACCAAGCGATCATGTTTGCCTTCTTCATGGTGATCATTGCGGCCTTCATTGGGACGCAAGACCTTGGGCAAGAACTGCAAAGGACGCTGGCTGGCACGAACCTCGGCAAGAACTTCGTGCTTGGTATTTGCGTTTCGCTGATGGCTTTGACGTTTGATCTGACGATCATGAAATGGGCGGCAGATAAAAAGCGGGCGTTGGGGCTTCCTTAAGGGAGACCGCCTTTCAAAATTAGGTGCTCTTTGTGCCTGCCGATAACGCTTTTGAAACCGCAAGGAGCAGGTCCATTCGGCTCACGGGCTTCATCAAACGGATATCCGAAGGCCTTAATCCATTGCCATGCACCGTTGCCTCAGAGGCGTAACCAGACAGGAATATGCACGGTATACTGGGATCAATTTGACGTATTGCCTTTGCGAGCGCTGGGCCCAAAAGTTCGCCGGGCATCACAACGTCTGTTAGCAGTAAATCGAACGGTCCAGAGGTTTTGAATACCTCAAGCGCGTCGTCCCCTGAAATGGCAGTTTCTACAGAATACCCAGCATCTCGCAACGTGTGTGACAATATCCGCATGACCTCGTCTTCGTCCTCGGCGATGAGAATTGATGCATTTCCGTTTGTTTTGTACGTGGGCTGACTGTGCGTTTTCCGCGATTTCGAAGGCTCGTAGCTGGCCGCTTTGAAGTAGAGCTTGAATGTGGTTCCAACACCGACCTCCGAATAGACGCGGATCGCGCCACCCGACGGCTTGATGAACCCCTGCACCATTGAAAGTCCGAGACCAGACCCCAAACCAACCGGCTTATCTGTGAAGAACGGTTCAAAGACTTTCTCACGTTTGTTTTTGGGTATGCCATGGCCAGTGTCGCTAATTGCGAGCATGACATAGCGGCTGGGTTCGATATCTTCGTCGCGCTCGATAACATATTCATCGCCAACCCTCACGTTAGACGTCTCAATGGTTATTTTCCCACCATTTGGCATTGCGTCACGCCCGTTGAGAAGGATGTTGATGATCGCGTTCTCGGCAGATGCTGGATCGATTTCAACGTCCGAAAGGCCAGCCATCAAAGAGTTTTCGATAGCAATTGTCGCAGGTAAAACCCGTGTGCCCCAAGCCATTGTCTGTTGCACGATCTTGTTCAGGTTCTGGCGCGAAGGATCTAGATGGGCACGTCGAGAAAAGCTCAGAAGGTTCTTTGTAAGATCAGCACCGCGCAAAGTTGCCTTGATTGCAGATCGTATCAATTCAACGCGTTCAGCTTCGCCGGGCACTTCAAGGCTCAGCTCGAGATTTCCGAGAATGATCGCGAGCAGGTTGTTAAAATCATGGGCTACGCCACCCGTCAAAGTGCCGATCGCCTCGATGCGTTGCGATTGACGTACCCGTGCCTCGGCAGAGCGAAGCTCGGTGATATCGATGCTTGTTCCAAAACTCTCAATCATCTCACCTTCATGGTCAAAAATGGGCTCTTCGATTTGCTGAATAAACCTGATTTCACCATCTGGTCGCACGGCGCGAAATTCAAAGTTTTGCGCCACTCCTAATCCGACTTGGCGAATGGATTCGAGGAAAGTGGGATGATCATCCACATGGATCAGTGATAATTGTGATACTTTATCAGACGATATGGCGCGGTATTCATCGGGCGTCAGGCCAAAATGGCTCGCATGCTGAACCGAGCAGTGTTCGCAGATGCCAGTTTTTGCGCTAAACAAAAAGTGACCTATCTCTGCAAGGCGAACAGCCGTTTTGAGACGCGCATCACTTTCGGCAACTTTCGCGATTTGGTTTTCCGACATTGCGATTTCTTGCTGGAGCAATATTTTTAGCTTCTCCTCCGTCGCTCGAAGGGCATCCATGCTCGTGTCCCTTTGGTCTTTTAAGCGGCCAAGTGAAATGCCGATAAACAAAAACAGCATCGCCCCAACAGTCACCTGAGGCCAGCCACCTGTCAAAGTTTCGGGACCAAATTGATCTAAATAAGATTTCACTACGAATAAAGACGCGAAAACGCCTGCGAGCAGCCCTGCGCGTGCGCTACCAAATGCACCCGCTATCATGACAGATACAATTATGATGAAAAACGGGACTGGTAGGATAAACCCCGTGTAGGTGGCCGTTTGGACCAGAAAAATGGAAAGCAAAGTTGGGACAGCCCACGCCAATTTTTTCATAAAATAAGAGGTGGTCGCGGAAATTTG
>DFSO01000096.1 GCA_002378665.1 Loktanella sp. UBA3435 | reverse complement strand
TCAACAGGATCGGTTGGGTCAACTGGATCGGTTGGGTCACCGTCGCCTTTACCAGAACCGGCAACGATAGCCGCCGCAGCAACAGCCGCTGCCGCCCCGCGCCAAGACCACCCAAACCACCAAGACCACCCAGAAGTGGCGTGAACAACATACCCGCTTCTGCGTCAGCAGCCTCTACGCCGGCAACCATAACCTCCGAGCCACGCACGAAGTAGAGATCATCGTCGGGGCTCCACTTACCAAAGGAGTCCGCGTCTACATATTGCGCGTAAAGGAGGTTTCCCTCACCCGCGGTCAAATCAACCTTGGAAAGCGAGCCATTTGCAGAGATCATCAAGTCGTTCTCAATCGCGCCCTCAGGACTAAAGAACCCTTCGATTGTGACCATCCGGCCATCAACCAAAGTAACCTGCAAGGCCTGACCCTGACGCACATAGGAAAGAATGTTATTTCTATCGAGGTTCAGCGAGATATCCTGACCCGCACCGACTATAATAGAATTGTCGCCGCTTGCTCCTGCAATCGACCCACGTGTAACTGCGCCCGCGCCATCGCTGACAACGAACTCAATCGCTGATATAATACTAACTCCGCCTCATTGCACCGCCATCATGGACGTGTGCTTACTTTAATTGAAACCACACTATCTGGGGATTTGCTCAAATTCTAGTGGGAAAATGCCCTTTCAAACGTCATTTAAGCGCCGCATTGCCGCCACAATCACGATTTTTCTAGGGTTGTTGCAGGAGAGTCACGTTATTTAAGGGCTTGATTTTCCAGCGGTATTTCTGTGAACCTGTTCGTTGAGCGCTGCCCCGAGCAATACCAGATAGGCGCTGACATAGAGCCAGAGCATCAAGCCAATTACCGCGCCGATGGATCCGTAGACTTCATTGTAGGCGCCGAAATTTGTGAGGTAATAAGAGAGGCCAACCGACGCTGCGACCCACAAAATGACCACTGCGACAGCTCCGACTGTAAACCAGCGGATGCGCCCCTCACCACGCGCAGGGCCAAAGCGGTACAACAAGCCAAGCGCGAGCAAGAGTGAGGTCAGCGCGATAAGCCAGCGCAATGCCTCTAACATCCACGCTGTTGATGCAGCGATCGGCAGGAACGCCAAAATGATCGGCGTTACAACTACCGCAAAGAGAGCGACAATCGCCAGCGAGACCAGACATATCGTCAGCCAAAACGCCACGACCGCGTGCCAAATCCCGTTACGCGGCATGCCGCCTGCAATGGCATCAAGCCCGCCCATCAAAGCCGCCACCCCTGCCCGCGACGACCACAACGCCAAGACAATAGACACAAATGTCGCCCAACCCAACGTATGGGTCTGCGCGCGCAGCAATCGATTGATCTGGCTGGAGAAAAGCGAATAGGCGTCCTCAGGGATTATGTTTTGCAACAACTCCAACTGCGTGCCCACAACCGCAGGATCAGCCACAAGCCCAAAGAGTGCGATGACCGCAGCGATAGCTGGAAAGACGGCAAACATCCCAAAGAAGGCAACGCCTGCCGCGATCAAGCTGGTTTGCTTGCGACCCGACAAGAGCCACGTCGCATAAAGCAACCGCCAAAGCCGTAACAGCCAGCCAAATCCCGTCATTCTGCAGCCCCTTCAAGAATGTGGAGTAACCTATGTTGAGCGAGCCCCGATTGCCAGAGCAACAATGGAGACCGTTTTTGGACTTTGTTTTGAATTGAATTGCCGATTTTTCATTTGCGATTATAGTTTCAAAAAAGGCCGTGAAAGGGCGCAAAAATTGTCCAGTTTAACAGATCACGTTGATGCGCTTGCATCTCTCATCCATGAAAAGCGGGCGGAGGGCGGCAGGCTCATCGTTGCAATCGCCGGCGCTCCGGGCAGTGGAAAGTCAACCTTAGCCAAAGAGGTCGCGCGGCGGATTTCTTTACAAAAGTGCCCTTGTATTGTTATTCCAATGGATGGGTTCCACCTCGATAATGCGATCCTTGAAGACCTCAATTTGATGGCACGCAAAGGTGCGCCAGAGACATTTGACGTTGGTGGATTCACACGTCTTATCAAGGCAATAAAGAGCGGAGTTGATGTATATGTGCCCCTCTTTGACCGCCCCCGCGATCTGTCGATTGCAGGCGCAATGCATGTGTCTGCCGATCTGCCTGTGGTGATTGTTGAAGGTAATTATCTGATGTTTGACGCCGAGGGATGGCGTGATCTTGCGCCTCTTTGGGATATTACGGCGCGGCTGGATGTCCCGCTGCCCGAACTGCGTGCGCGGCTTATTCAGCGCTGGCTATCGCTCAACCATAGCCGTCTGGTGGCAACCCGGCGTGCGGAAGGCAATGACATTCCTAACGCGCAGGCGGTCATTGATTTCGCGCTGCCTTGCGACCTGACGCTGGATGGTCAACCGCGGAGTTAAAACCCAAATTTGCCGTAGCAACTTCGACTTCTTAGGGCTATGCATGCCCAAACGTTCACTGCGAACGGATTGAACCCTGAGGATGTCGTGCTGCCAAGCGATTTGCCCCCGTTGTCTCAGCTTGTGGCTTGTCCGCATTGCGATACGCTGCACCGTGCGTCGGTGTTGCCCGAGAATGTGCGCGCCCATTGTAAACGCTGTGGCGGGGTGATCGCCACAGAACGGCCAACGGCCCTCGCAACAGTTTTAAGCCTCGCGATCTCTGCGTTTATTTTGATGATCGCCGCCGTCAGCTTTCCGTTTCTGGAACTCGACGTGGCGGGCCACCACAACAGCATCTCGGTGCTCCAAGCGATTACCGTCTTTAATGATGGCATCGCCCTGCTGCTCGCTTTTGCCGTTGCGGGGTTCATCGTCATCCTGCCGTTGATGCGTCTAAGCGCGATTATCTACGCAATTGGCCCCTTGGTGGCAGGTAAAACCGCACGCGGTCACGCCAAACAAGCCTTTGCCTTTGCCGAGATGCTGCGCCCTTGGAGCATGGCGGAAATTTTTATCGTCGGTGTCACCGTGGCGCTGGTAAAGGTGGCGGGCCTTGCATCTGTCACGATTGGGCCCGCGTTTTGGGCTTTTACCGCGCTGGTGGTGATCACCGTTCTCAAAGACACTCTCATTTGTAGGTTCTCGGTATGGCAAGCGCTGGAGTAACCGCAGAGCTGATCACAGCACGTGAAGCAGGTCTTGTGGCCTGCCAGCGGTGTGGGCGTGTGCATGACGACGATATCGCGGTTTGCGACCGTTGTGGTGGCGCATTGCAAAGCCGCGATTTTGAAAGCACGCAACGGGTTTGGGCTTGGCTGGTCGCAGGCTTGATCGCGTTTATTCCTGCGAACCTTTATCCAATGCTGAAAACGGCGACCCTCGTTGAAAGTTCCGAAAGCACGATTGTTGGCGGCGTGATAGAACTGATCCACCACGGCAGCATCGGCATTGCGGGCATTGTTTTCTTTGCGTCCATCGTGATCCCCGTGGGCAAATTTATTGCGATTGCCTACCTCGCGATTTCGATCCAGCGCCGCTCTATACTCAACCAGCATCAGCGGCATGTCCTCTACGAGGTTGTTGAATTTGTTGGGCGTTGGTCGATGATCGACGTCTTTGTTGTGGCCATCATGTCGGCGCTTGTTCAGTTCGACGGATTGGCCAGTATCCACCCCGGAATTGCGGCTTTCAGCTTTGCGATTTCCGTCGTATTTACCATGCTTTCCGCGCAAAGCTTTGACGCGCGTCTCATCTGGGACGCAGACAGGACACCGAATGCCAAGTGATCACAACCAATCCGCCGCCGACTTTGACGTGCGCCCAATGAAGCGCCCGATCTGGCAACGGATTTCCTTTGTCTGGCTAGTGCCGATGATGGCCTTGCTGGTGTCATTGGGCGTGGCCTATCAAAACTACGCCTCGCGCGGCACTTTGATTGAGATCAGCTTTGAGAACGCCTCTGGTGTAACCGCAAAGGAAACCGTGATCAAATACCGCGATGTCACAGTAGGCACGGTTGAAAAGGTCGAGTTTGCAGACGGCTTGTCGGATGTGCTTGTGCACGCCCGCATCGACCAGAAAATCGCACCTTACCTTGATGATGACGCCCAGTTCTGGGTTGTCCGCCCTGACGTTTCGGTGCGCGGGATCACGGGTCTCGATACGGTTTTGGGTGGTGTTTATATCGAGGGAAACTGGGATAAAGAAGCAGATGTGGCGCAGGCAACTTTTGTTGGCCTTGAGACACCGCCGCTGACGCGTGCCGATCAAAAAGGCACGATCATCACGCTGCGCGCGCCTGATGGCTCTGCGCTCTCAAAGGGCGCGCCGATCCTGCATAAGGGCTTGCCTGTTGGATATCTGGAAACGCCAGAGATTTCGTTTAACGGCAAAGACGTTGTCGTTTCGGCCTTTGTTGAAGCGCCCTACGACCAGCAGATCACATCGAACACCCGCTTTTGGGATACGTCGGGGTTTTCGGTCAAGTTTGGCGCTGGTGGCGTGTCGCTGGATGTGAATTCCATTGCCTCGTTGATCGAAGGCGGCATCGCATTTGATACGGTTGTTTCTGGTGGCCGACCTGTTGTTGAAACGCAGGTTTTTGACTTGTTCACCGACGAAGAAACCGCCCGCAGCAGCGTCTTTGCCCGCCCGAACCAAGCAGTGCTGGACGTCAGCGTTCTGTTCGAGCAATCGGTCAGCGGTTTGTCGGTTGGCTCCGAAGTGCGCTATCAAGGTATCCGCATTGGTGCGGTCACCGATCTGAGCGCATTTGTGGTTGAAAAAGGCGACGCCCAATCCGTCCGGCTGCGTGCCAACCTTGCGATTGAGCCAAGCCGTTTGGGGCTTGGTGAGAATGCAACACCACAAGACGCCAGCGCATTCCTTGAGGATTTCGTGAAAAAGGGCCTGCGTGCGCGTATGGTCACCGGCAACATTCTTTCTGGGTCGTTGCAGGTTGAATTTGTGCAGGTTGAGGGAGCTTTCTCGACGACGATTGAGAAGACCCAAGATGGCTATGACATTATCCCGACGACCAAATCCGAGATCACCGATGTTGCCGCCACCGCCGAAGGTGTGCTTGGTCGCATCAACGATTTGCCCGTCGAAGAGGTCATGCAGAGCGCGATTGATATGATGAACGGGATCGAGCGGCTGACCAATGAAGAAGGCATTCGCACGGCTCCTGTGGCCTTGACCGCCTTGCTGGACGAGGCACGCGCTTTGATCGCCAATGAAGACATCCAAGCGGTCCCTGCCGAGGTGCGCGGCGTTGTCACCGATATGCGCCAGTCGCTGACCGACCTGAACGCGATCATCGCGAGTGCGGACGAGGAGCAGATTGTGAGCAAACTGGCTGAGACATTGCAAACCGCGAACACGGCGATTGCCAATATCGAAACATCGACGCGCAACCTGCCAGAGATTACGGCTCAGATCGAAGCAATTATTGCCAAGGCCAATGCCCTTGAGTTGGATAGCTTGGTCGCCAATGCGACGTCGACCTTGGCCTCGATTGATACGTTGATCGGCAGTGATGCGACGGCTGATCTGCCTGCGGCGTTGTCGGCATCGCTTGATGAGATGACGTTGTTCTTGGAAGAAATTCGCAAGGGCGGCGCGGTTGAGAACGTGAACGCCGCACTGCAAAGTGCAAGCGAAGCGGCCAAGGCGATTGAGACATCGGTGCAAGGCTTGCCTGATCTGTCGGCGCGGGCTTCGCGCCTTGTGACGGAAATGGAGAGCGTGATTGCCTCTTACGGCGAGCGGTCACGCTTTAGCGCCGAGACGGTCAGCACGATGCGCGACATTCAAGCGGCTGCGGATGCGGTCACAAATCTTGCGCGGACGATCCAGCGCAATCCAAGTTCACTTTTGACGGGGCGGTAAGAAATGATGATGAAATCAATGGTATTCGTAGGGCTTGCGGCTCTGTTGGCGGGCTGTTCTGGGCCATCTGCGCGACTTGATATGTCGCCTGTGAAATCAGACCTGAGCCTGCGTGCGGCCGTCGGATCTGCCATCGTGCGCACCGTATCCTTGCCGACCTATGCCGCGGGTGAAGAACTCGCCACAGAGACCGTCGATGGCTTGATCATATCCAACGCCGATATCTTGTGGGCGGACGATCCTGCCCGCGCGGTGACCCTGACGCTGACCCGCAACATTGGCGCGATCACCAAGGCCAAAGTCGGCCCCGATCCTTGGCCATTTGCAGGCTTGCCTGATGTCGCCATCGACGTCCGCGTCACACGCATGATCGCAGGTGCCGACGGTAGCTTTGACCTTGAGGCGCAGTATTACGTGGGCGGTGACGGGATCGATTATCCGAACACTACAAACGCATTTGCGGTGTCCAAACCGATCGTAGGCGAAGGCCCTGCGGCGATTGCACAGGCCCAAGCCGAGGCTTTGCTTGCACTTTCCGAAGATATTGCACGCAAAATCGCGCGTTAAAGGTCACATTCGTTGAATTCCCATAGCTCTGCCCCTTCACGGGGCGGGGTTTCTTTGTTTAGGTTGGCACAAACGGCTCAGACCGTAGTGAGGCAAATCGACGATGAAAGTTTCTGACACAGCTGGCTCTATTATTGCGCACCGGAATGACGGCATGGGTGCGCGCGTGATCGCGATGCTCAATGCAATTCGCGTGGCACGTGACTATGACCTGCCCTATTATGTCGGCTGGACAACCCATGGCCGCACCCGCGAAGAGGTGCGTGATCCCTCGTTTATTTTCCACCCCGACTACATCAAGGACAAGTTCTTTGATGTTACGATCATGTCCGAAATTTATGGCAATCTGATCGATCTCTCGACGGTGGATGCGAAAACGTGGACCGAGGCGAAATTTCGCAAAGCAGCGGCGAAAGGCAAATCGTTTATGTCAGGTGCCGCGATGGGCGTCACCGTTTTGCCGTGGGAAGACGCGGCCGAAGTTACCGCCCGCCTGCCCGATTGTATCGACGAACTCCGCTTTTCCGCCCCTGTCGCCGAAATGGTCGACAAGATTATCAGAGTCTTTGCCGGCAAAAAACTGACCGCCTATCACATCCGCCGTGGCGATATTATCCACGACCCGATTGCGTCCAACAAGCTTTGGCCAAACAAGTTTATTCCGCGCGAATTCTATGAGCAGCATCTGGCGCTGACACTCAAAGACCCCGCTGGAGTGCCCCCATCGAGTG
>DFSO01000004.1:2195-4787 GCA_002378665.1 Loktanella sp. UBA3435 | reverse complement strand
ACCAGTTTGCCAGCTTTCAACTCCTGATCAACAAAGGGAAATATCCCCAAGGACACCCCTTGCCCTTCAAGCGCGGCATGCATCACCGTATTTGTATCCGTAATGGTGATTTCCTCTTTCAGCGTCAGACCTGCGCAACCCGCTAGGGTAAGCCATGCCGCCCATTCGGACCGGTCGCGTTGGTGAATGATCGTGTAGCGCGCCAAGTTTTTAGGGCTTTTCAAACCGCCCCGTTCGGCCATCAACGCTTTGCTCAGAACAGGCGCATAAGTGATGTCCATCAGGTGGTAGTTTTGTAGACCTGACCAGCTTCCTTCACCCCAATCTACCGCCAGATGCGTCCCCATCATGACGGCATCGGTGATGCGCGGGCTGTCATGCAAGATCAGTTCGATGTTGGGCAGATCGCTGCGAAATTGCGCAAGGCGCGGCACCAGCCAACGGGTCCCAAAAATTGGCCCGACAGCAAGGGTCACTGTCTTGCGAGTGCTTTGGCCGTACACTTCGACCTCAGCCCTGATATCATCAAACGCTTTGGACAAAACGCGGCTCAAGGATCGCCCCTCGTCGGTCAGTACAACGGCCCGCGTCTTGCGGATGAACAGCTTGCAGCGCCAATCTCGCTCCAACTCGCGGATTTGATTGCTCACGGTTGTCGCACTGACGCAAAGCTCTTCAGCGGCGTCCTTGAAGCTGAGCCGCCTCGCTGCAACCTCGAAGGTACGCAAGGCTGTCAGTGGCAATTTCCTTGGCGTGCGTCGCATATGTAACCCGTCCTATAACCGTAGTTATCTTTATTTATGGTCGCCAGACAAGTTGTTTGTCGACAAACCTTGCGACAGCGAGAGTGCAGAGGTCACAAACACACAGGTTCCATGGATCACACATCTGACATTGTACCGCGCAGACGCACCGGAGGTCGGCGTAAATCCGGGGACCCGCAAGCCACGCAGGGCGCACCCCGCGCAGCACCAATTGCCGGTCGCCTCAATCCGCTGGACGATGAGGGACTTGCGCGCATTCATGCAGCCTCACTCGACATCCTTGATCGGGTCGGAATGAGCGAGGCACCACAGGTTGTGGTTGATGCCGTCACAGCACGCGGTGGCAGGCTGACCTCGGACGGTCGGTTGCTGTTTCCACGTGTGCTTGTCACCCAAGCGCTTGAGGGATTTCGCCGTGGGTTTCAGCTTTTTGGCAGGGCAGAAAGTCAGGGTCTGGACCTTACCGGGGCAAAGGTTCATGCGGGCTCTGGCGGGGCCTCACCCAGTATCGTGGACATGTCGGACGGCACCTACCGCGCCGCAACGCTGGCCGATCTTTATGACGCTGCGCGGCTTGTGGACAAGCTTGAACACGTGCAATTTTTCTCGCGCTCGATGATTGCAGGCGATATGCTGACCACACATGCGCTGGACGTAAACACCGCCTTCGCATCTTTGGCGGGAACGTCAAAACACGTGATGGTCAGCGCCAGCCACCCGGCGCACGTCAGCGACATCGCGCAAATGTGCTATGCGATTGCCGGGTCAGAACAGGCATTCCGCGAAAAGCCGTTCCTGTCCCTCAATATCAACCACGCTGTCCCGCCACTGCGCTTTGACGCCGACGCCTGCGAGGTCATGGCCGCCGCTGTGCAGTCAGGAATTCCAGTGATGGTGAACACCTTCGGGCAGATGGGTGCGTCCAGTCCTGTCACCATTGCAGGCTGTCTGGCGCAGACCAATGCAGAAACTTTGGCTGGTATGCTGTTTGCCTGGACCCTCGACCCAGACGTGCGCGCGATCTATGGTGCGCGCCCAATGGTGACGGACCTGCGATCAGGCGGCATGGCGGGTGGCAGCGGCGAGCAAGCGATCCTGACTGCAGCGGCCACCCAAATTGCTCGCTTCTATGATCTGCCCAATTCAACAATTGCAGGCGCGACAGACAGCAAGCTGCCGGACGCGCAATCGGGGTTTGAAAAGGCCTTGTCGGTAACACTTGCCGCCCAAGCCGGGGCCAACCTGATCACTCAGGCCGCCGGTACGCAGGCCGGCCTGATGGCCACCTCTTTGGAGGCTTACGTCATCGACAACGATATGCTAGGCGCGATCTTGCAAGCTGCGGGTTCCATCGAAGTGAGCAAAACAACCTTATCGACGGAAACGATCGCCCAGATTGTCCACGCTGAGGGCCATTTTCTTGGCCACGCCGACACGTATGCGCGCATGAAATCAGATTTTGTATACCCCAGCCATGCAGACCGGCAGGCTCCCGAGGCATGGCTTGCCAGTGGGGCGCCAAACATCAACACCTCAGCGCGCAAGACTGTGACAGACACGCTTGCCCGCCACTTTCCACGGCATATAAGTGCAGAAATTGAACAAGACTTGCGGGCGCGTTTCGATATCCGCCTGCCTGCCACAAGGATGACAGCTCCATGAAAATCGCAGTGATCGGCGCAGGTGCCATGGGTTCCATCTATGCGGCCTTGCTGGCGGACGCGGGGCACGAAGTCTGGGCCGTCGACACATGGGGTGCGCATGTCGATGTAATCAATGCGAAGGGTCTGCGCGTTGAAGGGCCCAGTGGCGATCGGACAGTCACATC
>DFSO01000004.1:504-1873 GCA_002378665.1 Loktanella sp. UBA3435 | reverse complement strand
ACCAAAGCCTCGGGAGTGGGTTCGGCTGCGCACGCAGCCGCTGCGGTTATCGGCCTCGATGCGATGGTTTTGACGATCCAGAACGGACTTGGCGCGGGCGAACGTATCGCGCAACACATGCCCACAGACAATGTCCTTTTGGGGGTTGCTGACGGTTTTGGCGCTTCCATGAAAGGCCCCGGCCACACCCATCATAACAGCATGAATCTGATCCGCATAGGAGAGATGGGCGGCGGTGTCACGGATCGATTGAAGCGCGTCGAGGCTGTCTGGCAGGGGGCAGGTTTCAACGCCAAGGCGTTCGAAAACATTACCCAGTTGATCTGGGAAAAGTTTCTGTGCAACGTGACCTTCAGCGCACCCTGCACAACCTTCAACGTCAAGGTCGGCGAGTTGATGGATCATCCCGACCAATGGCAGATTGCCATTGGTGCGATGCTTGAGGCCTATACGATTGCGCAGGCCAAAGGAGTGCCATTATCATTTGATGATCCAGTCGCCTATGTCACGGCCTTCGGCGCAGGTATGCCAAAAGCACGCCCTTCCATGTTGCTGGATCACATGGCAGGACGCGTCTCTGAACTGGATGCAATCAACGGGATCGTGCCGATCATGGGCCGGGAATTGGCCATCTCCACCCCGTACAATAACACGCTCACCGCCATTCTGCGCCAACGCGAAGCCGCATTTGAGAAGAAAACCCTATGAACATCGGATCCTTTCTACATCGAGACCAAGCGCTCTATGGTGTGTTCAACGGTGAAACCGTTGCTCCGGCAAGCCCCGGCCTCATTGCGCAATACCCTACCTTGCGCGACCTGCTGGATGCTGAAAAATCTGAAGCGTTGAAAGGCTCCGTGAATCTGTCCGCAACAATCCCCATCGCCGAGATCACATTCCAGCCGCCCATTCCAAACCCGCGCAAGATTATCTGTGTTGGTATGAACTATCCCAAGCCCTACCCCGTTGATGGCGTGGCCCCGCCCAGCCCTGAACACATCATCCTGTTTGGCAAGGAAAGCGAGACACTTGTCGGGCATGGTGCCACTCTGGAGGTACCGCGCGGCACACCGGCCGACAGCTTTGACTATGAGGGCGAAATTGCGGTTGTGATCGGGAAAACCGCTCGTCATGTGACGCCAGTTCAGGCGATGGATCATGTGCTGGGCTATGCCCCTTTCAACGATGGTTCAGTGCGCGAGTGGCAGAAACACTCGATCTATGCAGGCAAGAATTTTGCAAACTCAGGGTCATGGGGGCCGTGGATCGCAACTGCTGATGACCTGCCGCCTGTCGAGGATTTGCACCTCACTGTCACCTTGAACGGGGAAACGTTGCAATCTGCATATGGGCAAGAGATGATTTTCTC
>DFSO01000004.1:0-123 GCA_002378665.1 Loktanella sp. UBA3435 | reverse complement strand
CCCAAGAGGTATTTGAGAGCACACGACGTCCTTACGATAAGCATTCAAGGGATCGGGACACTGTCGAACGCTGTCTCATAGAACAAGCCCGTCAAAAAAGCGGAAGATCGACAACCTCTTCTC
>DFSO01000030.1:16195-36459 GCA_002378665.1 Loktanella sp. UBA3435 | reverse complement strand
CTTAACGGTCTGTTAGGATATTTAGGAAGGCCGCGCCAAAGCGTTCGGTGTGTTTGTCACCCATCAGCCGCGTCAGCCCCGCCATATCGGGGTTGTGCAGGGTTGCTATTTTGGCGAGCGTGGCAGCCCCCATCGACATCGGCTTGCCCGCTCCGTCTTCGCCGCGCGCCAACTCCGCTTGGGCGGCAAGCAGGCGGTCGTAAACCTCGCCATTCCCGCGCATGGCCAGCTTGCGGCGTACTGGATGCACATCTTCGACGGCACCTGAAATCACCTCAAGAAAGGGAGCGCCGTAGCTTTCCAGTTTCTTCGCGCCGACCCCACCGATCCGTGCCATCTCGTCGAGGTTCATCGGGCGTTTCTCGGCCATCTCGATAAGGGTTTTGTCGTTGAACACGATGTAGGCGGGGCCGCCGAGTTGTTCTGCAAAGAAGCGTCGTTTCGCCTTGAGTGCAGAGAGAAGCGGTGCGTCTTCTTCGCTCACCATCTGGCGGATTTTCGGGCCTGTACCCTTAGCCGCTTTGATACTATCGCGGCGCAAATCAATCGTCGCCTCGCCACGCAAGATTGGCCGCGCCCCTTCGGTCATGCGCAGCGCGCCGTGACGCTCAGGGTCGGGCCGCATTAGGTCACGCCCCATCATCTGCCGAAAGATCGCCTGCCATTGGCGTTTATCGTACTCTTTGCCGACGCCGTATGTGGGCAGGCTGTCATGGCCGCGCTGCGCGATCTTTTCGGTTTTCGCACCCATGAGGATGTCAATGAGATGCCCTGAACCGAACCACTCCTCGGTTCTGAGGGCTGCAGAAAGCGCCATACGCACGGCGGTGGTCCCGTCAAAGATATCCGCAGGTTTATCGCAAAGGTCGCAGTTGCCGCAGGGCTGTGGATCTTCACCAAAGTAGGTGAGCAGGTTCACGCGGCGGCAATGTAGCGCCTCGGCCAAACCAAGGAGCGCGTTCAAACGCCCATGATCGGCGGCGCGGCGTTCGGGTGGGGCGAGCCCCTCATCGACCTGTTGGCGGCGGTAGCGGATATCGTCGGGACCAAAGAGCGTGAGCGTTTCCGCAGGTGCACCGTCGCGGCCCGCGCGCCCGATTTCTTGGTAGTAACTCTCGATCGATTTCGGCAGGTCGGCGTGCGCCACCCAGCGGATATCGGGTTTGTCGATACCCATGCCAAAGGCCACGGTTGCGCAGACGATCAAGCCGTCTTCTTGCTGGAAGCGGCGCTCGACGATGCGCCGATCCTCGGCCTCCATGCCGCCGTGGTAATAGCAGGCGGAGTGGCCCGCATCGTTCAGCGCCTTGCCAAGCGTTTCGGTTTTCGCCCGCGTGCCGCAATAGACGATACCAGACTGCCCCTTACGGGCGGCGGCGAAGTTAAGGATTTGCGCGCGTGGGCCGTCTTTGACTTCAAACGCGAGGTGGATATTCGGGCGGTCAAAGCCGCGCAGAAAGGTAGACGGTTCAACCCCGTCGAAGAGCTTTTGCACGATTTCGGCGCGGGTCTCGGCGTCGGCGGTGGCGGTGAAGGCGGCGAGCGGCACGTCGAGCATACGGCGGAGTTCGCCTATACGCAGGTAGTCAGGACGGAAATCATGACCCCATTGGCTCACGCAATGCGCCTCGTCGACTGCGATCATTGTTACACCAACACGGCGCAGCATCTGCATCGTGCCACCAGAGGCCAGCCGTTCGGGCGCCATATAGAGAAGGCGCAGCGTGCCCGCCTCAAGCCCGCGCCAGACGGCCTCGGTCTCTTCCTCGGTATTGCCAGAGGTCAGCGCACCTGCCTCGACACCTGCCGCTTGCAAGGCGCGGACCTGATCGCGCATCAAGGCGATGAGCGGAGAGATGACAACCGTCACCCCCTCACGCGCCAACGCAGGCAGTTGGAAACAAAGAGATTTACCGCCACCTGTGGGCATAATCGCAAGGGTGTTTTCACCCGCAATCACGGCCTCCACGATCTCCTGCTGACCGGGCCTGAAGGCATCAAAACCAAAGATATCTTTCAGCAGCACGGCGGCGCTCATGAGGGTGTGACCTGTTTTTTTATTTGGTGCTCGGACCCTGACAATCCCACATGAGGAATCGGCAAACAAGGCTTGTTTAGATCACTTTTCACGCGGGCGTGCTTGCGCCCCCTGCGCCCCACGCTTACCCATAGACAGACGAAGGAGAGATCATGGGTGAAATTACATTGGTGCGGCACGGGCAGGCGAATTCTTCTGCCACGACCGAAGCGGGTTATGACATGCTGACCGAGTTGGGGCATCAGCAAGCCGAATGGTTGGGCCATTGGATCCACGCCCATGATGGCCCGTTTGATGCGGTGTTTGCAGGGAGTTTGCGCCGTCAGCAAGAGACCGTGGCGGGTATGGGGTTTCCCGATTTCACCACCGATCCGCGTTTGAACGAGATCGCCTATTACGACCTGACCGCCGAGATGGAGGCCAAGGGGTTATCCGCCAAGCGCGAGAGCCCTGATGATTTCGCGACGCATTTTCCCGCGACCTTGAATGCGTGGCAGGAGGGTAAGATTGATGGGAGCGAGCGCTACACCGATTTCACGGCCCGTGTTGCCGGTGTTATCGCCGAGGCGGCACAACCCGGAAAGCGTATCCTCTGCGTAACCTCTGGCGGCATCATTGCCCGTGCGGTGGCTGACATCCTGCACCTTGATATTGCGAAGATGGCGCAGATCGCCTTGCCGATCCTCAACACCTCGGTCCACCGCATCCACGTGACCCCGCATGGTCCGATTTTAGCGGCATTCAACAGCGCCCCTCACCTTGATCACGCGGACCGATTGACCGCCCGCACCTATTATTAAGGAGCCTGACATGGAGCTATTCTATACGCCCAATACGATCTCGGTTGTGGTCGCGATTGCGCTGGAGGAAGCGGGCATTGCCTATACCCTGCGTCTGGTGGATTTCGCGACTGCGGAGCAGACGAAAGAGCCTTATTTGACACTGAATCCGAAGGGACGTGTGCCTACATTGGTTACGCCTCAGGGGCCGTTGACCGAGGCTGGTGCGATTCTAGATTACATCGGTGCGATGGCCCCTGATTTGATCCCCCATGATCCGTTTCAGGCGGGACGGATGCGCGAGGTGATGTATTACGTGGCCTCGACGTTCCACATCGCCCACGCCCATAAAATGCGCGGCGCGCGTTGGGCTGATTTAGAGACGAGTTTCGCCGATATGCGCGCAAAGGTACCGCAGACAGTTGGGGCCTGTTGCGCCTATTTAGAGTCTATATATCCGCTCGAACCTTTCGTGTTAGGGTCTGATTTTACGCTCGCCGATCCCTACCTTTATGTCGTCTCGACATGGGGAGAGGGCGACGGTGTTGAGATGGCGAATTTCCCGAAACTTTCCGCGTTTATGGAGACCATGCGCGCCCGTCCATCCGTGCAAGCGGTCATCGCAAAAGGAATGCTTACATGACACATATCTGGGTCCGCGCCGAGAGCCGCGATCATGAGGAACGGGTTGGGATGACGCCTGATGGTGCGGCTGAATTGCTGGCCGCAGGTTACACCGTGACGGTCGAGGAAAGCGTGCAACGCGCGATCCCGATTGTTGGGTATCGTGCCGCTGGTTGCGCGATCGCCACGGAAGGTTCGTGGGTCGATGCCCCCCGTGATGCGATCATTTTTGGGCTAAAGGAATTGCCCGACGACGGCACGCCCCTGCCCCATCGCCACATCATGTTCGGCCACGCTTTTAAGGGGCAAGCGGCGGGGCGTGTATTGCTCGACAGGTTCAAGGCTGGCGGTGGCACGCTATATGATCTGGAGTATCTGGTTGATGAGGCAGGGCGCCGTGTTGCTGCCTTTGGTTATTGGGCTGGCTATGCAGGCGCTGCTGTCAGCCTGATCGCCTTGATGGCGCAGAAAGAGGGTGGGATCGCGGGGCCTGTGAGCACCTTTGAAAGCGCCGATGCGATGCGCAATGACCTCGCGATGCACCTTGGGTCTGATGCGCCAACTGCGTTGATTATTGGCGCTTTGGGGCGCGTGGGCACGGGGGCTGCGGACCTATATGAGGCGCTTGGGCTCTCCGTCACCAAATGGGATATGGCCGAGACTGCATCAGGTGGGCCGTTTCCAGAAGTGCTGGAACATGACATCTTCCTTAACTGTATTTTGGCCCGCGAGGGGACGCCTGTTTTCGTGCCAGCCAGTGCAAAGACTGACATGCGGCAACTCTCAGTGATTGGTGATATCGCCTGCGATCCGCAAAGCGATTTCTCTCCGATCAAGGTTTATAACCTTGAGACGACGTGGGCCGCACCTGCGTTGCGCGTGCATGATGCGCCACCTCTCGATGTGACGGCTATCGACAACCTGCCGTCGCTTTTGCCTGTGGAAAGTAGCGAGGATTTCGCGGGGCAATTGTTGCCGCATCTTGGCGCCCTAAATGCGCTCGACAAAGGCGTCTGGCTGCGCGCCAAACAGATGTTTGACAGCGCAACTGCGTAGGGTGGGTTTTAACCCACCACCCCTGCACGCCGCGCGCCTGTGAGCAAATCTGGTGCGATGATGTGACCAAGGGCGCGGGTCGCGTCGCTTGGTTGCTTGAGGTCGGGGATTTGCACGGTACGTGCCCCTGACCGCACAGCAGCAAGCGTGCCGACATCACTATCCTCAAACGCCACGCAGCGGGTGATATCAACGCCCAAACGCTTGGCCGCAGTGAGGTAAGTCTCTGGCGCGGGTTTACCTTCGCTCACCTGATCGCCGCCAACCACAAGCGTGACATACTCCCAAAGCCCTGCGTGCTTCAGATGTTCTTCGGCCAAATCCGTTTTGGTTGATGTCGCCACGGCGATGGGCAGGCCCTGTGCTTTAACCAATGCAAACATCGCGGCCGCACCTTGCTTGGTTGGGATATTGCTGGCCCACAATGGCATCAAAGCCGCAGTCCAATTTTTGCGAAACTGATCCACGTCGATGCGGTCGCCGAATGCCCTTGCAATGATCTCATTTGAGGTTGCGGCACGCGTTCCAACGCACCGCAGGAAGACCTCTAAAACCTCGGCTTCGTCCACGAGCCCATGGGCCATTGCAGTGACCAAAAACATGTCACGCGCCATCCGCTCTGTGTCGAGCAAGAGGCCGTCCATATCGCAAAGTATCGCTTTTGGGATCAATTCCACGCCATTGGGTAAAACGCGCCATCGCGTTTGATCAGACCGCTTCCGCCAGCAGCGACATAGAATGTGCGGCCTGCATAGGCGCCCGAGACGACATAGTGATCTGGTGTTTTCGTGAGGCTTCCTTGGCGTGCGCCGCAGACATGGCCCTCCCCGCATGGGGTCAGGGTGTAGGTGTGCAGCTCGCCATGTTCTTCGGTCACGACGGAAATCGCGCCAGTATCAGATGGCTTGTCTTGGAAGGAGTCCGCATAGGCCCGTTTGACTTGCACTGGCGTACCTGAAAATGTCAGCGGCTTTCCGTTGCAAGCGGCGAGCAAGGACAGTGCTGCGACTGATAGCGAAAGGGATTTGAGCATTGCTGCCTCCTGCATGAAATCACCGTGACAATGCCCTTAGGGCTTAGGCTATGCAAGGGGAACGACCGCAGTCTCGACTTCTGGCGTAACTTCCTCAAAATCGAAGTTATCGAGTTTCGCCGCGCGTTTGCCTGCCCGCTCTGAGGCGGTATTGATATCTTCGAGGTCTTTGCGGGCTTGGCCAAAGTGCGTGTTCAGCTTTGCCACCCGTTCCGACACCAATTCCACATCACGATGAAGCAAGCGCAAAGTTGTGCGGATTGCACCTGCTTGTTCGCGCATGCGTGCGTCTTTCAAGATCGCCCGCATGGTGTTCAGCGTGGCCATGCAGGTCGTGGGCGACACGATCCATACCCTTGCGGCAAACCCTTCCCGCACCAATTCGGGAAAGTTGGCGTGCAACTCGGCATAGACCGCCTCGGACGGCAGGAACATCAACGCGCCGTCTGCGGTTTCCCCGTCGAGGATGTATTTCTCTGAGATCGCCTTGATGTGCGCCTTGACGGAGGTCCGCATGAATTTCGCGGCCTCATTCGCCTCCCAGTCAGTCTTGGCGTTGCGCAAGGCTTCATAGGCCTCCAGCGGGAATTTGCTGTCGATAACAATCGGGCCAGGCGGATTCGGCAGATGGATCAAACAGTCGGCCCGCTTGCCGTTGGTCAGCGTATGTTGGAATGTGTAGGCGTCCGATGGCAGCGCCTTACTGACGATATCGTTGAGTTGGATTTCACCAAATGCACCGCGCGTTTGCTTGTTGGACAAGATATCTTGCAGGGACAAAACATCGCCTGACAGCTTGGTGATATTCTCCTGCGCCTTGTCGATGGTCAGCAGCCGTTGCTGCAATTCGCCAAGCGATTGCGCGGTGCGCTGAGCGGATGACGACAGGTTCACGTTCATCGATTCGGAAACTTGGCTTAGCCGCTGTTCCATCAATTGCAGGGTCCGCGCTTGCTGTTGCGCCTGCGCTTCGGTGACCGAGGTCAGCCCGCCGAACAGCTGTTGTTGTCCGTTCGAGAGCATCTCGACACGGCTCCCCAGCCCGCCCATTTGGCTCGCTAAGATATGAGCCATTTCGCTCGATTTGCCAGCACGGCGCACCGATACGATCAATAGCACTACCAGCAGCAAGAGGATGAGAGCAACGATGAGACCGGCGATGAACAACGGGTCGTCGAGGCCAAAGGTATATTCGCCGACTTGTATCATGTGCGTCCAAACAATCGTTCAATATCGGTGAGCTTCAGTTCCACATATGTGGGTCGTCCGTGGTTACATTGCCCCGACATCGGCGTCGCTTCCATTTCGCGCAACAGCGCGTTCATTTCTTCGCCGCGCATCCGTCGCCCTGTGCGGATGGATCCGTGGCAGGCGACGCGCGACAGGATTGCCTCGACCTTTGACTGCACACGGTCGCTGCCGCCTGTGTCTGCCAGTTCGTCCAAGATATCGCGTAGCATAGCTTCGGCGTTCACTTCCCCCAAGATTGCAGGCGTTTCGCGGACAGCGATTGCGCCACCGCCAAAGGGTTCGATGCCAAGTCCGAATTTCGCGAGGTCGTCGGCGATTTCCAAAAGCTGCGCGGCCTCATTTTCGGTCATCTCGACGATTTCGGGGATAAGCAGGGCTTGGGCTGCAACGCCATTCTCCGCCATCTGCTTTTTCAGTTTTTCATAGACGAGCCGTTCATGGGCGGCATGCCCGTCGACGATCACAATCCCCGCTTCGGTCTGCGCGATGATGTAATTCTCGTGGACTTGCGCGCGCGCGGCACCAAGCGGAAGGTGATCTTGCGCGTCCATCGGCGTGGGTTCGATCCGTGCAGAGGGAGCCTCGGAGAATCCCGGTGCTTGCGCTTGGAACGTCATGGAGCGTGCCGAGAATGACGGGCGGTCCATTTGATAGACGCGCGGTTCGGTCAGTTCGGGCCGCATTGCCCCAAGTGTTGCGTTGGCGACGGTGGTTGAGGCGCGGTGACCGGCGTCGGCCAAAGCGTGCCGCAGGCCTGATACGATCAACCCGCGCACAACGGCAGGTTCGCGAAAGCGGACCTCTGATTTGGCGGGATGAACGTTCACATCGACCAGCGTGGGGTCGCAGTCGACGGACAATGCCGCCACTGGGTGACGGTCCCGTGACAGGACATCCATATAGGCGGCGCGGAGTGCCCCGAGCAGCATTTTGTCACGCACTGGTCGGCCATTCACAAAGAGGAATTGTGCAACAGCAGCACCCCGCGAATAGGTCGGTAAGGCGGCATAACCTGTGAGGTGGAACCCGTCGCGCTCTGCGTCAATCGGCAGCGCATTGTCAGCAAAATCGCGGCCAAGCACGGTGCGCAAGCGGCCATGTAGCGCGTCGAACATATCACCCGTTTCGGCGTCGGCGCGGAATGTCGTGCGGTTGTCGCCGTTTGACGCATCGCGCAGGATGAAGGTGATAAACGGCTCGGCCATCGCCAACCGCTTGACCACGTCGCCAACCGCTTGGGCCTCTGCGCGGTCGGTCCGCAGGAATTTGAGCCGCGCTGGGGTCGCGTAAAACATGTCACGCAGTTCGACGACCGTGCCGTTTGAAAGCGCGGCTGGCTTTACGTCGCTGTGCCGCCCGCCCAAGACCGCAATGCTGGCCCCATCCTCACCGTCAACGCGGCTTGTGATGGTCAGGCGGCCAACTGCGCCTAGCGAGGGCAGAGCCTCTCCACGAAAGCCGAAGGAACGGATGTTCAAAAGGTCCGAGCCGTCGATTTTGCTGGTTGCGTGGCGCGATAATGCCAGCGGCAAATCAGGTCCAGAAATGCCGCAACCATCATCAGTGACGCGGATCAGAGTTTTGCCACCGTCAGCGATCACAACCTCGATTCGGTGTGCGCCCGCATCAACGGCATTCTCGACCAATTCTTTCACGGCAGAGGCCGGACGCTCTAAAACTTCACCCGCAGCGATGCGGTTGATAGCGGCGTCGTCAAGCTGTCTGATGACAGGTCGCGGCTTCATCTGGGGGGCTGAAATGGCCATGCCACAAGGTTTAGCATGAACCATTGCGATTCTACGAGGGTTGAAATCAGCGGATTTACTTAACATTAATGTTATATAACAATTGACGCATGGAAGAAATGCACCGTACCTTTGCTGCCCTCTCGGACCCGACCCGCTGCGCAATCTTAGAGATGCTGGCGGACGGCGAAAAGACGGTGATGGACATCGCAGTCCCCTTTGCGATGAGCCAGCCTGCTATCTCTCGGCACCTCAAGGTGTTGGAGGATGCCGCCCTGATTACCCGCCGCATTGATGGGGCCAAGCGCCCCTGCGCTTTGTCGCCTGCGGGACTGGAACAGCTTGAGCAATGGGCCACCAAGCTGCGCAAATCAATGGCCCGTAACTATGATCGGCTGGATGCGGTTTTGGCCGCCATGCCCCCAGTGGAAAAGGACACACCATGACAGCCTTGAAAATTGACCTCGTGGGCGATGGCGCAGCCATTGTGACCCGCCATTTTGCAGCCAGCCCAGAGCAGGTTTTTCGCGCCCATGTGGAGGCCGAATACATCCGCCAATGGATGGGCGGCATGGAAGGTTGGGACATGACCCACTGCGAATCTGATGCCCGCGCTGGCGGAGTTCTGCGCTATGGCTGGGCTGGTCCAGACGGCATGTCGTTTGAGATCACGGGTGAATATGAGGTCGTGAAACCCTATAGTGAAATCCGCCATGTCGAACGGATGCACGTCCCAGAGGCGACCCCAGACAACCGCTGCCATACGACGTTTGAAGCCAAAGAAGGCGGCACCCTTTTGACCGTACGGATGCAACTGCCCGACGAAGAAAGCCTGAAAGCGATGCTCGATACAGGGATGGAGCAAGGCATGGAAGACAGCTATGGCCGCATCGACGGGCTGTTTTCATGATCCACGCCCCATCTTTTAGGTCGCTAATGAAGAGGTATACTGAGTGGCAACGCTGAAAATAGTTGAGTTGTTTCGCGCTATCCCTCCCCTTTTGCTACTCGCTGGCTGTGCAACATATCATGGCGGGGTAACATTCCATTTCTTGTCGCAGCCTGACGCGCCGCAGAAATTTTCGCAGGTTTATGACGCACTGGTAGATTCTGGGTTAGACTGCTCTCCGGCCGACCTCAAAAACCTAAGTGCGCATTGTCGCTCGGATACCTTTCCGACTAAGGGCATCGATCGCGTAACTCTCTACCAATCAGGTCAAGAAATCATCGCGAGTTTCGAATACGAAGGCGCCTACGTTATCGTCGCGCAAACGCCTGCTTATGACATGGCCTTCGTGGAGGAAATTAGATCTTTGGTAGAAAATTTCCGCTACTTAGGTGCCAGTTACGTCAACTTCGTGCCGTTCCCTTACGAAAACGTTGGTAGCGAAGTTCGGATCGAAATCAACGACTTCGATCCCGTTATATTGCTCAAGGATGCCCTCAGCGACGAGTAAGGCGGCAGAGTTAATCAGAGCTTACTAGCCCTTCGGGCTGCCCTACAACGACAAAGTGGAGCGCGTCGGGCTGCATCAATTCTGCTGCGACGCGGTTCACGTCGGCCAATGTGACGGCCTCCATGTAGGCGTTACGATTGATCACGTAATCCGTGGGCAGACCGATCATTTGCATGCCTACCATGATCCCAGCGATCTCGGCGTTGCCGTCAAACCGCAGCGGGTATTCGCCCGTCAGAAAGGTTTTGATGTTGTCCAGTTCATCTTGCGTGACGCCATTCTGGGCAATATCCGTCCAAACGTCGCGCGTGACTTGCACGGCCTCAGACATGGTCGCATTACCGCTGGCCACTTGCCCCACCCACATCTCGGCGTGGAATTTCGGCACGAGGTAGGTGCCAATGCCATAGGTCAGCCCCCGCTTTTCGCGGACCTCATTCATAAGGCGGCTCTCGAACCCAGCACCGCCAACGATCTCATTGAGAATATAGGCAGCAAAGAAATCTTCGTCGTGCCGCTCGATCCCTGCGTGTCCAAAAAGGGCGACAGATTGCGGGGTCTCGAACGGGATCACCGTGACCCCACCTTTGAGGCCAAAATCAACATGCGTCGGGGCGGCTGGCCCTTCGGCAGGCAAGTCACCCAACAGTTTATCCAGCATCGGGCCGATCTGGTCGGCAGTGATATTACCCACGGCAGAAACGTAGATTTCGGCCCGTGTTAGCGTGTTATGGTATGCATCAAAAATGTCGGCTTGGGTCAGCGCATTCACGCTTTCGACGGTGCCGTCAATCGACGAGCCGTAGGGGTGATCGCCAAATGCGGCATGATCAAAATAGGCGCTCGCGATGCGGTTCGGGCTTTTGGCGTCGCTTGCGATACCTGACAAAACCTGCGCACGCACGCGGTCAATCGCGTCTTGGTCAAAGCGGGGCGCGGTCAGGGCTTGGTGCAAAAGCGCCAGAACTTCGTCTTGGTTTTCGGTCAGGAAGCGCGCGGAAATCGACATGGTGTCGGCATAGGCGCGAAAGCTAAACGATGCGGCGAGCGCGTCTAGTTTCGTCTGGAATGCTTGTGCGTCCATGTCGCCGCTGCCCTCTTCGACAAGCGCCATCATCAGGTTCACAGCGCCGCGTTTTTCGGGCAAGTCGAGCGAAGCACCGCCGCGCATACGAATTTCCAATGCGGTAAAGGGGATCGACGGTTCCTCTACGACCCAAGCGTTGATACCGCCGTCAGAGGTGATTTCTTTGATCTCAATCGCAGAGGCGAGGGATGCGGTGAGCGCGAAGCAAACGGTCAGAATAATACGCAGCATTAGCGGGCCTCCTCGGCGCTGGACACGACCCAGCCAGTGACAGATTGATCGCGGTTCAGGACCGATGCTGCGACTGCTTTGATGTCGGCCTCCGTCACGTCTTGCAGGATCTGCGGCCAGTCTTGCACGTCTTGGATCGCGAGCCCTTGGGACAGTGCGGCACCATAGCGGTTCGCCAGCCCTTCAACGTTATCCAGCGCGTAGATTTCAGAGGCGCGTAACTGCATGCGGATGCTGTCCATCTGTGCGGGGTCGATAGGCTTCGCCATAAAGTCCGCGATTGCTTGGTCCATCGCCGCTTCGGCCTCAGAGAGGCTCACGCCTTCGGACGGGGCGACGGTGATGTTGAACGTGCTGTCATCAAGATTGGACCCGTCGTAGCCAGCACCAGTGTAGACCGCGATTTGGCTGTCGAATTGCAAGGCCTGACCAAGCGCCGAGGTGAACGGTGATCCACCCAGAAGATCGGACAAATAGACCAATGCCGCCACCTCTTTTTGCGCACCGCTATCGCGTTCGGGGGCGAGGTAAGAGCGAGACAGATACGGCTGGCTCACGCGCGGATCGGTATATGTCAGACGCCGTTCGGCGCGTTGCGGTGGTTCTTGCGGCCTTATGCGCGGCGGCAGGTTTTCCTCCGCAGGGATGATGCCGTAATACTGTTCGGCCAAGGCTTTCACTTCGTCAGGCTGGACGTCACCCGCGACAACTAGGGTCGCATTGTTGGGCGAATAATAGAGGTGGTAGAAATCGATTGTGTCCTTCAGTTCCAGCCCCTCCATCTCGTGCTTCCAACCAATGACGGGCACGCCGTAGCGGTGATTTTGGTATTGGGCGGCACGAAACTGTTCACTGGCCAAGGCGCCCGGATTGTTTTCGGTACGCTGGTTGCGCTCTTCCAAGATCACGTTGCGCTCTGTGGCGATGTCGTCCTCGGTCAGCATCAGGTTTTCCATCCGGTTGCTTTCCATCTCCATCATCAAGGGCAGACGGTCGGCAGCGATCCGTTGGTAATAGGCAGTGTAATCGTGACTGGTAAAAGCGTTATCAGAGCCGCCATTGGACGAAACCGTGGCCGAAAACTCGCCGCTTTCTAGCTTGTCGGTTGCCTTAAATAGCAAGTGCTCAAGGAAGTGCGCAACGCCAGATGCCCCTACAGGTTCATCCGCAGACCCGATTTTGTACCAGACCATATGCACAACGACGGGGGCGCGGTGATCTTCGATCACAACCACATCCATTCCGTTATCGAGCGAAAAGGTCGTGACCTCTTGGGCCATCGCAGGCAGGGCCGCAAACATCACAAAGGCAGAGGCAATCAGGCGGCGCATGGGCGGTCCTTTATTCGGGGTCGTTGGGTGTAACCTACGCCCGATCAGACGGCTTTCAAGCCCTGCAAACGCAGATGTGAAGATGCCTATTTTGGCGGCGCGGTTGGTGTTGCGACGCCCAAATTGCGGAACCGCTGAAGCTCGGCATAGGCGTCAAGCGCATAGCGCGCGTATGCCTTGAAATAGCGGTCAGATTGGAGTGCAGCAAGAAGACCAAAACGACTGCGGGCCTTGCGGAACTGTGCGTCCTCTGTTGCGAGCACGGCGCGAATGTCGGACTGCGTTCCTTTGCGCGATGCCGCTGCAACAAGCGCGCCATCAGCCGCAGGAATGCCACCAGCGTTAACAGCCGACGGTTGACCACCAAGGGCCGCAATTGCGTCTGCCTTTGGGGATGGGTCCACGCGGTTCGCGCCACCCAATGTCGGGGTCGGCAAATCCATGGTTTCAGGAATCTCTAAGGGCGCAACAGGCATGACCGAGAATTCATCAGGGCCACCCGTCGTGGAGCGCATGTCGTGCAAAGGCCGCTTGCCTGTCGAACATGCCGTCAGTGCCGCTACTGCCAAAATCGCCAAAATTGCCTTGCGCATACCCAATCCCTTGGTCGTTACTTGGCCTTGTTTAGCGCAAGCCTGCGGGCGCGTCACGCCCGTTTCTTTTTCTCTGTGCCACTATCGGCGAATGCGATCCCGATCGCGCCGATAAAAATCGCAACGTCAGCCACGTTAAAGGCATAGGGATTGTTAAAACCGCAGCATGACATATTCAGAAAATCGGCCACCGCGCCATAAAGGAGGCGATCAATAACGTTGCCCAGCGCACCACCGATCAAAAAGCCAGCTGCGATATTCATCATGCGGCTTTGAGGCCTGCGCCACAACCAAACCAACACAATCCCTGAGATCAAGAATGCCACGCCGATCAAGACCCAGCGCATGTCAAAACCTGCGCCAAGCCCAAAGTTCATGCCCTTATTCCAAGCCATGCGAAACGTGAGGAATGGCGGCAGCACATCAATGTGCTTGACGGCTATCAGGTCGAGGTAATGCACGACAAAATATTTACTGGCCTGATCGACCAGAAACACCCAAAACCCCGTCCAGAAAACAAGCCGCATCTAATTATCCTTAATGTCGGAAGTGGCGCATGCCAGTGAAGACCATAGCGATCCCTGCGTCGTCCGCTGCCGCGATCACCTCGTCATCGCGCATCGACCCACCGGGCTGAATGACGCAAGTGGCCCCTGCTGCTGCTGCCTCGAGAAGGCCATCAGCGAAGGGGAAGAATGCGTCGGAGGCAACGGCGGACCCGATGGCGAGTGATTGCGGCAGGTCCATTGCTTTCGCCATGCGCTCGGCCTTTTGGGCGGCGATCAGGGCACTATCGAGACGGCTCATTTGCCCAGCGCCAACGCCGACAGTTGCCTTGTCTTTGACGTAGACAATTGCGTTGGATTTGACGTGCTTTGCCACTTTCCAAGCGAAGAGCAGATCGGCCATTTGCGCCTCTGTTGGTTTCACTTTGGTCACGACTTTGAGGTCGGCCAGATCAACGGAACCCACATCTTTGTCCTGCACCAACATGCCGCCTGCGACCTGTTTCATGGTGATTTGCGCAGCCTTCGGGTCGGGCAAGCCGTCTGTCGTCAAAAGGCGCAGGTTCTTTTTCGTCGCAAAGATCGCCCTTGCCGCGTCCGATGCACCGGGCGCAATTACAACTTCGGTGAAAATCTCGACAATCGCCTTTGCAGTGTCTTCATCGAGCGGCTGATTGAGCGCCACGATGCCACCAAAAGCAGAGGTGCGGTCACAGTCAAAGGCGTTTTTGTAGGCCTCCAAAAGGGTCCCACCACGGGCCACACCGCTTGGGTTCGCGTGCTTGATGATCGCCACGGCGGGGCCTTCGGCAGGATCAAACTCGGCGACCAGCTCAAACGCCGCGTCAGTGTCGTTGATGTTGTTGTAGGATAATTCTTTGCCCTGATGCTGCACAGCAGTCGCAACACCCTGACGGCCAGTGCCATCGGTGTAGAACGCGGCAGACTGGTGCGCGTTTTCGCCATAACGCATCTCTTGCTTATACGTGCCAGCAATAGAACGGCGGCGTGGTGTCGGCATGTCAATCGCGGATGCCATCCACGTGCTGACGGCAGTGTCATAAGCAGCAGTGCGCCCATAGGCCGTTTGCGCCAATTTCTGACGGAACGCATGGGTCGTCTGACCATCGTTCGCGTCAAGTTCGGCAAGCAAAGCGGCGTAGTCTTCCACGTCTGTGATCACGTTCACAAAAGCATGGTTTTTCGCCGCAGAGCGGATCATCGCAGGGCCGCCGATGTCGATGTTTTCGATGCAGGTGTCGAAATCCGCACCCTTGGCAACGGTTTCCTCAAACGGGTAAAGGTTCACAACCAGCAAGTCGATTGGGCCAATGTTGTGCTCTTCCATCGCCTCGACATGAGAGGCAAAATCGCGACGGGCCAAAAGGCCACCATGCACAACGGGGTGCAGCGTCTTGACCCGACCATCCATCATCTCAGGAAAGCCCGTCACATCGGCCACATCTTTCACATCAAGGCCAGCATCGCGCAGCGCCTTGGCAGAGCCGCCAGTTGAGAGCAGCTCAACACCGCGCGCGGCCAAAGCCCGCCCAAGGTCGAGCAGACCCGTTTTATCGGAAACAGAAAGAAGTGCGCGGCGGAGCGGTGCAAGGTCAGTCATGTGATCCCCCAAAGATCAATTATCAAAGTCGTCCATCGGGTCGTCAGTGGCGAAATCGCGGACACTGTCTGGCGTGTCTTGCGCCTTGGCCAACGACCATCGGACGCGTGTCGCATAGGCCATCGTGCGACCAGATAAAACCACCTGTTGGCTCGGACGGGGCTTTAATCTGCCATTTTCGAGATAAACTGATGGTTCAAGCGCCAAATTGGCGTGCCCGTCGTGTCGCAGGATCCAAATCTCGCCCGATTTAAGTGCCATCGAGATCGCCGCCCCGCCCATATCCACGGTCGCATCGACCTCTGGATGCAGATGGAATCGCAGGGCGTAAGGGACGCCTTGTAGAGATGTCTCATCGATTGCTTTATCGAACCGTTTCTTGTCGGAGTCGGTCAGCGTGGTCAGGAAATCTTCGCCAACCATGCCGCGCCCATCCTGCGCCAGATCAATCGTACGGGCATGGGTCAGGCCATGGGTCGAGCGATAGCCGTTATGCGACAGCTCTACCCGCTTGCCGTCGTGCAGATCGGAAAAATGGCATTGCACGTCCGTCGGCACATCGTCGAGCAACTCTTGCTGCGAGGTGACCTGCCTACTTGGTGCGCCAAGTCGCGACGACGAATAGCCTTCGATGCAAAGCGTGGTGTGGCTTGGCGTGGCACGCCCTGCCCTGCGCCAATCCTCGCCAAACGTCTGACCAGAACCGCAATTTACGACCAGTGGCCTGCGACCAGAGGTCAACTCAAACGCCAAGGTACTGGCATGCGCGTTCACCGATATTGGGCCAGTTGGCGGCGCAGCAGCGTCGATCACAATTGAGGTGCGACCCGCACTCAGCCGCGCATAGCCCATGTGCAAATCATCGCTAGGCCGCGTGCGATTCCCCGCTGCCGCCAGCGCGTGATCGAGCCTGCCGTCAAGTCCGCGCCCGCCGCCATGAAACCGCGCAAGGCCGCCGTCGGAATGCCGCAACGCCCGCAATGTCGGCGTGATCCGCGCAATCGCCGAAATGACTGCGGCAGGAGGTTGGCGGTCTGCTTCTGTAAGCGCTTGCGACGCCCAAGTGAGCAGGGTCAAAACCTCTAACAACTCTTCTGGATTACGCGTTGGAATCCCGCCAGAGGCATCAATCTGTGTTTCACAATCGCGGGCTAGGGCGGCGACGGCAGGGGCGACATGCTCTTCCATCCCTTCCAGAGACAGGCCCGCGTAAATCATCCCCGTCAGCGCCTCGAACCGTGGCAAGCCAGCACGCGCGGTTTTCCAACGGCGCGACAGGAAAATCGTCTGCTGGCCAAGTGATCGGTAAAACGCCACGTTGGCAGGCCGTTCTTGGCCACGCAGTAGGAAAAATCCATGTTGAATCCAGCGAATAATGCGCCTACCAGCAAGATCAGGCGTCCATCCCAGACCGTGCCCATTGCCGTATCGCGTGATCCAGTCACCAACCCAAGCCTGCGCACAGGCCCGCGCCTTGGCATCACCAACGGCAGTCAGATCATCTAGCCAAGCGCAGCCCTGCAACTCTTCGGACACCACGGCATTGTCAGGGGCGACATCCCAGATCGAGCCATTCTTCGCCTCGGTCAGTGTGCCTGAAAACAGAAAGTTGCCAGCGATAAGCTGCCGACCACGCGCAAAATGACCGATGGTTTTTGGTTCAGGCTGGCTGACGAATCCCGTCGCAGGACGCGCACGGGCGGCTGCACGCGCATGAACGCGATGCATGAATTGCGTGCGGCGGGCACGCCATGTCTGTTGTTGTGCCAAATTCTGCTGCCTCGGCTTTGCGTTCTTACGCATTATTGTTGGCGGCAGATTAGCGGTAATTTATGGCTTTGTCAGCACCGCAATGTAGAAACCATCCATCCCGCCAAGCTCTGGCCAGAAATCAGGGCGCAAACGCACGCCGCCCTCGAATGTTGTCCACTCAGGATCAATGCCAGCGATGTTGGCAGCGCTCTTGTCGATCACCAAATCGGGGTGACGCTCTAGCGCCTCTTCGATCTGCACTTCGCCCTCGTCGGGCAACAGCGAACAGGTGCAATAGACCAGCTTTCCACCTGGTTTGAGCAAGGACAACGCATGATCGATCATATAGGCCTGCTGCTCGATCAATTCGGCAAATTCAGAGCCGTCTTTCGCATAGGGCAAATCGGGGTGACGGCGGATCGTGCCCGTGGCCGAGCAAGGCGCATCAAGCAGAACGGCGTCATACTCGCCCTCCATCTCCATCGCATCACCGATGATCACCTCAGCGGTCAATTTCACCCTCGCGAGGTTTTCACTGACGCGCTGAATCCGCCCTTGGGAGATATCGACGGCAGTGACCTTGGCGCCAGCAGCGGCCAGTTGCATCGTTTTACCACCCGGTGCCGCGCAAAGATCAAGCACGGTCATGCCCTCGGTGGGCTTCAACATCTTCACTGGGATCGCAGCGGCGGCGTCTTGCACCCACCATTCACCTTGCGCAAAGCCAGACATCTCGCTGACCTGCCCCGCATTCGCGACGCGCACGGACCCCGTCGGCAGAACGACACCACCCACGGCCTCGGCCACGCGGTTTGGATCACCCTTGCAGGTCAAATCCAATTGAGCACCTGCAAAATGCGCGGCATCCATGGCGTCCATCGCGGGACGCCCCCATGCCGCAACAAGGGGCTGGCGCAACCATCCGGGCATCAACGGCACGGGGCGTTTATTCCAAGCGGCGGGACCTTCCTCGGCGATGCGGCGCAAAACGGCGTTGGTCATCCCCTTCATCGACGCAGTGCGCTGATTGCGCCCGACGATCTCGACGTAGGCGTTCACAACACCATGCGCCGCTTCGCCGCCCGTCAGCTCGATCACACCAAGGCGCAGCGCGTTCATCACATACTCAGGCGGAGCCGCTTTCTTGAAGTACGGCTTCAGCATCCGGTCCGCACGATCAAGGCCGCGCAGAGCATCTGTCGCAAGACGTTGCGCGCGGGCGCGATCGTCCGCTGCCAAATGTTCCAATGCACCGCCACCAATCAGTTCGGCCATCAAGCGACCCTCACCGATAATCTGTTCAAGCAGATGATGCGCGGCACGGCGCGGTGGCAGACCAGTTTGGCTCATGGGACTTCCCTTGTTTTCGTTTCAATGCCGAGTATATCAAAGGATAGAATGCTACAAGGACAGGCCAGATGACAGATAAATCCACCGATTTACCCGAAGCCGCCATTCGTGCCTTGGCCGAGGCCGAGGCCCGCCGCAAAGAAAACGGTGAGTTCACATTGCCAACCGAGTTGGGTGGTCGCAAAGGCCCAGAGGCCGTGCGCTATGGTGATTGGGAGAAAAAGGGCATCGCGGTTGATTTCTAAATGATCAGCAGTGCCTTTACCCTCAAGCAATTGGAGGCCCTGATCTGGGTCGCTGACCTTGGCAGTTTCCGCAAAGCCGCCGCACATCTGAACACCACACAACCGAACATTTCCTCGCGGATCGCAGGGCTGGAAAAGACGCTTGGGCTGTCGCTGATGCAGCGCGATACGGGATCGGTGCAGTTGACCGCCAAGGGTGCCGAAATCGTCGCCCAAGCGCGTGTCGTCTTGCAGAATGCGGATACGCTTTTGAACATCGCCGGGCGGCCCGATCTGCATACAGATCGGATCCGGCTCGGCGTTACGGAACTGGTGGCCTATACATGGCTGCGCGAATTTATGCGGCGGGTGTCTGATGTCTTTCCCAATGTTTCCTTTGAGTTGACTGTTGATCTGTCGCGCAACCTCGACAAAGAACTCGCCAGCAACACCCTTGACCTCGCCATTCAAACCGCCCCTTTCAGCGTGCAAACCACAGGGGAAATCGCCCTTGGTGCCTATCCGTTCGCTTGGGTTGCGGCCCCCGACATCGCGGCCAAGCCGATTGACCTCTATGCCCAACCGATCCTGACCCACGCACGCGGCACCGTTGCTTATTCCGAACTGCGCGACCGCCTTGGGGATCGTGCCAATATCGTACCGTCGAATGCGTTAATGTCGAGCCTGCACATGGTTCTCGATGGCATGGGCATCGCCATTTTGCCGCAGGTCATGGCACAGGAACATATCACCAGCGGGGCGCTTGTGGCATTGCCGATGGATTGGAGGCCGACCCCCCTGCAATTCTCCGCGCGTTTCCAATCGGACAAGGCCAGCGGAACGGTGCAGGCCGCAGCGCAGATCGCAGCAGAGGTCGCCACTGATCACATTTTGCATTCAACGGTATAAATAAGAATAATTTGTATTGATCCTAGGCTCGCGCCTATCATCGCGCCAAGCAAAGGGATCACACATGAAAACCAACTCTGTTCGCCTCGGCGTCGATATCGGCGGCACATTCACTGACGTTGTGCTGGAAAAAGACGGCGCATCCTTCTCAACCAAGGTTTTGACCACCTATATCGCCCCCGAAAACGCGATCATCGACGGGATGGGGCAGGTTTGTGCCAAGGCAGGCGTAACTCCCGCGCAAATCGACCAGATCATCCACGGCACAACGCTTGCGACCAACGCGCTGATTGAACGGCGTGGGGCGAAAACAGCGTTCATCACGACAACAGGCTTTCGCGATGTGATCGAAATGCGGACCGAGTCGCGGTTCGAGCAATATGATCTCAACCTGACGCTGCCCGAACCCCTGCTCGCCCGTCAAATGCGCTATACCGTGACGGAGCGAGTCGATGCGAAGGGCAACATCCTGATCCCGTTAGACCGTGCCGAGGTTGAGGACGTGGTAGCAATGATCAAAACCGCTGGCTACGAATCCGTCGCGGTTGGCCTCCTTCATTCCTACCTCAACGACACCCATGAAAAGATGGTGCGCGACGTGCTGGCCGAGATGATGCCCGAGGCAATGATCTCGATCTCGTCCGAAGTCAGCCCGCAGATGCGCGAATACGAGCGGT
>DFSO01000030.1:10334-15875 GCA_002378665.1 Loktanella sp. UBA3435 | reverse complement strand
CTTAAGGGGCGTCTGCGTGACGAAGGCGCAGATTGCCCGATCTTCCTGATGCACTCTGGCGGTGGCATTATCAGCCTAGAGAGCGCCGCTGATTTTCCTGTGCGCCTCGTCGAATCCGGCCCCGCTGGTGGCGCGGTTTTCGCCGCCAACATCGCGGCGCGTTATGGTTTGGATAAAGTTCTGTCCTTCGACATGGGCGGCACCACGGCCAAGATTTGCCTGATCAAAAACCAGACGCCTAAGACGTCACGCGTGTTCGAGGTCGCCCGTACGTACCGCTTCAAAAAGGGATCAGGCATGCCGATTTCGATCCCCGTGATCGACATGGTCGAGATCGGCGCAGGGGGCGGATCGCTGGCCCATGTTGACGCCATGCGCCAAATTCGGGTGGGTCCTGAGAGCGCTGGATCAGAGCCTGGCCCCGCTTGTTACGGACGCGGCGGAGAGCGGCCCGCCGTGACTGATGCCGACCTGATCCTAGGCAAACTCGACCCTGATAACTTTGCAGGTGGCTCTATCAAGCTTGCAAAAGTAGACTCTAACAAAGCACTTTTGACCGTCCTTGGTGTACCCCTCGACATGGACGCCGAAACCGCAGCCTTCGGTCTGGCCGAAGTCGTCGACGAGAACATGGCCAACGCCGCCCGTGTTCATGCGGTAGAGAATGGTGAGGATTTGTCCGAATATACCATGATCGCTTTCGGCGGCGCTGCCCCTCTGCACGCTGGCCGCTTGTGCGAAAAGCTTGGCGTTGCCCGTCTGCTTGTCCCAACAGGTGCTGGCGTCGGGTCTGCCATCGGGTTCCTGCGTGCGCCGTTTAGTTTTGAGGCTAACAGGTCCGTCTACATGAGGCTGTCGCATTTCGACGGTGACGTGATCAAATCACTCCTGTCCGATCTGCAATCCGAGGCGACGAGTTTTGTGCGCACCTGCGACGCGACATCTGACATCATCTCTGAATTCAAGGTTTACATGCGTTACGCGGGCCAAGGCTGGGAAATCCCTGTTGCATTGACCGAAGCGCAGGCAATGAACCCAGATGCGGCAACCTTCCAACGCCTCTTTGAGGAAGACTATACCAAGCTATTCGGCCGCACCGTCACGGGCATGGATATCGAAATCACCGTCTGGTCCGTAAACGCGACAACGCCACCAGAAAAGGTCGCGCGCGTAGTGGAGGCAACCGCTGGCGAGGCAGCAAAAGCCGTCAGCAACCGCGCGCTTTTCGACGCAGGTCTGGGCCACGCTTTGCCCGCTGACGTCATCAACCGCGACACCATGACAACGGGTCAAACCGTGCAAGGCCCCGCGATTATCACCGAGGATGAGACCACGATTATCGTCCCCTCCACCCGCCGCGCCATCGCCCATCCTGACGGCTCAATTGAACTGACCCTCAAGGGAGCCATATCATGAAAACAGTGTCTAACGTTGCATATCAGGTCATGTGGAACCGTCTGATCTCGGTCGTGGAGGAACAGGCGCAAGCGCTCGTGCGCACCGCTTTTTCGACCTCCGTGCGCGAGGCGGGCGATCTTTCCGCGGGGGTCTATAACGCGGAAGGCTTGATGCTGGCCCAAGCGGTCACGGGCACCCCCGGTCACGTGAACGCCATGGCCGACGCCGTCGCACATTTCATCCGCCGTATCGGGCGCGAGAACATCCACGAGGGTGACGTCTACATCACCAACGACCCTTGGGAGGGCACGGGCCACCTCCACGATTTTACCGTCGTCACCCCGTCGTTTCACAACGGCAATATGGTCGGATTTTTCGCCTGCACCGCCCACGTGGTTGACGTTGGCGGGCGCGGATTTGGCGCGGATGCGGCGAGCGTTTATGAGGAGGGCATCTATGTCCCTATTATGAAATTCGCGGATCGTGGCACTGTCGATCAGACGCTGGTAAAAATGCTACGCGGAAACGTACGCGAACCTGATCAGTTGATCGGCGACATCTATGCTCTGGCGACCTGTAACGAGATTGGTCAGCGCAGGCTTGCCGAAATGATGGACGAATTCCACCTGACCGATATCAAAGGGATCGCGGATTTCATTCTCGAAAACTCCCGCCGTGCGACGCTAGAACGGATTGCCGCCTTGCCACGCAAATCGGCGACGGGTGTTTTGACCGTGGACGGGTTCGACAAACCGATCACGATTAAGGTTAAGGTCACGATTTTCGAGGATCGGATCCTGTCGGATTTCGAGGGCACATCGGGCCTCGACAAAAAGGGCATCAACTGCCCGCTTGTCTATGCCAAGGCCTACGCCTGCTACGCGCTCAAAGTCGCCATCGCGCCCGAAATTCCAAACAACGCTGCCTCGCTTGCGCCGTTTGAGATCACAGCGCCCGTCAACTCCATCGTAAACGCGGTGCACCCTGCGCCCGTCGCCCTGCGCCATATCGTTGGCCACTTTGTCCCCGACGCGGTGTTCAACGCATTCGACCAGATTGTCAGCGGTTTGGTCCCAGCAGAAGGTGCAGGTTGCCTGTGCAATTTCCAAGTCTCGCTACGCCCGCGCACGGATACTCCCGCCCCTACGGATGCGGTCAGGTCCGAGGTTTTGACGTTCAACTCTGGCGGCTCTGGTGCGCGGCCCAACTTTGACGGGTTAAACGCCACCGCCTTCCCCTCTGGCGTCATGACCATGCCTGTCGAGGCGACTGAACACGCAGGCCCCGTCATCATCTGGCGCAAGGAGTTGCGCCCCGATTCTGGTGGCGCAGGTCAGCAGCGCGGTGGCCTTGGGCAGTACATGGAAGTCGGCGCACGCGAGGGGCACGAGTTCGATATGCAAGCCATGTTCGACCGCGTAGATCACCCAGCAAACGGGCGGCGAGGTGGCGGGTCAGGTGCACCGACAACAATCATCCAAGACGATGGCACAGCGATGCGCGGCAAAGGCAAGCAGTTTGTAGCGCACGGCAGGCGGGTCGTCATGGCCTTCCCGGGTGGTGCGGGTTACGGCCATGCTGCGGATCGGGCGAAGTCTAGCGTCATGCGCGACCTCGCACGCGGCTACATCTCTGTCGAGACCGCAAAGCGCGATTACGCCTTATCAGACACTGATATTGCCACCGTGCAAGACGCGATCAAGATGGGGGTCGACCTATGAAACTCGCGCCCAACCCCTTCACCCACGCCATTGCCGCTGGTGAAAAACAGATAGGCATCTGGTCGAGCCTCGCCAACGGGTTCGCCGCCGAGGTGATCGCTTCTGCTGGATTCGACTGGGCACTTTTAGATATGGAGCACACGCCGTCCGATTACTTCGCTCTTCTCGGTCAACTGCAAGCTTTCGCGGCGAGCAACACCACCGCCATTGTGCGCCCCGAATGGAACGATCCTGTTGTCGTTAAACGGCTGCTTGATCTTGGTGCGCAGGGGCTACTCTTCCCGATGATCCAATCCGTTGAGGAAGCAGAGAAAGCCGTCGCCGCGACCCGTTATCCTCCACACGGGATGCGCGGTGTTTCGGGTGCAACACGCGCCACAAAATTCGGGCGGATCACTGATTACAACGCACGTGTCGAGGAAGAAACCACCGTCATCCTGCAATTGGAAACAGGTCTCGCAATTTCGCGCGCCGAGGAGATTGCCGCTGTTGATGGCGTCTCGGGCATTTTCTTTGGTCCTGCTGATATCGCTGCAGACATGGGGCTGCTCGGCCAGCCGCTACACGAAGACGTTTGGGCGCTGATCCGCCCTGCCGCGCAAAAGATCATCAAAATTGGCAAACCCGTCGGAACCCTTGTGTTCGACCCTGTTTTTGCCGCACAATTGCTGAACGAGGGCTTCACTTTCGTCGCTGGTGGGGCCGACACGTCACTGCTCGCACGCGCCTCCGACGCGCTTCTTGCCAACATTAAATCCAACCTAAAATAGGACGGCCTAGACAGTTCAGCGGCGCTGCTGCAATCTGCATAAAACCATCAGAAAGTAGTGCGCCATGACCGTCACCGTCCGTCCCGTCACCCAAGCAGACCACCCCGCGTGGGACACGCTTTACCAAGGGTACGCCGAATTCTATGGCGTGACCCAAACGCCCGAAATGCGCGATAAAGTGTGGAGTTGGCTCTTTGACCAAAACGCTCAAAGCGAAGGCCTTGTTGCAGTCACCGAAGATGGAACTGTCGTCGGCATCACGCACTTTCGCCCTTTCGCGCGGCCACTTTCGGCGACGACTGGCGGCTTTCTTGACGACTTGTTTGTATCCCCAGATGCACGCGGGCTAGGCGCTGCAGATGCACTGATCGCTGGAGTCAAAGCGGAGGCCGCAAAGCGCGGCTGGTCAATCGTGCGTTGGATCACGGCAGAGGACAACTACCGCGCCCGCGCCGTTTATGACCGCATGTCAAACCGGACAAAATGGGTCACTTACGACCTGCCAGTCTAAGACATTGGGCGCTCGCTAT
The DNA here is from genome assembly GCA_002378665.1 of Loktanella sp. UBA3435. Taxonomy (GTDB): domain Bacteria; phylum Pseudomonadota; class Alphaproteobacteria; order Rhodobacterales; family Rhodobacteraceae; genus Yoonia. The sequence goes on along the minus strand of DFSO01000030.1, from coordinate 11,456 downwards.
TACCGCGAGCGCCCAATTATTTTATGGACGCAACATCACCTTGCCAAAACGGCCAGGCGTCACCGCAGCAATCATCGCAGGCGTCACTTCTTCCAGCGGATAGACACCACCATCACCCATTATGAGGTCTCCGCTGAGCGCCAAACCAACCAATTCGGTCATCAGGCGCGTGCGAGTCTCAGGATCCATTTCTGCACCAACTTTCGATGCCCAGAAGCCCTTCACCGTCAAATGCTTGAAAATCATCAGGCCTGAATTGAGCGCAAGCGGCGTACCAGTCGCGGTCCCGAAAATCACCAGCGGGCCTTCGTCACCCAGCAATTCGGTCAGGTCAGTCGCAACGGGGCCACCCACGGAATCAATCGCAGCGCGGGCGCCAGCGTCGCCGATGATCGCCTGTGCCTGCTCTTTCCAGCCTACGTCACTGGTCGACAAAACATGCTCCATGCCCATCGCCTGAAGTTCCGCGATAGCCTCTGGACGGCGGACAAGGTTCAACAGGTTCAGGCCACGCGCCTTGGCCAAAACGGCCATGATTTTGCCAAACGCACCATTCGCCGCAGTCTGCACAATCCAGTCGCCTTCAGAGACATTCAGTGTCTCCAAAAGGGAAATCGCGCTAAATGGCATCGCGACCAACTGCGCGCCAAGCGTGTCACTGATCGCAGCAGGTAAAGGCATCACACCATTCGCGGGGGCCACGAAATACTCGGCCCAAGTACCATGCACACTCGCAACCGCGATCCGCTGACCGATCAACGCCTCGTCAACGCCAGCGCCCACGTCCGTGATCATGCCAACAGCCTCGGACCCGCCAATCGCCGTGGGCAGGTCGGGCTTATAGCCATACTCGCCGCGGATCGTCCAAAGATCGTGGTTGTGGATCGGCGACATGATCATCTTGACCAAAACCTGACCAGGTGCAGGATCGGGTGTCGTCGTGTCGACCATGTGCATCAAATGGATAGGATCGCCAAAAGTGTTGTGAATTGCAGCGCGCATAGGATGTTCCTTGGGAGATAATTGAGACGCCAGACATATGTCACGACGGATCGGAAAACGAGGGGGCTGACGCAAAGGCATCCGCCAAAACAAAAACGCCCGCCGTATTGGCGGGGGGTT
>DFSO01000030.1:0-10120 GCA_002378665.1 Loktanella sp. UBA3435 | reverse complement strand
CCCCCCCACCCACAAAAAAAAAACCCCCCGCCGTATTGGCGGGCGTTTCCGTATTCTGTGATCGCGAAATTAGCGACGCAGACCAAGACGCTGGATCAAAGACTGGTAACGAGCCTCGTCCTTGGAGCGTGCGTAGTCCAAAAGCTTACGACGCAAAGCAACCATTTTCAAAAGACCACGACGACCGTGGTTGTCTTTCTTGTGGGTTTTGAAGTGCTCTGTAAGTGTCGCAATGCGGGAAGAAAGGATAGCAACCTGAACTTCGGCCGAACCAGTGTCGCCCTCTTTCGTTGCAAATTCTTTCATCAGCCGTGTTTTTTCTTCAGCAGTAATCGACATCGGGGTCTCCTTGTCTAAAGGGTTAATGGCGCAATCCGGGATGTCGTCCAGAAAAGCCCGTGGAGTATCCGCGCAGAAAGATTCCCTTTGCGGATGGCTGCATTTAGGCCACTTCCCCCCAAAAGGGAAGTGTTTTGTCAAACTGCGGTCAGCACGACAGGCACCAAGGCCAGATCAAGCGATGTCAGCCCTGCAAAAGTTGCCACGACGGTATCGTCCGCCATAAGGATAACACCGTCATCGTTGTCGATGAATGACAAGATGGGTTCGCCACCGTCCGCGTCGTAGGCGACTTCGATGGTATCTTCGTCGAGGTCAAAATCGTCGACGAACACACTCGAGTTCACTTCCATCGCAAAGCGATCGGCACCCGTGCCGCCATTCAAGTGATCTCCGACACCAGCCCAAAGTACATCGTCGCCCGCGCCACCGTTTAGGAAATCGGCGCCATTGTCGGCATCGCGCCCGTCAAGAACATCATTGCCTTCGCCACCAAACATAACGTCGTCGCCGTTACCGCCACTGAGGGTGTCCTCGCCCAGACTACCTTGCAAGGAATCATTGCCGTCACCGCCTTCAAGCATGTCACGACCATCGCCACCAACAAGCGTATCGTCACCCTCGCCACCAGCGAGAGTGTCATCTCCAACATGACCGTAGAGTGCGTCGTCGCCCGCTTCGCCAAACAAGATGTCGTTGCCAAGACCACCGTGGACCTCATCGTTGCCCGCACCAGCCGAGACCACATCATCGCCATCGCCCGCGTCAATCAGGTCATTTCCAGATCCCGTTTCAATAGTCTCGTTTTCGCCACCTGTGAATACGGTTAGGTCGCCGTCTGAAAAATCCGTGAAACCACTCGCAGCATCACTAAGAAGGCTATCCAAGGTCTCGACACCTGCGCTGCTCTGGTCGCCAAGGATCGGATCATCATCAGTTCCATCCATATCAGATGTGCTGTCGTCATCTAGGTCGTGCCCAAACATGAGCGAAGCCGAGAACGCCAGTCCCATGAGTCCAAAAATCGCTAACATTGCAATCATTCCGCGCATTAAGGTCACCCCGACCCGTACTTTGACCTACATAGCATGAAAAATCTGACGGAAGTGCTAATTCACCCAAAGAAGTTAATGGTCGCCGTAGGGATTGGGCCAAAGAATTGGTTGCTGAGAATAGCTGATATATAATGGATGCTTAGGGTGTCCCGCTTTGCTCAGGCCCAGATGGCTCAGGACATGTTGCTCTTTGGAGAGCAACGCCGCCACATGAGGTCCACGGTCGAGATATGCGCCATGGGTGCCCCAAGCCGCCACAATGGAATCGGCCCAGCCAGCGCCTTCCAGAATCGTGGCGTCGTTTTCAGGACCAATCGGCTCTGATGCCGCACGCATTTTACGCGGGTCGGTATCGCGCCATGCAAAGATGTTGGTGACCCGAAACGCGCCGAATCCCAAGGCACGTGCGCGGCGTTCACACCGCTCGACTGTGGGATCGTTTTGGACCTCGTTCGCGGTTGACGGGTTGAGCATGACGAATAACACACGTTTTGCCCCCTCGTCCCAAATGCGGGTCAGCGCATAGCGATATTTCTCGCAATCCGAATAGATCGCGGTGGATTTTGACAAAAGCGTATCGTGATGGCGTGTGATCATGCGCAAACATAGACTGGGGGATGATGGGTTAAAACCCATCCTACGCAGTTTCGCCAGACGCAAGGATGGTCGAAGTAGGATGGGTTTTAACCCATCATCCCTTCGTAAACAAAAACGCGGCTCGGGTGCAGTTCACCACCTCGGTAATTGCCCACCGCGACAGGTTTCCCTTGATACGACACCCAGACCTCTTCGTCATACTCCAAACCAGATGCAATCACATGGGCCGCATTCCCATTGCGCAGCTTTACAATGCTGGCATCAGGACAAACCACCTGCGCCATATCGCCCAGCGCCAATTCAAGCGGTAAGATAAACGCATCCAACTCTGGTGTCTTCGCCATTTCCTCGATCTTCTCAAGCGTCACGCCTTCGACCACATCAAACGGCCCTGACCAAATGCGACGCAAGCGCAGCACATGACCGAAACAGCCCAGCTTCTCACCCAAGTCCCGCGCAATTGAACGGACATAGCCACCCTTGCCGCACGTCATCTCTAACGTCACGTGATCCGCATCTGGGCGATCCACCAATAGCAGCTCTTCAACCCAAAGCGCGCGCGCTGCGAGTTCCATCTCTTCGCCGTCCCGTGCCTTTTTATAGGCCCGCACACCGTCGACTTTCACGGCAGAAAACTGTGGCGGCACTTGCATGACATCACCAACAAACCCACCAAGTGCGGCTTTGATCTCATCATCAGTCGGGCGCAGATCAGAACTGCTGATCACCTCGCCCTCAGCATCATCGGTATTCGTCGCCTGCCCCAAACGGACAGTAAACGTATAAGCCTTCAGCGCATCAGTGATATAGGGCACCGTCTTTGTCGCCTCGCCCAAGGCCACAGCCAAAACGCCAGTTGCCTCCGGGTCAAGCGTGCCTGCATGGCCCGCCTTCTTGGCATCCAGCGCCCATTTGACCTTGTTGACCACGGATGTGGATGTGATCCCCGCAGGTTTATCCACGATCACCCAGCCCGAAATATCGCGGCCCTTGCGCTTGCGTCCCATATCTCACCTATTTCTGTTTCGAAGGGGTCTGCTACCGCCGCGACCCTGCCCCGTCAACTATTCCACAACACCGACCATCGGCCCAAGCCGAAAACCCGGATCAGAGCGCCCAAGGCTAGTGGCCTGCATCCGCGACACCTTGCCATCGAAATAAAGCGCATTTGGCAGTTTAAGCACATCACGGAAGAAACTGCCGAACTCGTGAAAGCTCACCGAATTATTCGAAATCACGAAGACGGCTGTCTTACCGTCCGCCGAAGTGCCGACACCGTTGCGGATATACCGCGAAGTGCCATCAGGCAGGAACCTCGGGTGCAAAGCACCATCAATGACCAACATCGGACCCGATTGGGTCGCGTCGCGGCAAACGGGGGAACGCTCAACAAAATCCAAGGTCTCATAGACCTGCGCGTTGCCCGCATTGATGCAAAAGATACCGTTGGGCAGCAGACCAAAATTCCCCGGCCCCGCGTTCGGGATCACGCGCATCGCCTCTTCGCCATTCTCGACGAAATAGCCAACTGGCGCGCGGTCCTCATGATACATGCCGGCGTTCATCGCAAACGGCAGCGTTGCCCCATCAAGGGTATTTTCGATATTGCGGAAATTGCCGAGGATATTGCCGTTCTTGTCGCGCAAAAACAGGCGCAAATCTTCGGTTTCCATATCGACAGTGCAAGTGGTGTAACTCTTGCCTTCGGACGTGACATCCGCGCAGGTAACAGCGGCGGCTGGATTGGCCCAGAAAAGGGCCAAGAACAGCCAGCGTTTCACTCGTCCAAATCCTGCTTTACATGGCTTTCGGCCAAGAGGGCGCGGGTCGCATCCATCTGATCAAAGGTGCCGTCAATCTCGAACCGCAACTCTGGCGCGTGCTTCATCGAGCCACCCTTCACCACCAAATGGCGGATCTCATGGCGGTTTTTGCGCAGCGCAAGCAGCGCCTCGACCTTTTGCTCGCCACCAAGTGGCAGGACAAACGCCGTCGCGATCCGCAGGTCAGGCGACATGCGCACTTCGCCCACTGTGATCATAAAACGGGACAATTCGGGATCATGGACCTCGCCACGCTGTAAAATAGCCGAAAGGTCACGGCGGATCATCTCGCCGACCTTCAACATACGCTGCGTGGGCGCGCGCCCGTCTCTTGATGTGTTCTTAGCCATGCAGCCCATGTAATGCGTCGTGGGTAAATTGCCAAGCGGGGGTTTGTCGGGAAGTCGACTTAGGCCAAAATCTGCAAAATCCGCTCAAACTGCGCATCCACACCCCGCAACCGTGACCACACCAAGACAATATCCGTCGCTGCCTCTGGCGTTGAAATAGGCACTGTCACGAGTGGCTTACCATCATAGCTTATGTCATTAGGCGGCCGCGAATAGCTCATCCCGACACCCAATCCATGCGCCGCCAAAGATCGCATCATTTCAAGCGAGGTGGCGCGTTGGCGCACTTGCGGATCAAGCTTTAACGTTTCAAACAGATTGCGCACAAAGCCTTCTGACAGATGCTCGGAAAACAGAATCATCGGATGTTCCACCAATTCCGCGAGCGTCACAGAGGTCCGCTTTGCCAAAGGGTGATCTGTCGCCAGAAAGGCAACGGGTGAAACCTGCGTGATTTTGCGGCGCTCGAAATCACCATCGAACCCGATGTCATATGTGATCGCGACATCAACACGCCCTTCGGCCATTTCCGTGGCAAGCGCCGCAAATCGCCCCTCCCACCCTTGCACCATCACCGAAGGTAAATGCACGCGAAGCGCCTCCAAGGCAGGGGCCAAGTACCAAGGCGCGATATCCTCAAAACAGCCTAGCACAAAAGGGGCGGCGACCTTAGGCCCGCGCTCGACTTGCGTTGCAAGCGCTAAAAGGCTGCGCGCTTGTGCAACAAACTTGTGCCCGAACGGCGTGATCTTAATCTGCGCTCCACGTGCTCTCTCAAACACACTGGCCCCCAACCGCTGCTCGACACGCGTGATCGCAACCGACAGCGATGGTTGCGAGACATTCAGATGAGCTGCGGCTTCTGTCAGGCTACCCAGATCGGCCACGACGACCACATATTCGTATTGGCGCAAGGTAATATATAACATGAGACTATTCATATTATTCCAAATCATTATTGGAAACTATTTAATGCGCTCGCTACAATTCCCCCAAACCAAGGAGGCCAACACACCATGAACCCATTGATCACCCAAACCGATATCGACACCTACCAACGCGATGGCGTCGTGATTATCCGTGGCTTGTTCAAGGACCACGTCGACGCGATCCGCGCGGGGATTGAGCGTAACATGGCCGATCCTGGCCCCTATGCTGCCGAAAACCTCCACGCTGGCGAAGGCGGGCGTTTCTTCGATGATTACTGCAACTGGACGCGGATCGCTGAATTCGGCGAGGTGATCTCGAAATCCCCAGCTGCCGAAGTCGCAGCCGACCTGATGGGCGCCAACCGCGTGCAAGTCTTCCACGATCATATCCTCGTCAAAGAGCCGGGTACATCCAAGCCAACTCCATGGCACCAAGACGGCCCCTATTACTTTGTCGATGGCATCCAGAACATCAGCTTCTGGTCGCCAATGGATACGGTTCAAGGCGCGGGCCTGCGGTGTGTTGCGGGCAGCCACCTGTGGGAAAAACCCGTTTTGCCAAAACGCTGGCTTGCCGACACCAGTTTCTACCCAGACGAAAACGCCTATATGCCCGTCCCCGATCCAGACGCCGAAGGCATGGACATCCGCGAATGGGATATGGAACCGGGTGATGCGGTAGCGTTTAACTACGGCACACTGCACGGCGCACGCGGGAACACCACAGACCGCCGCCGCCGCGCCTTCTCGCTCCGCCTTGTCGGCGACGATGCGCGCTACGTCGAGCGGCCCGGACCAACATCGCCCCCCTTCCCCGGTCATGGGATGAACGCGGGCGACACATTACGCGAAGACTGGTTCCCTGTGATCTATCAACGCGGGGTCGCTTAAAGCGCGGCAACAGGGTAGCAACGACCTTCACGCAAATCCGAGGTCACCCTATGCCACTCTTCACGCCCCTTACGCTCCCCTGTGGGACAATCCTCAAACACCGCATCGCCAAGTCTGCGATGTCGGATTCCTTGGGCGATGGCACGGGCCACCCGTCGGAGGCGCAAACCGCACTCTATCAAGGATGGGACGCAGGCGGGCTTGCGGTGTCTATTATCGGCGAAGTGCAACTCACCGCAGGCTTCGCCGAAAAGCCGGGGAACCTTGTCCTGAACGCGGCGTCCGACCTATCGCGCTTTCGGGCATTGGCAAAGGCTGGCCAACAAAACGGCAGTCAGCTCTGGCTGCAACTTGGTCACGCGGGCGCATTGTCTTACGCGCCAACCAGCAATCCCATCGGCCCAAGCGCGCTTAATCTCGACGGGCTGACCTGCGCCGAGATGACGATCAAAGATATCCAAGCCTTCCCCACCCAATGCGCCCAAACCGCGAAATTAGCACAAGAGGCGGGCTTTGGCGGCGTGCAAATCCACGCGGCACACGGCTTCCTGCTTAGCCAATTCCTGTCGCCACTGTTCAACAAACGCACGGAAGTATACGGCGGCAGCATCGCTAACCGGATGCGGATATTGCTCGCGGCAATCACAGCTACCCGCGCCGCGGTCGGACCCAGCTTTCCCATCGCAGTGAAACTCAACTCATCAGACCAACTCGAAGGCGGGCTATCCGAGGACGACGCGCTAGAGGTCATCAAAGCCCTCGACACGACCTCGGTTGATCTCATCGACATCAGCGGCGGCACCTATTTTCCGGGGGCAAAATCAGCCTCCGACAGCGCGGGGAGCGGCCCCTATTTCCTGACCTTCGCGCGGAAAGCAAGACCACTGACATCCAAACCGCTCATGCTGACAGGCGGCATCAAAACCCGTGCACAAGCAGAGGCCGCAATGGAGGTCGTCGACGTCATAGGCCTCGCCCGCGCAATGATCCTTGAGCCCACACTCCCCAACCAATGGCAGGCAAAAACCAACCCAGAACCGAAATTCCCAAGATTCGCAACCGCCCCCGAAGGCGGCATCACCGCATGGTACACAATGGCGATGACAGCACCGCCAATTAGCATGGAAGCCGCTATTGAAAACTATGCACAACGGGACGCGGAGCGAACGAAAATCTGGATAAACCACTTCGCCAAGTAAGCAGGGAAGCAAAGTGCTACGCGGTTAAATTGCCAGCATGCCTAGGCGAACGCTTATCAACTTCTTGCGCCACAAAAAGGAACCGTTGCGCCTCCCTATTTCCCCCACCACTCAAACCGACTATACCCTGTCCAAACGCAGACAAAGGACGCACCCCATGACCAATACACCCGGTATCGTAATCACTGGCGCTTCTGGCCGTATGGGACAGATGTTGGTTAAGGCGGTTATGGCCTCGGACAAGTGCCATCTTGTGGGCGCATTGGAACGCACAGGCCATGCATGGGTCGGCCAAGATATCGGCACCGCGATGGGTGGGGCTGAGATGGGCGTGACTGTGACCGATGATGCGCTCGAGGTTTTCGCAAAGGCGCAAGCCGTTATCGACTTCACCGCACCCGCCGCGACCGTCGCTTTCGCAGGCCTCGCGGCCCAAGCGCGCGCCGTGCATGTGATCGGCACGACGGGACTGACTGACGACGACCTCAAGGCGATCAACGCGGCCTCACGTCATGCGGTGATTGTGCGGGCTGGCAACATGTCGCTGGGCGTGAACCTGCTGACCAAGCTCACCCAAAAAGTGGCCGAAGCGCTCGACGAAGATTTCGACATCGAGATCATCGAGGCGCACCACCACCACAAAGTCGACGCGCCATCTGGCACGGCACTGATGTTGGGTGAAGCCGCCGCCGCTGGTCGTGGCGTGAACCTCAAAGACGTGTCCGACAGTGGCCGCGACGGGATCACGGGTGCGCGCAAGCGGGGCGATATCGGCTTTTCCGCCGTCCGTGGTGGCGATATCGTGGGCGAGCATGACGTCATGTTTGCCGCCGCTGGCGAGCGGATCGTGCTGCGGCACATGGCAACAGATCGGAACATCTTTGCACGCGGTGCGCTCAAGGCCGCACTTTGGGGCCAAGACAAAAACCCAGGCGAATACGACATGATGGACGTGTTGGGCCTTTAATCTGATCCAAACCTCTTAATGGCACGTATGTGTTTTATAAGGAGGCCGCCCATGATCCGTACTATTTTGTTCACGCTCTTTGCTCTCGCCAGCCCTGTAACCGTCCAAGCATTCGAGCGAATCGCGGAAAAAAACGCGTTCATCACATTTATTTCAGGCACATCCCTGACCAATCGTCTTTACGGCGTGACGCTCATGGTTTCGGCCTCGGGTGACATCTCGGGCGAAGCATTTGGCCGCGCCATTAACGGTGACTGGACATGGCAGGACGGCTATTTTTGCCGGGAAATGGCTTGGGGTGACCGCGCAATCCCCTACAATTGCCAACAGGTCGAGGCACGCGGCAACGAGATACGCTTTACCTCGGATCAAGGGGCAGGCGACTCTGCGTCATTCAAACTGCGCTAAGTCGTCATCTTGTCTGGCAAGCGCGAATGTGGTTTGTGCCGTTCAACGACGACAAAAGGCAAAACGCCCATGACAAACCGACCTGCAATCCGCCACATCGTGTTCTTTAGCGCCAAAGATAAGGCCGACATTCCCACAATCGTGGCTGGCCTGCGCGAGCTTGGCAAAATCCCGCACTCAGACGTGTTCGAGGTCCGCGAGAACACCAAAGGCGATGCATGGTCTTCGGAAGTCGACGTGATCGTCTATGGCGAGTTCGCAAGCGACGAAGCACTTGCCGCATATAAGGCTCACCCTATCTACGCTCATGCGATAACTGTGGTGAAACCACTGCGAGACCTGCGGATCGCGGCAGACTTCTAAGGAGAGGCCACTTGGCCCAGCGCGTTTACTTCGACAACGGACCACAAGGGGCGGGGCTGTCGTTTGACAACGCCCTGCGCGTGATCCGTGCCGATACGCCTGACGAGGTCTTGCCGGCGCTTTTGGCGATGGAACAGGCACGCGCCGAGGGCCACTGGCTCGCAGGGGCAGCAAGCTATGAGCTTGGCTATATGTTCTCGCGCAAGTTGACCGACCTGATGCCCGCGACCCGCGATATCCCGCTGCTGCAATTCGGCGTCTTCACCACACCCTCCTCAAAACGCAAAGCCGCGCCAACCGACACAGCCACGCTGTCCGCACCTGTCCCCGACTGGACGCTCGACGATTACACAACCGCGTTTAACACCGTGAAAGACTACATCGGCGCGGGCGATATCTATCAGGCAAACCTGACCTTCCCGCTGACCTGTAAACGAACGGGATCGCTCGACGCGCTCTACGCCGCGCTGCAAGCCAAGCAATCGGTGCCATTCGGGGCGCTGGTTGACTTGGGTGGACCTGCGCTTTTGTCCCGCTCGCCTGAACTCTTCTTTAGCATCGACGCTGACCGCAATATCAGAGCGCGGCCTATGAAAGGCACCGCGCCACGCGGCGGCACGCCCGAAGAAGACGCAGCCCTCGCGAAATGGCTACACCGCTCCGAGAAAAACCGCGCCGAGAACCTGATGATCGTGGACCTTCTGCGCAACGACATGAGCCGTATTTCGGAAATTGGATCGGTCAAGGTGCCCGCGCTCTTTGCGGTAGAGACCTATGCGACGCTACACCAAATGACCTCGTCGATCAGTTCGAAACTGGTTGAGGGTACCTACCTCACCGACATCTTCCGCGCGCTGTTCCCCTGCGGGTCGATCACAGGCGCGCCGAAAATTCGGGCCATGCAGATCATCCATGAACTTGAGGCAGGACCGCGCGGCGCCTACTGCGGCGCCATCGGCTGGATCGCCCCCAATGGCGCCATGACCTTCAACGTCGCCATCCGCACGCTGACTTGTTTTGAAGACAACAGCGTGCGGCTCAACGTCGGCGGCGGGGTCGTCTACGATAGCGACGCGGCAGGGGAATACGAGGAAGCGCTTTTGAAGGGTCGGTATGCGGTGGTGGATCGCAGCAATTAGTAGTGTCCTAGGTCCGCGTCGAGCCCAATATGCGAGGTTTCTGCATCGCCGCGAATGTCG
>DFSO01000018.1 GCA_002378665.1 Loktanella sp. UBA3435 | reverse complement strand
CGCGGTGTCAGATCGTGGCTTGTTAAATTGCCAGCCTCAACTTTGAGTTTCTGGGCGCTGTCATAAGAGACATAAAGTTCGGGGATCGGTGCAAGGTTTTCTGACATGAATATTCTCTGCTTAAAGCTTCGGACAAGTGACGTTAGTTGGGCGTCCCGGCCCTAACATGGAGGTAAATCAAGGTTTTTTGCTTTGATTTGTGGGGAAATGCGCGTGATGTGGCTCATGTTCAGCGTTTAAGCGAGCAAACCCCAACCATCTGGTGTGAAACCATGCTGAAGCGCTATTTTCGTGGCCATCTCTTCGCCCATCCAAATGGTGAGCGCTGAAATCGGCTGATCGGCCAGAATCGCGACCAAATAGGGGATGCCTTCGCCCTCTTCGCGCTCGGTGTCATAGCCTGCCGCGTCAAGCGCAGCCTCAAATGCCTCCCAATCAGCGCCGTCGCCAGCCTCGAACATATAGTCGATGTCAGAGTTTTCGGGCAGGTCAGCATTGCCTTGGATTTCACCGAATACGTCGTAGGTTTCGGCCTTTTGGGCTGCGAAGTCGTGGGTCATTTTGGGTGCTTTCAAATCAAAGCGCCCAATAGCGTGGGGGCTATTGGGCGGTGTTTTATGGGCGTCGCGTTACTCTTGTTCCGCGATGAATTTTTCCGCGTCCAGTGCGGCCATGCAGCCCATGCCTGCCGATGTCACTGCCTGACGGTAGGTGTGGTCGGTCAGGTCGCCTGCTGCAAACACGCCTGCGATTGCGGTGCGCGTGGAGCCTGCTTCAACGGACACATAGCCGCCTGAGTGCAAGGCCAACTGGTCCTTGACCAATTCGGACGCGGGCGCGTGGCCAATCGCAATGAATACGCCCTTGCACGCAATATCCGTGATTTCGCCCGTTTTGGTGTGTTTGACCTTCACACCCTCAACGCCCAAGGGCGCGTCGGTGCCGTAGACTTCTTCGATTTCATGGAACCAAAGCGTTTCGATCTTGGGGTTCTTTTCCAAACGGTTGATCAGGATCTTTTCGGCACGAAGCTCGTCGCGGCGGTGGATCAAGGTCACTTTGGACGCAAAGTTTGTCAGGAACAGCGCCTCTTCAACAGCGGTGTTGCCGCCGCCCACAACCACGATCTCCATGCCGCGATAAAAGAACCCGTCGCAAGTCGCACAGGCCGAAACGCCAAAACCTTTGAACTTTTCCTCAGATGGCAGGCCCAGCCATTTCGCCCGCGCACCGGTACACAGGATTACGGCGTCGGCTGTGTAAACCGTGCCGCTATCAGTTTGCGCGGTAAACGGACGCTTGGACAGGTCCAAGTTCGTGACGATATCGCCGATAATCTCGCAGCCCATCGCGCGGGCGTGGGCCTCCATCCGCACCATCAGATCAGGGCCTTGGACCTCACTATCACCGGGCCAGTTCTCGACCTCGGTGGTGGTGGTCAATTGACCGCCCGGCTCGATTCCTTGGATCAGAATTGGTTCCAGCATCGCGCGGGACGCATAAACCCCAGCGGTATAGCCAGCAGGGCCGGAGCCAATGATCAGAACTTTGGTATGACGGGTGGCAGACATGGGACGAGCCCCTTTATGAACAGGAATTTCCCCAGATATAGCCGCGCGGGCGCGTGGTTAAAACCCCGCCTGATTGTCGCGGTTTAGAGGCTGGGCAGAATTATCTTGCGCCACCTTGAAACATTATTGCGCAAACGGGGTGTTTGGCATAGTCTTTCTAAAATTCTAGCGAGGACTCTATGAAAATGCCCGGCACCAAGCTTGACGAAATTGACCGTATGATTCTGGCCGAATTGCAGGCCGATGGGCGGATGACCAACGTTGAGCTGGCCAAGCGCGTGGGCATTTCCGCGCCGCCGTGCCTGCGCCGTGTGCGCACGCTGGAAGAACAGGGGTTCATTCGCGGCTATCACGCGGATGTGGACCCGCGCGAACTTGGCTTTGAAGTGCAGGTTTTCGCGATGGTGGGATTGGTCAGTCAAGCCGAGGTTGACCTGTCCGCATTCGAGAAGCTCTGCCAATCCTGGCCGCTGGTGCGCGAGTGCCATATGCTCAACGGTGAAGTCGATTTTGTGCTCAAATGCGTGGCACCTGATTTGCGTAGCTTCCAGCGGTTCCTGACCGAGGATTTGACCAGTGCCGCCAATGTAGCCAGCGTGAAAACTTCGCTGGTGATCCGTGGTGCCAAGGATGAACCCGGTGTGCCGTTCGACGTGCTCGAAGCCCGCCTTGCGCAGAACGCCTAAGCGGCGGTCACAAGGTTGATATCGTCCATGCGCAAGCGCGGGGCGATCATCGGACCAAAATCCGCAGGATCGGCTTTATGGGCAAAGAGTTGCTCGAAATACAGCTTCATGGCACCTGTCAGTCGTAGAAAATGAGCAGGGCCGGGATGCAGTGTTTCCACATCGATCCCGTTCACATTCACACAACAATGGCCTTTAAAACCAAGCTGATAGCACTGCACAGGGCTTATGGGGTTGAGCGCGATCGTCGAACTATCATCGACAAAATCGCGGATTGGCACCAGCGCACTGGCGGTGCCTGTCAGTATCTTGATGGCAGGGTTCTTGTAGAGAATGCGCGCCGATGGTCCTAGGACCAGATCAGGGTTAGGGCGACCATATCCCATCGCGTCAGTGGTAATCCGCGTCATCGCACCAAGCGACGGCTGACCGTTGCGAGCAGGATGCAATGTGATCGCACCGCGCCACATCAGCGTCTGAAACCCAGATTCTGCGGTCATCACGCGGTCAC
>DFSO01000083.1:39517-44996 GCA_002378665.1 Loktanella sp. UBA3435 | reverse complement strand
ACCACTCGATGGGGGCACTCCAGGACTGTTCATGTCTGACCTATTCAAAAATAGAGCCGCTACAAAGGCCCGGGCAAGGGAGCAGGACGAAGAGCGCTTGCGCCGGGGAGAGATTACTCCCTCCGAACCTCAAAAGGAAAATCTGGTCTTTAGAGGTTTCAAAAAGGGGGTCATCGGATTGCCCGCGAAATACGCGCGAAAGCTCAAGGAGCGTTCCGACGATAAGGGTGAGACTTAGGAAGGCGTCAAAGTGAAACCAGCTCCGCAAGTTTTTCAGCAACCTGCGCCAATGTTTCCTCAGCGGTGCTGAGTCCACTTCTTGACGCAAGCAGCGGACTGACGTTGCGCAGCGCGTCATAGGTGGTCTGGTGCACGATCGGGACTAGCCGTTCGCCCGCAAGCAGAGCCGACAACTCTTTGTCGGCGATACCTTCAGACGGGAGCCGCCTCAGCAACGCGGGCGTCACCAACACGATACCGATCCGGGAATTCGCGAGCCCTTTGTCGATGGCTCGCATCAGCGGCACGCCCAAGCCCACGTCCTTTTCGCTGAACCAGACCTTCACCCCCTTCTACTCGAGAAGATCATGGAGTTCCTTCGCCGCTCCCTGCCGATCGTCCCAGGCGTGGCACAAGAATACGTCGCGCAGGTCCTGTGTAGCGCGCGCTTCAACGCTTTCGCGGATGGGCGTCAGGGAACGAACTTGAAGGTCGGTATACACAACGGTCGAGCCAGAGCGAGACCACCTAGGCTTGGCGGAACCACCGGTTCTCGTCGAACTGCTTGACCCCACCGGAGTGCGTGTTGTTCCCGAATAATCTCTGGATGGGTACGATCCGTAACTACTGTATCCCGACGACCAACCGGAGCGCCCCCTGCACGCTGGACAGTTAGCGGCGGCTGCGGCTGAACGGTGACCTTCTCGAGGTGCGGTGCATCTGGCCATAGTTAGGTCCTCACAATCACGAACAAGAATAAAGTGATCTTCGGCTTACCTTGCCCACAGGGGCCTTTAGTCCCGCGTCACTGTAATCCGCGGCGGTATGAGATCGGCCAGCCCCGAAAAGGTTAGCTACCAGCCGATCTCTGCTTTCGTTCCACCTCGGAGAAACTTTGCCCCGAGCGGGAGGATTTATCCCCCCAAACGGGAGGAACTATTCCCCCAGGGACAACCGCGCCCAATTCTTTTAGCTACACCCGGAAGTGCCACCGCATGTGTTGCATTTCATACAGGTGCCATTGCGGACGAGTGTGTAGTTGCCGCATTCGCCACAAGGATCACCCTCGTAGCCCTGCATTTTCGCCTTATCTCGCAAAGATACGCCCGTTGCAGCCGTGGTCCCTGACGACATCGACGTCTCTGGCTTGACCGCTACCGCAACATTGCCAACAGCCGCGCCAATCAAATCGACAGCAGCCGCAGCACCGCCCTGCAACAGCGTCAACTCGTGTGGCATCCGCTTGCGCAGGTAACCCGTGGAACTGATCTGGCGCAGTACTTCAAGCGACTTGTTCGCAGCGGCCTCGGACGGCGTCACAACATTCGTCACACCTTCCATCTCACCACGACCAATATCGTCAAACGCAGCGCCCTCAGGCTTTACGTGAGCCAAATCGGTGCGGTCGAGGTAAGATACAGCCAATTCGCGGAAGATATAGTCAAGGATCGAGGTCGCATTCTTAATGCTGTCGTTGCCCTGAACCATGCCCGCAGGCTCGAACTTGGTGAACGTAAACGCATCAACAAACTCTTCCAGCGGCACGCCGTATTGTAGGCCCACGGAAACAGCGATCGCAAAGTTGTTCATCATCGCGCGGAAACCAGCACCCTCTTTGTGCATATCAATGAAGATCTCGCCAAGCTGGCCGCCTTCATATTCGCCCGTGCGCAGGTAAACCTTGTGACCACCAACGATGGCCTTTTGCGTGTAGCCCTTACGACGCTGTGGCATCTTCTCGCGCTCGCGGTTGCGGACTTCCTTGATGATGATCTTCTCAACGATCTTCTCGGCCAGAACGCGTGCCTTCTCGTGGCTGTTGCCGCTCTCAAGCGTTTCCATCGCCTCGTCATCATCCTCGACCAAAGACGCCGCCAATGGCTGGGACAGTTTCGATCCATCACGGTAAAGCGCATTCGCCTTCACACCCAAAGACCATGACAACTCGTAAGCCTTCTGGCAGTCGGTGATTGTCGCGTCGTTTGGCATGTTGATCGTCTTGGAAATCGCACCAGAGATGAACGACTGCGCTGCGGCCATCATATAGATGTGGCTGTCAACACTCAGATAACGTTTACCTTTTTTGCCGCAGGCATTGGCGCAATCAAACACGCTATAGTGCTCTTCCTTCAGATGCGGTGCACCTTCCAGTGTCATCGTGCCGCAAACATGGTCGTTGGCTGCTTCAATGTCTTTCTTGGAGAAACCAAGGTGACGCAGCAAATCAAACGTCGGATCATTCAGCTTGAGCGCAGGGATACCCAGTGTCTTTGTGCAGAACTCTTCGCCGAGCGTCCACTGGTTGAACACAAAGCGGATATCAAACGCAGCCTTCAGCGAGCCTTCGATCTTGTCGATTTCCGCCTGACCAAAGCCGTGACCGATAAGCGACGTGGTGTTGATCGCAGGCGCTTGCCCGATTGATCCGTGACCCACTGCATACGCGATGATCTCTTCGATATGCGCCGAGCCATAGCCGAGCTTTTCAAGGGCCGCTGGCACAGACTGGTTAATGATCTTAAAGTAACCACCACCCGCAAGCTTCTTGAACTTCACCAACGCAAAGTCAGGCTCGATCCCCGTCGTGTCACAATCCATGACCAGACCAATGGTGCCTGTCGGGGCAATGACGGAAACTTGGGCGTTACGGAAACCGTGCTTTTCGCCCAGCTCCAGCGCCTCGTCCCATGCGGTCACGGCAATCTCGGCCAAGCGCACATCAGGGCAGTTCGCGTGGTCCAGTGGCACTGGCTTGACGTCCAAACCTTCATAGCCGTCTTTCATGCCAAGGGCTGCGTTGCGGTGGTTACGAATAACGCGCAGCATATGCGCCTCATTCTTCTTGTAGCCCGCAAAGGCCCCCAACTCACTGGCCATCTCGGCAGAGGTCGCATAGGACACACCCGTCATGATCGCGGTCAAAGCAGCACCCATAGCACGGCCCTCGTCACTGTCGTAACCAAAGCCCATGTTCATCAACAAACCGCCGATGTTGGCATAGCCCAGACCAAGTGTGCGGAAGTCATAAGACCGCTGCGCAATCGCCTTTGACGGGAACTGCGCCATCATCACGGAAATCTCAAGCGTCACAGTCCAAAGACGCGTCGCATGCATATAGTCTTCAACTTGGAACTCGCCGTCTTTGTAGAACGTCAGCAGGTTCATCGACGCGAGGTTACACGCGGTATCATCCAAGAACATATACTCGGAACATGGGTTCGAGCCACGGATCGCGCCATCTTCTGGGCAGGTGTGCCATGCGTTCACAGTGTCGTGGTACTGGATGCCTGGATCGGCACAGGCCCAAGCGGCGTGGCCAACAGTTTCCCACAAATCACGGGCGCGGATGATCTTGGCGACCTCACCGTTCTTACGGTTGATCAGCTTCCAATCTTCGTCGTTCTCAACAGCCTTCAAAAACGCATCAGTGACGCGGATGGAGTTATTAGAGTTTTGACCAGAAACGGATGAGTAAGCCTCGGAATCCCAATCGGTGTCATATGTCGGGAACTCAATCGATGTGTGACCCTGCTTTGCATAATCCAAAACGCGCTTCACATATGTCTCGGGGATACACGACTTTTTCGCAGCGCGAACAGCCTCTTGCAAGCCTTCGTTCACCTTAGTGTCGTAGGCATCATTGACCGCACCGTCCCATGCTTTGATCGCAGCAAAGATCGCATTCAGGTGACGCTCGTGCATCTTGGAGCCAGCAACGATAGACGCCACTTTCTGCTCTTCAATAACCTTCCAGTTGATAAATTCTTCAATATCAGGGTGGTCGGCATCAACGATGACCATCTTGGCCGCACGGCGCGTTGTGCCACCCGATTTGATCGCACCGGCAGCACGGTCACCAATCTTGAGGAAGCCCATCAGGCCAGACGACTTGCCGCCACCAGACAGGCTCTCACCCGCAGCGCGCAGGCTGGAGAAGTTCGTGCCAGTGCCAGAGCCATACTTGAACAAACGCGCCTCACGGACCCAAAGATCCATGATCCCGCCGTCATTCACCAGATCGTCAGACACGGACTGGATAAAGCAGGCATGCGGCTGTGGGTGCTCATAGGACGACTTCGAGGCAGTCAGTTTGCCCGTCTGATAATCCACATAGTGGTGACCCTGCGCAGGACCATCAATACCATACGCCCAGTGCAGGCCTGTGTTAAACCACTGCGGGCTGTTTGGTGCCGCACGCTGTGTCGCCAACATATAGCGCATCTCGTCAAAATACGTGCGGGCGTCTTCCTCAGTCGAGAAATAGCCACCCTTCCAGCCCCAATACGCCCATGCACCTGCCAAACGGTCAAACACTTGCTTGGCAGATGTCTCACCACCAAATGTAGCGCCCTCTACAGGCACAGAGCGCCACAAGAACTCAGGGACGCCCTTTTCCTTCACCCGCTTCATTTCCGACGGCACACCGGCTTTGCGGAAATACTTCTGGGCGATGACGTCAGAGGCGACCTGAGACCAATCTTGCGGAATTTCACATTTCTCGAGTTTGAAAACAATCGTGCCATCAGGGTTACGAATCTCTGATGTTGTTGTCTTGAAATTCAGCGCTGCATACGCATCTTTGCTGGCGTCTGTGAAATTGCGTTCAATTTTCATGGTCGTCTGCCTCTATCCTGTGCGGCCGACGTTGCGACCTAAAAATAATCATGCCCTCTATCAGGACGCTCAGTACGCCAGATATCGCCCAGCATCAAAACGGCGAAAACCAGCGTTTCCGTGTTCGATAACGTCATAGTCTTGGCGAATGCCCGCCTAGTGACTCTCATCTGCGCGAACACCACATCTAGTGTTATTCTATCCAGCTTGCACTAACTGACGCATCGCACCCCGATGGTCAACGATTTTTTACCACAAATTCTGGATTAAAAATGTTGACGCGACACTAGATATTGTGACGCAGACACTTTACGCGATTCCTCCACCGACTTGTCCACAATTCGTTAATTTTCCGAGCAAATGAAGAAAGGCAAACAAACAGCAGACTTAGCCCAAGAGCCTCACTCGTCACGTGAACCTTATCCCCCGCACCGTTTGGAGAATCGCACGTGAGCACGCCAAATCGACAAAGTGCAAAGCTGTGACACTTCTTCTAAACGTCGAATGCTCGCCTCAAACGCAAAAAGCCAACCCGAAGGTTGGCTTTTGATCCCTACCGCTTAATGCGGTGTTGAATGGTCGGGGCGATAGGATTCGAACCTACGACCCTCTGTTCCCAAAACAGATGCGCTACCAGGCTGCGCTA
>DFSO01000083.1:23323-39266 GCA_002378665.1 Loktanella sp. UBA3435 | reverse complement strand
CCAGGCTGCGCTACGCCCCGACTGGCGCCTATCTACTGTCACTAAATCGAATTGAAAACCCCTAAATCGACATTTTATTCACAAGGTGAAATTGCGCCCGCCCCAAGGCTCGGATGCTGCAAAATATCACCAGTTTTGATACCCAACCGACGGGTCAAGCCAGCGTTGACCTCAAGCACAAACTGAACGCCCTGCCCGCCATCGATCACGGTCTCATCCATTGGCACGGCATTTTCATGAATGGCCAGAATCGTCCCGTCTGGGCCAGCAAACACCATGTCCAACCCGATCAACGTATTGCGCATCCAAAACGTCGCGTGCTGCGGCGCGTCGTAGACAAACAGCATCCCTGACATCGTCGGCATCTCGGCCACGTCCATCAGACCGCGCGCACGTTCTTGATCGTCATCCGCAACAGTGACTGTAAATGGCGCATGGCCAAAGTCCCCGATCACCGTGACACGGTCTTCAGAACATAATGCAGCCGCCGCCGTTGACGTAACGGCGAGCGCAGCTGCTAAAAGAGAGGTCTTCATTTTGTAATGGTTTCCCAACTGACAGCTTCCACAGCCATACGGCCGCGTTTCCCGTCAATCAGGCGCAAGCCAATAGCTTCACCAGCCTGCAAATCCGATAATCCGCAGCGGCGCAAGACTTCGATGTGCACAAATATGTCAGCAGGGTCACCAAAAACATTGGCGAACCCAAACCCTTTACCCTTATCGAACCATTTGATTCGGGCTGGAAGAATCGGTTGGCTGGCAATTTGCTCGGCCGTGTACTCTTCCATATCACGCAAAGCGGGTGTGCCGCTTGCATCAACAGGCGGCGTCAGCTTCAAAATCACGGTTGCTTGCATGCCCCGATCAGAGCGCTGAACCGACATTTCGATCCGAGACCCGTCAACGACGGACCCTTGACCGAAATTACGCAACACATTCGCATGCAACAATATATCGGGACCGCCTTGGTCACAAACAACAAACCCAAAGCCCTTGCCTGGATCAAACCACTTCACGGTTCCCGTCATGATCATTTCGTCTGTCGTATCTTCAGGCGTGTTCATTTTTATTATTCGACCTCCCCAAGTCTACTTTAGAAAGGTCGCCTTTATTTTTTGCTGGTTAACCGATCACCACCAGAAAACTCCACTATATTCAACCCTTAGATTTCACGAAGCGTGAAATTTACGGGTTCAAACGGTGAACTTTCCATTCATCATCACCTTCACGCACCCACTGAAACCGATCATGCAACCTAAAGGCACCATCAGCCCAAAATTCGATCTCAACGGGGTCAATCCGAAAGCCACCCCAATGTGAAGGACGCGGCGGATTAGGCCCAAGTTTGAGCGTCAACGCGGCCACTTTGGCCACCAGACTGGCGCGTCCATCTAAGGGGCGCGACTGGTCAGAAGCCCAAGCTCCCAGTCTGCTTTTCAATGACCGAGAGGCAAAGTAACTATCCGCCTGCGGGCCATCTTCTTTTGTCACTATACCACGAACGCGGATCTGACGCCGCAAAGATTTCCAATGCATCACAAAGGCTACTTTGCCGGTCGCATCTAACTCCTTTCCCTTCGCGCTCTCATAATTGGTGTAAAATACAAAAGCGTTGCTTTCGATTTCCTTCAGCAAAACCATCCGCGCATTTGGCATGCCCTGCGCGTCAACAGTCGAGAGCGCAATCGCGTTCGGGTCATTGGGCTCAGTGGCTGTCGCCTCGTCCAACCAACGCTGTGCGATCTCAAACGGATCGTCCCCTGCAAAAATTCCTGTGCGGTCACTCATGGCCTCGGCCCTCTCACTATTTTCAAATCCACGCTCAAGTCTTGTCGTGGCGCTGTCAATCACCTAAACCGATCCCAACAAATGACCAATGCGGGAGCAGGTAAAAATGACATCCAATCTGATGCAGGGAAAACGCGGCCTGATTATGGGCCTCGCCAATGACAAATCCATCGCTTGGGGGATTGCGAAATCCTTGGCCGATGCAGGTGCCGAGCTTGCCTTCTCTTATCAGGGGGATGCGCTGAAAAAGCGTGTGGACCCTCTCGCGGCGTCCCTCGGCTCCGATACCGTCCTGCCTTGCGATGTGTCCGACATGGATAGCGTCGATAAACTTTTTGCTGACCTCGAGGCGAAATGGGGCAAGCTCGACTTCATCGTGCACGCCATTGGCTTTTCCGACAAAGCCGAATTGCGCGGCCGCTACGTCGATACATCCCGCCAGAACTTCCTGACCTCGATGGACATCTCTGTCTATTCCTTCACTGCCGTTGTCGCCCGCGCGACCAAGATGATGAACCCAGGCGGCTCTTGCCTCACCCTCACCTACTACGGCGCCGAACGCGTCATGCCGCACTACAACGTCATGGGCGTCTGCAAGGCGGCTCTTGAGGCCTCCGTGCGCTACATGGCCGAAGACCTTGGCAAAGACGACATCCGTGTCAACGCGATCTCTGCGGGGCCAATCAAAACGCTCGCAGCCTCAGGCATCGGCGATTTCCGCTACATCCTGAAATGGAACGAGTTGAACTCACCAATGCGTCGCACCGTGTCGATCGAAGACGTGGGCGGCTCCGCCCTCTACCTGCTCTCCGATCTTAGCCGCGGCGTGACAGGCGAGGTCCACCACGTCGATAGCGGCTACCACGTTGTTGGCATGAAAGCCGTCGACGCCCCTGATATCTCAACCGTCTAAGGGCGCATCATGACCCTCGCAGGTTTCTTCGCAGTTGGGTTTCTCCACCTTCTTGCCGCCATCAGCCCCCGCCCCGCCGTTATTATCGCGGCACGAACAGGCGTGACCGAAGGCCTGCGTACGGGAGCATTCCTTGCTATGGGTATCGGCGCAGGTGCCGTCGTCTGGGCCGCTGCCGCTCTCTTCGGGCTTGGCATCGTCTTCGCCGCAGCCCCCTCGCTGCTTTGGGCGCTCAAAATCGGTGGCGCGGCCTATCTGATGTGGATGGCCTACAACCTGTGGCGCGACGCGGACAAACCGCTGATCACCGCACAATCCGGCAAACCGCCCCGCTCTGCGGCCTCCGCCTTCCGCCTCGGGCTATACACCCAACGGGCCAACCCAAAACCAGCGGTACTCTTCTCAGCCATATTCATCGGCACGGTGCCACCTGCTACCCCGCTTTGGGTTTACGGCGCAGTGCTGACCGTTGTCTTTTTGAACGAAGCTCTCTGGAACACCTTCGTCGCCCGCGTTTTCTCGCTTGAGAAATCCCGCGCCGCCTACCTCTCCCTCAAAACCATCATCGACAAGACCTTCGGCGGGCTGCTTGCCCTGCTAGGTCTCAAAATCGTCGCCACCTAACTTAGGACCTCTGCCATGACAGACCGCTTGCCACACGAAAAAGGCTTCCACATCTCTTGGGACCAAATCCACCGCGACAGCCGTGCACTCGCTTGGCGTCTTGATGGCAAAGGCCCCGTTGATGGCGGCTGGAAGGCCGTCGTCGCGATCACCCGTGGCGGCATGGCCCCTGCGATGATCGTTGCGCGTGAACTCGACATCCGTACCGTCGAAACAATCTCCGTCAAATCCTACCACTCCAGCGGTGGTGCAGCCGACGAGCGCCGCGAGGCCGAGGTTCTCAAATACCCCGACCCCAAGATCATGGGCGACGGGACCGGCATCCTGATCATCGACGATCTGGTCGACAGCGGCAAAACCCTCGAAGTTGTGCGCAAAATGTATCCAAACGCCCATTGCGCCACCGTCTATGCCAAACCACAAGGCGAACCGATGGTGCACACCTTCATCACGGGCGTCTCCCAAGACACATGGATCTTCTTCCCATGGGATATGGCGCTGCAATACGTCGAACCCTACCGCGGCAAAGACTAATCACACCATATGAGACCGCTCATCAAGCCCAAGCCAATTAGCAAGTGGGCCCATCTTAGCTTTCTGATCTCGATGATCGGCAAGGGCCTTTTGGGCTTGGGCCAAATTTTGGGTGGGCTGGCGCTGGCATTAACCCCCAGCGGCACGCTCAACGGCATCGTTGTGCGCCTTGCACGTCTTGAGCTGATTGAGGACCCGAGCAGCTTCATGGCCAAATGGGCACTTGATGCGGCCTCGACCCCGCATATCGCCAACGAGGCCTTCTACACAATCTACCTGCTGATCCACGGCGGCCTAAACCTCGGGCTGGTCCTTGCACTACTTGCAGGGTTCCGCTGGGCCTACCCCGTCTCGCTTTTGGCGCTGGCAGGTTTTATCGCCTACCAACTCAATAAGTTTGCACATACCGGAGATATGATGATGATTGTGCTCAGCGTCATCGACATCTTTGTGATCTGGCTGATTTGGCGCGAATGGAAAGCACATCAAAGGACCGCGTTATGACCCGCACCAGCAGCACCTTCCCGCCACCCGTCATGCAAGCCCGCCGTTGGCTCGACGGAGTGATCCACCCCGAAGGCAGGCCGCTCTTGAACGTCAGCCAAGCCGCGCCTGTTGATCCACCGCCCCTGATCTTCCGCGAGGCGATGGCCGAAATCGTCATCAACGATCCAGAGGCACACCTCTACGGCCCCGTTCTTGGTCTGCCTGCCCTCAAAGCCGAAGTCGCGAGCCAATGGTCCAAAGCCTACGGCGCACCGATCAAAGACTCCCAAATCGCGATCACATCAGGCTGCAACCAAGCCTTCGCCGCCGCCATCTCCACACTTTGCGATGAAGGCTCCGAGGTCATCGTGCCCGTGCCATACTACTTCAACCACCGCATGTGGCTGGATATGGCGGGTGTGAAAACCGTGCCGCTGGACGCAGGACCAACCCTGATCCCAGACGCGGACCAAGCAGCATCACTTATCACCCCGCGCACCCGCGCAATCGCTCTGGTCAGCCCCAATAACCCCGCAGGCGTCGAATACCCGGCCGAGACGCTGCAAGCCTTCTATGACCTGTGTAAATCTCGTAAAATCGCGCTGATCGTCGATGAAACCTACCGCGACTTTGACAGCCGCACTGGCGCACCACATGCCCTGTTCAGCGACCCAGACTGGGCTGACACGCTGATACATCTCTATTCATTTTCAAAGGCTTACAGGCTCACAGGGCACCGCGTTGGCGCATTGATCGCCTCCGAGGCCCGCCTATCCGAGGTCGAAAAATTCCTCGACACCGTCACCATCTGCCCCAACCAAATCGGACAACGGGCCGCACTTTGGGGGATGCAAAACCTCCAAGACTGGCTTGCTGGCGAACGCTTGGAAATCCTAGACCGGCGCGCTGCGATTGAGGAAAACTTCGCGCCACTCGCGGCAAAAGGCTGGACCCTCAAAGGCTGCGGCGCATACTTCGCCTATGTCCAACATCCCTTCGAGATCCCCTCTAACGAGCTGGCGAAAAACCTCGTGCGCGACGCAGGCGTTCTCGTCCTCCCCGCCACCATGTTCATGCCAGACGAGATCAAAGGCGGCGCAAATCATCTGCGCATCGCTTTCGCGAACATCGACCGCGCAGGCGTGGGCGAATTGATCGCGAGGCTTGCGGCGCTTTAGTCCTGACGCATCAAGTTCAAGTCAAAGCCTGCTGCGGACAAAACAACCTTACGCAGGCTTTGGCCGCCGATCACGTCATAGGTCAAAAATACCGTGATGTTTTTGATATACAGCGGTGACAAATGCCCGGGGCCATCGGAAACCCGATAATTCATCTTGCAGACCAACTGCCCCGCAACCTCGGAGTCTCTCTCAGGCGACACCAAAATCGCACGGCGTCCATCGTAAAACCGAAATGCCTCGGGGCAACCGCGCGCAGAGACAAACCGCCCGAACGCGGCAACCGGATCAATCACACCAACAGGCACTGAACCGACGTTCGACAGGTTCGTCATTTCGCTCGCAGGGGTCACACTGGTATCAATGGCGCGCCCATCTTTGATCAACACACTGATCTGACGTGATTTGCGCGATGAACTGCTGTTACTATGATACTGCTGCCCAACGGCGCTTTGCTGGCTTGTGGCGGTAAACGTGCCGTTAAAAACTCCCATCGGGGTATTATTCAAGGTCGATTGTAGCGACGCCTCGGCCCCACCTTGATAGGAAATTGTTCCCAAATTGCGCCCGCCCAACTGGACCGAATAGGTCTCCGCCTGAACAAACGACGCGCCAGAAACCAACACGCCAATGACAGCGGCCTTCGCAAAGAGGTGAAACATATGCATGCAATCCATTGTGATTTTCGGCGACTTTAAACTTTTGTTGCAGCTGTGAAAACGTCCATTCCACGCATCTGACAACCCGCAAGCAGGACTTCGCCACCTGATCGTTCAGAAATCGCCATTTTGCCCTTTAGATCGGCAAAGTTGCGGCCTGATCCCCTTGCACCTTAAAGGATTGCGCCCTATCCATTTGCGACGCCCCTTTGCGGGCATAAATGAACTTCGCGGATAAGGCACCAAATCATGGCGACCAAAAGCAAAAATCGGTATTTTCTCTGGATCATTTTGGGCCTTTTGGTCGTGGGGCTTTTGGGTTTTGGCACGGGTGGGCTTTCGGGCAATATTCGCAATATTGGCACCGTGGGTGACAAAGACGTTTACGTCGTCTCTTACCAACGTGCGCTGACCGAACAAATGCGGGCCTTTGGTGCCCAAATCGGCACAACCCTCGGATTTCAACAAGCACAGGCCTTTGGCCTCAACCAAGCCGTTCTGGCTCAGGTCGTCCAAACCCGCACCCTCGATAACGAGGCCACAAACCTCGGCATTTCCGTGGGCGATGTGCGTGTCCGTGACGAAGTCCTAAAAATCCCAGCCTTCAAAGGTCTCAGCGGCGACTTCGACCGCGAAGCTTACAAGTTCACCCTGTCACAAAACGGCATGTCCGAGGCCGAGTTTGAGACAGGGATCCGCGAAGAAATGGCACGCACGCTGCTGCAAGGCGCGGTCGTTGGCGGCATTCCCTCCCCCGACACCTATGCCGAGACCCTGAGCCAATACATCGGCGAGGCCCGCACAATCACGATGGCCACGCTGACCGCAGACGATCTAATTGCCCCTGTTGCTGGGCCAACTGAGGCCGAGCTTCAAACCTATTTTGACGCACACCCCGATGATTTCACCAAACCCGAATCCCGCGACATCACTTACGCGTGGCTCACCCCTGAAATGATTCAAGACGATATCGAAATCGACGAGCAAGCCCTACGCGACCTCTACCAAGAGCGGATCTCCGATTTCGTGCAGCCAGAACGCCGCTTGGTCGAACGCCTCGTCTACATCGACGAAGCCGCAGCAGAAGCCGCCAAAGTAAAACTCGGTACTGACGGCGCTGATTTCGACGCTTTGGTGACGGAACGTGGCCTTTCGCTCAATGACGTTGACCTCGGCGATGTTGCACAAACCGATCTTGGAACAGCTGGCGAAGCGGTCTTTGCCGCAAATGCAGGCGACGTGATCGGCCCGCTCAACACAACGCTTGGGCCTGCGCTGTTCCGCATGAACGCGATTTTGTCGGCCGAAGAAATCAGCTTTGAAGACGCCGAACCCGATTTGCGCGTTGAACTTTCCGCTGCCCGCGCACGCCGCGTGATCGACGATAGCCGTGACCAGATCAATGACCTCCTCGCAGGCGGCGCACGCCTCGAGGACCTTGCCGAACAGACCGACATGGCGATTGGCACAATCACTTGGGACAACGACAATCGTGACGACATCGCAGCCTATGACGAATTCCGCACCCTCGCGGCATCGGCAAAAGTCGGTGACTATCCAACCCTCGCAGACCTCGCCGACGGCGGCATCTTCGCCATCCGCATTGATACAATCACCCCGCCAAGCTTGAAATCCCTTGATGAGGTGCGCGACGCGGCAACAGCAGGCTGGACAGCACAGGCAATCCAAAAGGCGCTGATCGCGCAAGCCGAAGAAACCGCCACATCCATCGAGCCCCTCACAGGGTTTGAAACTGTCGGACTGACTGGCAAAACCGAGAGCAACCTGACCCGCCGTAGCTTCCTTGAAGGCACGCCTAAGACCTTCCTCACTGATGTCTTTGCCATGGCCAATGGCGACGTGAAAGTCATCGACAACGTGACCACAGCCATCATCGTGCGCGTCGACGCAATCACAGCACCAGATGCAACCACCCCACAAACTGCCGCCGACAAAGACGTCGCAGCGACTGCGGCGGCTGCGGGCATGAGCCAAGACATTTTCGAAGCATTTGCAGCCTCCCTTCAGGCACGCACTGACGTCAACATCAATCAGGCTGCCGTCACCGCCGTGCACGCCCAACTTCAGTAGGCGAAACGCAATGGCTCTTTTTCCCGACTTTGACACTTTTGCGCGTGGCTATAACGCGGGCGAAAACAAAGTGGTCTATGCACGGCTCGCCGCCGATATGGACACACCTGTGTCCTTGATGTTGAAACTGGCCGACGCAGGCAAAAACGCCTTCATGCTCGAATCCGTCACAGGCGGCGAGGTACGCGGACGCTATTCTATCGTCGGCATGAACCCCGATCTGATCTGGGAATGTCGCGGGACCACCAGCCGCGTCAACCGCAACGCGCGCTTTGACGAAGACAACTATGAAACCATCGACACTGATCCGCTGACCGCCCTGCGTGGCCTCATCGCCGAAAGCAAAATCGACTTACCTGCTGATCTGCCCGCAGCCTCCGCTGGCCTCTTTGGCTATCTCGGCTACGATATGATCCGCCTCGTCGAGCGCCTGCCCGACGTGAACCCTGATCCGCTTGGCCTGCCCGACGCGATGATGCTGCGCCCATCTGTGGTCGCAGTTCTGGATGGCGTCAAAGGCGACGTGATCCTCGTGGCGCCGGCTTGGGCCAACTCTGGTCTGTCTGCCAAAGCCGCCTACGCGCAGGCTGCCGAGCGCGTCATGGACGCCACCCGCGCCCTTGATCGCGCCCTGCCCGCGCACCGCACATTGTCGGACGCATTCGAGGCGTCACCACCCGTTTCCAACTTCAGCCACGAAAACTATCTGGCCGCCGTGGAAAAGGCGAAAGACTACATCCGTGCAGGCGATATCTTCCAAGTTGTGCCTTCCCAACGCTGGACCCAAGAATTCCGCGAACCACCATTCTCGCTTTACCGTTCCCTGCGTCGCACGAACCCCTCGCCGTTTATGTTCTTCTTTAACTTCGGCGGCTTCCAAGTCATCGGTGCCAGCCCAGAAATCCTTGTGCGGGTCTTCGGCAAAGAGGTCACGATCCGCCCCATCGCAGGCACACGCCCCCGCGGCGCGACACCAGCCGAGGATAAAGCCAACGAGCTTGACCTCATGGCCGACAAAAAAGAACTGGCCGAACACCTGATGCTGCTCGACCTCGGGCGCAATGACACCGGCAAGGTCTCAAAAATCGGCACCGTGAAACCGACAGAGCAATTCATCGTGGAACGCTATTCCCACGTCATGCACATCGTCTCGAACGTCGTGGGCGAACTGGCCGACGACCAAGACGCGCTGTCGGCCTTCTTCGCTGGCATGCCCGCAGGCACAGTCTCAGGCGCTCCCAAGGTCCGCGCGATGGAAATCATCGACGAGCTGGAGCCAGAAAAGCGCGGCGTTTACGGCGGCGGTTGCGGTTACTTCTCGTCTAACGGTGATATGGATATGTGCATCGCTTTGCGGACTGCCGTCTTGCAAGACGAGAAGCTCTACATCCAAGCGGGCGGCGGCGTTGTCTACGACAGCGACCCCGAGGCCGAGTATCAGGAAACCGTTCACAAATCGAACGCGATCCGGAAGGCAGCGGCAGACGCCGCCATGTTCCGCACAGGTAACAGCTAAATCATCGGTGTCATCGCGGTGCACGTCCAGTGCACGCGCGGTGCACGTAAATCACAGCCTTATTCTGCGGCTTTTAGGTCTTTCAAGATTGCCGAAACAGGCGCAACAGTGGACTGCCCCAAACGGTTCGCAGCGCCCCATAACTGCATCGCGCTGATCGTGTCTGGGCGCAACCGGGCCAGCAAAATCACGCCGCCATCCTGACGCGCCCGAAATGCCGCTTGATCCATGAAACGACGCACACCACGGGCATCTTGACCTTCACTATCGAGGTCTCGGTAGATCAACCCAGCAGGAACATTGAACTTTTCAGCGGCGCGAAGCGCGGCGTTCAACCCTTTGGAAACAGACACAATTCCGCGACTAGTGGCCGCTAAACCTTCCATCGCTTGCTCAGTGACAGCGCGGTCACTCTGAAGGCCGCCGTCCCCCATATCGAGCATCAAAACCGATTCTGGCAGGGCGTTGAACGTCGCTTCAAAAGCGAACGCAACATCGGCAGGATCAGCCCCTGCTGGCACCACCGACAGTACACCAATCTCAATACCCGCATTGCGGTAATCCGACATGCGCTGCACCACGTCTGGCACAGAAGGGTCCAACACAACAGTCATAGGAAAAGGTATCGATTTCAACAAGATAGCCGCATCATTCATGGTTCCATCATCCAAAACGATGACCCCCATAAGCGGCTTTCCCTCAGGGTTCTCAAACGGCGTGCCATATTGCTCCAGCGCGTTTAACGCTGGGTCCTGTGCCGCCGTAAGTTCATCTTCAACTTGCACTTCTAATTCGGGCTTGATCGACACAATCCGGTTCACCTTCACGCCGCTATTCCCCCCTGGAAGCGAAGATGTTGCAGCATCCCCCGCGACATCCAGAGACGGATCAACGGGCGCTGTTTCTGGCACAACTTCGTCAATTGGTTCAGGTAAAACCATCTCGTCTTGCGGCATCGATGTGACCTGCGACGAGTTATCGGATTCGCTATTCGCGATCACCCTCATGTCACCTTCGGGTATAAATGCAGGCGCCGTTGCAATGATTAAATCTTGTTCCGTGGCAGGGGCTTGTGGCGCTAATGCCTGCGGGCTTGGCAAGACAGGTTCTTCGACTGTCCCTGCAATTTCCGCAGGGCTCTCGGCGGCTTCGGGCGCATCCATCACCCCCACCATAGCGGTTGCCTCAGGCACGTCAGCCGAGCTTGTATCCATCATAGGCTGGACCACTTCGACCATTGACTCAACAGCCCGTGGAGCTTCTGCGACTTCGATTTGTGGCGCATCAATGGTTGCGTCGACCGCGACCTGTGCTGCTGGAACCTCAAGGTTGGCCTCTGGCGAAACAGGCACCGAAACCTGCGGCGCGGAAGGTGGTGTATTGCCTGCGGGTTGCTCTGTGACCAATGACGCAACCGTCAAAGACGCACCGCCCACGACCAAGCCCATCAATCCACCCGAAAATAACCCTCGTAACACGCAATAGTCCCCTTGCTTTTGCCAACCGACCTTGACGCTACCCCGCCTATCAGCCCATGTATGTGGCACTATACCGTCACCCCGCAAGGGTTCGGTAGCCCTAATTGACCATGCTAGGCCACAACATGCTGCTTTTGATCGATAACTACGACAGTTTTACCTATAACTTGGTGCATTACCTAGGGGAATTAGGCACGGAAGTCGTGGTAAAAAGAAACGACGCCATAAACGTGCAAGAGGCCATGGCTTTGCGCCCCGCTGGCATCATGCTCTCGCCGGGCCCATGTGACCCTGCTCAGGCTGGCATTTGCCTTGCCCTGACGGCTGCTGCCGCTGAGACAAAAACGCCGCTGATTGGCGTTTGCCTTGGGCATCAAACCATTGGGGAGGCCTTTGGCGGCAAGGTGGTTCGCGCAGGCAATATCGTGCACGGCAAAATGGGCACGATGCATCATACTGGAAAGGGCCTGTTCAAGGACCTGCCAAACCCGTTTGAGGCCACGCGCTATCACTCGCTGATCGTCGAGCGCGAGAGCCTGCCAGACTGCCTTGAGGTCACAGCAGAGCTATCCGACGGCACCATCATGGGCTTGCAGCACAAGACCCTGCCGATCCACGGCGTGCAGTTTCATCCCGAAAGCATCGCCTCTGAGCACGGTCATAAGCTATTGCAAAACTTCACAGATTTGCTGAAAGTTTCCGTATGAGTGATGCGATCAAGCCCCTGATTAATGCCGCCGCCGAAGGTCCATTGACCCGCGCTCAAGCCACTGAAGCGTTTGAAATCCTGTTCAACGGCGACGCCACTCCAAGCCAAGTTGGCGGCCTCTTGATGGCGATGCGCACGCGGGGCGAAACCGTCGATGAATATACGGCCGCTGCCACCGTGATGCGCGCCAAATGCCTACCCGTCAAAGCGCCCAAAGATGCGATGGATATTGTGGGCACTGGCGGCGATGGCAAACATACGCTGAACATTTCAACCGCCACAGCCTTTGTCGTCGCGGGCGCTGGCGTGACCGTCGCCAAACACGGCAACCGCAACATGTCATCCAAATCTGGTACAGCCGACGTGCAGGGCCAGATGGGGATCGAGGTCATGGTTGGCGCGGATGTGGTGGAGCGCGCGATCAAAGAGGCTGGTATCGGCTTTATGATGGCCCCAATGCACCACCCTGCAATGAAACATGTGGGGCCGACGCGGGCCGAACTTGGAACAAGAACGATCTTTAACATCTTGGGACCACTCACAAATCCCGCAGGTGTGACCCGCCAATTAACGGGCGCATTTTCCCGCGATCTGATCCGCCCGATGGCTGACACCTTGCTGCAACTCGGAACGACGTCGGCGTGGCTTGTACATGGCTCCGATGGCACGGATGAGCTGACGATTACGGGCGTGTCTTGGGTCGCGGCCATCAAAGATGGCGCAGTCACCGAATTCGAGATTACCCCTGAAGACGCGGGCCTGCCCGTGCATCCATTTAGCGCGATTATTGGCGGCACACCTGCGGAGAACGCCGACGCATTGCGCGCCCTGTTGAATGGTCAGGCTGGGGCATATCGTGATGCGGTATTGCTCAATGCAGCAGCCGCATTACTGGTGGCAGGTAAGGTCAATACCCTGCCCCAAGGCGCTGAAATAGCAGCAAAAAGTATTGATAGTGGCGCGGCTCTTAAAGCGCTCACAACTCTCGCAAATATCTCACAAGGCAAAGCATGAACGTTCTCGACAAAATCAAAGCCTACAAATTAGAAGACGTCGCAGCACGCAAGGCTGCCGTGCCTTTGTCAGAGGTTGAGGCCCGCGCCCGCGCAGCTGGCCCTACGCGTGGCTTTGCGGCACGCTTGCAAGATGCATCGCGCGAAGGTTACGGCCTGATCGCCGAAGTGAAAAAAGCGAGCCCTTCCAAAGGGTTAATCCGCGCCGACTTTAATCCGCCCGCATTGGCAAAAGCCTACGAAGATGGTGGCGCGACCTGCCTGTCAATCCTTACGGATGGCCCGTCTTTTCAAGGCGACGACAGCTATCTGGTTGCTGCCCGCGAGGCCACGTCCCTGCCCGCGCTGCGTAAGGATTTCATGTATGACACTTATCAAGTCGCCGAGGCCCGCGCCTTAGGTGCCGATTGCATCCTGATCATTCTGGCCTCTGTCAGTGATGGCCAAGCGCAAGAGCTTGAAGAGGCTGCTTTTTCTTGGGGCATGGATGTTCTTCTCGAGGTCCATGATGCGCCTGAATTGGAACGCGCCAGCATGCTCAAATCGCCGCTGATGGGGATCAATAACCGCAATCTCAAAACCTTTGAGACGACCTTAGACACCACCCGCACCCTGTCACGCCTTGTGCCTGCGGACCGCACGATCGTGTGCGAAAGCGCGCTTTCGACCCCTGATGACCTTGCCGATATGACAAAATACGGCGCCCGCTGTTTCCTGATCGGAGAAAGCCTGATGCGCCAAGATAACGTGGCCCAAGCAACCCGCACTTTGCTTGCAAATCCGTTAAAGGGTCGCCAATGACGGGCAAGCTGAGCCATTTTGATGAGGCTGGGCAGGCCCATATGGTCGATGTCTCTGAGAAAGAAGTCACCTCTCGGATCGCTGTGGCCGAGGGTCATATCACAATGACAGCCGCCACTTTGGCGCTGGTCACCGAAGGCCGCGCTGCCAAAGGTGACGTGCTAGGCGTGGCCCGTTTGGCGGGGATCATGGGTGCCAAGAAAACAGCTGATCTGATCCCGCTGTGCCACCCTTTGCCGATCACCAAAGTCACTGTCGACCTCACACCTGACCCCACATTGCCCGGTGTGCGGATCACCGCAACGGTCAAAACCACAGGCCAAACGGGCGTCGAAATGGAAGCCCTCACCGCCGTATCCATAGCCGCCCTCACCGTGCACGACATGGTCAAAGCCGTACAAAAAGACATGGAAATCGGCGGAATCAGGGTCACGCTGAAAGACGGCGGCAAATCTGGACGATTTGAAAATCCATGATCCCCACCGCCGAAGGCCTCTCCCATCTCTTCGATCTTGTTGACACTTTACCGACGGAGCAGGTGCCGCTGCGCCATGCTGCGGGGCGCGTTTTGGCCCAAGATGTCGCAGCCACCCGCGACCAGCCGCCCTTTGCTGCCTCTGCGATGGATGGTTATGCGGTTGTTGCCGAGGATGCCGTGACGGCGCGTCAGTTGCAGGTGATTGGCGAGGCGGCTGCGGGCCATGGCTTTGCTGGCGAAGTCACGGCTGGAACAGCGGCGCGGATATTTACGGGCGCTCCGATCCCGAAAGGTGCGACCCGCGTCATTATCCAAGAGGATGTGCGCCGCGATGGCGACGTGATTACGCTCGGTGAGGACCTCGACACCTCCCATTATATCCGACCTTCCGGTGCAGACTTTAAGACTGGCGACCTGATGTCGGCGCCGCGCCTGTTAACCCCCTCCGATATCGCCCTGCTGGCGGCGATGAACGTCCCCAATGTGACGGTCACCCGCAAGCCAATCGTTGCCATTATCGCGACGGGCGACGAGTTGGTGCAACCCGGTGAGGTGCCGTCCGAGGATCAGATTATCGCCTCCAATAGCTACGGTCTTTGCGCGTTGTTTGAACAAAACGGCGCAGAGGTGCGACTGCTGCCCATTGCCCGCGATAACGTCCCTGCGCTGCAACTTGCGTTTGATCTGGCCAAGGGTGCAGACCTGATCATCACCATCGGCGGCGCATCGGTTGGTGATCACGATCTGGTCGGCCAAGTGGCAGTTGATCAAGGTATGCAGAGGGCGTTCTATAAAGTGGCCATGCGTCCGGGGAAGCCCCTGATGGCGGGCAGACTTGGTGATGCTGTCATGATCGGGCTTCCAGGCAACCCCGTGTCCGCGATGGTTTGCGGCCACATCTTTGTTCTGCCGCTGCTGCGCAAAATGCTTGGCCTAGGCACAGCCACCGCCCCCCGCATGAAAGCACGCCTTTCCAATAGCTTATCCGCCAATGGCCCACGTGAACACTATATGCGCGCGCGCATAGAGGACGGTAATGTGACAGTTTACGACCGCCAAGACAGCGCCCTTTTGACCGTGCTGGCGGATGCGAATTGCCTTGCTGTCAGGCCACCAAATGACGGCTCAAGGCTTCCAGATGACCGTATCGAGATCATTCTTCTCACATAAATACCATCAAATGTTTGACACAAAACAAGAACATGGGTAGAACGTACCCGAAACGTATACAGATTTGGGGAGCCACGCATGCTGACGAAGAAACAACTCGACCTGTTAGAATTCATCAACAAGCGGGTACAGCGCGATGGTGTTCCCCCCTCGTTTGACGAGATGAAAGATGCGCTTGATCTGCGCTCGAAATCGGGCATTCACCGCTTGATTACAGCGCTTGAGGAACGCGGTTTTATCCGCCGCCTCGCGCACCGTGCGCGGGCATTGGAAATTGTCAAACTCCCCGATTCTATGCTAGCGAAGTCAGGATTTACACCGCGCGTGATTGAGGGGGATCGACCTGAGTCTGTTCCTGTGAAATCCAAATCGGTCGAAATCGCAGCTATCGAGCTACCTGTCATGGGACGTATCGCAGCTGGTACGCCTATCGCTGCGATTTCCGAAGTGTCACACAACGTCGCGGTCCCTCAATCCATGCTGGGTCATGGCAACCACTATGC
>DFSO01000083.1:9966-22976 GCA_002378665.1 Loktanella sp. UBA3435 | reverse complement strand
CTAATGGTGATATCGTTGTGGCCTTGGTCGAAGATCAGGAAGCCACGCTGAAGCGGTTCCGCCAAACGGGCAGCACCATCGCGCTAGAGCCTGCAAACGC
Organism: Loktanella sp. UBA3435; assembly: GCA_002378665.1. Lineage (GTDB taxonomy): Bacteria > Pseudomonadota > Alphaproteobacteria > Rhodobacterales > Rhodobacteraceae > Yoonia. Next base: position 22,876 of record DFSO01000083.1, on the reverse strand, counting down.
GTCCATGTCACCGCAGATTTACCGCGATGATCAGGTTAAAGTTCAAGGCCGTTTGGTCGGTCTGATCCGGAATTATTCTTGATCAGAGTTTAGCGTCAGCAGGATCCCTGTTGGCGCTAAATCCTTTCCCGCGTTCCATGGCCTGTTCCCCGCGACATCACTTGCCGTTGTGATTTTGAGGTCGCCGTTTTCAAGCACCTCAAGCGCAAGCGAACCGGTGTTTCGAAGTGCAATAATGTCAAACACCTGACAGGGGCTGTCTATTTGATCTTCTACGGTGGCGATCAAAACATCTGCACCACCACAGCCCGCAAGCGCGGAAAGTGCCGTTTTTCCAGACACTTGCAGAATCTTCCAAGTACCAAGGACCACCCGCGTTTCACGGCCTGATACGTCATAGCCGCCACGCGCCGCGGCGATATCTTGGGCAACTGGATTCCCGTCATTCTCAAGCCAAATCCCTGCAACAAACCCGCTTCCTTTCGCCCTCGACAGCGCCCTACCATTCTCGCCCATCACCCCAATCAGCCCCCCTGAATCGGCGATCAAAACTGCGGGCCGTGTGCTTTGCATCCACAAAACCCCTGCAAAGATCGCGACAACTAAACCAGCGAACCGCGCCCGCCCTTGCCAGAGAGACAGCCACAAGAGCCCCAGCGTAAGAACTGGCAAAACTGCGGCGTGGGGCGCGATGACATGCCCAAGCCCCCCTTCTATATTTGCGACCCGGTCAGCCACATAGAGGATCCAAAGCAACCCCTTTTCCATCAACCAAAGCCCTGCACCCCATCCGCCAATCGGTGCAAAGCACACCGCCAAAACGGCGGCAGGCATAACGACGAGGCCCATCAGCGGCACACTCAACAGGTTCGCGATGAGGCCGTAATGTGCGAACATATTGAAATGGGCGGCGGCAAAGGGAGCCGTCGCAAACCCTGCCACCGCAGAGGAAAGCACCACCGAGAGCACAGCGCGCGCCCATTTGGGCAAACGCTGCGTGTTGAAACGCCGCATTTGCCCAAACACCAGAACGAGAGCCGTTGTGGCCGCAAATGACATCTGAAAGCCGGGACCAACGAGGGCTTCTGGCTGGATGATAAGAACGATAGTTGCCGCCATCGCGACCGCTCGAAGGGTGAGTGCCCGACGGTCGAGCAGCACCGCCACCAACATGACAGCGACCATGATATAGGCTAGTTCTGTCGCCACGCTGCCGCCCGACAGCGCGAGGTAGGCAGCACCGATCAATAGCGAAAATATGGCCGCGATTTTTTTGGTCGGGATGCGTAAAGCAATCCACGGGATCAGCGCCAAACCAAATCGGATCACCGCAAAAACAAAGCCTGTCAGCAACCCCATATGCAGACCAGAAATCGGCAAGAGGTGGGCAAGGTTTGTGGCGCGTAGGTTGCCAATAGTTTTTTGAGACATGGCCGAGCGATCCCCAGTCATGATCGCGGCGGCAAAGGCCCCTGCCTCGCCATCTATCTGCTTACGAACCGCATCAGCCAAGGCAATCCGCTGACCAAAAACCCAGAGTTTAAAGCCACTTGGCCGTGCCGCCTCGAGGCGCACCACGGGGTTGCGCGTATAGCCAACGCCGCCGATTTTCAAAAACCACGCATGGCGTTGGAAATCAAAACCACCCGGCTCGGCGGGGCCAGAGGGCGGTGACAGATGGCCCGTGGTCATAATGATATCTGCGGGGTTAAAGTTCGCTGTTTCATCTTCGCCATGCAGCGATACGCGCACCCGGGCGGGGGTTTTCTCAGACGACATGCGCTCTAGTTTCACCTGATCCAAGGTCAGCCGCACCGCGTCGCTGCCAGAGCGGTCAATATTCACGACCCTACCCTCAATCGCGCCGTAATAGCGAAACCCAAGAACGGGGCCCGCCACATGATCGGTGCGGAATTTCGCGATGCCTGCGCCCGCCCCGATCAGGCAAATGGCAACCAAAAGCGGCGCAAATGAAATGCGCACAACGCGGGACGCTGCATAAAGCAAACCAATCGGCACAAGCATCGCGATGAATATCAGTGCGTCAGGCTCGGCAGGCAGTTGATAGTAGCCGCCAATCCCGATCCCAAGGCAAACTGGAACCCAGCAAAACAGATGCCCTCGCTGCGCCAGCAAGGCATTTTCAATCTTCGCAAGCGCTCGCACTTGTCACTGACCCCTAGCCTTAGTATCCCCACCGCATACCCGTCATCTTTCGTTTATGATGGTGAACAAGAGGTTAACTTTCATGTCAGATACACCCGTCGTCACCCGCTTTGCCCCGTCGCCCACTGGCGCGCTTCACATTGGCGGCGCGCGCACTGCCCTTTTCAACTGGCTTTACGCCCGTGGCCGTGGTGGCAAATTCCTGCTGCGCATTGAGGACACGGACCGCACCCGCTCGACCGATGAAAACCGCCAAGCGATTTTGGACGGTCTGACGTGGCTTGGCCTTGATTGGGACGGCGAACCAACAAGCCAGTATGAAAGTGCTGCGCGCCACGCCGAAGTCGCCAACCAGATGCTGGCCGACGGTAACGCTTATAAATGCTATGCCACGCAGGAAGAAATCGAAGCCTTCCGCGAAAAGGCGCGCGAGGAAAAAACCTCCACACTCTACCGCTCCCCTTGGCGCGATGTGCCTGAAGCAGAGCACCCTGACCTGCCATATGTGATCCGCCTGAAAGCGCCCCGCGAGGGCACCACAACCCTGCACGACGAGGTGCAGGGCGATGTGACGTGGTCCAATGATCAGCTTGACGACATGATCCTGCTACGTTCTGACGGCACCCCCGTTTATATGCTGGCTGTTGTGGTCGACGATCACGATATGGGCGTGACCCATGTGGTGCGCGGCGACGATCACCTTGCAAACGCCTTCCGCCAGAACCTGATTTATGAGGCGATGGGCTGGGCGAAACCTGTGCTCGCGCATATCCCGCTGATCTACGGCCCTGATGGCAAGAAGCTGTCAAAGCGTCATGGCGCAACTGGTGCTGCGGAATATCAGGCGCTTGGCTACCCTGCCGCTGGCATGCGCAACTATTTGACACGCCTTGGCTGGAGTCACGGTGACGATGAATTCTTCTCTGATGCCCAAGCCCGCGAATGGTTTGATCTCAGCGGGATCGGCAAATCACCAGCGCGCTTTGATACCAAAAAGCTGGAAAATATCTGCGGGCAGCATATGTCCGTGGCCGTTGATGCTGCACTGCTGCATGAATTGCACAATTATCTGGCAGCTACAGGTGCAGAACCTTTGACAGACGCACAATCTTCGGGCGTCCTGACTGCGCTATATTGCCTCAAGGAACGGTCCAAAACCTTCCCAGAACTCGTTGAAAAGGCTCAATTTGTTCTGACGTCACGGCCAATCGTGCCTGATGAAAAATCCACCGCGATGCTTACTAATGTATTCCGTGGTATACTGTCGGAATTGACGCCGCACCTGCAAAATGCTACGTGGGACCGAGACACTCTAGAGGGGGTCGTTTCAGAGGTGGCAGGACGCCACGATATGAAACTTGGCAAGCTTGCAGGCCCGCTTCGCGCGGCGCTCGTGGGTCGCCCCGTCTCTCCAAGTGTATTCGACATGATGCTGGTGCTTGGCCGCGAAGAATCCATCGCGCGACTGAATGACGCCAGCAATTGAAACCATTTCGTTACGATTTATCGTTAACGGAGGGGGGACAGAAACCGACACCTGCTTGCCAGAACGGCTTGCGGCTTACTTTGGGAAATGAAAATGGCTGAATCTAAAAAAACCGCGACGCTGACAATTGATGGTCAATCTTATGAACTGCCAATTCTCTCGCCGACCGCAGGACCCGACGTCATCGACATCCGCAAGCTTTACGCGCAGGCAGGCGTTTTCACTTACGATCCGGGCTTCACCTCTACGGCCGCCTGCGACAGCACAATCACCTTCATCGATGGTGACAAAGGCGAACTTTTGCACCGTGGTTACCCGATCGACCAATTGGCCGAGCAGTCCCATTACCTAGAGGTCTGCTACGCGCTACTTTACGGCGAATTGCCAGACGCAAAAACATTGGAAGAGTTCGAGACGCTGGTCTCGCGCCACACGATGATCCACGAGCAGATGCACATGTTCTTCCGTGGTTTCCGCCGCGATGCGCACCCAATGGCCACAATGGTTGGTGTTGTTGGCGCGATGTCCGCGTTTTACCATGACTCTACCGACATTGATGACCCGCACCAGCGCGAGGTTGCCTCCATCCGTTTGGTTGCGAAAATGCCCACGATTGCGGCGATGGCCTATAAGTACTCCATCGGCCAACCCTTTGTTTATCCACGCAATGATCTCGATTACGCCGCAAACTTCCTGCACATGTGTTTCTCGGTTCCTGCCGAAGAATATGTCGTGAATCCAGTACTTGCGCGCGCTATGGACCGTATTTTCACGCTGCACGCCGACCACGAGCAGAACGCGTCCACATCGACCGTGCGCCTTGCCTCTTCTTCTGGCGCAAACCCGTTCGCATGTGTGGCTGCGGGTATCGCGTGCCTTTGGGGTCCTGCCCACGGCGGTGCAAATCAAGCTTGCCTCGAAATGCTCAAGGAAATCGGCACCGTTGACCGCATTCCAGAGTTTATCGCGCGTGCAAAAGACAAGAACGACAACTACCGCCTGATGGGCTTTGGCCACCGCGTTTACAAAAACTTCGACCCACGCGCGACGGTGCTGAAACAATCTGCGGATGAAGTTCTGGAATTGCTCGGCGTTGAAAACAACCCGATCCTTCAGGTTGCTAAGGAACTGGAACGTCAGGCACTGGCCGATCCATATTTTGCAGAAAAGAAATTGTTCCCTAACGTCGATTTCTACTCGGGCATCATCCTCGAGGCGATGGGCTTCCCAACATCCATGTTCACGCCAATCTTTGCGCTGGCACGGACAGTCGGTTGGATTTCCCAGTGGAAAGAACAGCTTGCAGATCCACAACTTAAAATCGGCCGTCCACGTCAGTTGTATCTCGGCGATACCGCCCGGGACTATGTCGAGATCGACAAGCGCTAAGAATACGGGCCGCGATTTCGCGGCCCTTTTTCATCCCCCCGCTTGAACCCTTTAAAAAGACTCGCTAGGTTTTCTGCACGGTCCGCAGTTCACCGAGGCGTCGCCGATCCATCCGGATCACGCTAAACCTGTTTATGGCACGACTAGGCACTGGATCTACTTTCAGTCGGACGACAATGGCGACCATCACCCCAAACGGGGCCCGACGATGGACAAGGACCAGGCCCATGACGCGCGACGTCACATCATTAACCATCTCTGATCTCTCGACATTCACCAAAGCGCTGCGCGCAGACCTCTTGGCCCGCGACGGTATTCCGAGCCACGCGACCCTGCTCTCGGCCATCGCAAAGGCTGCTGGATACGGCAATCACCAGCACCTTAAGGCCAGCAAACCGCAAGCACGCGATCCGCAATTGACAAAGGCTTTTCGCGCCTTTGACGCAAGCGGCATCATGGCCCATTGGCCCAAACAAACAGGCACCCAAGGACTTTGCCTGTTTGTGTTCTGGGCGCAATTCCCTGCGAATACGGACCTGTCAGAAAGGGATGTCAACGCCGTCCTAAAAGCGGGCCATAGCTTTGGCGACCACCCGCTTTTGCGCCGGTCCTTGATTGATCATAAGCTGCTGACGCGCACGATCGACGGCAAAGTGTACCGCAGGATCGAACGCGCGCCACCACCCGCTGCGATCACGCTGATCAGCGATATCCGCGGCCGCATTACTTCCCCTTAAAGATCGCGGGACGCTTCTGCAAAAATGCCGTGACCCCTTCGATAAAGTCGTGGGTCACACCACATTTGCCCTGCAAATTCGCCTCCAACGCCAGTTGTTCATCCAGCGTATTTTCAAACGACGACCGCAGCGCTGTTTTCAAATGACGATAGGTTTCGGTTGGTCCCGCGGCCAAACTTTCGGCCCGCGCCCGCCAATGCGCCTCAAAATCAATCATAGGGATAGCCTCGTAAATCATGCCCCACTCGGCCGCCTGTTTCGCGCTGATCTTATCGGCAAACAAAGCAGCCCCCATCGCCCGCGCAGAGCCAATCTGGCGCGGCAACCAATAGGTCCCACCCGCATCAGGGATCAAACCGATCCGCGTGAAAGCTTGCAAGAAAAATGCATCTTGGGACGCGACCACGACGTCAGCCGCCAGCGCAAGGTTCGCACCAGCCCCCGCAGCAGGCCCGTTGACGGCGCAAATCGTCGGGACACGGCAGTCAAAAATCGCCTTGAGCATAGGGACGTATTCGTCGCGCAAAGTGGCCTCGAGATTGAGCGTCGCAGCAGAGCCACCGTCGCTGAGGTCTTGACCAGAACAGAAGGACTTGCCCGCCCCCGTCAGCACGATACAGCGCGCCTCGGTTTCCGCCGCTTTGATCGCTTTGGTGATTTCCAACCGCATCGTGGTGTTCAACGCGTTCATCAATGCGGGGCGGTTCAAGGTGATGACCGCAACCCCGTTTGTGATTTCGGATGTCAGTGTTTGATAGTCCATTTGCGCCGCCTTTCATGAGTTGCGCCACCCTAACCCGCACTTGGGTAAGGGACACGCGCAACCATGCGTCAGTCGCGCAAAATTTCTTTCAATCGGGCCTCTTCATCATCCGAAAGCCCCTCTTGCGTGGCAAGTCCGCGCTTGCGAATGGCAGTAGCACCAATCCCCAAAGCCGCCAAAAGCATCATCGGTCCAGCCCCCCAAAGCAGCCAGTTCACGCCGGTCACCTGCGGATTGAGAAGAATGAATTCGCCATAACGCTGCACCATATAGTCCACGGCCTCGGCATCCGTATCCCCCTCCACAAGGCGCTCGCGCAGAATAATGCGCAGGTCTTTGGACAGGGACGCATGGGATTCATCAATACTCTCATTGCGACAAATCGGGCAACGTAGGCCCTCCGACAATGTCCGCGAACGCGCTTCCAGAACAGGATCATCAAGCATCTCGGAGGGCTCCACAGCCCAAACTGGCGCCGCCAAAGTGCAGAGCAAAAGCAACAGGCGGATCATGCGTTCACCGGTTTCGCCGCTTTCACCTTTGGCTTTGCAGCACCCGCAGCCATGCGCAAACGACGGTCTGTCAATGACAGGAAACCGCCCAACGCCATCAGCATCGCACCGCCCCAGATCCAGTTCGCGAAAGGCTTGATATAGACCCGCATTGTGTATCCACCGCCCGATTGCGCATCACCAATCACCACGTAAAGATCACGCAGGACACCATTGAGAATGGCCGCTTCGGTTGTTGGCATTTGCGCGACGGGGTAGAACCGCTTTTCGGGATATAGAGTCGTGATGTCTCGCACACCTTGCGTCACCGACACCTCACCCATCGTTGTCAGGTAGTTCGGCCCTTCAATCTGCGAAACGTCTTCGATTTCAAAGGAATAGCTACCAACATCAAAACGCTCGTTCAGGTTGGCAACACGAATATCCTCTTGCTGCCAAGCGGTAATGCCCGCCACACCAAACACGGTAATCCCAAGCCCGATATGCGCCGCAGCCTTGCCCCAATCGGCACCAGACAGACGCGTGAGCCGCCCAAGACGCCCGATAATGTCGCCACGCCCCGCACGCTGCCAAAGGTCAACCAAGGCACCCATGACGGTCCAAGCGCCAAGTGCGGCACCGATAGGCCCAAGCGCAGAGCGCCCAGACTGCATCGCATAAGCCAGACAGCCCAAAGCAAGCGCCAAAATGGCAAACGGCCATAACCGCGACCAGACCTTACCTAATGTGCCGCGCTTCCACGACAACATGGACCCAAGCGGTAGCGCCAGCGCCAAAGCCACCATAAACGGCGTGAAAGCCGCGTCGAAAAATGGGGGACCGACAGAAAGCGTGCGCCCGAACGTCAACTCTGCCACCAATGGCCAGATTGTACCGACGAAAACCACAAATGCACTGACGGCGAGCAAGATGTTATTGAGTACCAATCCGCTTTCGCGGCTGACAGCACCAAAGATGCCCTTGGCCTCCAAAGCCCCTGCCCGCGCCGCATAGAGCGTGAGCGCACCGCCCGTAAAGACACCAAGGATGATGAGGATGAAGACGCCGCGCTCTGGGTCATTTGCAAATGCATGCACCGAGGTCAAAACACCCGAGCGCACGATAAACGTACCCAAAAGAGAGAAACCGAACGCGAGGATCGCCAGCAAAACCGTCCAGCTTTTTAACGCCTCCCGCTTCTCCACGACAATCGCGGAATGCAACAATGCGGCGGCAATCAGCCATGGCATAAACGACGCATTCTCAACCGGATCCCAGAACCAGAAACCGCCCCAGCCCAACTCGTAATAGGCCCACCAACTGCCAAGTGCGATGCCAACGGTCAGGAACATCCAAGCAGCCAGCGTCCAAGGACGCACCCAACGTGCCCAAGCCGCATCAACGCGCCCTTCAATCAGGGCGGCAACCGCAAATGAGAACGACATGCTCAAACCAACATAGCCGAGATAGAGAAACGGCGGGTGAAACGCGAGCCCCGGGTCTTGCAACAACGGGTTCAGATCGAGGCCATTCAACGGCGGCACAGCAAGGCGCGCAAATGGGTTCGATGTCAGAAGGATAAAAAGATAAAACGCGACCGAAATCGACGCCTGCACAGACAAAACACGTGCCCGCAATTTCTCGGGCAGACCACCGCCAAACCATGCGGCAGAGGCGCCGAAAATCGTCAGGATATACACCCAAAGCAGCATCGACCCTTCATGATTTCCCCAAACGCCACTGATTTTGTAAATCAACGGCTTGGCCGTGTGCGAGTTGTTATAAACAATCGCCAGCGAGAAATCCGACTGGATAAATGCCCACATCAACACCCCAAAAGAGAAGCTGACCAAGACCACTTGGGTCGTGGCTGCGGGTTCGGCAACCGCCATCCAAGACCGCCTACCCGTGGCAGCGCCGATCATCGGTAAAATCATTTGAATAAGTGCGACCCCGAGGGCGAGAATCAGCGCGAAGTGTGCAAGTTCATTTAACATATGAAATGTGTAACGCAGTTTTAGCGTAAACAACATATCTCTCGCCGCGCATTTCGCCGCAGGTTAGCTCACCAATCCGCCCTGCACCGCATAGGTCAAAATCGCCATAAGTATCCCCCCAATGATCAGCCGAACAAGCCAGCTAAGCGCATCCTCAATTGCGCCAAGCCGCTCGCCCACGTTTCCCCGATGCACGTCGTCCACGGCATTGCGCGTCTCAAGCGCCGCCAACCGCCGTTCCAGATCAAGATGATCCATATTGGGCCTGCCAGTCCAACAGCGCAGCGTTGTCGCGATAGTCATCGTTTTTGACGGACGCAGGTTTTTCTGCGGGTTCAATTGCAACAGACACAGCGGCGACTTTTGCGATCTTTGTTTTAAATTCCTGACCCTTCACTTGATACCGCGCCCCAAAATAGAAGCTCACAATCGCGCCCATCAACCACCACAGCGGCTCTGGCACGAGGGCCACCCCCTCCATACGGGACGCGAACCAAATGGGGTCGATCATCGCGGCGACAAATAAGCCGATGGTCCCGAGCGCCAGAAACGGGCGCGGCAATCTGTTCAACCCGTCGATCAAGCGATCAAATCCACTGCGGTCCGCAAGCCCGAATTCCGCACCGAATTGCGCAAGCGCCGCAGCTTGCGCCTCGCTCCCGCGCACCGCCAATTTTTCGGCATTCTCACGGAACACCTCCACCGTTTCCGTCACCGCATTGCGGCTTCCGCCAAAGAGCAATGTCACCAAATTCTCGACTATCCCCATGATGCGGTCCTTTCGCTATGTGCGGCTGCACTCAGATGGTATTTCTCGGATAGAAACTCTTCTGCACGCACGATCCAACCGCCCTTCCCGCCGTCTCGCCTGCGGGCATATTTGCGGCTCGCCACACGTGCATCGGCCAATCGATAATAGTAATTGCGCCGCGCAATCCCGTAAGCATCCACAAAATGATCGGGGGCTGCGGAAATGGCTTGGGTTGCGGCCTGTGTTGTCTGCGGACCAATCACGCCATCAACCGCGACCGAAATCCGCATCTGGTTCAGCAGCCGCTGCAAAATCTTGACCGCATTGCCGCCCGCATTGACATACATATCAAAAACCGACGCCTGTAGCGGTCCGGGCAAAGCGCCCAATCCGGGTTTATGGAAATACTCATCCACAAAAATCTGAAGCGCCTTTTCGGCCGTCAGAACGCGCACGTCTTGCGCATCAACCTTACCGTCACCGTTCAGATCAAGCCCCAAACGGCGCATCGTATGCACCGTCACCCCATGGTTCGTGGCCCCACCGGGATCGTCAGCATCGTTTACATAACCACCCTCGCGGGCGAGAATGGCTTTTGCAATGTCTTGGACAGATTTCATGCCGCACCTCATGTCTGGATAACATCAGGATGCGCGGCATTTGGTTAATTCGTCGCGACAACACCGTTCGGGTCTACATAAATACCCTGCTCTTTGAGGGCATCAATGACCTCTTTCGGCATATAAGTCTCGTCGTGTTTCGCAAGGATTTCAATGGCTTCAAAGGTGCCGTTCACAAGGTTACCCTGCCCGATCATGCCCTGCTTTTCCGCAAACAGATCAGGCAAAATTCCTGCATAAGTCACTGGAATAGACGCACCACCATCAGTCACTACAAATGAGACCTCATGTCCATTGCCGCGATTGATCGACCCTTCGGCAACCAACCCACCAATCCGAAACGTCTCATTGGGTGACGGCGGCTCGGCGGCCACTTCGCTGGGCGAACGGAAATAGTTGATCCCGTCGCGCATCGCGTAACCAATCAACCCCGTCGACAGCGCCATGGCCGCAAATGCCAGCACAATCACCTGAACGCGACGCTTTTTCTTAAGACTCTTCATGGGTACACAGGGGCTGACATCAGGCCCGCCGTTTCATCCAACCCAAGCATCAGGTTCGCGTTCTGCAAGGCTTGCCCGCTAGACCCCTTTGTGAGGTTATCCAGCGTCGCAATCACAATCGCACGGCCTTCAATACGGTCAGCTACCACACCGATATGGCAGAAGTTGCTGGCGCGTACGTGCTTGATCGCAGGGGTCTCACCAAACGGGAGAACCTCGATAAACACCTCGTCGGCATAGGCCTTCACCAATGTCTCGTGGATAACCTTCGCGTCACCATCGACATAAATCGTCGCCAGAATCCCGCGGTTCGCAGGGATCAAATGCGGCGTGAATTGCACCGTCACAGGGCGTCCCGCAATCGCAGAAAATTCCTGATCGAACTCGCCCAAATGACGGTGCGTGCCGCCAACCGCATAACCATGCGCGTTCTCGGACAGCTCGGCGTGCAGCAGATTTTCCTTCAACGCACGACCAGCGCCAGACACCGCAGCCTGCAAATCGATCACAATCCGGTCGAGATCAATCACACCCGCCGCAATCAGCGGACGCAAAGCAAACTGCCCCGTTGCCGCGTTACAACCCGTGCCAGCCACCAACCGAGCCTTGCGGATATCGTCACGGTAAAACTCGGTCAGCCCGTAAACCGCCTCAGCTTGCAAATCGAGCGCCGCATGATCATTGCCATACCACTTTTTATACGCAGCTGGATCGCGCAAACGGAAGTCTGCGGACAAATCCACGATCTTCACTGTGGTCGGCAAAGCAGCAATGACTTTCTGCGAAGTCGCATGCGGCAGCGCACAGAACACCAGATCAATACCGTCGAAATCGACATCCTCGATCGTGGTCAGCTCAGGCAAATCCATGTGGCGCAAATGCGGATAAACATCCGACATCTTCATGCCAGCCTTTGAATTCCCCGAAAGTGCGGCCACCTTCATGTCGGGATGAGTGGCAATCAAGCGGACAAGTTCAGCGCCCGTGTAGCCAGATGCACCAAGAATTGCGACGTTATACATATTTAGTTCCCTTCGTTCACAACGAATATAGGTCGGCAGGACTTAGCCTGCAAATTAAGCGGCTGTAAATGTGATCTCACGTCGCAGGAACTGCGTCGCGCGGCTAGACACCTTCTTGGGATCACCCGTGGTCAGAAATGCAGCCTCGGTCCCCTTCCCGATCATTTCAGGGCGACGGCCCAGATAATCAGCAAGGCTCTCGGCCACCAGATTGGCCTGGCTCAAAACCCGCGTATCGGGGCCAAGCGCCTCTTGGAAGGCCTCCGCCATCAGCGGGTAATGCGTGCAGCCTAAAATCGCGGCGTCTGGGTTCGGCATCTTCCGCTTGAGCGCATCAACATGGCTGCGCACCAGCGCCTCGGCCAATACGTAATCCCCATCTTCAATTGCGTCGACAACACCGCCACAGGCCTGAGCCTCGACATCAACACCAATCGCGCGGAATGCCAGCTCACGCTGAAACGCACGACTACTCACTGTCGCAGGTGTGGCAAACAAGGCCACATGTTTCACTGCAACCTCACGCGGCGGAGAATTATCGCCCCACTGGCGTTCTGTCAGCGATTCAATCAGCGGCACAAATACGCCCAAAACGCGCTTATCCTTTGGGATCCAGTTTTCCTGCATCTTGCGCAGCGCCGCGGCACTCGCCGTATTGCAAGCCAAGATCACAAGGTCACAGCCCTCATCAAACAACCGCTGCACCGCCGCCGTCGTCAGGTTGTAAATGTCCTCAGGCGTGCGCACACCGTAAGGGGCATTGGCACTATCGCCCAGATAGACAAACGGCACATCTGGCAGACGCTTTTGAACCGCATCCAAGACGGTCAAGCCGCCCAAACCACTGTCGAAAATACCAACTGCCACCGCCTTGCGTCCTCATGAATGCCGTGCGTCCTTCATCGGGGACACCTCTTGCCACAACAATAGGCTGTCCCCATCCGGAAATCCATAAGCGAAATACTAAGCAGCTTGGCGCAATCCC
>DFSO01000083.1:7777-9683 GCA_002378665.1 Loktanella sp. UBA3435 | reverse complement strand
CAACCGCGCTAGTTCCACCGCCAACGGACCCTTCGCGCCATTCTGCAACAGCATCGCCATATCCGCCTCGTACTGCGCAATCAAAGCCCGTTCCATTTTACGCTCGGAGGTATACCCAAACGGATCAAACGGCGTCCCGCGCAGACCCTTCATCTTCGCAAGCCACGGCATCGCTTTGGCAAACATCGCGCCAAACTCACGCTTCATCGGACGACCATTCGCGCCCATCTTCGACACCACAGGCGGGGCTAAATGATACGTCAGCTTCAGTTCACCCTCAAAGGCCTCCTTGGCCTTCGAAGCTGTGTCTTGCAACAACCGCGCAACCTCATATTCACCCTTATATGACAACAGCTTATGATACCCCAAGGCCACGGCATCTTGCATCTCACCATCAAACTTTGTCACCAAACTACGGTACGCCGCAGCCAGTTTCGCGTTCTGATAAACCGCCAAATGGCTTGCGCGAAACGCGATCTTCTCGGCCAAAGTCTTCTGCGCCGTAGGCATCACAGGGGCCACAACCTCTGCCGCATCAGCAGGGTGTAAATAAGCCCAGCGACCATATTCAAACGCCTTCAAATTCGCGGCAACCGACGCTCCGTTCATCTCAATCGCTTTACGCATAGAGGCGAGAGAAATCGGCACGCCGCCCATCTGCCACGCCGCCCCAAACACCATCATATTGGAATAAATACTGTCACCGAGCAGCGCCTTCGCCAACTCCGACGCATCAAACATCGCCAACCGATCCTTCAGACGCGCCTCAAGCGACAACTGCAACTGCTCCACAGGCAGCTTAAAGCCCGTATCGCGCGTAAAATCCCCCGTGATAATCTCATGAGAATTGACCACACCGCGCGTCTTGCCCGCTTTCATCAAACCAATCGTCTTCGACCCAGCGCTCACCACCAGATCGCCGCCAATCAACGTATCACATTCACCAACAGAGACACGGATCGCATTGATATCGCTTTGGTTTTCGGCCACACGGCAATGAATATGCACAGCACCACCTTTTTGGGCTAGCCCCGCCATTTCCATCATACTGGCACCCTTGCCATCCAGATGCGCGGCCATCGCTAGCACCGCGCCAATCGTCACAACGCCCGTGCCACCAACGCCCGTAATCACCAGATTATGGGTGCCAACAATCGCAGGCAATTCCGCATCTGGCATTTCAGGCAAGTCCACCGCAACCGTCGGTTCCTTGCGCAACTTCGCCCCTTCAATCGTCACAAACGATGGACAGAACCCGCTGACACAAGAGAAATCCTTGTTACAAGACGACTGATCAATCGCCCGCTTACGGCCCAGTTCCGTCTCGACAGGCACGATAGAAACGCAGTTCGACTGCACCCCGCAATCGCCGCAACCCTCACAAACATCTGTATTGATAAACACCCGCTTATCAGGATCTGGAAACTGACCGCGCTTGCGACGCCGCCGCTTTTCGGCCGCACAAGTCTGAACATAAACAATGGCCGATACACCGCTGACTTTACTCATCTTTTCCTGAACACGCGGCATTTCGGCACGCTCAAACCGCTCGATTCCCGTAGGAAACACCTAAAAGTCGATTTCTTCTTTGTTATCATAAACAAGCCGACAGTCTTCACGCCCATCGCCAGCAACTCATGACAAATTCGGTCAGCCGTCAAACCACCGTCATTTCCCTGACCACCCTTCATCGCAACGGCATCGTTAAACAAGATTTTATAAGTAATCGTCGTCTTCGCCATCAGTGCAAAACGGATCGCTTGCACGCCCGAATGGTTATAGGTCCCATCGCCCAAATTCTGGAAAACATGCCCCCTTTTCGAGAACGGCGCCTCGCCAACCCAATTGGCACCCTCGCCACCCATCTGCGTAAATCCAACCGTGCCGCGGTCCATCCACTGCACCA
>DFSO01000083.1:0-7432 GCA_002378665.1 Loktanella sp. UBA3435 | reverse complement strand
TCGGCTTTGCGTGTCTCAGCCAAACTCGCGAGACCAGCCGTCACACCCGCAGACCCGCAGCCCTCCTCGACCAAAATCCCGCCCAGCTTTTCGGCAATCCAAATCGGGTTCAAATCGGCGCGGGTCGGAAACACCTCTTCGCGCTTGCCCTCAGAATGCTCGTCGCCCTTATGCCAGCCATAAACCCGCGTGGAACTGTCATCAAACAGCGCCTCTTTGACCTGCACCTCAATCAGCTTGCGCTTTTCCTCGACCACTACCACCAGATCAAGCCCCTCGGCCCAATCATGAAACGACGCCATATCCAGCGGCCAAACCTGACCCACCTTATAGGTCGTGATGCCAAGGCGTTCGGCCTCGGCTTCATCAATCCCAAGCAGCGCCAGCGCATGCACCAGATCAAGCCAGTTCTTGCCAGCCGCCACAAACCCGATGCGTGCCCCCGCCTTACCCCACTTGCGCTGGTCCATCTTATTGGCGCGACTAAACGCCTCTGCCGCGAACCGCTTATGATCAATCATCCGCGCCTCTTGCAGTTGCGGCGTATCGACCAGACGAATGTTCACACCACCCTCAGGCATCGGAAAATCGGGCGTCACAAACTTTTGCGCAAAAGGATCACCGTTCACCACGGACGTCACCTCAATCGTGTCCTTCATCGTTTTCAGGTCAACCCAAACACCAGCAAACCGCGACAGCGCCCACGCATATAGCCCCTAATCCATGATCTCCTGCACACCCGCAGGGGACACAATCGGCATATAGGCATCAACCATCGCCCAATCAGACTGGTGCAACGTTGTTGAGCTTTCACCCGTATGATCGTCGCCCATCGCCATGACCACACCTCCATGGGGCGACGTGCCCGCCATATTCGCATGGCGCATCACATCGCCAGAACGGTCCACGCCTGGCCCCTTGCCGTACCAAAGACCAAACACGCCGTCGTATTTACCTTCGCCACGCAATTCGGCCTGCTGAGACCCCCAAAGAGCAGTCGCAGCCAAATCCTCGTTCAATCCTGCCTGAAATGTCACCTGAGCGGCGGATAGTTGCTTGGCCGCACGGGTCATTTGCATGTCGACAGCCCCCAAGGGCGACCCACGATACCCCGTGACATATCCAGCCGTGTTTAACCCTGCTGCCGCATCACGCGCCCGCAGCATCATCATCAAGCGAACAAGGGCTTGCGTGCCATTCAAAAGCACTTGGATCTTATCCAAATCGTAACGATCATTCAGTGATATATCTTGACGTGTCATGAAAGCCCTCCCTGGCAGCATGTCCGCTGTGACCACTATAGGTCAAACATGCTGACCTACAAAGAAAATAAATCAATAAGTTGCGTTTGCAAAATCACGGCAACTCAGCGTAATATTTGCAAAATGCGAGCGATAACATTGTGTAGAGAGTATCCGAATGGATTGGGACAAGCTTAGAATATTTCACGCGGTTGCTGATGCGGGGTCTTTGACCCACGCAGGCGATACGCTGCATTTGTCGCAATCTGCGGTCAGCCGCCAAATTCGTGCCTTAGAGGAATCGCTCAACACCACACTTTTCCACCGCCACGCACGCGGACTGATTCTTACTGAACAAGGTGAGCTGCTCTTTGACGCGACCAAATCCATGAACAAGCGCCTTGAGGCCGCCTCTGCCCGCATCCGTGACAGCGAAGAGGAAGTGTTCGGCGAATTGCGCGTCACAACCACTACCGCGTTCGGCACGCTTTGGCTCGCCCCGCGCCTGCCAAAATTATACGAGAAATATCCAGAGCTTAAGATTGACCTTATGCTCGAAGAGCGCGTCCTAGACCTGCCCATGCGCGAAGCCGACGTCGCCATCCGCATGAAAGAACCGTCGCAAGCGGATCTGATCCGCAAGCGCTTGATGTCCGTGCGCATGCGACTTTACGCATCGCAGTCTTATCTTGAAAAAAGCGCGCCACTCAATGAAATCGAAGATATCGCCACTCACCGCCTGATTTCGCAAAATCTTTCGGCCCCGCAGGTCGCAGCAGGGTCGTCATTGGTGCAACACCTGCTGACTTACGACGTGCCCAGCACATTCACCGTCAACAACTACTTTGGTGTGCTGCAAGGGGTTCTTAACGGCTTGGGCGTTGGCGTTTTGCCCGACTACATTACCGAGGACTTCCCCGATCTGGTGCGCGTTCTGCCAGAGCTTGAATCAGGCGAAGTGCCTGTTTTCTTAGCATATCCAGAAGAATTACGCCAATCTAAGCGGATCAGCATCTTCCGCGACTTTGTCCAAGAAGAAATCTTCGCGCACCGCCGCAAAATTCGCGATGCGACCCCTAATTTGCCTACGGAATAGGCGCATCAAAACCAGGCATGCACTGAGTGCATAACGGCATTGCGCAGCCGTCAACCGCTTTTTTCTTGAATGGTCAAAAATGCGGCACTATCTGCTGTCTCGAAGGCGATGATGCTTCAACGCTCATCTTCTTCACCTCCCTGTTGGACTTCGCCGGGCCTTAGTGCCCGGCACTTTTTTTGGTGCACACCCTGTGCTCGTCCAGTGCACGGATAAAACACCCCATTAAAGCGGCTTTCCCTCAGGACAGCTCTGGCATAAAAGAAGCCAAACTGCTCTGGAGGCTCCCATGCAAGATCCCGCCATCACCGACGACCTTATCGCCGCACACGGCCTCAAGCCTGATGAATATGCGCGGATACTTGAGATTATCGGACGGGAGCCAACCTTCACCGAACTCGGCATTTTTTCGGCCATGTGGAACGAACACTGCTCTTATAAGTCGTCCAAGAAATGGCTGCGCACCCTGCCTACCGAAGGCCCCCAAGTCATCTGTGGCCCCGGTGAAAACGCTGGCATCGTCGACATCGGCGATGGCCAATGCGTTGTTTTCAAAATGGAAAGCCACAACCACCCGTCCTATATCGAGCCCTACCAAGGGGCGGCGACAGGCGTAGGCGGCATCCTGCGCGACGTTTTTACCATGGGCGCACGCCCCATCGCTGCGATGAATTCTCTGTCCTTCGGCGCGCCTTCCCACCACAAGACCCGCCAACTCGTGAACGGCGTTGTGGCTGGCGTTGGTGGCTACGGCAATTGTTTTGGCGTGCCCACAATCGGCGGCGAAGTCCGCTTTGATCCGGCCTATAACGGCAACTGCCTCGTGAACGCTTTTGCCGCAGGCCTCGCCGACACCGATAAAATCTTCTACTCCGCAGCCTCAGGCGTCGGCATGCCCGTCGTCTACCTTGGCGCAAAAACAGGCCGCGACGGCGTTGGCGGCGCAACAATGGCCTCCGCTGAATTCGACGACACGATTGAGGACAAGCGCCCCACTGTGCAAGTTGGTGATCCCTTCACCGAAAAGCGACTGATGGAAGCGACGCTTGAACTCATGGCCACAGGTGCCGTCATTTCGATCCAAGACATGGGTGCTGCTGGCCTGACCTGTTCCGCCGTTGAAATGGGCGACAAGGGCGGCCTTGGCGTCCGTCTTGACCTTGAAAAGGTGCCACAGCGCGAACTTAGCATGACCGCCTACGAGATGATGCTCTCCGAGAGCCAAGAGCGCATGCTCATGGTCCTCAAGCCAGAACTCGAAGCAGAAGCCCGTGCCGTTTTTGTCAAATGGGATCTCGACTTTGCCATTGTTGGCGAAACCATCGCCGAAGACCGTTTCCTCGTAATGCACAATGGCGTCGTCAAAGCCGACCTGCCACTGGCGACGCTCTCAGGCTCCGCCCCCGAATACGACCGCCCTTGGGTCCCAACCCCTGCCGCCGCCCCTTTGGGTGACGTCATCGGCGTGGACCCAATCGACGGCCTCAACGCCCTGATCAGCAGCCCGAACTACGCCGGCAAACAGTGGGTCTACGAGCAATACGACCAACAGGTCATGGGTGACACCGCCCGCACACCTGGTGCAGGTTCAGGGATCGTGCGCGTGCATGGCACCGACAAGTCACTGGCATTCACCTCCGACGTGACCCCGCGCTACGTCAAGGCGAACCCCGTTGAGGGTGGAAAGCAAGCCGTGGCCGAAGCCTACCGCAACCTCACCGCCGTGGGTGCAAAGCCGCTCGCAACTACTGACAACATGAACTTCGGCAACCCAGAAAAGCCTGAGATCATGGGCCAATTTGTGGGTGCTATCCAAGGGATCGGCGAAGCCTGCATCGCACTCGACATGCCCATCGTGTCAGGTAACGTTTCACTCTATAACGAAACTGACGGCAAAGGCATCCTACCAACACCCACTATCGGCGCCGTCGGTATCATCATGCACCCCGATCACATCATCGGCGGTCAAATCCGTGAAGGCCACGTGCTCCTGCTCGTTGGCGAAACCCACGGCCACCTCGGCCAATCGGCAATCCTCGCAGAGGTTTACGGCCGCGCTGAGGGCGATGCACCCCACGTTGATCTGGCAGCCGAAAAGCGCAACGGCGACTTCATCCGCGCCAACCACCACCTGATCAACACCTGCACAGACCTGTCCGACGGTGGCCTTGCTCTCGCAGCATTCGAGATGGCAGAAGCGGCTGGCGTTGGCGTCACACTCGACGCCGAAGACACACCGACCCTCTTTGGCGAAGACCAAGCCCGCTATCTCATCGCCTGTAACCTCGACATGGCCGACGCGCTGATGGTCGCAGCAGGCCAAGCAGGCGTGCCACTGGCAATGGTCGGTAAAGTCGGCGGCGAGCACGTCACCTTCGGCAACCATTCCGCCCCACTGGCGCCCCTCGCGGCGACCTTCCGCTCCGCATTCCAAAACGCGGTGGCCTAAAGACAAATGCGCGCCACTTGCCGAAATCGGGCGGCGCGCCTACTTATGAAGTAACGGAACACGAAGGACGCATCATGCCCATCACAGCCCATGAGATCGAAACGCTGCTGCGCGCAGAATTCCCCGACGCACAAATCTCTGTGCAAGGCGACGACGGCGCGCATTTCGCCGCCGAAGTGATCGACGCAAGCTTTGCAGGCAAAAACCGCGTGCAACAACAACGCGCTGTCTATGCTGCCCTCAAAGGCAAAATGGACGGCAGCCAAGGCGAACTCCACGCATTAGCGCTCACAACCAAAGCGCCAGCGTGATCGGCAAAGGGGCCATCCTCCTGATTATCGGCGCAGGCTTTGGCCTTTTGCTGTTGATAGGGTTGCCGGGCCTCATCATATTTTACGCCCGCAAAGCAAAAGCGAGCACGACCCACAAGGACACAAAATGACAGTCGCAGACACAATCAAACAAACCGTCACAACCAATAACGTCGTGCTTTTCATGAAGGGCACAAAATCCATGCCGCAGTGTGGGTTCTCCAGCCGCGTCGCTGGCGTTTTGAACTTCATGGGCGTTGAATTTGCCGACGTGAACGTTCTAGCTGACGAAGAAATCCGCCAAGGCATCAAGGATTACTCCGACTGGCCAACCGTGCCACAGCTTTACGTCAAAGGCGAATTCGTCGGCGGCTGCGATATCATCACCGAGATGATGCTCTCAGGCGAACTCGACACACTTTTCACAGCAAGCGACGTCGCCTTCGACAAGGCAGCAGCCGATAAAATCCGTGAAGCGAACGCTTGATAATAGAAGTTCCAATCGCGGCGATCGTTGGGGTTCTCGTGGCCATAATCGGCCTCATCCTAATTTTTCGTTCCGACAAAAAACCTCTCCATCCCCCACTGGGGATGGAAGAGACCAGTATCCAAAAGTTTCAAGCTAACATTGCGCGCAATACAATGATGTCGGGTGCGAGATTTCTAGGCCACAGTGCCCCACACCTCAACCGCGGCATCGCACAAACACGGGCGATTGCGGCAACGCTGAACCCTGAACAGCACGCCCGCCCCACAAGCGCAAAAGTCTCTGCCGAACGCTTGGTCAGAGGGATCGCCTTTCGCAACAAAGTCACATTGTTCATGTCAGGGCCCATAGATCAAGTCACTGAAAACGATCAGATTTTACTGGATATCTTTGATGCGCTCACTGTTGCGCCAAAATGCGTAGATGTATCATCAGATGCCGACATGCACCTCGGCTTGCCACAATCCGAAGGTGTCGCAGAGTTGCCATATCTCTATATCAACGGCATCGCCTTTGGAAACTTCGGCGCAATACTTGAAGCGGTGCAAGACGGCAGCCTGACCACCGCTCTGGGCGACGCAGGCATCGCGATTGAAACCAGCGCCGCTCAGTCTTTACGAAAGGCTTAGCCCTTAACGCGGCTCTCAACCTGTTCGGCCATGGCCTCGGCACGGGCAGCCAATTCGGCCAAGGTGTCGGTAATCTCTGACGGGATCACAGGCACCTCAACGCGGTCCGCAGGGCGGGATTCAAGCATATCAATCCGCGCCTGAAGCTGCGCCATTTTGCCGTCAGCTTCCTTCACCTGATCCTCAAGACCAGCGGTTTTATCCGCCAACATCAGCCCCGCCATCAGCAGCATTCGTGCTTCTGTAATTCGGCCCACTTGGCTCGCCAAATGTGCGGCCTCAACATCCAGCATAGCAGCCGCTGAGTGCAAGAAATGCTCCTCGCCCTCCTGACAGGCCACTTCAAAATTACGACCACCGATTGTGATTTCAACGTGCGGCATCTCAGGCCTCCTCAACCAATGGCTTCAACTCAGATAGGATCGCATCGATCTCGGCAACATCTGCGGCACGCTGGGCGGAGAGTGCCTCAACCTCGGCAATTGTCGCACGATTGATCAACTCAGGCGACGCAACGCCATCTTCGGCCGCATGACGCAACTGCTCGGTGAGCTCGCGCAGATCAGCGTTTGAGGCCCGCAAACGGTGCAGCTCGGCCTCAATCGCAGCCAAGGCCGCCGTCTGCTTTTCAACGCGCGTTTCCAGATGGGTCACATTGCTGTCTTGGCGATCCTTTAGGGCACGCACACGCTCTTCAAGCTGTGCATTCGCATCGCGCTCTTCTTGCAATTCAGCCTTCAGTGTTTCGCTGTTATCAGCCCCCTCAGGCGCCGCTTTGCCAAGCTGGGCAACGCCTGCACCAATTCGCGAAAGGGCTGCTGCTATCCGGCCTTCTAATGCATCAATTTCACTCATGTGCCCGTCCTTCAATTCGCCATCTCAAGGCGTCCGATTGTCCAATTCAGCAGGCGACATCTCTGCACCAACCTATAATCCGAATCGTCTTAGTTGCTCATAGCCTATGTCATCCCTGCGCCGCCCGCAAATTCGGACGCGGTCAACGATATGAGGCACTTAAGCGCAGAAGTTGGTAGATCACTTCAAGTCTTTTTCAGTGGACAATATAATCAGCAATGCTGATCCTCACACCACGTCATTGGTAAAGGTTTTTAGGATGGGACTGCGCGCTGTGCGAAAGCTGAAACAAAGTCCCCGCGCGCCAATCCTGCCTGAATTATATTGGCCCACGCACATGGCGGATAATACGAGCGACTTGGAA
>DFSO01000031.1 GCA_002378665.1 Loktanella sp. UBA3435 | reverse complement strand
AAATCGGGCGAATGGTTCTTTCTTTTTGTCATTTTGGATCATCACTTTCTTCATGCGATCCACCTTAACGTCTGGTCCAAATTTCCGCGACCACCTCTGTGCGCAGCTGTCGCGGCTTTTCGGACCACAAGCCGCCGCGCCAAAACAACTCTACCTCAAAGATTGGGCCTATGATCCGTACACTTCGACCGAGGCAGACAAGACCCCACTGAATGCCCATCCGACCTATGGGTTGCCGCATGAGATGACAAACCTTTGGAACAACAAGCTGCATTTTGCAGGGACCGAAGTTGCACCCGTTTTCGGCGGTTATATTGAAGGCGCATTGGAAGCGGCAGAAAATGTCGTAAACGCCCTGAACTTATAAGAAACGGTCTAGAATCTGGCCACGAGTACCAAAACAACCACTTTAGACCCCGCAGCGCGCGGCTTTGATGGCTTCAGTTATGCTGATCTGGCGTCAATGCGATGTCGAGGCACCCAACATCGTCTGGGCCAAGGCCTTGTTCGTCATTGGTCAGTGCGATGCGCGCCACATTATTGCGAAATTCGTCCGTTCGTTTCAGCCCCATCGTCAGTTTCCAATGATGCAGTCAATGCTATCAAAGGAGCAGCATCATACCGAGATAGATCCAAATCAGTATTTCGACGCGTAAATGCCGTCGATTTGCGCCAGTTGTTCACGCAGGTGAATTCTGAACGCGTTTGTTAGCACCGAAGTGGGGCGGTGTGCTGGCAGCAAGAGCGAAACACTGCTTGTGATCGCCGGTGCGAATTTGCGAAACACGACCCCTGGGGCTGGACTGGTCGCAGCCGTAATGCGGTCAACGACGGCGCCACATAGGCCCGCGCCGACAAGTTGAAGCGAAGGCAAGAATGTTCTCAGCACGAACCGTCTATTAAGCGCAGCATCGCAACTGGCAAAAGCGGCTTGGGTTGCGACCGTGACGTGATGATCGCCGAAGAGCATTGCCATAGGGTAATCCCGCAAATCGGTTGGCGTGAGAACATCCTTCTGCGCGAGAGGGTCTATTTCAGGAAGCGCAATCACGCATTCAAGGTCAAAAGTCTCGATCTTTATAGAGCTACGTGGCGTTGGGGTTTCGGCCAACCCGATATCGTATTCCTGCGAGGCGATCAGATCCTCGACAACTTGTGACGTGCGCATCATCAGATCTGCTTTGACCTCGGGCCTGTCCTTGAGAAACTCGGCGAGCACCTTAGGCAAGAAAAAGCCGGACGATGCCGGATGACACGCGATCCGCAGGCTGCCCCGATCAAGCGTGCCAAACTCTGACATCGTGCGCACGGTCCGGTCCAGCCTGTCCAGAACCTCTTCTGCTTCCTCTAGAAAATAATGCGCCTCGGCTGTGGGTGTAAGCCGCCCGTGTTCACGGACAAACAAACTGAAACCAAGTTCTCTTTCGATGTTCGCGATCATCGTGCTTACCGCGGGTTGGGTGCGCAAAAGGGTACGGCTCGCATCTGAAATTGAGCCGCTACGCATAACCTCGCGAAATGTTTGCAGTTGCCTAAGGGTAAGATTGGGTAGCAAGTCATAAATCCTATTTATGACTTCAGCGATAGTTTAGATTTGAATTTATGGCAAGTCGCACATCATGCTTGGTTAACGTAATTCAAGGGGGGGACATCATGGATCGGTTTGTAGCCATCTTACTGACTGGGTTGATCTGCTTTGTCGCATTGGGCCAGTTTTTTCAAGTTATCACACGCTATGTGCTTCAAATCCCAGTGATGGGTCTAGAAGAAACGATGCTTTATCCGACGATTTGGCTTTACATCTTTGGGGCGATCAATGCGTCCCGTGAGAACACGCATATCCGCGCCAATGTCCTTGAGATATTCATATCAACCGAGCGTGCCCATACAATTTTGGCCATTGTTGGCGAGATTATAAGCCTGATTGTCGGCCTTTGGATATTGAGCTGGGCGTGGGATTACACCCAGTACGCGTGGCGGGTCTGGCGCGAAAGCCCGACCCTCTACATTCCGACATTTTACTCTGATTTTGCCCTGCTTGTGGGGGTCACGCTGATGATGGTCTACACCGTCTCGCATCTCGTCAAACATATCCTCACGTTAAAGAATGGAACGTCGACATGATCGAGATCGCACTTCTTGCTATCGCAATTCTGGTCATAACGCTGACCCTTGGCGTCCCGCTGCCTTACTGCTTTGGGGCGGCGCTGATGATCATGTATTTCATTGGCGACGTCACAATGAAGGGGATGATGCTGTGGGGCGTCCAACAGCTTGGCAACCCGATCCTACTCGCGATCCCGCTCTTTGTGTTGGCGGGCACGATCATGGCCGAAAGTGGCATCGCAGCTGCGCTCTTGCGATTTGTGAATGTGTTTGTCGGCCATATCCGTGGCGGACTGGGCGTGGTGGCAACAGTTAGCTGTGCGGTCATTGGCGCGATTTCAGGGTCTGGACTGACGGGCATCGCTGCGATTGGCCCGATCCTGATCCCCGAAATGGAAAAACGCGGCTATCCGCGCGAATATGCAACGGCGCTGATTGCCAACTCCTCCATCCTTGGGTTGTTGATCCCGCCATCCGTGACAATGATCATCTACGGCTGGGTTACTGATACTTCGATCCTCGCGTGTTTCCTTGCCACCCTTGGGCCTGGCCTTTTGATCATGCTCAGCTTTTCTGTGACGAACCTGTGGATGAGCCGCAAGTTCGACCTGATCCTCGATGACAAACCAACATTTAACGAGTTGTCTTCCGAGGTTGCAAAACGCGGCATCCACGCCTTTCCCGCACTACTTATGCCCGTCATCATTCTGGGTGGTATCTATGGCGGGATCATGACTCCGACCGAGGCCGCAGCTGTCGCCGTCATCTATTCGGTGCCTGTCGGCTTTCTGATCTATAAAGGCCTGAAAGTTGAAAATTTCTTTGCTGCAGGCAAGGAAGCGGCGACCGCCGTTGGCGCGATCATGTTTATGATCCTGTTTTCCATGATCCTCAGCCAGATGTTCGTTTATGAGAGCATCCCGCAGAAAATCGTGGCGAGCATTTTCGAGATTACCGAGAACAAGGTTCTGCTGCTGATCTTTATCAATATCATGCTGTTCCTGGTCGGCATGGTCGTCAACGATGTCACGGCGATTATTCTGATTGCGCCGCTTCTTCTGCCGCTGATGAATGCGATCGGCGTCAGCCCGATCCAATTTGCGGCCATCATGGGTGTGAACACGGCCATGGGTGGGGTCACGCCCCCCTATGCCTCGATCCTGTATCTGGGCGCACGCATTGGGAACGTCAAAGTGACGAAGGTCATCCCACCTGCGATGTTCCTTATCGTAACCGGCTATATCCCCGTCGTGTTTCTCACCTCGTTCTGGCCCGATCTGTCGCTCTATCTTCCGCGATTGTTCGGGTATTAAGCCAACCCAAAAACAAACCCATCAACAAGGAGAACTTCAAATGAAAACCCAACTTATGGCAACTGCGCTTGCTACTCTCATGGCGGCATCGCCAGCACTCGCCGAAACCCTCAAGATGAGCCACGTACGCCCACAAGACGCAACTGTCGACGTTGAACTACGTGCCTTTGCTGCTGACGTTTCCGAGGCAACGGGTGGCGACGTCGAAATCGAATTGTTCCCAGCCTCAGCGCTTGGCGATTACACAGCCGTACAAGAACGTATCAGCGTTGGCGCATTGGACATGGCAACACAGCCAGCAGCGGCCGCTGTTGACCGTCGCATGCAAATCTCGTCCTTCCCGTATATGGCCGAAACATGGGGACAAGCGCGTGCGGTTTATGGACCCGGCGGTGTGGTGCGTGATGTGATGACTGGCCTTTACGCCGAGCAAGACATCACAATGCTTGCAGCCTATCCGGTATATTTCGGCGGTATCGCTTTGAATGTCGAAAACCCTGCGCCAGCGAGCACAGAGCCGAACGGCATCAAAGCGCGCGTTCCGGGCATCAAGTCGTTCCAGCTGACGGGCGAAGCGTTGGGCTACATCCCATCACCGATCCCGTTCTCCGAGGCCTTCACGGCTGTTCAAACAGGTGTCGTTGATGGCGTTATCGGCTCTGGCGCCGAAGGCTATTACGCCTCGTTCCGCGATGTGACCAAGACCTACATCCCTGCAAACACGCACTTTGAAGTCTGGTACATGATCATCTCAAACGAAAGCATGGCATCGTTGTCCGACGAAGATCAGGCTGCTTTGGTTGAACAAGCGGCTGCATTCGAGGCCACTCGCTGGACAGTTGCTGAAGCCGATCAGGGCAAAAGCGAGCAGCGTCTGGTTGATGAATTGGGCACGACTGTTGCCGCGCTGACCGACGAAGACCTCGCCGCAATGTCCGCGAAGGTTCGCGCCGAAGTCTGGCCGCAGGTTCTCGAAGATGTTGGTGCTGAGTGGGGTCAGGCGATCCTTGACCAAGTGGCTGCTGCTGCTAACTAAAATCCAATCACGTGGTGGCGTTTGCGCGCCACCACGACAAACACACTGAAAGGCATCTTATGGCATCGGATTACGCCATCATCGGCGGTGGTATTGTTGGCCTTTCGACCGCTTGGGGGCTTCTCAAACGTGGGCTTCGGGTCACGGTTCTGGATGGCGACGACGGATCATTCCGCGCAAGCCGCGGTAATTTCGGCCTTGTCTGGGTGCAATCCAAAGGCATGAAGCAACCCCGCTATGCACAGTGGTCGCAGGCCTCGGCTGCCGCATGGGCTGGCTTTGCCGCAGAGCTAAGCGATGCGACGGGCCATAATCTGGGGTTAGAGCAAAACGGGGGCTACGACCTCCACTTTTCCGAAGAGAGCCTTGAGGCGACTGTCTCACAATATGAAATACTAAAAGAAAAACTGGGCGGCGATTATCCGTATGAGGTTTTGGGCCACAATGCGCTGCGCCGCGAAGAACCTGCGATTGGGCCAAAGGTAGTGGGGGCAATTCTGCACCATCAGGACGGCCATGCGAACCCGCTGAACCTCTTGCGTGCGCTTGCTGACGATGTGCGCCGATTGGGCGGGCAGGTTCTCAACGGCAAGCATGTGACCCATGTGGACAAGCCCGATCTGTTCCGCGTTTCTTGTGCAGATCGCACCGAGGTGCAGGCGCGAAAAATTGTTCTCTCCGCTGGGCTTGGCGCAATGTCACTGGGGTCTAAGTTGGGGTTCAAAGCCCCGATCAGGCCGCAGCGCGGGCAGGTCATGATCACCGAGAAACTGCCCAAACTCATCAATCGCCCCTCACTCATCGCGCGTCAGACCGACGAAGGTGGCATTCAGATTGGCGCAACCAACGAAGAGGTCGGGTTGGATGATCACGTCACCCAGACGGGCCTTTCCGGGCTTGCGGCCGAAGCGGTTGCTGCCTTTCCTGCACTCGCCAAAGCGCAATTGGTCCGCAGTTGGGGCGCATTGCGCATCCTGTCGCCCGACGGATTGCCTATTTATCAGGAAAGCCCCGACATGCCGGGTGCCTATCTTGTGACCTGCCACAGCGGGATTACACTTGCCGCCGCTCATGCCCGCTTCCTGCCTGACTGGTTGGAAGGGACTGAAGGCGCACCAAATCTGGAGGCCTTCAGTGAAGACCGTTTCACCCTTTCTTGAAATTGACCCCCAAAGTGATCACGTGCTGGTTCGCTTTGAGGGACAGGATTTAAGCCTGCCACTTGGCGAAAACCTCGCAGGCGCTTTGCTCGTGGCCGGCGTCATGCCATTTCGACACACGCCTGTCTCAGGCGCCCCCCGAGGTCCGTTTTGTATGATGGGTGCCTGCTTTGATTGCTTGGTCCAAATTGACGGTATGACGGTGCAAGCCTGCATGTTGCAGGTCACCAAAGGGCTGGAAATTACGATGCCAGCCGCAAGAGGTGCTGCCGATGCATAATGCTGACCTGATTGTTATCGGTGCTGGCCCCGCTGGCATGTCCGCTGCCCGCCGTGCCGCCGCATTGGGGCTGAGCGTGCTGATACTTGACGAACAGCCTGCGGCGGGGGGGCAAATCTACCGTAATGTCGACCGCGCCAGCGCCGCGCGAAACGATATACTTGGTAAGGATTACACCCACGGGCGGACCCTGACCGAGGGTTTGCATCACGAAAACATCACCCATCTTATGGGCGCGGTGGTTTGGCAGATCGAAGATGGCACCCGCGTGGCTTTCACCCAGAATGGCAAAGGTGCGCTAGCGGTTGGGCAGAGAATTCTGCTGGCGACAGGCGCGTTGGAACGACCAATGCCGCTGCCTGGATGGACCTTGCCCGGCGTTATGACAGCGGGGGCAGCGCAAATCCTGCTCAAACAATCGGGCATTGCCTGCCAAGGCGCGGTCTTGGTCGGATCGGGTCCGCTGTTATACCTTATCGCCACGCAGATGGTGCGTGCGGGTGTTCCACCGCTTGCACTGGTTGAAACTCAAACGACGGGCGATCTGACAAAATCCATGCGCCATTTGGGCGGTGCTTTGCGGGGTTGGCCGTATCTTGTCAAAGGGCTTCGAATGCTATGGGACCTGCGACGTGCTGGCATCCCGCGCTACGTTGGCGCCAAAGCCATCGCGATTGAAGGGGACCAAAACGCGCAAGCTGTCACCTTCAAGATTGGCAAATCGGCGCACCGCATCGCGTGTGACACGGTATTGCTGCACCACGGCGTTGTCCCCAATACACAAGCAGCGCGATCTATCGACATTCCCCACCTGTGGGACGGTGCTCAAAACTGCTTTGTGCCAGAGTATGACGCTTGGGGGCGCTCGGCCGTAGCCACGGTGTTCATCGCAGGTGACGGGGCAGGGATCGGCGGTGCAAAAGCGGCGGCGTTGGCAGGTGAAATAGCTGCCCTAGAAATCGCTCACGGCCTTGAAAAACTGTCTGAACCAGCCCGCGACGACACGGCCCGCAACCTGCGCAAACATCTGGCCGCGGAGCGTGCAGCACGCCCCTTCATCGACGCAGCCTATCCGCCCTATGCGGGTGCGATTGCACCGCCAGACGATACGATCATATGCCGCTGCGAAGAGGTAACCGCTGGCGACATTCGCCGCTTTGCTGGATTGGGCTGTCTCGGCCCGAACCAAGCCAAGGCGTTTGGGCGATCTGGTATGGGACCCTGTCAAGGGCGCTATTGCGGGCTATCGGTTTCGCAAATCTTGGCGGCCAGCAATGAAATCTCCTTAGATGACACTGGATATTTCCGTATCCGCCCACCGCTCAAACCTGTGACCTTGGGCGAACTTGCAGCCATGGATGTCCCTGACATGAATGAGGTCCAAAACTGATTCAACGGATCGAAACAAATGCGCGTATGAGCAAAATCGTCAGACATGCGTGACTTTGATGAAATGAATGCCGTCTGGGACGCGTGGGTGCCACAGGGCCAGGCCCCCGCGCGCTCACGTGGCGTGCCGATATTTACCGATAGTCTTGTAAAATCAGGTCTGATGCCTTTTCGCCAATCATGATCGCGGGGGCGTTTGTATTGCCTGACACGATCTCGGGCATGATCGAGCAATCCGCAACCCGCAGCCCTGCAATGCCGTGAACCCGCAGGCGGTCATCGACAACGGCCATCTTGTCGCTGCCCATTTTACAGGTGCCCGTCGGGTGGTAAATCGAGGCGGTATTACTGCGCGCCCAATCCAGCGTTGCGTCATAGTCATCCATTGGCAGGTCAGGATGCGGGCGGAATTCGGTTGAGATTTTGGACGTCAGCGGCGCGTGCCGCGCAATGGTCCGGGCGATATTGATGCCAGCCACAACCGTCCGACAATCGGTCTCGGTCGCGAGATAATTGGGAATGATTTTCGGATAGGTGCGACCGTCCGCACTCGCGAGACGAATTTCGCCGCGCGATTCAGGGCGCAGTTGACAGACCGAGGTGGTGAAGGCCGAAAACTTATCTGCGCCGCGTCCCGGATTTTCCGCCGAAAGCGGCTGCACATGGAACTGGATGTCGGGGGTCTCCACCTCTGGCCGTGTTTTCATAAACCCTGTCGCAAGGCTCGCGGCCATTGTCATCGGACCAGAGCGGAACATCAGATATTTCAGCCCGATCCGCGCCTGTCCGAGCCAACTGCCGACCTCGTCATTCAGCGTAGGCTCGTTGCTTTTGTAAACCAGCCGTGCTTGCAAATGGTCTTGCAGGTTTTTGCCAACGCCCTGTAAATCTGCGACGACCTCAATACCGTGCTCAGCCAATTGCGCGGCCTCGCCGATGCCCGACAGCATAAGAAGTTGCGGCGAGTTGATTGATCCCCCCGAGAGGATGATCTCGCGGCCTGCCTCGACGATATGCTCTGTGCCGCTGCGGTCTTTGTAGCGGACAGCAACAGCGCGTTTGTCTTTGATATCAAGCTTTTCCACTTGTGCATGGGTGATGATGGTCAGGTTCTTGCGTGACTTCACAGGGTTGAGGAAAGCCACGGCGGAAGAGCATCTGCGGCCATTCTTTGCGGTCAATTGGAAGAACCCGACGCCCTCTTGATCCGCGCCATTATAGTCGGGATTGAACTTATAGCCTGCCGATTGGGCCGCCTCGACCCAAGCATCGGTGATGGGGCGTTGAATGCGCATGTTGGACACCGAAAGGTTGCCCTGATCGCCGTGGAATTCATCCGCGCCGCGCTCGTTTTTCTCGGAGCGTTTAAAGAGCGGCAGCACATCCTCCCAGCCCCAACCCTTGTTGCCCATCTGCGCCCAGCGGTCGTAATCTTGCGGCTGTCCACGCACGTAGAGCAAACCGTTGAGCGACGATGATCCGCCCAAGACGCGCCCCCGTGGCCAATCAATAGAACGCCCGTTAAGGCCTTGATCTGGTTCTGTTTTATAACACCAGTCGACGGTCGGATTGTGGATGGTTTTGAAATACCCGACGGGGATGTGGATCCACGGATTAAGATCTGCGGGCCCCGCCTCTAGAAGCACAACACTGACCTTTGGATCGGCACTAAGCCTGTTGGCAATAACGCATCCCGCAGAGCCTGCGCCTACGATTACATAATCAGCTTTCACATCAAATCCTCCGGTGCTTGAAAAAAACACTATGCAAAAGCTTCAGACTAATCTAGCCTTTTTTGATAAGAAACGTCTCATTAATTCACCAAACGGGAGGAAACCATGACTATTAACAACCGCATTGGCGGCGTATCGCGAAGAGATTTCTTCAAGGTCGCAGGCACTTACGGCATGAGCTCGACCTTGCTCGCAGCAGGTACATTTGGCGGCGCAATGACAGCAGCCAACCTCGCAGCGGCCGCAGAATCAACCTACGAGCGTCGCTTTGCCAAAGAAGCAAAGTTCACGCTCAAGTTCGGGGCTGCCGGATTTAACCCGCGCAACCTTTTGATCGAACGCGCAGGTTGCCTTGAGTTCGCACGTGATCTGGAAAGCCGTACCGACGGCGAAATCCGTGTTGAGTTTATCGGCGATAACGCGATTTGTGGCCAAGGCTCCTGCGCTGAGAAGACCCAGCAGGGTATCGTTGATATGTACGCGGCTTCGACGCAGAACTCTGCGGGTGCGGCGCCTTATCTGAACGTGCTCGACTATGCATATATGTTCCCGACGCGCGCCTCGCAGTATCACTTCCTTTATAGCCCAGATTCACAGCGCATTTTGCGTGATCCCTATGAAAAGAACCACGGGCTAAAGTTCTTGTTCTCGCACTGCGAACTTCGCGGCATTCAGCTTGGTCTGAAGTGGAAGGACAAAGAGACAGTCACGTCTGTTGAGCAGCTTGCTGGCACGAAGAACCGTGTAACAGGCACTCAGCTTGGCCGTATCGCGATGGAAGCATTGAACCTGAACCCTGTGCCGATTGCATGGGAAGAGACACTTGACGGTCTCAAGCAAGGCCTCATTGACGGCGCGGAAACATGGGCCTCTGCGGTGGCTTATGCGAACATGTCGCCAGTTGTGTCCCAGTGTGTGGACCTCGAATTCTTCTGCGGCACAGAGCATACAGCGATGTCGGCAGCCGTCTTTGACAGCCTTGGCGGTGAATTGCAGGATGCGGTCAACGAATCCGCATACCTCGCGCAGGTTCACGTGCAGGCAGCCAACGAGGCAGCACTCGTGAAAACTGTTGGTTACTCGACACCACAGCTTCCTGACACGATTTTCGCCAAGGACGGCGTACGCATGGCCACGATTTCTGCCGAAGAAAAGCGTAAAGCTGAAGAGATGTGCTCGCCAGAGTTCCAGCCACAATTGTGGAATGAATGGCGCGAGCGGATCAACGGCTGGGCCGGTGGCATCGATACCTATCAGGAAATTTACGACATTGCGCGTCAAATTCCTGTCGAGACACTGCCAGAGAACGTGGAACCACGTCGCTGGTGGAAGGGCTAAACCCCTAAAAAGTGGGCCGGTTGGACGAGGAGGTCTGACCGGCCCATCTTCTTATCGACAAAACGCGTGCCAATTTAAGAGCATAACAATTTGGGGGGAGCCAAATGTCACTATTGTCTGACATGGGCACAATCATTTCGACGATGACCGTGGGTGAGGTCGATTTCCAAGCGGTGAATGCGTTCAGATCGCAAGCCGCATGGTTCGTTTTTGGCCCAATCACCGCCATCGGCGCGATTTTGGTCTATTACATGTATAAAATGTCGCCATGGCTTGACCGCCACCTTGAGCGGTCGATTGTGGTCTATACCTATATCGTGATCGCGGGGATCATCTTTGTCGGCGTGTTGCAGCGGTTTTTGCCGTTCCTGCCGATGCAGCCTGCATGGTCAACCACACTGCCGCCCATGCTCTTTATGGTCATGGCGTGGTTTGGCTGTTCGTTTAACGTGCGCCTGCGCACCCACCTTGGTTTTAGCGAATTCCGCACCAAGTTTTCCCCCAAATGGCAGTTGGCCATGTTGTGGCTTGATGCCGTGCTTTGGTTTGGATTCTGCGTGATTGTTGTGACCACAACGGCGCGTGTGACGGCCAATGCGGTGTCCAACTTTATGATCGTGCCGGGGACAAATGGTTTGATGCAGTGGTGGTTTATTATCACCGTGCCGATTGCGTTTATCCTGATGGCAGGGCGCGTTTTGGAAAATATTATTGAAGACATGGGCAAATATGCGCGCGGCGAACCGCTGGTCGAGCAATCTGTCATCGGGGGAGATGTATGATGACTGATGGAACCTTAATTACACTGATTTCACTGGCGGTGACGGTCATCTTCATGCTCGGCGTGCCAGTTTTGCTGGTCATCGTTTATTGGGTGATCGGCTGCTCTTTTGTCCTTGGCCTGACGCTCGATAACCTCGGCAACGAACTGCTGAACGTCTTTAACAAGGGCTTTGCCTTGCTGGCGATGCCGCTGTTCATTCTCACTGGTGACCTGATTAACAAATCTGGGATCGCCCGAAGGCTCTCTGATTTCGCCTATTCCTGCCTCGGCTGGTTACGTGGCGGGCTTGCGATGGCGGCGATTGGCGCTTGCGGTTTGTTCGCTGCGATCTCTGGGTCGAACTCGGCCACAACGGCCACCATCGGCTCCATGCTTCACCCTGAAATGGTCAAAGGCGGCTATGACGAGCGGTTCTCGGCAGCCACCGCAGCAGCGGGCGGCACAGTAGGGATCATCATCCCGCCCTCCATCATCTTCATCGTTTACGGGTTCTTGATGAACCTGCCGATTTCCGAGCTTTTCGTCGCGGGCATTATTCCGGGCATCCTGATGGTGCTCGGCATGATGGTTACCTGCTTTATCGTCTGCTCGATCCACGGCTGGGGCATCCTGATCAAGCTGTCGTTCATGCGGGTTCTGAAAACTGCAATCGGCGCTTGGCTTGGCTTTTTTGCCATCGGTCTTGTGCTTTGGGGCATCTACACGGGTAAGTTTTCGCCCACGGAGGCCGCTGGCGTCACGGTCGGTTTCTGTATCATCGTCGGGTTGATCTCCTATCCGCTCAACAAGCTTATGGGCACCCATGCAGAAACCCCGATTGAAGACAAATCCATCTCGTCGATGTTCGTCGTCGAAGGGTTCACAGCGCTGGAAATCCCGTCAATCGTCGTGCGGTCTGCGCAGATCACGGGCATCCTTGCGCCGCTGATCGCTGTCTCGGTTGTGATGCAGCAGGTCCTATCCACGATGGGCGCACAAGAAACCATCGGCAATTTTGTGACCAGCATGGGCGGCTACTATCCTGTTCTGTTCACCTCCATGGCGATGGTGTTTGTCGCGGGCATGATCCTTGAATCGCTGCCTGTCACAATCATTCTGGCACCAATTTTGGCCCCGATTGCGGCCTCTGTTGGCGTTGATCCGATCCACTTTTCGGTGATCTTTCTTGTGGGTGCCTCGATTGGGTTTATCACACCACCTTACGGTCTGAACCTTTATGTGGCATCAGGTGTGACAGGAGTGCCGTACTTTAGGCTCTTGCCTTATTCATCGCTGTACCTCATTTCGCTGATCGCGGTTTGGGTCCTCGTGGCGTTGACCCCTGAACTTGCATTGTGGCTGCTGCCAGCCAGATAAAGGATAGCTATGCCAGACGATCTGTCACAATCGACCACTGGACAGATACCAACCAACCTACGTCTGTTGGTCTTGTTGGAACGGATCGCAGCAGAGGGCGCGCCCGTTTCACCAAGCGCTCTGAGCACAGCCCTTGATCTGCCAAAGGCGACCATTCACAGGCTCTTGGCCACCGCCGAGGACGAAGGGTTCTTGCAACGCGATCTTGATGGCCGGTCCTATGGTCCGGGCGTGCGTCTGCGCAAACTTTCGGCCAATACATTGTCATCGCAGCGGGTGCGCACAGAGCGCCTTCTGGTGATGAAGGCCTTGGCCGAAGAAGTTGGCGAGACCTGCAATCTTGCAGCACCAGGCCGCTACGGCATGGTATATCTGGACCGTGTCGAGACCCATTGGCCCCTACGTATCCAGCTGCCTGTTGGCACCCAAGTGCCGTTCTATTGTACGGCCAGCGGCAAGATGTATCTGTCGTCCCTTCGCCAAGACAAATTGCTGCGCCTCTTGGAAACCATGCCACTTGATCCGCAAACTCCAGCTTCAATTACTGATCCCAAAAAGCTTTTGGATGAAATCGCAGCAACCCGCGCACGCGGCTATTCCACCGACGATCAAGAATTCATGGAAGGCATGGCCGCCATCGCCATTCCCATATGCGACGACAAATCGCGACTGCTCACAACCCTCTCGATCCATGCCCCAATCCAAAGGCACAATTTGTCCGAATTAGAGAATTCAATTGATGCCTTAAGGCGGGCAGGCAAAAGTCTGGAACAAATCGTCTTATGACGCACTGGCGCCATGGCAAATAACAACGGGCACGCGCTGGCTGCTTTTAACGCATGACAAAAGGGTTTGCCATCGGGCTGTCAGAGGTGTTGATCCATGTGGTTTTTGTGCGTGTATAGTCGTGGATCGCATCTAACCCTGCTTCACGCCCGTAACCCGACTGATTGTAACCGCCAAATGGCGCAATAGGGGAAATCGCGCGGTAGGTATTCACCCAGCAAATGCCAGCTTTCAGCCGCGCAGACACACGATGAGCGCGAGAAAGGTTTTGCGTGAAAACGCCCGATCCCAATCCAAAAGGCGTGTCGTTGGCAAGGGCAATGGCCTCTTCTTCGGTGTCAAAAGCGATCAGTGACATCACAGGCCCAAACATCTCGACCTTGAGCGTCTCGGTATCCGTGCCCGTGCATTCAACGAGGGTCGGGGCCATATAGTTGCCAGCCTGCGCCAATGGCGCGCCGCCAAAATGAACTTTCGCGCCTTGCGTCTTTGCAATGGCCAGTGTCGTCACGATCTTATTGACCTGCGCCGCCGTGCAAACGGGGCCAAGGTGCGAGAGGCCGTCCATTGGATCGCCTACAATAATATGCGCGGCTTTCTCGGCGATTTTCGCAATAAGCGCAGCCATGATCGGACGGTGAATAAGCCCCCGTGACCCAGCAACACAGCTTTGTCCCGACGCGCCAAAATTGCCTGCAATCAGGCCATTGGCGGCCCCTTCAAAATCCGCGTCATCAAAAACAAGGATCGGGGACTTACCCCCTAGCTCAAGCGAAGTCACAGCAAAGTTTTCGGCAGAGTTGCGCACGACGTGCCTTGCGGTTTCTGGCCCGCCAGTAAATGCGATACGGTCTACATCAGGGTGTCGTGTTAGCGGAATTGCGCAATTTTCAGCATCACCAGTGATGATCGAGACGACGCCCGCAGGAAAACCTGCTTGCTCAATCAACTTGGCAAAGGCGAGCATCGGGGTGGGTGCGACCTCTGACGCCTTCAAAACCACAGCGCAACCTGCGGCAAGCGCAGGCCCCAACTTGGTCGCCGTCAAAAACATCTGCGCATTCCACGGCACAATCGCGACCACGACACCAATAGGTTCGCGGCGCGTGAAGACATGCATGTCGGGTTTATCAATCGGCAGGACCGCGCCTTCGATCTTGTCAGCAAGGCCTGCATAGTAGCGGTAATAATCCCCAACATAGGCCGTTTGCGTCGATGTTTCGGCCAGCAATTTACCACTATCCGTAGTTTCCAGACGGCCCAGTTCTTGGGCGTTTTCTTCAATGAGTTCAGCCAAACGATAAAGCAACTTTCCCCGCTTCGTCTGGGTCATGTCGCGCCATGCGGGATCATTCAGCGCCCGCCGTGCGGCTGCAATCGCCCGATCCACGTCGGCAGGGGCGGCGCATGCGAATGTAGCCCAGTCTTCACCCGTCGCAGGGTTTTGGGTGGCCATCGTTTGGCCCGCATCCCCTTCGGTCCATGCGCCATCAATATACATCTGAAAATGGGGAAGCTGTGTCATGGTGGTCCTCATGTAAAAGCGGGCATTACGTCATCAATGAACCGCGCGAGCGAGGCGCGTTTGCGCTCGGAACTCATGCCGTTATCAATCCAGAATGAGTATTCATCGTATCCTAAATCTTCATAGCGTTTTATTTGGTCGATGACGTCCTGCTTTGTGCCAATCGTCAAATCGCGCAGCATGTTCTCGGGCGACATCATGGTATTCGCTGCAATTTCATCTTCGGTCAGGGTTTCAATCAGCCCCTGACTAACAGGGCGCTTGTTTTGAAACCACGCACCAAAGTAGCAGTAGAATTCTGACAACTCTTTCGCCGCGACCGCAACATCATCGGCGTCAGACCCGACATAAGTGTGATGCAGCAACATGATTTTAGGGCGCGGCCCACTGTAAGCTGCACAAGCATCGTTGAATTTGGTCATCAGGCTTTCGATTTCAGTCATCCCTTGCCAAAGCGGGGTCACTTGAATGTTAAAGCCGTTATCGACACCAAAGGCATGGCTGTTGGCATCGCGCGCCGCGATCCAGATCGGTGGGCCGTCTAGCTGCACAGGCTTTGGCGCAGAGGTGGTTGCGGGGAATTGGTAATAATGCCCGTCATGCGTACAATCACCCGCCCATAGCTGACGCAACAAAGGCGCGGTTTCGCGCATCCTCTGGCCTGCGTCCCACGCATCCATTCCGGGCCGCAAGCGTTCGTATTCGTAGGAATAAGCGCCCCGCGCGATGCCAAGCTCGATACGCCCGTCGGTGATCAAATCCGCAGCCGCCGCTTCGCCTGCCAATGCAATCGGATGCCAGAACGGCGCAATCACTGTCCCTGTGCCGAGCCGTAGATTTTTGGT
The DNA here is from genome assembly GCA_002378665.1 of Loktanella sp. UBA3435. Lineage (GTDB taxonomy): Bacteria > Pseudomonadota > Alphaproteobacteria > Rhodobacterales > Rhodobacteraceae > Yoonia. Next base: position 7,616 of record DFSO01000031.1, on the reverse strand, counting down.
GTGATAGCTCAGATCCACAAGACTGATAAACGGGTTAGGCGCGATGGTGAAATCCATTCCGTGATGCTCGCCCGTCCATATCGCCCGCATGCCGCCTTCGTCCGCCATCTTTGCCAGCGCAATCAAGTCACTGCGCAAAACGCGCTGATCCTGGTCGGGGCGGGTCCGTTCCATATGTGCAAAAAGCGAGAAATCCATGGGCTACATCCTTGTTGTCGAGCTATGGATCGCACCGTCTTCGGTGTCTCCAAGGTAAAGGGCAAAATTGCGGGTCTGCTGCTCTAGCGCGAAACGGGTCATCATCCGCGCGATCGGGGCGCTGGCATATGTCTGGTCGGCAAGGTCTGCGATTGGCACGGCGACGATCCCATCTGTGGGCGTCTCAATATGACCCGTTGCCAAGAAATAGGTGTAATGCGCACGCGGCTTGGTGCTCTCAAAAACCGAATAGGCTTGGCCAAGGTCAGCCACGATCCCTTTGCGCACAAGGGTTTCGCGCAGGTCATTGATCAAACGCCCCCGCTCTGAGTGGGTGCAATGTGGTGGTCGCAACCCGTCCGCCGTTTGAACCATCAAGACGGTATCGTCATCCTCAACTATCGCGCCACAAATCGCAGCACCGCTTGTTTCTTCAAAAGCAGCACGCTCCAACCCAAGGCTAAAGTACTGTCCGTTGACGTAACCAAGCCCCGCCCCATCGACATGCGCAAATTCAGTCACCCTGCCAATTAAGATGCAGTGGTCACCGGCAGGAATGATCTGTTCGGCGGTGCACGAGAATTGCACCACAGCGCCATCAATCAACGGCACGCCCTGCGCATCCAGATGGTGTGGCACTTGTGCGAAGCGATCCCCCTTGGAACTTGCGAAAACGTTCGAGATCGACTCTTGTCCCTCGGACAAAATATTGACCGCAAAATGCGTGCAATTGGCAAAGGTCTCGTAGCTCGACAAAAACTTACCCGGACAAACCAGCAAAAGCGGCGGGTCAAGCGACACCGACGAAAATGAATTTGCAGTGAAGCCCACGGGGGTGCCGTCTTCGCGCACGGCCGTCACAACAGTCACACCCGTTAGAAATCCGCCAAACGCATTACGCAGGGCGCGTGGATCAATTTGTGTCAATTTGCGTGTCCTGAATGAATTGTTTCAAAATCTCGGTCACTTGCGCGGCATGGGTCATCGGCAACATATGCGCGGCCCCCTTCAAGACGATAGCTGCTCCTTTTGGAGCCAGTGCCGCCATGCGCTGGGACATCAGCGGCGTTGAATTTGGCTCGTCTTGGCCCGTTAAAAACAATGCAGGACAGCGCAGATTTCTAAGCGTCACGTCCGAAGGACCGTCCTCATTCGCAAACACGCGGTAAGCATCGCGGTAGCCGGCGGGATCGACCCCGCAAAGCCACTCTTGGCAAGCGTCCCGCGCCGCTGACGGGGCTGACCCAAACCAGCGGTTAAGCGTCGCGGTTGGATCGGTAGGTGTCTTGCCGTCCAAACTTGCAGCACGCGACAAGACGGTCTTTCTTGCGTCAGTATCACGCTGAAAAATCCCATTCAGTGCAGCAACCCCATGCACAAGATCAGGATGCCTCGCTGCCATATCCAAAGCGATCATCGCGCCAAAAGAATGCCCGATCACCACTGCAGGTTCTGTCAGGATCACCGCAATCGCATCGGTGAAATCGGTCAGGCTTGGGTGATCACCAAGCCGCGCACTTTCCCCATGGCCAGGCATGTCTACGGCGATAACTCGACCGTTTTGCGCCAGCGCCTGCAATTGCCCGCCCCACGCCTCGGCCCGCAAGCCGACGCCGTGAACCAATACAACATTTGGACCTGAGCCGCCCGTAATCGCGGCAAGCGCCCCAAAGTTAGACCGCGGCTGGATTGTCCAAGTCATGACCCAAATCCTTCAAATCTTGGTATCTGTCGCCAATGCGGTGATGTGGGCGACCACTTGTTGCGGCACCCAACACCACAACGATTTCGTCGTCGCGCGGCGCATCTGGGATCGCGAACTGGATTGTCAGATAGTGGGAGCGGCGACCTGCGTCATTCTTATCCATCAGTGGCACCATGATCGGCGCATTCGCCCCGCCACGCGTGTTTGTGAACGCAAGATAGGATTTTGCGCCCACGGCTTCGCGGAAATGGTTGCCAAACCGCAGCGTATGGATCAGCCCAGACGCATGTTCAATCTCACCATTGAGGCCAACTACAGCGGCTTTGCCGTAGGCCTCGATCGCGTCACCCGAGCCCGCGAGCCTGATCATCCGCTCCGTTAACATTTCGCCCAATACAGGACCATAGGCATGAATTTCTGGCTTGAGGTTTTCGACAAACCGGCCCGCCCATGGGTTGCGCACAACGGCGGCCACTGCAAACAGCCGCCAAGGTTTTTCGGCAGGGCGAAACCCCTCGACAAGAACCTCTTCACCATAGGTCACAATTTTTCGAATGTCTGGATGCATGCCGTCGTCTCCTTGCAGTGGTGACTCCGACTATCGAACGCCAATGCGCAATTTGACAAATGAATGATTATGAGGCTTAGGTATTAGTATTGCTAATAGGTAACTTGACCATGGTAAAAGCCTTACCCCCGCTCGCATGGTTTCGCGCATTCGAGGCCGCCGCACGTCACCTCAGCTTTACCGCTGCTGCCGAAGAAATTGGCATGACCCAATCTGGGGTGAGCCAACATGTCAGATCACTTGAAACATCCCTTGGTGTGGCCCTGTTTATCCGCCGTGCACGCGGGCTCTCGCTCACGGATGACGGACGCAAGTTATTGCCTCAAGTCGGGTCCGCGCTTGAGACGTTGACTGCCGCCGCCAGCGCGTTTGAGACCGTGCCCACTGATAACATTTTGACTATCGCCTCGTCGGTCAGCGTCGCGCAATGGATCATCTCACCACACCTTTCTGACTTCACGCAAAGCCATCCGAACATCAGGATGCGCTTTCTGAGCACCATTTGGCCAGACGATTTTCACACCGTCAGAGCCGACGTCGAAATCCCGTTCGGGTCACAAAAGCAAGTCGGGCGTGATGCGGTTATGTTGGAACCTAATGCATTGATGGCCCTGAAATCCCCGACCCTGAGCGGCAGCATCGAAACGCTGCCATTGATTGAATCCGTTGGCACCTCTGACGGCTGGAAAACATGGGGCGAGGTCGTGGGCGGGAACCCGAAACCCGAGATATTCGTCGATACCTACGGCGCAGCCCTGAACCTTGCTGTACACGGGAACGGCGTCGCCCTTGTCAGCAAAATACTGGCTCAACATGCCTTAAAAGCGGGTCAACTCGAATTGGCCCACAAGGCCGCTGTCCCTTGTAAGGAAGGCTATTACCTGAGGGTGAATGAAGCCAAGCCTAAAGCCAAACACTTTGGAGACTGGCTGCTTGGGAAAATTGAAGGAAGCAACCCGTAAAACTGGACCTGTCGCGGCGAGAAGACGCGCTGAGAATATTTGCAAATCTGACCAACCCTGTATTGTTCAGTCACCTCAGATGAAATAACTTGCGGTTGTAATCAGGTTTTGGTTTGAAAGAGTTCATGTCACTGGGCACCTCATCCATCGAGAACGCTGCGCCTGATCAGGCGTCCTTGAAGGCGGCTAGCAAACTAGTATCACCCGCCAAATGGCCAGAGCGTTTCATTTCTGGTGATGGTGGTTTGATCTTTGGGGCTTGTCAGGGGTCAGGTGCAAACCCTTATCGCGTTGTTGTGGACCTGAGCGATCTGGGGGCCAAATGCAGTTGCCCCTCCCGCAAGTTTCCCTGCAAACATGCCTTGGCGTTGATGTTACAATATAGCGGAGGCCCTGCCGATTTTGTGCAAGCCGATGTGCCCGCATGGGTGGCAGATTGGTTAGGTCGGCGGCGTAAAACCACAACGGTGGCCCCTCCAGCGGCGAGAAAAAAAGCATCGCCGCCGCGCAGATGATTGAGCCAGAAGCACCCGTCGATCCGAAGGTGGCAGCGCGAAACGCAGCCGCCGCGGCCAAGCGCGCGGCGGCGACACGAGCCGCAATCACCGACGGCTTGGCCGAGATGGAAGCATGGATCGCAGACCAATTACCGGCAGGGCTTTCGGAACTTCTCGCGGACCTTACAGGGCGCTGCCGACGTATTGCTTCGCGCTTGGTTGACGCCAAAGCAGGAACGCTTGCCGGTCGCATTGATGGCATCCCAGCACGCGTTCTGGCGCTACCTCAAAGAGACCGCCCCGATGTGCTGATCTCGGAGCTGGGCAAATTAGTTATCATTGCGCGTGACTGGGGCAATGGGACGTCTCCAACCCCTGTGGTGCGGCGCGTGATCATGGGCGCCGAGAAGAGGGAAGTGTTGTTGGAAAACAATGATGCGCTGCGTCACAGCGGCTTGTGGGAGGTCTTGGTCAGCAGGGATGAGACCCGTCGCGACGGGCTTATCGCGCGATCAACATGGCTCCTTGGTTTGGACGACAGCAGCCCTCGGTTTGCAGTGCTCCAAGACTTTTTTCCGGCCACCATGGGCAAACAGGGGGCGGCTTTTACGGCAGGTCAGCAGTTCAAAGCCGAACTGATATTCTATCCTGCCCCAACACCATTGCGCGCCCAAATCGTTGAACGCAGGGTGGTGGATGAACATCACCCTTGGCCAATCACTCCGCAAAACCGGGATATCTTGCGTGGTTTCACAGAGGCTTTGATCCATGAGCCGTGGATAACGGAATTGCCTATTTTTCTGCCGTCTGGCCGTCTGGGTAAAAAGGAAGATGCGCATTACTGGACAGGCACCGATGCAACATTGCCCTTAGTTTCAGGCGGAATATCAGACTCGGTCATGGGTGCAGAACTGCGACAATCGGTTGTGCTGTGGAACGGGAGCGTCGCAGATTTGCTCGCATCAGACACCAATTTTGGCAGGTATTATTCAGATGCTTGAGGATACGCTCAGCAGGCTTGAAGCCGCCAAACTGCGTTGGATGACCGGCGGTGAGGCTGATGTTCGCTCTGATCCGTTCACGTCAGGGACGCAAGGCGTTGAGGCGCAATTGCGGCTTTTGGCACAGGCGGCGCTGTTCCGCCAAACCTGTCTGCGGCCCTCTGCACCCAGCAAGCTCACGATGGTAGAGCCGCTGCCCGCGCCGCCGTTGCCGCTGTTATCCACGCATTTGCGCCCGGCCTTCCGCCACATCATGCAACAACAAGACCGAAGCATCTGGCAGGGCCTCACAGGACTGATGGCCGCGAGGGGCGTCATGGCGCACCCGTTTGACTGGTTACCACCGCAGGACACAAACGGTTACGCCGATATCTATATCCCCTATGCAAAGTGGAAAGCGGGCCTCGACAATCATGAAATGGAACTGACTGCGGAAACATGGCAAGACATGTATCCGGCAGAACGTCGCAATGCCTTTGCAGAACTCCGCGCCAAAGACACGACAGCCGCCCGCGCAATGATCGAAGCCTATGGGAGCACCTTATCCGCCGACGAGCGTCTTGGATTGATCGATTGCCTGGCACAGGGCCTTGGTGCCGATGACATTCCCTATCTTACCGAGGTTTCGACCAAGGATCGCTCTGCTAAGGTCAAGGCAAGGGCGGCAGGATTCTTGGCGCGACTGGGTGTGGCAAGCGATAGAGATGAGGCGAAAGAACTTGCCGCGTTTATGGAGAAATCCACAAAAGGCATCATTCGTCGACGCAAAGAAATCGCCTTGCGCAGCAAGTTAAACGGAGCCCAACAAAATCGGGTGAGCGCACTGTTGGACACGGTTACTTTTACGCAACTTGCCGCAGCTCTCGACATCACGCCTGATGCGCTCGCTGACTCTTACGTTACCGAAAAAAATACCATCGCGCTGCAATTTTGGGGGCTATGCGCCCGCACCGCACCTCGTGATGCGCTCTTGATCTATTGGGCACGTTTGCGAAGCGATGGTGTGGCGAATTTCTCCAGGCTCGCTGGCATAACAGACCAACTCTCCCGAGATCAGATTATGGCTGAAGCACAAGGGCTGGTCATGTCCGCCGACCTGACGGATTTGCGTGACATGTTGGCGGTGACAGGGCCCGACGTTGGCCGCGATATGTCTGACGCACTGCTGAATAGCCCGTTCTACCGCGCCCAATTGGATGCCCTTAAAACCGCGCTGGCCAAACGCGCGACAGGCGATGGTGACTACCGCCACGACCCGATGGTGGCACAGTTCGGGGGATTTGTGACCCAGCTTGCTTTTCTGGTGACAGCGGAACACGCGCGCAGGGTGGCCAGCGACCTTCAAAAACGAGGCTTGCACGCCGCAGACCCCATCCTTCACCCTTTGAATTTCAACATAGCCTTGCAAGGAAAAACGCCATGAACGAAATGCTTCGTCACCCAGCCGAGGTCGTCTGGAAGGCCGAAATTGAGGCGCTTTGTGCGGACAAGAACGAGCCGAAGCCTGCGGGTTGGGCGATGTCGCCCCGTGCAGCCGTCACATATCTTCTGGGTGGCAAAGCCGCTGATGGCACCGTGATCACACCAAAATACGTGGGGCAAAAACGATTGATCGAAACCGCCGTTGCCACGCTGGCTACAGATCGGGCCTTGTTGCTGCTTGGTGTGCCTGGCACCGCAAAGTCGTGGGTTTCCGAACACCTCGCCGCTGCTGTGGCAGGGGATTCAACACTTGTCGTGCAATGCACCGCTGGAACGGATGAAAACCAAATTCGTTATGGCTGGAACTATGCACAATTATTGGCCAAGGGCCCAAGTCAGGACGCACTTGTCCCCACACCACTTTACCGTGCGATGGAGACAGGAAAACTATGCCGACTGGAGGAGCTAACCCGTATGGGCTCGGATGTGCAGGACACGCTCATCACGGTCTTGTCGGAAAAAATGATGCCGATCCCTGAACTGAATACGACCCTCTACGCACGACGTGGATTCAACATTATCGCCACGGCCAACAACCGAGACAAAGGCGTGAATGAACTCTCATCTGCGCTCAAGCGGCGCTTTAACGTCGTTGTGCTACCGTTGCCGGACAATTTGGACGAAGAAGTGTCGATTGTAACCAAACGGGTGGGCGAAATGGCAATCGGGCTGGACCTGCCCATGCCCAAGAATGTCGCGACCGAAGTGGGCCGCGTTGTTACCATGTTCCGTGAATTGCGCGAAGGGCAGACCCTCGACGGTAAGACCGCGCTCAAGGTGCCCAGCGGTACGCTTTCCACAGCAGAGGCAATCGCGGTCATGGTTGGCGGTCTATCGCAAGCGGCATTCTTTTCTAACGGAACACTTAACGCTGATGGGATCGCGCCCAATATCTTGGGGGCCGTCCTGAAGGATCCCGTTCAAGATAAAGCTGTGCTGGCTGAATATCTCGAAACCGTCGTGAAAAAACGACGCGATTATGCGGACTACTATTCCGTTCTGACCGAGATCTTGTGACCTGATGGGCGAGGTCAGCTACCTAGGGATCAGGCATCACGGACCGGGATCGGCACGGCAGGTCATTGCTGCGTTGGAAGCGTTGCAACCTGTTGCTGTGCTGATCGAAGGGCCGGCGGACTTGACGGACCAAATTGTTCACGTAGCCGACCCTGCAATGGTGCCGCCCGTGGCACTTCTTGCTTA
>DFSO01000081.1:8598-9789 GCA_002378665.1 Loktanella sp. UBA3435 | reverse complement strand
GTCGCCTGCCCCTCGGCAGCCTAATGCGCGCTGTCGTTGATCGCCCGGTAAAAGGCATTGGCGGCGTGATCCTTCGCCTTCCCAATGGCACAGGATTCCTGAAAAAGGCCAAAGGATTGGCCCCCGGTCAGACCCTCACGGTGCAAACCTCAGGCTTTGCCGAAGAAGGCAAGGCCGATCCGGTCACCCAAAGACTATTATTTAAAAGCCGTCACGCCATTGTTACTCCGGATCAACCGGGCCTTAATATTTCGCGGCAAATCTCCTGTGATGATACGCGCGATGCGCTCACACTTTTGGCCAAATCCGCAATGGATGGCTCCGATATGGGGCTGATCATCCGCAGCGCGGCGGCGGCGGCAGATCTCGAGGAGATTGCCGAGGACATTCAAACCATGCGCAGCACCGCAGAAGCCATCGCCGCAGAAACTGGGCAAGAGCCTGAGGTTCTGCTTGAAGGCGATGATCCGCATGTGCAGGCCTGGCGCGAATGGTCTGATGTGACAGATGTGCTGACCGCCGATGCTGATCTCGAAGACAGCGGCGCTTTGGATCAAATCGAAGCTGCACAGCAAGCTTGGGTGCCGCTGGGCAGTGGCGGCATGTTCATTGAGCGCACACGCGCCATGATCACCGTAGACATCAACACCGGCACCGACCTCTCGCCTGCGGCCTCGCTGAAGGTCAACCTGGCCGCAGCAAAAGATCTGCCTCGCCAATTGCGTCTTCGAGGGTATTCGGGGCAAATCGCAATTGATTTCGCGCCCATGAGCAAGCGAGATCGTAAACCGATAGAAGTGGCCCTGCGCGCCGCAGTGCGCAGCTGCGCCGTGGCCACGGAATTTGTCGGCTGGACCCCGCTGGGCCACGGCGAGCTGAAACGCAAACGCGAGCGCCCTGTGGTGCAAGATGTCCTAAGATGACCTGCCCCATCTGCAAGACGCCAACCGAACCTGAGCACCGCCCCTTTTGCTCTGCACGGTGCAAAGACATTGACCTCAGCAAATGGTTGATCGGCGGCTATGTGATTGCAAATGATGATGAAAGCGATAGCAGCGAAGTTGAAAGTGAAACCTGCGATCCAGAAGTCTAGCTCCGCAAAATAGCCCGGTCCGACACAGGATTGCCCGTTTCAAAACCTGCAAATTTTATTTTCGACCTTTTTGCCTAGAAAATCCGCGGAATCAGCTG
>DFSO01000081.1:2700-8242 GCA_002378665.1 Loktanella sp. UBA3435 | reverse complement strand
AAATCCGCCCCCGGGCACCATTTAAATAGACACGTATCCGATATTATCTTCTTGAAGAAAGACTAGATTGCGGTCTGGTTTACGCGCTTGATCAATGCTTCACCTGTTTCCTTGCGCTCACTGTAGCGTTCGACCAAATAATCAGACCGCCCCCGCGTCAGGAGCGTGAATTTAACCAACTCTTCCATGACATCGACCATGCGGTCGTAGTTTGGGGAGGGCTTCATTCGGTCATTGTCGTCAAACTCCAGAAACGCTTTGGGCGTCGAAGACTGGTTCGGAATTGTTAACAGTCGCATCCAGCGGCCTAGGGTGCGCAACTGGTTCACGGTGTTAAAGCTTTGCGAGCCGCCATTTACCTGCATAACGGCAAGCGTTTTTCCTTGGGTCGGACGGACGGCCCCCAATGACAAAGGTATCCAGTCGATCTGGGATTTCATAATGCCGGTCACCGCCCCGTGACGTTCGGGAGAACACCAAACCATACCTTCGCTCCAGGCGACCAGATCGCGCAATTCCTGCACCTTGGGATGGTCGGCATCCGTATCGTCTGGCAAGGGCAATCCGCTGGGATTATACGTCTTCGTCTCGGCGCCGAAACGGTTCAGCACCCGTGCGGCTTCTTGTGTCATCAACCGGCTAAAAGACCGGTCACGCAGCGAGCCGTAGAGCAACAGGATGCGCGGCGCATGGTCCAGTTGTCTCCCTGTTTCCAGACGGTCAGTGTCGATTTCGCGAAAATGGGTGTCGTCGATATTAGGTGTGTCTGTCATTGTGCTGTGTCTCTTGTTTTTGAAATTGCTTGAACAAGGCGGTCCAGCGCTCTTTCCAATCGGGCGCGAGGGCATGCGATGTTCAGTCGCCCGAACCCGGCGCCGCTGTCGCCAAAAGCGATGCCGCGGGTGATCGCCCATCCGGCCTCGCATCGCAGGAACTCGGTCAGCTCGCTTGGCGACAGGCCTAACTGGCGAAAGTCTAGCCAAATCAAAAATGTGCCTTCAGGTTCAATCAAAGAGGCCTCAGGGATGTCAGACAGACGCGCGCGCACCAAGGACAGGTTCCCCTCGATATAAGCGATGGCCGCGTCCAACCACGGCCCGCCATCTTTATAGGCGACCTCCATCGCCACGCTGGCAAAAGCGTTGTTCTTGTTCACTGTCAGACGACTATTTTCAGCCTTAAGGGCGTTACGCCGATTCTCATCGGAAACGACTGTAAAGGCACCGCAACACGCCGCGATGTTGAAGCTCTTCGCTGGGGAAAGACAGGTGATGCTGTTTTGCGCATCAGCGTCTGAAATACTGGCGAACGGCGTGTAGGGAAAGTTTTGGAAAGTAATGTCCGCGTGGATTTCATCCGAAACTACGACAACCCCGTTCTGCCTGCAGATCGCACCCAGTTGGGTCAGCTCAGCCTTGGTCCAGACACGGCCCACTGGATTATGCGGATTGCACAGGAACAGCATCGTGGTGCGCGGGTCAGCGGCGCAAGTTGCCAGCTCATCAAAGTTCATCTCATAGCGCCCGGACGAAAGCACCAAGGGGTTTTCAACCATGCGACGTCCGTTTTCCGCAATAATATCCGCGAAATCAAAAAACACGGGCGGTTGGACAATGATGCCGTCGCCCGGCCGGGTAAACAGATTGGCTGCCATCGAAAGACTATTCAGCACGTTGGGCGCACGTAGAATATGATCGGGGTGAATAGTCCAAGCGTGCCGCTGTTTCATCCATGCGATGAGCGCAGGCATGAGGCCATCGGGAATTGTCTCATAGCCAAAGACACCATGGGCCAGTCGTTGCGCCATTGCGTCCAATATGGGCTTAGGGGCGCGAAAGTCCATATCCGCAACACCTGCCGGAAACAGGCCCATTCCGTCGGTACCAAGCACCATGCGATGCACCTTGAGCGCCGGAACCTCGCGGCGATCTATCACCTCATCAAAATCAAAGGGATCAGCCATTTTGCGCATCATCCAATAGCCAGGCAAAGAAACAGGTCGCCAAAACAGCAGCGACCAACTGCACACCTATAAAGGCGGCAACATCAATGGGAGCGATCCCTGCAAACGTGTTCGAGAAGCCGCGCGCAATCGTGACCGCAGGGTTTGCGAATGATGTGGAGGACGTGAACCAGTAGGCTGCGGTAATATAGAGCCCAACAGCCATCGGCACCGCCGAGGGGCGCACTTTGATGCAGGCAAGGATAGTGCCGACCAGACCAAAAGTCGCAACAAACTCGCCCGTCCATTGGCCAATACCACTGCGCGATGTGGTAGAAGGGTCAAGCAAGGCATGTTCAAACATCACATGGGCTGCAAGCACACCTGCGATGCCGCCAAAGACTTGGGCAGTTACATAGAGTAAACTGTCGCGCTTTGTGATTTCGCGTCGCATGGCAAAGCTGAGTGTGACGGCGGGGTTAAAGTGTGCGCCCGAGATCGGCCCGAAAATGGTAATCAACACCACTAAGATTGCACCCGTCGGTATCGTATTGCCCAAGAGCGCAATCGCAACGTTTCCGTCGGCTAACCGTTCGGCCATGATACCCGAGCCGATGACGGTCGCCAACAGCGAAAAAGTCCCCAGCCATTCTGCCATAAGGCGTCGTTCAAGTGTCATTCTGTACCTCCTGTGAGCGCAGAGAACTGCGCAAGATCGACATTGCCGCCAGTAATAATGGTTGCAACAGCCCTGTTCCTTATTGCGATCTGCCCGTTCAAAACTGCGGCCAGACCAACAACCGCGCCGGGTTCCGTCACGATTTTGAAATGCTCAAAGGCAAAGCGCATCGCGTCTCGGACATCTGCATCGCTGGCAGTCACACCGCCTGCAAGTAGGTCGAGGTTGATCGGAAAGGTCACCTCGTTTGGCATAGGCGTCATGATCGCATCGCAGATCGTGCGTTGGCCCACGGGGTTGGCGCGGCGTTCGCCTGCAACAAGCGAGCGACGTGTGTCATCAAACAAGGCTGGCTCCGCCGCATAGACTTGGGTTCGTGGGGATGTTTCGGCCATGACGACAGCTGTTGCCGCTGTCAGGCCGCCACCGCCACATGGCACCAGGACTGCGTCCAGAACGGGCGCATCTTCGAATAATTCCAGGGCAGCAGTTCCGGCCCCAGCCAGAACCTGACCATGGGCGCTTGGCGGGACTTCGATGCGACCAGTCTGCGATCTTATACGAGCCACCACATCAGCACTGTTTTCTGTGTCACGGTCAAAGGTGACAATCTCTGCGCCAAGGGCACGGGTCGCGTTCATCTTTGCGGTTGGCACATCGCTGGGCATGACGATGACAGCGGACGACCCCAACAGTTGCGCTGCGCGTGCCAAACCAAGGGCGTGATTTCCTGACGAATAGCTCACCGTTCCGCAAGCGCGTTCCTTGGAGGTCAGGTTCAAGATCCTATAATACGCGCCGCGTATCTTGAATGCACCGGTGCGCTGGATGTTCTCTGCCTTCAGCAGCAACCGTCCTCCAGGCATTTCATTAACGTCGGGATTCTCAAGCACAGGCGTGCGCAGGACCACATCGGCAAGTGCCACCTGAGCAGAGCGGATGTCGGCAAGTGATACGGGGTGCACACTCATTCTTGATCCCTGTGCGGTTCGGCATCAGAGGCAATTTGATAGACAGCGTCTCCGCGCACGACTTGCGCCATCGCGCGCCTGCACAGTGCGATCCCTGCATACGGGGAGGTAATCCTGTCCGGCTCCGCCTCAGGTGTATCTGGATGATGGATCAGACCGACAAGCTCGCCCTCGGCGACATCCTCACCGATAGATTTCAATGGCTCAAACAGACCTGCCGCATAGGCATAAACCGACCCCTTAGCATTCAACTCGCGCGTGCCTTGAGCTTGGTCGGGCACATAGTCTGGCAACATCCCAAGACTGTGCATAATGCGACGCAGCCCCCGTTCGGTGCGTTTCAGAATATCAGGCGTGACCTCACCACCACCGCCGAGTTCGGCCATGACGTTGATCACCCCCTTCCGATTGGCGGCTCCCATCGCTGTACGCGCCGTGCTGTTGCGGCCACCGCCACTGGTAAAAACCCATGCGTAAGGCAAATCAAACGCTTCTTGAAGGCTGATCAAAGCCTCCGTTTCTTCGGCACTATGGCCTTGCCCGCGCAGTAACGTCGGCGGATAGAAAAGCGAGCTGCCGCCTGAATGCAAATCAACTGAATAGTCTGCCAATGGCATTACGACCTCTTCGATATAGTGGGCGATCATTTCAGTGGGACACCCACTGGCGTTGCCGGGAAATAGGCGATTGAGGTTCCCGTTATCGATAGGTGACGTGCGCGACCCGGCCTCACCCGCCGGTGCATTGACCATAGGTAGCAAGATCAACCGACCCAGGATATCACCAGGTTCCAACGTGAGGGCGAGGTTAGAGATCGCAATCTGGCCTTCGTATTCGTCCCCGTGATTGCCCGCCATAATGACGAGCGTGGGACCCTCACCATTCTTAATGGAAGTCATGGGAATCGGAATCCAACCATAGGCCGAGCGATGAACAGAGTGCGGTAGGCGCAGAAATCCTGACTGCTTACCGTTTGCTTCAAAATCAACTTCAGACTTAATTGAGGTTTCCGACATCCAAGCTTCTCTCATAACTCAATTCGGCAAACACCGAAGTGTTTTTTGGCTAGATCAGGAGGGATATCTTGTCAAGCTTTGATAATTCGGGCAATAACGATTTATGGAACAAGACAATGCCATCGAAGCCTTTGCGGCTCTTGCACAACCAACGCGTCTGGAAGCCTTTCGGCTGCTCGTGAGGGTTGGTCCAAAGGGATTGCCAGCCTTGGAAATCTCGCGGCAATTGGGCACGAAACCCTCGACACTTTCAGGCCATCTCGCCATTCTCAAACGCGCTGGCGTCTTGACTGCGACACGCCATCAACGTGAAATCTACTACGCGGCAAATCTTTCAAGTGTGAATGCGCTCGTCCAGTTCTTGATCGCTGACTGCTGCGGTGGACAAATTGAGAACTGTTCGGAAATTGTGGCTTTGCTTGATAGAGGCGAAATCCAGTAAAGCGGTCATTCATGCTGTCGCAGCGAAATGTCACTTTGTCCGCAAAACAGCCATTAGTGCATGGCGCAGGCACTATCTGCTTCATCAGTGAGTGGTCGCAAACAAAATTACTGCCGAATAAATTTACAAGACGAATACTGAAGGCCCGTGGTTCGAGACGCGGGGGCCCTACGATCAAGGGCCTTGTCTGAGCCTGGCGCGTTTTATCTGTTTGGATTGGGCTAAGTACCCCCCCCAAACAAGATGGCCGACACCTCACAGGAATGCTTAGCGCGGGGAACAGTCAAGCTATAATTGTTGCAGGAATATTCACATCAGATGAAGCTTTATCACTGGGTTTTCCCTCAATCACAGATTCGACGGACGTCAGGGAATTTTAAAAAGCGGCACCGAACGCGGCAATTTGTTCTAGCGTCAAAATGCAAGAAGCGCCCCTCGGGACGCTAGTGCAGTGTAAACTTTTAGTTAGTTTTGGTTGCGGGAGTAGGATTT
>DFSO01000081.1:1592-2387 GCA_002378665.1 Loktanella sp. UBA3435 | reverse complement strand
CTCCATCCCGCGCCAAGTTCCTGCTAGCTAGACCCTCGCCACGCAAATCACAAGGGGTAAATCGCAGATTTTTGCCTCGCAATCCAATTTTCCGCAAAGAGCCGCACCGGGCCTTTCGATCATATCGCAATCTCATACTCAAACCGTGTGGACCTGAAATTCTGGTCCATCGAGTATATCGCGAATCACAGTGGAGATGCGCGGTGAATTCTTTCGAACCAAGCCGCTGGCTTTGAGCCCGTCTCTCAGATCCGTACCAATTCCAAGACGGCGCCAGAGGCGCGCTTTATATAGGATTTCATTTGTATCAATATGAGTCGACATCATGCGGCTGGGGAGCAGCTCTGTATGCTTCCAGTCACGAACCGAAATAATCTCCGAGACCAACGGCCCGGCCAGAGGTTTTGAATAAGATTGAATAAATACATTATGTTCAAACTTCGCCGCTTGCCCTCCTCCTTTGAACAGTATTCGATTGCCCAAAAGCGGTTCGCGACCACGAATAATGTAGCGTAAAAAGGTTGCATTTTCACGCGAAACCACGCGACAAAATGCAATCATATAGTGATTTGGCCAAGTCTTCGTATTGAAATATATCAAGTAATCTCCACGAAACCTTTCCAAAGCGCGCGGTGGCTGGCGGAAAAAAGCATCCAGCGAAAACTCCAATGTCCGCTGTGAAAGACGGTGTTTGAGCAACGCCACATTGCGGTATTTCTGAGAAAATTGGCTATGCGGCATTTCAAAATCCGCCGCTTGCACATTGAAATAATCACAAATGGCGATCAAATTATG
>DFSO01000081.1:0-1321 GCA_002378665.1 Loktanella sp. UBA3435 | reverse complement strand
TCACAAATGGCGATCAAATTATGGGTATTGGGATAGGACTTGTTGTTAACATAGCGACCAAATTGCTGACGGTTGATCCCCAATTCGCGCGCAACAAAGGACACAGACCTCCTCAGACCGCAGAGCCACCGCAGATTCTTGCCAAATTCAGTCATAAAATGCGCCTAAATAGAAAATCATGATCAAATACATGCATAAGATGCAGGATCTATATTTTCCAACTCCCACGGCATTGCAATGGTTTTGAGCGTTTTGGCCCAAATTGTGCGGCCAAATACTCGGTTAGATCAGCCCCAAAGCAGCGGCAGCGCAGTCCACCCGCAGTGTCGCGGAATAAAATATGAAAGAAAGGTGAATAAATTACCCGCCAATGCAATCTAAACAGGTATTTTTGAGCGCATTCGAATAAATTTGTATACTATCGCGCAATTTTCATGATCGGATGCTTCCTTTAGCGGTGGGAGTGTAGCACGCAATGAGGCAAAGGTGGGAAAGACGCATTAGACAGGGCAAGCCCTATGGCACCAGTCTAGCTGTCGCATGTCCTAGCTCATCTTCACCTCATCACCTGCTGCGGCCCCTTTGGAAGGGGACAAGAACATACAGTTCCCACACCGGGGTGGATGAGGTGCGCTCTGCCTGCCAAACCCTCCGCAAACTGGGATAGAACGCGTCTGCGGCCACCCTCACCCTCACCTACGCCCGCCGCAGGCGCGTTCACTCTGAATACTCTAATTTTTTATCGACATTTTCAGCCCAATCGCACAACATTGATCCGGTAAAAGCAAAACGGAGCCTTTATGTCAGATCACGGTTATGAAGCAGGGCGGCTGAACTTGCCTTTTGTTGGGATTTCCACTTTTGGCAAGCGCCCCTATGTGGCGGATTGGGATGCGATCGACGCTGATGTGGCGATTCTGGGTGCTCCCTTTGATTTTGGCACCCAATGGCGACCGGGTGCGCGCTTTGGCCCGCGTGCGGTCCGCGAAGCCTCAACTCTGTTTTCTTTCGGACATGCCGGTGCCTATGACCACGAAGATGACGCCACATATCTGGCAAGCGATGTGCGGATCGTTGATTTGGGTGATGCCGATATCATCCATACGAAAACCGACGAAAGCCATGCCAATATTGAATTTGGCGTGCGTAAGATTTTGGCCGCAGGCGCGCTGCCAGTTGTGGTGGGCGGCGATCATTCCATCAATATCCCCTGCATCAACGCCTTTTCTGAGCAAGAACCGGTACATGTGATACAGATTGACGCCCATTTAGACTTTGTGGACAGCCGTCATGGGGTCACTGCGGGCCATGGCAATCCCAT
>DFSO01000050.1 GCA_002378665.1 Loktanella sp. UBA3435 | reverse complement strand
TGAAGCTCATTCTGTGGCGTCACAAAGGCGCGGCCAAATTCGGCGGTGCCGTGTCCGCGATCAACCTGTCCGCCAAGCTGCTGCATCATGGTTTGTTGACCGTAGCAGATGCCCAAAACAGGCACGCCCAAGGTGAAAACCGCAGGGGCTGCGCGGGGCGATCCCTCGCGCGTCACGCTATCTGGACCGCCAGACAGGATCACAGCCTTTGGCGCGAATTCGGCCAAAAAGGCGTCGGTGACCTTCTGATAGGGGTGAATTTCACAATAGACGTTCAGCTCACGCAAACGACGCGCAATAAGCTGCGTCACTTGGCTACCGAAGTCGATGATAAGGAGGCGTTCGTGCGATTGTATATCCATGAGGCGTTTTAGACGGGGACAGGGCAGGTGTGCAAGAGTGTGCAATGTCGCTTTTGCGCCCGAAGTGGCGTTAATTTCGCAAGGCGCGGCACGGTCTCGTCGTATGACAACCCCAAGCAATTGATATTAGGAGAAGTCGTATGTCTGAGGCACAAGAAAATTCTGGTCGTCGCGCGCGTGGTGGCGGTGGTGCTGCCCGTCGTGCAGAGCGTACAGCCGTCAGCGTAGAGACAGCAAAATATATCGAGCGTAACATTCCGAACTATGAAGTTCTGGACGAGGCCGCGTTGGAGATCATCGAGCGCAATGCCGAAACAGTTTTGGCCGAAATTGGCGTGAACTTTGTCGATAGCCCTGAGGCGCTTGAGCGTTGGCGTGCTGCTGGTGCTGAGATTGAGGGCGAGCGGGTGCGTATTCCGCGTGGGCTTGCACGCAAGCTGTGCGCAACTGCCCCTGCGACGTTTACCCAGCATGCCCGCAACCCTGAACGGAACGTTGTGATTGGTGGCAAGAACCTTGTTCTGGCGCCAGTCTACGGCCCGCCATTTGTGCGTGATGCCGAGGGTGGCCGTCGTTATGCAACAATGGCCGATTTTGAGAAGTTCGTGAAGCTTGGCTATATGTCGAAATGGCTGCACCATTCTGGTGGTACGGTCTGCGAGCCAACTGATGTGCCAGTAAACAAGCGTCACTTGGATATGTTGCTCGCGCACATGACCTTGTCGGATAAGCCGTTCATGGGGTCTGTGACAGAGCCGTCCCGTGCGCAGGATTCTGTTGATATGTGTGGCATCCTCTTTGGTGAGGAGTTCGTGCAGAACAACACCGTGATGACCTCGCTCATTAACATCAACAGCCCGATGACATTCGACAGTATCATGATGGGTGCTTTGGAAGTGTTCGCAAAGAACAACCAAGCCTCGATCATTTCGCCGTTTATCGTGGGTGGTGCGATGGCGCCTGTGTCGGTTGCGGGCACATTGACCCAAGTTATGGCCGAGTGCCTTGCAGGTATCGCCTATTCACAGCTGATCCGTCCTGGAGCGCCTGTGATTATGGGGGCATTTGTGACCTCGATTGATATGAACTCTGGTGCGCCGACGTTTGGGACGCCTGAGGCTGCGCATATCACTTACGGCGTGGGCCAGTTGGCGCGTCGTTTGGGTGTGCCTTATCGTTCTGCGGGCTCGTTCTGTGGATCAAAGCTTCCTGATGCGCAGGCGGCTTACGAGACATCCAACAGCCTTCAGATGGGTCTTTTGTCTGGCGTGAACTTTATGTTGCACGCCTGCGGTTGGCTTGAGGGCGGATTGGTCGCCTCATTTGAAAAATTCGTGATGGACGCGGATCAACTTGGCACGCTGCACCACTTTGCACGCGGTGTGAATATGGATGAGAATGGTCAGGCGATGGGTGCCATTGCCGAGGTCGGACCAGGTGGTCACTACCTTGGGTGTGAGCATACCCAAGCCAACTTTAAGTCCGCTTTCTGGCGCTCTGATCTGTTCGATTATAAGCCGTTTGAGACATGGGACGAAGAGGGTGCGCGCGATACGCAAACCCTTGCTTCAATCCGTGTCCAGCGCATGATCGACACCTACCAGCAGCCGACCCTCGACCCTGAGATAGAGGCGCGTTTGCGGGCCTATGTGGCAGAGAAAAAGGCGAGCATGCCTGACGCCTTTATGTAGGGTAGCTAGAGGCGCGCAGATTCTGCGTCTCTGCCATCAATACAATCAAAACTTCAACATGACAGGCCACCGAATAGGTGGCCTGTTTTGTTTTGCGTGCCTCGTCCATTATCGATTCGATATCAAGGAGTTGCATGACCGCGGGGGCAGGGCGCGGCAGGATTTCGGTTTTCAATAATCGTTTCAAATGTTGGCTTCTGACGTAGTCATCAAGGCCAAATCTGGCAGCGTTCACGAGGAGTTTTGGGCGACGAAGGCGAGCAATTCTTGTGGCAATATCAAGCATGTTCTTATCCTTTTGCGAGCAGTTTCGAATTGGATATTGGCACATGAATTTGGCGTGTTGCGCGACCTTCAAAATCACCGAACGGTGGGTCAAGGACTATTTATATTTTGGAAACAATAGTGGTCGTTAACGGAAACAATTAACCATTGAGTAACTAAAGACCGCCAAGGTTGTATTTGTGAAAGTTGATTCCGTCCGATGGGTCAGTGTGGCTCCTTGAAATCTGCGACTAAGGAGAGCGAAATGGGTGAATGTAATAAGAGCGATGCGGCTAATGACTTGCCAGCTTGGGTGCCGAAATCAGTTCAGCATTACCTTGCTCATACGGAAAGTGGATGTTCGATTCGTGAACTTGCGCGGTCCCAGGAGTGCCACCCCTCAACGATATTGCGCCAAGTCCGGAAACTAGAGCAACGCCGCGACGATCCTTTGGTTGACGACGCTTTGCGTGCGCTTTGCACAAAGAGTTCAGATCAATTTTCACGCCCCAAAGAGGAAGCCAAGACAATGCCGACAGTCACTCCACGCAAGTCGGAGGGCCCATATGACGGGCTTACACAAGACCGTATCGATCAAGAGTCGCGCCGTATTCTTTTACGCTTATGTGAGCCCGGGGCCGTGCTTGCGGTTGCCCGCGATATGGAAACGGCTGTTATTGTGCGAGAGAACTCTGAGCATGAAGCAATGCGCACGGCAGTTGTTGATCGCGACATCGCGCAGGCATTGGCCTTGAAGGGGTGGATTTCTTGTTCTGACACGGCCACGCGGGTCACACGGTACACGATTTCCGAAGCGGGGCGCACTGCGCTTCAGAAACTGATGGCACGCGTGGAAAATACAGCCTCTGGGTTTCGCGACAATGTGACAAAGTTCGATGCCAAGGGAACTTGGGATACTGGCGCCTTCGAAAGCAATATGGTTGGTCAAGTTTCAAGGCAGTACATGACTGAAAGCCCGTTGGTCGGGCTTGCACGCCGTCGCGACAGAGACGGTCAGATGTTTCTTATGCGTGAGTTTGTTGCCGTCGGTGAACGGCTCCGCGAGGACTTTGAACTCGCTAAAATGGGATCTGCTTTGCCCAAAGATATCGCGGCCTTTATGAAGCAACCTCCAAACGAGGCGGCCCCACGCAATGCTGCTTCTGCCCATGAAAGAGTACAGTCTGCTTTAAGGGATCTTGGCCCTGGCTTGGCGGACGTGGCCTATCACTGCTGCTGCCTTTTGGAAGGGTTGGAGGTCACTGAAAAGGCGATGGGGTGGTCTGCGCGATCGGGCAAGATCGTGTTGCGGATTGCTTTGCAGCGCCTCAAGCGACATTACGAAGAGCAGGGTAAATTTGGTCCGATGATTGGATGAATAAATGGCGCCATGTGTGATCGTCGATGCGTGTGTCCCATGTTGAACAGCAAGCCAGCGATTGCGCCGCCAACGCTTGGTGCCAAGATGAACAGCCAGAGTTGGGTCGCGCCTAAGATGACGGTCACAAGCAAGAATATTGCAATCAGCGCAAAGATGAACGCTGATCGGACGCTGTTCTCACCCAAATAACCCGCGCCATAGCCATTTTAACCAAGACGGTTTTTAGCGACTGTGTCGTCTGCGTTATCTTGTGCGATGATCATGAAGCCTAACGGAGCATCCGTTGCGCGGACCAATTGTGCGCCCTAAAAGACAGCGGAGCCACATCCAAAGTAGACGAGGATGAGGGGGCTGAGTGCTTAGACTGAGAAGATTTTGCTCAATAAATTACCCATTTTTTATTGTGCAGCTGCTGCGGGTAAATTTGCATAGCGGAATTGCTGACTGAACTGTTGTTGTCGTAGGATTAAGGCACTACGTTTGACCTAACTAGAAAATGGGAAATTTCCGTGCGTGACCTTAAAATCCCCGCTCAGCGCCATCCTGAAAAGGCCAAGCGTCCTGACAATGTACAACCCAAGAAACCTGACTGGATCAGGGTAAAGGCGCCGACGTCCGAGGGCTATAAGATCACGCGCGACATTATGCGTGAACACAAGCTCGTCACAGTTTGTGAAGAGGCTGGCTGTCCCAACGTTGGTGAATGTTGGTCGCAAGGCCATGCCACCATGATGATTATGGGCGAAGTCTGCACGCGGGCTTGTACGTTTTGTAATATCGCCACGGGCAAGCCGCCTGAAGATCTGGACGTATTCGAGCCCGGTCGTGTGGCCGATGCTGTGAAAAAGCTGGGTCTTAAGCACGTTGTGATTACATCCGTGGACCGTGACGATGTCGAAGATGGTGGTGCTGCGCATTTTGCTCAAACGATTCGCGCCGTGCGTAAGCAGTCGCCAGACACAACGATTGAAATTCTGACGCCTGACTTTATCCGCTGTCACCCTGACGTGCTACGGATTGTGGTCGAGGCCAAACCTGACGTGTTTAACCACAACCTTGAAACGGTTCCCGGCCTTTATCCAGAGGTCCGCCCCGGTGCTCGGTATTTCCATTCTTTGCGCCTGTTACAGCGTGTCAAAGAGCTTGATCCAACGATGTTCACCAAATCGGGCATCATGGTTGGTTTGGGCGAGGACAAGCAGGCCGTGACCCAAGTCATGGAAGATATGCGCGCCGCGGACATCGATTTTCTGACGATTGGCCAGTACTTGCAGCCAACGCCAAAACACCATGCTGTGGACCGTTTTGTCACCCCCGAAGAATTCGCGACCTACGAGAAGACCGCGTATAATAAAGGGTTCTTGATGGTGTCTGCGTCGCCGCTGACGCGGTCTAGCTATCACGCGGGCGATGATTTTGCCCGTCTGCGGGATGCGCGGTTGAAGAAGTTTGGGAATTAAAACGCTTGTTGCATGAGCGCTTTTGACGTCTTTTTTGTTATCCTGTGGCTTTGATCCGCTGGCTTAGCCAGATTGTTTCAAGTGGTGCAGGGCGCGCAAAGAGGAACCCCTGCACGAGTGGCACG
>DFSO01000063.1:30897-66940 GCA_002378665.1 Loktanella sp. UBA3435 | reverse complement strand
GATTTTCAATCCACTGCTCTACCCCTGAGCTACCCGGGCACCGGGATGACAACGTCATCGGGTATCGGGCTTTTAGGCGACTGGTGCTTGGGTGTCCAGAGGCATTTTGTTCTAATTTCAGTGTTGCTTGTCTTCGGCGTCGCGCAATTCGTTCTCAAGCTCTTCTGCGTCCTCAGGATCATAGCTCGGAATCGCGTAAGAGCCTGATAACCATTTACTTAAATCGATATCTGCGCAGCGTTTTGAACAAAACGGGCGAAACTCAGGGTCGGTCTTGCGGTCACAAATCGGGCACGCCATTTTACAGCCCTCGCAAGGTCCGCGCCAATGGCAGACGTTCGCGTTTGCGTTGCAGCTCGAACAGACCCATCGGGGTCCAGCCCACAAGTGAGGT
This sequence comes from Loktanella sp. UBA3435, assembly GCA_002378665.1. Classification (GTDB taxonomy): domain Bacteria; phylum Pseudomonadota; class Alphaproteobacteria; order Rhodobacterales; family Rhodobacteraceae; genus Yoonia. The sequence continues at coordinate 66,546 of DFSO01000063.1, read as the reverse complement.
TTCAATCGGATCATTACGGAACGAGGCGCGCAGGGATTGTTCAACCTGCTTGCGGTGCGCCTTGGACATTGACACGAAATCAACTGAAATCTGCCCGCCAAGGCCACGCAGGCGCAATGCACGGGGCAAAGCGCGGCAAGCCGCAAGGTTGGCCTTGAGCGCCGCCCCAGGGGACGTGTCACCGCCTGTGTTGACGTCAACGGCGACCATGGCACGGGTCGGTTCGACATACATCGTCCCCTCGCCCATTTCGACCAAAGCACCGCCAAGCGCGTCGATCTGATCGAGCACGCCGAGATTCTCAAAAGCGCCGTCTTCGGTAACGACATCAGACGCCCCCGTCCACTCACGCCACGCGATGCCATGCGGGCCGTCGCCTTCGGTCAGAGCTTCGGGATCTTTGCCTTCTGCGTCTGCCAGAACGGCGTGTGCAAGGTCTTGCATGGCCGTGATATCATCCATGATCTCTTCCGGATCGGCGCCCTCGCAAGACGAACGGAGAATCAGTCCGAATGTATCGTCGTGGACTTCGGTGGCCACAGCGAGTAATTCGTCACGTGTGTCCTCGTCCTCGATCTGGCGGGAAATGTTCAGTCCGGGCTTGCCGGGGGTCACAATCGCAAAGCGGCTTTTGAACAGAACGCGGTCAGTGACGGGCACAGCTTTGCCATCCTCGGAATAACCCGTGACCTGCACGAGCATCGCTTGACCGGGGCTGAGGCCCTTGCCTTGGCGCAGGAACGCGGTCTCACCATCGGGAAGGCGCAGCATCATGCCGCCCTGCCCTTTAATCGGACGGTCGCAAATCGCGCGGAAAATCGCACCGGGGCGTGGGGCGTCGCTGTCGTCGATCAACAGATCGTCAAGCTTGCCATCCACCAGATAGGCCGCGGCCTCCAGCCCGTTCACATGGTCCAGAACAATCGTGCGACCCTTCATGGTGTCTCTCCGAATAGGGGGTAACCAGCGGCTGTGAGCAGCGCTGCTGTTTCTGGCAATGGCAGACCCATCACCGCATGGAATGATCCATTGATCCAAGGGCAGAAAACGCTGGCGGGGCCTTGTATGCCGTAGCCGCCCGCCTTGCCCTTCCAATCATCTGTCGCGAGATACCAGTTCACTTCGACATCGCTAAGACGTTTAAAAGAAACGGTTGTTTGCACATCGCGCAGCCAGATTTTGGCGCCGCGTTTCACCGCAACAGCCGTAATCACCTTGTGCCTGCGACCCGAAAGCGCGTGCAAAAATTCCGCAGCCTCACCCGCATTTGCAGGCTTGCCCATGATCCGCCGCCCAAGCGCCACGGTGGTATCAGCGCAGAGCACGACCTCATCGTCGGCGCAATGCACCGCAGCTGCCTTTTCCGACGCGATCCGCTTGACGTAATCGCGGGGCAATTCGGCCTTGCGGGGATCTTCATCAATGTCAGGGGGGCGGACGGCGTGTGGGGTTACCCCCATCTGCGCCAAAAGCTCCAACCGCCGAGGCGAGCCAGAGCCGAGGATGAGCTTAAGGCCCCCGTCAAACGGGAGACTTGTCATTTAAAACGATAGTTGATCCGACCTTTGGTCAAATCGTAAGGTGTCATTTCGACTTGCACCTTGTCGCCTGCCAGAACGCGGATGCGGTTTTTGCGCATCTTGCCTGCCGTATGTGCGATGATCGTATGGCCATTCTCAAGCTCAACCAGAAACGTCGCATTGGGCAGAAGTTCTTTCACGACACCTGGGAATTCGAGTAGTTCTTCCTTGGCCATGTGATCTCCTGTAGTTGTTTTACTGCATTTCGCAGTGATCAACGCGTAAATGCGCGTTTGCTACGGGTTTTTCAAGGGTTAATCGGTAGGCTGAGGGTTCTTCCTCCAAAGTTGCCACACTAATAATTCTGAGCAATTGTATCCCCCTTTCGGTCTATGTACCTGAACTGACCAGCCTCCTCGTCTTCGCTGCTGTCAAAGACCCGAGATAGTCCTGATCTAAAACCGCTAACTGAATGATATTTAGGCGGAATGACAAGTGCACCCGCAGTGTCGAAATATCCCCATAAGCCGCCTTTCTTGAATGCAATCATTCCGTCCGCCGCACCGGAAATTTCAATATCAGCAGGAAGGTACTTTTGGCGCCCCCAACCAGACCGCATTGCAGGAGAGCCATCTGACTTTAAAAAATAGGTGCGTCCCCTTTTCCCATTCACACGTTCAACAACGCCTTTTAGATCAAAAACCTGACACCTTGCGGTCGAAGAATTCAGTTCTGCTGCCACCCCGTCGTATGTACTTGAATAGTCCCACGGCCACGTAACTGGGTGCCGGATTTCTACAATTTCGCTCCCAAAAGCATCAATCACCCCGAACTTGCGGCCCTTGACGACGCTAAATGCCTGGCCGGTATCGGAGCGTTCAATACTCTCATATTTGGGCGCTGCGGTTATCTGCCCCGTATGGTCAATTATGCCGTATCGGTGGCGTTTTGTGTCAGGGTCAAATACGTCCCATTTGTAAAAGCCATTCCCCAACGCTGACGCATTCCGCTCAAATGCAACGGTATGATCCAAGCGCATCACATAGTGATTTGTCCGCCCAATATATCTCAAACCTTGCCCGAATTGCTCGTTTGGATCGGCAACCCATGCAGAATTAAGTTTTCTATCGGGGCGATGAATTGCAGAAAATAACCCGAAGCTGTCAGGCGCCTCGTTACAGCTAAAATTTTCAGGTAGGTCGAATATTTGGCCGTCATGATCAACAATGATGTTCGTGACGAGGTCAGACATCTTGATGCGACAATAACCATTGGCGTTAAACTCATCAAAATGCCGGCAGTAAATTGTTTGATCGATCACGATCTCACCAGTGCCATCAATGAAACCCAGATTCTTCATCTCGGTGCTCGCGGATGGTTTAGGAAATGAAAACAACTCCATTGGCTGCAATACTCCTCCACCGCGTTCAATCAGTCGTTTTCAACCCGCGCGGGGCCAAATCGCTCGATCAGACGCTCCATGATCTGATCGCGGGTTTGGCGGTAACTGACCAGACGTGTGTCGCGCCCTTCGCCAAGCCCCGTTGGGTCCATTATCGGCCAGTATTCGACCTCAAGGTGATAAAACCGTGTGAGGTCAAGCGCGCGGCGTTGGCTTGCGGGGGAAAGTGCGAGGACCAGATCGAATGACGACAGATCATCGCCCCATTGCTCCATCTCGTCAAAACTACGCGAGCGATGGCGCGAGAGTTCCACATCCATCTCTGCGCAGACAGTGACCGCAAAACCGTCGATTTCAAGGTCATTCTTTACGCCCACGGACTGAATGTAACACTCTGTTCCGTATAGCTTTTTCATGATTCCCTCGGCCATAGGCGAGCGCACCGCATTATGGTCGCAGCAAAAGAGAACCGATTGCGGCAGAGGTGGAAAAGTCTGATCAGCGACCATCTCTTACCCTCCGAAATGCAAAACGCAAATCAAAGTAAACAGGCGGCGTGCCGTGTCGGTGTCGACGTCGGCTTTGCCCTCTAGCCGCTCTTGCAGAACCCGTGCACCCTCGTTGTGGATACCGCGACGGGCCATATCAATCGTCTCGATCTGGCTGGGCGGCATGTTCTTCACAGCGTCAAAGTAGCTTTCACAAATCTGGAAATAGTCTTTTACGACCTGACGGAATGGCCCAAGCGAGAGGTGGAATTCACCTGCTGGCGTTTCGTCTTCAAGCTTAAGATCAAACACCAAGCGACGTTCTTTGATCGAAAGGCCGAGGCGAAACGGCCCCTGTGGCACCTCACGGTCCTCGCGTTTTGGCAGGGCAAAGCTGTTGTTCTCCAGCAGATCGAACATCGCAACTTTGCGTTCTTGTTCGATTTCCGCAGTGGGGACAGGCAAGCCGCTGTCATCAAGGTCGATATGGCTAATGCGGCTCATTTTTGGTTTATCCGATCCAAACGGGCGCGAACGGACAGACCGTGTGCCTCTAGGCTTTCTGAAATGGCCAGCCGTTCGGCTGACGGGCCAATGGCGGCCAAGGCTTGTGGTGTCATCTTGGACAAAGTTGTGCGTTTGATAAAGTCCATCACTGACAATCCGCTAGAGAAACGTGCCGACCGCGCAGTGGGCAGCACATGATTAGGTCCACCGATGTAATCACCAATGGCCTCGGGGGTCCAGCCGCCAATAAAGATTGCGCCCGCGTGGGTGACGCGCTCGGCCAAGGCGTCGGCGTCAGCGGTGCAAAGCTCTAGGTGTTCTGGTGCGATACGGTCAGACAGCGCAACGGCCTCGTCCATCGTGCGCACGGTGATCACGGCGCCAAAGTCGGCCCAGCTTTTGCCCGCAATCGCACGGCGCTCTAGCGTTTCTAGGCGCTTATCGACAGCAGCCGCAACAGCGCGGCCAAAATCAGCATCATCGGTAATGAGCAACGATTGCGCACTTTCGTCGTGCTCGGCCTGAGACAACAGATCAAGCGCGATCCAGTCGGGGTCGTTGTCGCGGTCCGCAATCACCAAAATCTCGGATGGTCCTGCGATCATGTCGATCCCAACCTTGCCAAATACGCGCCGCTTTGCGGCCGCTACAAAGGCATTCCCTGGCCCTGTGATCTTGTCCACGGGCGGGATTGTCTCGGTCCCATATGCCAAGGCCGCAATCGCCTGCGCGCCGCCAATACGGTAAATCTCATCAACGCCAGCGATGCGGGCAGCCATGACCACTAGCGGGTTCGTCACCCCGTCAGGTGTCGGCACAACAATCGCCAAGCGCCCTACCCCCGCCACCTTTGCAGGGATCGCGTTCATCAAGACCGACGACGGATAAGACGCCAAACCACCCGGCACATAAAGGCCAGCGGCAGAAACGGGCGTCCAGCGCCAACCAAGGGTCGCACCAACCTCGTCGGTCCACGACTGATCCTCGGGCATCTGGCGGGAATGATATGCACGGATACGCTCTGCAGCCATTTCCAACGCGGCGCGATCCTCGTCAGAGACCAGCGCACATTCCGCCTCGATCTCTGCGGCTGAAAATCGCATGGTCTCGGGCGTCAACTGCAACCGGTCAAACTTCGCCGTCAGCTCCAGCACCGCCGCATCGCCACGGGCGCGCACATCCGCAATAATGCCCGCCACAATAGCATCCACATCGGGGCTATCCTCGCGCTTTGCCCCCAAAAGGGCCAGAAAGCGGGCCTCAAAATCAGCGTCGGTGGTGGATAGAAACTGTGGCATCGGCGACTCCTTTGGCGCAGACATAACGTGGGCGGCAAAGGGCATCAATGGCAGCATGGCCGATAACTGGCGTCAGATCGGTGCGATGTTCAGATCGTTGAAACCCACGTAAATTTTGAGATGGGGTCAAGGTCCGCTTCGAGCCCATATTACCGTATTCTGCGATACGGCGAATGGCGGCTGTCGCTGGGAAGGGAATGATTTTCAGCAACTACTAGGGCTCAGATCAAAGGTCTTGGAAGCGCAAAACAAGGTGCTTTCGCCTCCGATGGACGAAAGGCATTGCGACGTAGTAAATGCTGATTGCAGGAGCAATGTCTACATCAGAAAATAAGAGCCGCCGTGATAAAACGACACAATATCGACAAAGTTATTTTGCATCTTTGAGTTGAGCTAAAATAATTATCACAAAGGGACTCGTGCGGCTTTTGACCGCCTATTATGGAACTTCTTGTCAAATCATTCTTTTTGTCGTTTGGCGTGTTTGGGCGCATGATCCTTCCTATGATTGCAATCTCGGCCGTTTCGGGCATCGTCTGGGGCATGCTGAGCGCTGTCACTGGCGGATATGCGAGTATACTTAGCGGCCCCATCACTGCGGCCTTCACCAGTCTTTTTGGCATTCGCGCGGCCCTATCTCTCATGGGCGATCACCGCAGGCCAGGATATCAAATCCTGACTTTGTATTCTATTCTCTTTGGGATATTTTTCATCATCGCAAAGAACGTGGCGATTGTCATTCCCGATTTCGTCACTGCGATCTACACGCACTGGAAATACGGCGAGGCCATATCACTAACGAGTTTCGTGAATACCGATAAGTTGCTCATGTCCGCCATAGGGTATCAGGAATTGACGTTACAAGCCGTTGTTTCTTTTGCGATTTACGTGGCAATTTGCGTGATCATGGTAGTTCCACTTGCCAGTGTTGCGCGCTCTGCGGGGCGCGGCGCTAAGAGCGCGGGCTTTTTCGATGGGGCGGGGCGCAGCTTCATCCCCCTATTTTGTATTTTCTCTGTGTCAATATTTTTTCAGTTCTTCTTCGGACTACTCAGCGTATTGATGGTGTCTCTTCCGATCGCTTTGGCACTCCTGTCGATGTTGATTACACAATCTTTGCCTGACCTTGACCATATACGCATTTTGCAAGGACTAGCCGTGAGCGGAGGTCTATTGTGGCTCCAATCTTGGACATGGGCCGCTGCAGCACTCGCCTTGGTGAAGAACGAGAAAATCACCGAACAGCAACACTCTGCTGCTGCCACTCAGGAAGTAACGGCGTAGACCTGCGCTCTTTGCGAAAATCTCGCAAATAAGGGTTAATTGAAAAAGCAGCCCTTGCCGTAAATTGGATGAAAGGTCGGTTTGGTCCGCATTGTGTGAGTTTGTGCGCCCCGCAGCGAAGGCCGGCTCATCCTAGACAGCCGTTCGCGCGCCGTGCAGCTAACGGCAGATCAGAGCCGTCTTTACAAATCACCTACGCCGCGGGGAATGTCAGCTATCGCAGCGGGCTATTCAAACGAAGGCTGTGAAGCTCTCGGATTTCGGCCGATGTGGATTGGTGTGGCAGATTTCGCCGCACGACATCAGGTGAAATTTTACTGGCCTGCAGCCTCGTTTTTACGATCCTCTTGCGGCGTATTCAGCGTTGACCAAGTGTCGTCTTGCAGTGGTGAAGGTGGTGTTTCACAGTCACCACGATGGATATTTACCTTTGCGATGAAGTTCGCTGAAATGGGGGCCGTCACAAACAGGAACCCCATGATCAGCAACTCGTGAATCGACGTCTGGCCTATGACAAAGGAGTGAAGCATTGAGGCCGCAAGCAGCATCCCGATCCCGACCGTCCCCACCTTGGTTGGGGCGTGCAGGCGCGACATCGGCGTGTTGAATTTCAACAGCCCGATAACCCCAACGATTGTAAAAAACGATCCGATAAGCAAACAGAATGCGACGGCGTAGGTTCCGATAATATCAGCGCTCATTCGATGATGTCCCCGCGCAATACAAAGCGTGCCAGTGCGACTGTCGAAACGAAGCCCAACATCGTAATCAACAGCGACACCTCGAAATAGATTTGCACGCCTTGGTAAATTCCCAACGCGATAACGATGCCAAGGCCATTGATGACCATCGTATCCACCGCAAGAATACGATCACCGGGCGTTGGCCCGATAACCAGTCGCACCATCGATAGAATTTGCGAAAGACCAAGCGTGACGAAAGTCACAATCATCGCGATATCAAAAACCCAGAGTGCTGTCGTCATACGAAAATCTCCTTGAGGCGGCTTTGGTAGCGGTTCACGATATCGTCGCGCACCGCATCTGGGTCATCTGTGTGCAGCACATGCACCAGCAGGCTATGTCCTTCGTCGGACAGGTCTGCTGAGACCGTTCCGGGGGTCAGCGTGATCGTTCCCGCAAGAACCGTGATCGCTTCGGGTTGGCGTAGCTCTAGCGGCACCACGATCCATGCGGGTTTCAGTTTTGCGTTTGGGACGGTCAAAACGATCCATGCCACTTGGATGTTTGCCACAAGAATGTCCCAAATTACCATGACACTGTATGTCACCATTTTGTCTAACCGAAAACTTTTGGGCGTATTGGGCCACCAGATCGACGTTCCCCGAGAGATGACGATCCCGAGGATGATCCCGAAAACGACCATGCCAGCCGAGACTTCGTTTTGCAAAAGGATCCAGACAACCGCGAGAAGTAGCGTGACGAATGGATGCGGGACGAGCCAGAGAAATGCGCGTTTCATATCAATGTCCCTCCTGCGACGTGCTTAACTTGCCGCGCGTTTCCAGCACGGTCGCGATATAGGGCTGCGGCGAGAATAGCTGAGCTGCCATTTTGGTCGCATAGCTATGCATTTGCCCCGCGAAAATGGTATGCGCCACCAAAAGCGCCAGCAGCCCACCGACGGCCACATAGGACAAAACGGCGGGAGGCGGCGATGCTGCGGTCTCGGCATCGCGTACCACGCTTTGCGCTTTCCAGAACAAAATGCTGCCAGCCCGTGAGAAACCGACGATGCCAATCAGGCTTGAGCCCAGCACAACGGCCCAAACCCAAACAACCTGATCTGCGCCAAACGCAGCATCAAGCACCAAGAGTTTGCCAAGGAAGCCCGACAGTGGCGGAAGCCCTGCCACCGCGATTGCGCCCACGAAAAAGAATGCTGCTGTTAGCGCGCTTCCTGCAATGGGTGGTTGCGCGGTCAGGTCCAAATTATCCCGTCCGCTACGCACCATATCCGCGATTAAGAACAGGGCCGCTGCAGCCAATGTCGAATGCACGATGTAGTAAAGTGCCGCCGCAATACCTTCGGGTGTGAACAGTGAAATCGCGACCATCACCATACCCATCGACCCGATGACCGAGAACGCAACCAAGCGGTCCAGTCGTTTTGCGGCGAGAACCCCGACCATGCCAAGGGCCACCGACAGGAGGGCCGCAGGCAACAACCAGTCCCCTTGCAGACCAGCTGTGATCTCTAAATCGGGCGGGAAAATCATCGTATACACACGGATAATCGCGTAGGCGCCGACCTTTGTCATAATCGCAAACAGGGCTGCAACGGGTGCTGGCGCTTCTGCATAGCTTGACGGTAACCAGAAATGCAGCGGCACCACGGTAGCTTTGATCGCAAAGACTAAAATCAACAAGACGGCCGCCACACGGATCCCCACGGTGTCTTCCGCGCCAATCAGGGCCACCCGATTGGCAAGGTCCGCCATGTTCAGTGTCCCCGTTTCGGCATAGATCGACCCAAGTGCAAACAGGAAAAGCGTCGATCCAATCAGGTTAAACAGCACATATTGCACGCCCGCGCGGAGCCGTGCATCGCCGCCAGCATGGATCATCAAGCCATAAGACGCGATCAAGAGGACTTCGAAAAATACGAACAGGTTAAAGAGGTCACCTGTCAGAAACGCCCCCATGATCCCCATAAGTTGAAATTGGAACAGCGCATGGAAATGAGCGCCGCGATTATCCCAACCCGATCCGATTGCATAAAGAAGGACGAAGAGCGCCAGCACCGCCGTCAAAAGCACCATAAAGATGGAGAGGCGGTCCCCTACCAGCACAATACCAAAGGGTGCTGCCCAATCGCCGAGTTGATAAAGGAGAATGGAGCCGTCAAAAACCTGCGTTGTCAGGCCGAGTGCGATCGCGATCAGCGCCAGCACGCCCACAACAGAGAAGGTGCGCTGAATGCCGATGTGATACCGAGCGGCCAACACAATGAAGGGTGCAAGCAAGGCGGGCAGGACAACGGGTGCGATAAGCCAATGGGTCATGATGGTGTCCCCGTGGTCTCGTCGGGTTGATCGTCGACGTGGTCATCATCAGAGCCCAGAAACGCGCCAAGGCTGATCATCACCACAACAGCCGTCATGCCAAACGAAATCACGATAGCGGTCAGGACCAAGGCTTGCGGCACGGGGTCGGCGTAGTTTGTTACGCCGTCTTGCAAGATCGGCGGCGCGCCAACGGTCAAGCGGCCAGAGGCGAACAGGAATACATTTACCGCATAGGTTAATAGCGAAACCCCCAAGATGACGGGGAATGTCCGCAGTCGCAGCACGAGGTAAAGCCCGCCCGCCGTCAAAATACCAATGGCAGAAGCAACTAAGAGTTCCATGTTACACGCCCTCCTTTGCAGTTTCAGGCGTATCGAGATGCGTGTCATCACGCGACGGATCGATGTCCATTGGGTGTTCGCTGTCTTCCATATGGGCGCGGCGCGCGAGACGTGATAAACTTTCCAGTGACAACATGACCGCACCAAGAACCGCTAGGAAAACGCCCAGATCGAACAGCGCAGCGGTTGCCAGTTCGAACTTTTCAAAAGGTGGAATGCGCACATAGGTAAAGTCGGAGGTCAGGAACGGTTTGCCAAAGAACCAAGAGCCCATGCCTGTAAATCCTGCGATTAACACGCCCGCGCCAATCACACCGTGATACGGGTATCGTAAGCGCGCCGACGTCCAGACAAAACCGCTCGCCATATATTGCATCACCACCGCAATCGAGACGATAAGCCCCGCAATAAAGCCACCACCTGGTTCATTATGACCGCGCAGGAAGATATAGAAACCGACCATCAAAACGACGGGCATGATCACGCGGGTCAGCACAACCATCATCATCGGATGTGTGTCGCCAGCGCGTGGCTGGTCAGGCTTGCGGTTCAAAAGCCGCGCGCGCACTGGCCCGCTTAGCAGTGTTTCGGTCAGCGCATAGATCAGCAGCGCCGCGATGCCCAAAACGATGATTTCACCGTAGGTATCAAAGCCACGGAAATCGACAAGGATGACGTTCACAACGTTCGTGCCGCCGCCGCCCTTATAGGAATTCGCCAGATGAAATTCCGAAATCGGCACACCTGTTGCGTCGCGCAAAAGATAGTAATAGGCCAAGGCGAAGGTCGCCAGTCCGCCCATAATCGCAATAGCGCTGTCGCGGGTGCGGCGCAAAACTGTGCTTTCGATAGGTGTGTTATTGGGGAGGAAATTCAGCGCCAAGAGCATCAAAATAATCGTCACCACCTCGACGGTGAATTGCGTCATGGCAAGGTCTGGTGCGCTAAAGAACACAAAGCCGATCGATACCATCAGCCCCACAATGCCGATCAAAATCAGCGACAACAGGCGGTTGCGGTGCAGCAAAACCATGCCAACCGTTGCTGCTACCAGCATCAACCACCCTGCAATAGCCACAGGTCCAGCGGCTTGAGCGGCACGGGTCGGCACGCCGACAGTGCCTGATGTCCAAGCATAAAACCCTGCGCCGAAGATCGTCACGGCGCCAATCGCGGCGTAGCGCGAGAACGCACCGTTATGCAGCGGCAGGATCAAAGCTTGCGCCAATCTTGCCACAGCTTCGACAACGCTATCAAAGATTGCCTTGGCTTCGGGGCGCGGCGTACGGTCCCAGATGCGCAATGCAGGAGTGAATACGGCCAACATGATCAAGCCACCAACAACCGCGATGATCGACATGTAAAGTGCGGGCACCAAACCGTGCCAAATTTTGATATGCACATCAGGGAGCGTGGCCGCATCGCCGAGCACCGAAGCCGTTACCAGCTTTACAAACGGCTCGGCAACAAAAGGCGCCAAACCGATCACAACGACCAAGACCACAAGGACCGCAGGTGGCAACCAGAGGCCCAGATTTGGGTCATGCGGCGCGGCAGGATAATCGTCGCGCACCGGCCCAAAGAAAACATGTCCGATCAGCCGGAAACAATAGGCCGCTGAAAAGATCGACCCGAATGTCGCCAACGCGGGGACCAACCAAGGCATGCCAAACAGAACCGTGGCGTAAGTTTCTTCCAGCATCATTTCTTTGGACAAAAACCCGTTCAACAATGGGATACCCGCCATCGACAAGGCGGCAAGCGAGGCAATAATAAAGGTGACGGGCATCAATTTGCGCAGCCCACCAAGGCGTCGAATGTCGCGGGTATGCGCCCCGTGATCTATTATCCCAGCCGACATGAACAAGGCCGCCTTGAACGTCGCATGGTTTAAGATGTGGAACACGGCTGCCATTGCACCAAATGCCGTCCCAGTGCCCAAAAGCATGGTGATCAAACCCAAATGGCTGACTGTCGAGAACGCGAGCAATGCTTTTAGGTCATGCTTGAAGAGCGCGATCACCGCGCCAAGCACCATCGTTATCAAGCCCGCAGTGGTCACGATCACAAACCACTCTGGCGTGCCAGACAAAACGGGCCACATGCGCGCCATCAGGAAAATCCCTGCTTTCACCATCGTGGCAGAATGCAGATAGGCGGACACAGGGGTGGGTGCTGCCATCGCGTGTGGCAGCCAGAAATGGAACGGAAACTGTGCCGATTTGGCAAAACAGCCCAGCAAGATCAACACAAGCGCAGGCACGTAAAGCGCATCCGCTTGGATCAAATCGCGGTTCTGCAAAATCACGCTGAGGTCATAGCTGCCGACAATCTGCCCGAGGATCAGCATCCCCGCGATCATCGACAGACCGCCCATGCCCGTCACCGTCAAGGCCATTCGCGCGCCTTGGCGCCCTTCGGGCAGATGTTTCCAAAAACCAATCAAAAGGAAAGATGACAGCGATGTCATCTCCCAAAAAATAAGCAAAAGCAATATGTTATCGCTCAGAACAATACCCGCCATCGCGCCTTGGAAGAGCAGCAAATAGGTGAAAAATTCGCCCATATTGTCGTCACGGCTCAGATAATTTCGCGCATAGGCAATGATCAACAGGCCGATGCCCAAAATCAGCAGTGCAAAGAAAAACCCTAGCCCGTCAAGCATCAACGTGAAGTTGAGCCCCAAGGAAGGCATCCAATCGACACGCGCTACGATGACCTCACCAGCGAAAATGGACGGCAGGTTTGTGAGCAATCCTACAAAAGCAGCTAAAGTGACGGTGAACGTCACGCCAGCACAAGCTGACCGCCCTGCAGAATTCATGAGGCCAGGTAAAAGCGCGCCAAAGAAAGGCAATGCAACGATAAGAAAAAGGGACACGCAAACTCCTATTCGACTCAAGTCTCGCGATGTAGAAATAAAATGCGAGCAATCAGTGTCAATAAAATACTAGCTAATCGTCGGAAAGGCGAGTGCCTGACGCGAGAATACCGAGGAAGTTCCTAAAGCGGTCATCGGATCCAGTTCGAGGAACGGCAGATTTGCCCACATTGCGGACCTAGGCTCTACAATGCGGTTTAAAAAGCTCCGCTCGCACCTTTACTGATGGCCTCTAACCTCAATCGTGTTTTGGTACCTTACGCGAAGGCGCGATGTAGGGGCGGGTAACGTCACGCAGCAAGACCTCAACGGCCTCGACATCTACGCCAATCGCGCCGTCGCCTGATAGGGTAAGGATAATGCGGCCCGTGCCGTCTAACCCCGCCTCGAACGTGATCGCCAAAAGCGAGAGCACCATATCCGCATCGCCCGCTTGCACGCCTTGGGTTTGCACGGCCGTTACGTCCTCAATGGATAAGACCGACTGCACACGCTCGACCTGACGCCGCGCACCTTTGACGTTTGCATCATCTTCCCAGCGGAAACGGTTGATCAGCACCGCAAAACGCCGCGCTTTGCGGTCCCATTTCATTTCAGACGCAGGGAAAACCGCGTCTTGGGTCAAGGACGACAACACTGTCAAATCATGCGTATCTAGGGCCTTGAGGCGCAGGGGTTTGTCGCCCCCATCTTCGAACCTTGCGTCGCTCACTTGCCAGATACCCGCTCGATTTGAGCGCCAACAGCCGAAAGTTTCTCCTCGACATGCTCGTAGCCGCGATCAAGATGGTAAACGCGGTTCACAATCGTTTCGCCCTCGGACGCTAGGCCCGCAAGGATCAACGACACAGACGCCCGCAGATCGGTCGCCATCACAGGCGCGCCTTTCATCTTAGCCACGCCTTTTACCGTCGCCGTGTTGCCATGCACTTCGATCTTCGCACCCATGCGGATCAATTCAGGGGCGTGCATAAAGCGGTTCTCGAAAATCGTTTCTTTCAGAACCGCAGTGCCTTCCGCAAGGCAAAGCATCGCCATCATCTGCGCCTGCAAATCGGTCGGGAAACCGGGGAATGGCTCTGTGGTCACATCAACCGCGCGCGGGCGGTCGCCGCGACGTTTTACCTTGAGGCCAAGCGCCGTTTCGGTCACCTCAATGCCAGCCGCGTCGAGCTTTTCAACAAAAGCCTCAACGAGGTGCATACGGCCGCCGATACATTCGATTTCGCCGCCCGTGAACACAGGGGCCAGCATATAAGTGCCAAGCTCAATACGGTCGGTAACAACAGGATGCGTGGCACCGTGCAGGCGGTCAACACCTTGGATCTCGATACGGGACGTGCCGTCGCCCTCAATCTGCGCACCCATCGCACGCAGACACGTCGCAAGATCAACGATCTCAGGCTCGCGCGCCGCGTTATTAATAACGGTTGTGCCTTTGGCCAAGGTCGCAGCCATCATCAGGTTCTCGGTCGCGCCAACAGAAGCAAACGGGAAGTCGATCACAGCGCCTTTAAGTTTACCACCAGCAGCCTTCGCATGCAGGTAGCCGTCTTTGAGATCAATGGTCGCACCCATTTTCTCAAGGCCATCGGTGTGGATATCCATGGGGCGCGCGCCAATCGCGCAACCACCCGGAAGAGAGACAATCGCGTGGCCTTCGCGCGCCAATAGCGGGCCAAGCACAAGGTTGGACGCCCGCATCTTGCGCACGATGTCATAATCCGCCGTGGTATTGACCGCACCATGTGTCGACATGACCTGCACTTTGCCGTCTTGCAACGCGGTGATCTCGGCCCCCAGCGAGCGGAGTAATTCCGTCATCGTCTTTATATCCGACAGACGCGGCGTGTTGGTGAGCGTCAATGGCTCTTCCGACAAAAGCGTCGCTGGCATCAAAGCCAAAGCGGCGTTCTTTGCGCCCGCAATATGGATTTGACCGTTTAGCTCACGGCCACCCTTTACGATGATTGAATCCATACCTGTCTACTCTTTCTCTTCTGTCTCTGTGTTGGCAGCCCGCACGCGGGCCTGCGCCTTACGTTTGGCCATATTTGCCTTCAAGCCCGCCTTGAGACGGTCCTCACGAATTTGCGCCTCTGTGCGCTGAATTTTCTTGGTGCTCTTCTGATCCATAATGCCCCTGTTACCAAGGTGGATAAAAAGCGTCCAGTGAGGGCTTGCACCATTTGCATAATACCGCTAATTCGCAGCGCACGGATGCTGTGGTAGCTCAGTGGCAGAGCACACCCTTGGTAAGGGTGAGGTCGAGAGTTCAATCCTCTCTCACAGCACCATCCCCCTCTCGATCGTACGAATGCCACTAGCGTTTGGCGAATGCGGCTGTAATTGCCCCTGGGTCGTAGTAATTTTGCAGCCAGTCGCGCACAGGCATTGCGCCATGTGCTTTCAAATCCGCCGCGTAAGTTTCCAGAATGAGGTCGAGGATGCCTGCCCGCGACCATTTCATATGCAAATAGCGCAGGTTGAGTTGGCCCATCGCCTCTTCAACGGATTTATTCTCCGCATGTAACAGAAAAAACGCGGCCGCCAGCCCAGTCCGATCCGCGCCTGATTTGCAGTGGATGACAAACGGGCGGCCGCAGGTATCAAAGAGGTCAAGCAAAGCGAGGTATTCTTCCTTTGGAGCAGCACGACGGGCACTGAGCGCAAGACTTTCAAGTGCGATTCCATGGGTTTCGCAGGCCTCTTTCTCTAGCAAGTGGTGGCTGAGATTTGCCGTCCCCCGCAGGCTAATGACACTTTTGATTCCCATCTTGGCAAATGCGGCAATGCGCTCTGGATTGGGCTGATTGGACCGCCAAGCGCCGCCACCGATGTCATGCAAGTTCGCCCAAAGGTTCCGCAAACAGTCGTGGTCGTGATAATAAAAATGCGCATTGGCCAATTCGCGATCTTCATCCGTGACAAGTGCGGGGCCGAATGTCGCGCGCTTGCTGCGGCGGATCAAATCCAGCCACCGTGAAAATCTCTTCAACATGCGCATCTTCCATTCGGTTATTACGCGGAAATACCAAAAAATCCGCAATCTTTGTTCACATAAGTCCGAAATACCCATAAAGCCATGCATAGCGTCCTCGCAACCGCGATCTGGACCGGATGACATTGCCCACGTGTAAGGTTACGCTGCGCCTCAAAGACGACAATGGAACGGTATCTTTGCTACTTAAAATCTGGCTCTTTCTCACGCATTGGCTGTCTTGGCTTATCGCTTTTGGCGCGCGCATTGGGCATTGGCGGCAGGGTGCGCGCTTTGCAGAACGCCTTGGCCACACGACGCAACCCGCCCCGCACAAGCCCGTCATCTGGTTTCATGCCGCGAGCCTTGGGGAGATTAGTCAGGTGCAAGACGTTATTCTTGGCCTGCAAAAGTCGGAGCGATATCAAGTCCTTGTTACGACTATGACCAGCAGCGGCGCGAATTTTGCCGCGCGGCATCTGCCACAAGCGACCCATCAATTTGTTCCGCTTGATACCCCTAGCGCAGTCGAAAAGTTCTTGGGTTTTTGGAACCCTCAAATCGCCATTTTCGTCGAAAGCGATCTTTGGCCACGATTGATACGTGAGACGGCAAAACGCGATTGCCCGCTCATCTTACTCAACGCCCGCCCGTCAAAATCACGCGAACGGGCGCCGCAGTTTTACGGGCAAATCTTGGCGCAATTTGACGCCATCACTTGCAAATCGGCACAGGTGGCAGACGGGTTAATCCGTTTGGGTATTCCCGGCGAAAAATTGTTTGAATTCGGAGACTTACGCGCCAATGCGGCCCTGCTTTCAGTGTCCGACATCGAGGTTGCTACCTTGCGAAATGCGATTGGCGACCGTCCCGTTTGGATCGCCGCCTCGACCCATGTCGGGGATGAGGCGGAGGTGCTTGCGGCTTGTAAAATCGTTCTCGCGCAACACCCCAAAACCCTGCTTATCTGGGCCCCCCGCCATCCAAATCGCGGCGGTGCGATCCAAACTGCACTTACGCGCACGGAGCTATCATCAGCACGCCGCAGCCAAATAAACCCAATTTCGCCTGATACGCAGGTCTATATTGCCGACACGTTGGGCGAACTCGGCACCCTCATTCAACTGAGCAATATCGTCTTTCTTGGCGGATCATTTGGCAAAGATGGTGGTCACAACCCCTATGAGCCCGCGCGATTTGCCACGGCTATTCTGACCGGACCGAATGTGAAGAATCACAGCGACGGGTTTCATATGCTGGTCCAAAATGGTGCTGGCATACGTGTCAGCAATGGCGACGTTTTGGGGCAACGGATTTGCGGCCTGCTCAACGATGGAACTGCCGCAGATATGGGCCAGCGCGCAAAGGATCTCGTCGATAAGGCCCAAGGGGCCACTACTCAAACAATTGATCTGATTGAGAAAAAATTGCGCCCTTAACGGGTGCGGTAGCGGGCTGTCAGGGCCTCGGCGCTATAGTCGTCGGCCACCCAGTCACGCAGGTTTTTGGTGCCTTCGACCTTTTCAAAATCATCAAGAACCGCGTCCAGAATCCCAGACGACGACCAGCGAATATGCAAATACCGAAACGACAAATGACGTCGTGCCGTCGCTACTTTCTCGCCGCATTTATCAATCAGGTAAAACGCACTCAGCAGCCCGGTCCGGTCCGCGCCTGACTTGCAGTGGATCAACAAACCGCGCTCGGCCTTATCAAAAACCTCAAGCAACGCCGCGCGATCAGGCGCACGACGTGCCGACAGATTGCTCACTGTGTAAAGGGTCTGACCAGCCGCGGCACAGCCTTGCTCTGTAAACGCGTAAAACGGCGTTTTGCTGTAGCCGCGCAAGTTCAACACGGAATTGATTCCCAGCGCCTTATACTTCGCGAGACGTGGCGCGTCGGGTTGGTTTGAACGATAAACACCGGGCGCGACCTCAGCAAAGTTATGCCACCAAATCCGCAAAATATGATGGTCGATCCAATAGAACCACCGCTTTGCGCGGCGTTTCCCCGAATCTGTTACCAAATCCAAAGGGGTCGCTGCAAAATACCGCTCAATTCGGTCAATGATTTGCTTTAAGCTCATTTTGCCCTCCGGTTTTGTGACCCTCATACGTCACCCCAGCACCTGTGGAAACCCATCGTAGCCTCGCATGCGACAAACCCTTGTGCGATCACAAAGTAATCCATAAACACGAAAATATTATGAGCCAGAACCCAAAAGTCGTCATTTTCAACGATACATCGACCCGTTATCACCACGGCTGCGCCCGCGTGATGCGGCTGCTTTGTGCTGGATTGGAACGGCATGGGTTAGAGATTATTGCCCGCTCCCCTGCCCGTCACGAATGGGAAAAAGACGCGGCATTTCTTGCCGAACTGGCCCGCGCCGATATCATCGTCATCAACGGCGAAGGTACTTTGCAT
This sequence comes from Loktanella sp. UBA3435, assembly GCA_002378665.1. Lineage (GTDB taxonomy): Bacteria > Pseudomonadota > Alphaproteobacteria > Rhodobacterales > Rhodobacteraceae > Yoonia. The sequence continues at coordinate 48,387 of DFSO01000063.1, read as the reverse complement.
CACGGCAAACCCGCAGGCGAGGCCCTTTTGCGGGTCACGCAGCACCCTGCCCGCGGCACCACGCCTTTTGCCTTGATCAACGCACTTTATCAAGACAATCCTGACAGCTGGAACGAGATGTTGCAGGCCTGCGCCCTCCTCTCGGCCCGCGACAGTGAGAGCGCCGCTGCGATGCAGGCCGCAAGCGGTCAAGACGTCCGCTGGCTACCTGACCTCTCGCTTTCCGCACCTGCCGAAGGTCGCGAACAAGCCCGCAAGGGCGTAATCGTTGGTGACAGTGTCAAACTCAGCGCACGTAAGGTTCTTGCCATGACCGCCGCGCGTTTCACCGACGCGCGCTTTGTCCCGACCAAAACCCTGCAATCAAAGATTTGGAATTCCGCCATCATGCGCGGGCTGCTTTACCGGATCTACAACGGTGTATTCCCACTGCACACGCCCCCGTTTTTGATGCCCGCAACTGAGGAAGCCTACCTCAAAGAGATTGCGGCGACCCACCTGCATATCACAGGACGGTTTCACGCGGTTTGCCTGTCGATGCTGGTCGAAACGCCATTCCTTGCGCTCAGTTCAAACGCCTCAAAGATCGAGCGCCTTTTGACCGATGCGGGCCTTGGCAAATCGCGTATGGCAGATCCTGCAAGGCTAAAGCAGGCATCGCCAGAAGCGCCATTTAGCGGCGATGAGTTGACGGCTATTCGGGCCTTTCGCCAGATGGCGTCAGAGCGTGCCGAAATCCTCTTTGCCGACATCGCCGCCCTTGGTGGCCAGTCCTGATGTCCCATCTTCGCTTTCTCTGGGCAAAGTTGACGCAGAACGAAACCGCGCTCGCGCAATTTGGCCTGACGGAAACGGAGTTATTGAGCCGTCTTGCAGAAAAATCCGTCGCGGTTGTAGGCAACGCACGTGCGCTAGGGCAAACCGCGCATGGGGCACAAATCGACAGCGCAGACATCGTCATTCGGATCAATTCGGCACCCATGCCAAATGCAAAATCTCATGGCCGGAAAACCACATGGATGGCCGTTTCGACGCCGCCTTCCAAAGAGACTTTGGCCAATCGCGCCCCGAGTTTGATCTTGTGGATGACCCCAAAACGCAAACGGCTCGGCTGGAATATTCCGCGCGATTTTAGCTTCTATCTCAATCGGTCAAATGACTGGGTGCGCCTATCTGCGGCCTTAGGCACAAGGCCAACAACGGGCGTGATGATAATCGACCTTTTAAGTCGCTCCAAGGCGCGCAAGATAGATTTATACGGCTTTGATTTCTTTGCGTCTTTGTCGCTCTCGGGCGAAAGGCAGGCCGAACAGGTACCGCATGACTTTGACCGCGAGCGCGTCTTTATCGATGCGCTATTGGCAAGCGATCCGAGGGTCCACTTACACAAAATGAACGCGTAGTTTTGGGGCAGCATTTGCCGCCCCAAAATCAAACTTAAGCTGACCATTCCCAAGCTTGCGCGAATGATCCTAGCACGGTTGTAACCTCGGCCTCGCTGACGTCACCTGTCTTGGCAATTTGTGCAACCAAGCCACGCTTTTTGTCCTCAACCACTGCGTTCACATGTGCGGCCAAGCCTGCTTTTGCCAATGCAGCATCATAGACCCGCGAGATTGCCAATTTACGCAATGCGGGTTTGAAGATTTTGCCCACGGCCGTCTTTGGCAATTCGTCGAGAATTTCCAGATGTTTAGGATGGGCTGCGCGCTCGTGAATATGCTCGTTGGCATAGGTCAAAAGCTCCGCTTCGGTCACTGTCGCGCCATCGACAAGTTCTACGTAGGCACAAGGCAACTCGCCCGCATGAGCGTCAGGCTGACCAATTGCGCCGGCGAAGGCAACATCTGGGTGACCTGCAAGGGCCTCTTCTATCTCGGCAGGATCAATATTGTGCCCGCCTCGGATGATCAAATCCTTGGCGCGGCCTGTGATCCAAAGGTAGCCATCAGCATCAAAACGCCCCAAGTCACCTGTGCGCAGATACTGCACCGATTTGCCCAGCGGCGAATTCTCACCCGGATAAAACAGGTCCGCGTTCTTTGCAGTCTCGGTATAGGTCTTGCCGTCGTAAACCCCAGGAGATGCAACACAAATCTCGCCAATCTCGTCAGTGGCGCAATCGGTTTGCGTCGCCACATTCACAATCCGCACGTGGGTATATGGGAACGGCAGACCGATGGAGCCGATACGCTTTTCACCGTCAGGCGGGTTGATCGACACCAGACATGTGGCCTCGGTCAGACCGTAACCTTCGCAAACTGTCACGCCAGCGGCCTTCTCGAACTTGCGGTAAAGTTCCAGCGGCAGCGGCGCAGAGCCACAAAACGCCAGTTTCAGCGTCGAAATATCCGCATTCACAGGGCGCTGCATCAGGGCCGAAAACGCGGTTGGCACACCGATCAGGAACGTTGCCTTATGACGCTCGATCAGCTTCCACATGTTGTCGAAAACGCCCTCGCCACGGTAACCTTGCGGTGTTGGCAAAACCATTTCGGCACCAGAGGCCAAAGACGAGCCAAACGAGACAATCGCCGCAAACACGTGGAACATCGGCAGCGGACACATCTGCACGTCTTTTTCCGTGAACAGCAGCTTTGCACCCAGCCACGCATTGTAGAGAATGCCCGAAAACCGGTGCTGCGCGACCTTTGGCATCCCCGTTGTCCCGCCCGTATGGAAATAAGCGGCGACACGGTCTTCGGTGCTATCTGCGAACTGTAAAGTCGTTGGCTGACTGTCCATTTCCTTGTTGAAATCCAGAACCTTCGCGTTGTGAGTCACTGGGTTCTTTGGGCGGATCAGCGGCACGATCAGCTTTTTTACACCTGTCAGATAACGGTGCAAATCGACCTCTAGAATGGTCTGCACATTCGGTGCCATTGCAACAGCAGCAGCCGCCTTTTGCGCCACATCGGTTTTCGGGAAGGACCGCAAGGTGACCAGCACCTTGGCATTGGTTTCGCGCAAGATTGCGGCGACCTGTTCGGCTTCCAAAAGCGGGTTAATCGGGTTCACGATCCCTGCGATTTGACCGCCAACAAAGGCCAGAACGGTCTCGGTCGCGTTTGGCATCATAAAGGCCACAACATCGGTTTCCCCCACGCCTAATTCGCGCAACATATTGGCAACTTGGGTGGATTTTGCGTGCAACTCGCGCCAGCTAAGCGTCTCGGCCTTCGCATCAGGAGCAGACATCAACTGATAGGTAACCGCATTGCGATCAGGAAATTTACCCGCTGTCTCGGTCAACATGCCGTAGGTTGTGACAGGCAGATTGCGCTCCGCCCAAGTCTTTTCGTTCTCAATCGCATTCCGATCGGCCATAGTGGCGTAAGTCATGCCAGTCTCCTCCCATTTGGTTCAGGCCTTCGAGGGCCTAATATTCCTCTTGGGTTCAGACTGTTGAATTACCGCGCGTTAGGCAAGACTGACGCTGCGAAATTTGCGATTATTCCGCGTCAGAGCCTGTTGTAAATTGCAAACGTGCGAGGCGGGAATAAAGCCCATCTTGCGCCACCAGATCATCATGCGTGCCAGAGGCGATGATCTTACCGCCATCAAACACCACGATGCGGTCCGCTTTTTTCACAGTCGCCAAACGGTGTGCGACGATCAATGTGGTACGGGTCCGCGCCAAGTCCTCAACAGCGGCCTGCACCAGACGTTCGCTTTCCGCGTCAAGCGCAGAAGTCGCCTCGTCCAGCAGCAAGATCGGCGCATCGCGCAGAATGGCCCGCGCAATCGCGATCCGTTGTTTTTGACCACCCGAAAGCATCACACCACGTTCGCCCACATCACTGTCGTAGCCATCAGGCAGCGCCATTAGGAAATCATGTGCAGCGGCGGCTTTTGCCGCCTCGATCACTTCGGCATCGGTCGCATCTGGCCTGCCAAAGCGGATGTTTTCACGTGCGGTATCTGCAAAGATAACGGGGTCCTGCGGCACAAGCGCCACGTGTCTGCGGAAGTCAGCCCGCGCCATATCGCGCAGGTCGACACCGTCGATTTTAATCGCACCCTGCTGTGGGTCATAGAACCGCTGCAACAGCTGGATCACCGTCGATTTACCCGCACCCGAGGGGCCAACCAAGGCCACGCTTTCGCCCGCTTTCACGGTCAGGCTCACACCCGCCAGCGCGGAAATACCGGGGCGACCGGGATAGGCAAAGGTCACGTCGTCAAAGGTGATTTCAGCGGCTTGGGTGTCAGGTACCGCAACAGGGTTCACAGGGTCAACCACCGCATCATCGGCATTCAGCAACTCAATCAATCGCTCTGTTGCACCTGCCGCGCGCTGCAATTCGCCCCAAATCTCGGTCAAAGCGCCCAGCGCACCTGCGACCATGATCGTGTAGATCATAAACTGGACAAGCTCGCCCATGCTCAAGGTGCCGCTGCGCACGTCAGCCGCCCCCATCCAAAGAAAGCCAACGACAGCTGAAAACGCGATGAAAATCACGATAGCGGTCATGATCGCGCGGGTCTCGATCCGCCGCTTGGCCACGACAAAGCTCTTCTCGGTCACATCAGCGAATTTCTTGCGCGAGAGGTCTTCGTGGGTGAAGGCTTGGATCGTTTGAGCAGAGAGCAACTGTTCCGAGGCATCGCCAGACGATGCCGCGATCCAATCTTGGTTTTCGCGGCTCAGCGTCCGCACACGGCGGCCCAAAAGCACGATGGGAATCAAAATTACAGGGATCGGCCACAAAACAAGGCCCGTCATTTTTACTGACGTCCACAGCATCAGGCCAATACCGCCAAACAAGATCAGCACGTTGCGCAGGGCAACGGAGACCGAAGACCCAATAACCGAGAGGATCAAAGTCGTGTCGGTGGTGATACGGCTTAGGACCTCACCCGTCATTACCTTCTCAAAAAACGCAGGCGACATGCCGATCATGCGGTCAAATACCGCGACGCGAATGTCGGCCACAATGCGCTCGCCTAAACGGGTCACAAGGTAGTAGCGCAGGGCCGTGCCAACAGCCAAAAGGGCCGCAACAACAAAAGCGAATCCGAAATATCTATCAAGCAGGCCACTTTCGGCCACGTCAAAGTTATCAACCACTTGGCGGGCCGCCAGCGGCATCACAAGCGAGATCATCGCGGTGAATGTCAGCGCCACAAGCGCCATCACAACCATCGCACGGTAGGGTTTTACAAATGGCCAAAGTTGCGCCATCGCCCCGATTTTCTTAGAGGTTGCGCGGTCTTCGGTTGATGCGATTGGGATGTCCGCCATAGGATTAGTCCTTAAGACTTGCGTCCCGAAACGCCCGCCAAGGTCTAAGCTATCAGGTCAGTGGATTGGAGCGGGCGACGGGAATCGAACCCGTGTCTTCAGTTTGGAAAACTGAGGTCTTACCATTACACAACGCCCGCGTAATGTCTTGTCTATATGGCGGGCCTTGGGGGATTTGCAAGTGCATTTTGCCATAAGTCCGCGCAGTTTCTGCCACAGCTTTGCCCCAATTGCTGGTTAACAAACGTGTGACGCATTCTACTTTATGGGACGAATCTTATGAAACGCATGATCCAACTGACGCTGTTGATGGCTTCGATCTTCTTGGGATCGACGGCAATGGCTGTGCAACATGATGTCATGATCTTGAAAGAAGGTTACTTTCCCAACAAACTCTTTTTCGTGAACGGGGATACCATCCGCTTTACCAATGCGACGAACGAGACAATAAGCATTGGGGTTCCAAATGTCGGTTGGATTAAAACCAATTTGGCGGGAAACGGTTTCTTTGTTTACTCCATCCCAAACACGTCATCTCTGAAGGTAAACGGGCCATCATTTCCATACCGCTACAGCAACAAACAAGGCAATTTTCAATTGGAAGTTGAACGGGCAACGGCGCCGACGTCTTGCCCGAGTTCGTATCTTGAGTCTGGGGTTTGCAACTAATTTAAAGGCGAAATCAGGGTTTCCCCTGATGCCTTGTTTGAATTCACGGCGGTCCCGACACGGGTGAATGTCAGCGTATCTTCGGGTGCACTTTTCATCAATCTAGCGGCCCCTTTGCCATCCTCACCCAGCCAGAGCAGCCACTGATCAGGCGCGAGGATCACGGGCAAGCGGTGGTGGATTTTTCCCATCGCCGCATTGGCACCTGTTGTCACGATCGCAAAGGATGTGAGCGCGTCTTCCCCTTGCCCCCAGTCCTGCCAAATGCCGCCAAAGACCATTGGCTCCCCATCGCTGCGGGTCACATACCACGGCAAGGGTTTATCCTTATCCCCTCGTTCCCATTCATAAAAACCCGATACCGCGACCAAGCAACGCCGTGCGCGGCATGCTTCGCGAAAGGCTGGTTTCTCAGCAATCGTCTCGGAACGGGCGTTAATAAGAAGTGGTCCGCCGTTTGGTTTATCATACCAATGCGGCACGAATCCCCAGCGCATCGGGCGCAATCTGCGCATCCCTTCGGAAGATGTCACGACCCCCACTTGCGTGGTCGGGCAGACATTATAATTGGGCACGTCTGGCAGGTCGTTTGACGGGCTTGCCGCAAACATCTGAGCCATCGCATCATGGGGCAAGGTGATCGCCATACGTCCGCACATGGGGCTAATATGGCGGTAAAAGGAGTTGTGCACCAGACGTGCACCGCGCGTGCACTGGGCGTGCACAGTACCGCGCCATTGGCGATGCCGTTGTCGGGTGGTGCGATGGCTGATACGCTTATCCGATAATTTTAGTGATTTGCAGTTGGACCGCCGATGACCGCTTATAAACTGTTTGGGATCACGCTTGGTGTCGCGCTGATAGGCGGAGCTTTGCAAGCACAAGACTGGAGCATTGAGACCTTCCTGCGCGCAATTGAGACCCCTGCCCATGACGTATTGATGGAGGGCGTGCAGCAGCCCGGGGTCACGCTCGTCGCATTTGAGACAGACGGGTGCAGCGGTGGTCTATCGCAAGCATGGCGCGCGATGAGCAGTACATTTCCAAAGTTTGCGGAAGCCCATCAGTCCCGACCGCCATGGGAGGACTGCTGCGTGACCCATGACCGCGCCTATAATAATGCGGGTGGCGCTTTGGAAGCAGCGGCCAGTTTTGACGCCCGACTGGCGGCGGATACGACCCTGAGGTCCTGCGTGGCCGCTTCGGCCGGTGACCGCGTGGAGGCCTTATCCGAGATGTATGACCTGAGCGCCGCGCAAATCGAGAGCGCCTATGCGCAGATTGCGCAAACCATGTTTCTCGTGGTGCGCTTTGGTGGGGCGCCTTGCACGGACCTGCCTTGGCGCTGGGGCTTTGGGTATCCGTCGTGTTGAAGGGGTTTGGCGGCCTTTCGTGACTACTGAACCGCGCGGAGGGCTGCGGTGCATTTGATACACTCCGCGTCCTCCATGCACAGTGGTAGCTGGCTGCCCTGCTCGGCCCATCTTGTCATGAGCCGCGTGATTGTCACGGATTGTAAGGACCGAGAACTAGGCCCCACCTTCAGAATGCCACCGTCGCGCGGCACGGAATACCACAGGATTTCGGCGTAGGTTTCCATGGTTTGGATCGTCGCCTTGTTCCCGTCGAGGGTCGCAAGCCAGTCGGCGCGCGCCTGAAAATATGCGCTGCAAAACTCTTGCCTGTTGCTTTTCTGCGCGGATGCAGTGCTGCCAATGGCTACGATCAACGCAACGCATGCAAACCACTTCATCGACATCATCCTCCTGACTTGAAAAAGCCCCCGCCGCATCGCTGCAACGGGGGCCTTTGTTGTTAGCAGTGGCGCTTACTTCACCGTGATACGCCCATCAAGGTAAGCTGTGTAGCCACCCTGAGCTGCGAGGTATTCGGCAGTAACGTCGGCAAGGTCAGGACCAAAGTCGTAGGCGTCCATCGCGTCGCGGAACATTTTGTAGCCGTCGCCGCCGTTACGCACGTAGTTGTTGGACACCAGACCGTAAGTCGCGCCCAGATCGATGGGTGCGCCTGCGACCATCACGTCAGAGATACGGGCACCTACTTCTGCGGTTGCCGTCACAGTGAACGTCATGCCTGCCACTTGTGGGAAGCGACCCGCAACTTCCGCGATTTCAGACACACCGTTTTCAAGCGCGTCCACAACGGTTTGACCCGACACGTGGAAGGTTGAAAGCGTGTTCTGGAACGGCAGTACAGTCAGCACTTCACCCATTGTCACGTCGCCTTCGTCGATGGAGGCACGCAAACCGCCTGAGTTTGCAATCGCGATCTGGATGCCTTGGTCAGCTACGCGGTCAAGCATCGCGTCTGCCACGAGGTTGCCCATTTCGCATTCTTTCACGCGGCAGTTGTCGCGGTTGCCGTCGATTGTGGAGGCAGATGTGGCCACAACTTTGTTACGGATTTCGTCAAGTGGTACGGCCAGTTCGGCAATACGTGCGACTGTCTCTGCGTCTTCAGCCACTTGACCGTCGATTAGGATTGGCTCGCCCACGGCCTCAGTGATATTGCCTTCGTCGTCGAATGTGACGTTCAGCTCGCCCAAGAATTTACCGTAGGCATAAGCCGAAAGGATCGCAGTGTTGCCAACCATTGTTGGGTAAGGGCCGACTGCGTCTTCGTTTGTGTTCGACAAAAGCGTGTTGGAGTGGCCGCCGACGATCACGTCAACGCCAGTTGTGTTTGCCGCGACTTCTTGGTCAACGCCGTAGCCAGAGTGCGAGAGCACGATGATTTTGTTCACGCCTTCGGCTGTGAGCGCGTCCACTTCAGCTTGCACGGATTCGGATGGATCTTTGAAGATCACGTTGTCGCCGGGGCTGGCAAGTTCATCCGTGTTTTGCGGTGTCAGACCGATGAGGCCGATTTTCTCACCGCCACGCTCGATGATGGTGGATTTCGCGAGTTTACCTGCAAGAAGAGGTTCGCCAGACACGTCAGCGTTCGACATCAGGATCGGAAAGTTGATCGTGTCCATGAAGCCCGCGAGGACCTCTGGGCCGTCGTCGAATTCGTGGTTGCCGACGGTCATGCCGTCATAGCCAAGCTTGTTCATGAACTCGGCGGCCATTGCACCCTTATAGTAGGTATAGAACAACGTGCCTTGGAATTGGTCGCCGCCATCCACGAGGATGGAGTTGTTGGACCGCGCGCGGGCCTCGGCCACGGCGGTGACCAGACGTGCGGTGCCGCCAAAGCATTCGCCAGCAGCATTGTCCTCGGCAGAGCAGCCGCTGTCGTATTTGCTAATCGGTTCAAAACGCGCGTGGAAATCGTTGGTGTGCAGGATGGTCAGCGAATAATCCGCCGCCGCCGCAGAAGCTGTAAGCGCCAATGCGCAGGTTGATGTCATGATACGAGCAAGCATGGAAAAATCCCCTTTGGTTACATTACCGACAGATTGGCCATGGCTCTCGCTGGAGTCAAACGCCGATCTGGGATCGGGGTAACTTTCCCTTGCGACAGCTTCGTGACAATGCGGTTCTTGACCAAAGTTTAGGCACAGGTCATGAGTTGCCCATGTTGATATACAAAATATTCCGCGCCGATGAATGGGCGCAATTGCAGGCCGCTGGGGCGACCCAAGGTGCCCCGATTGATTTGGCGGATGGGTTCATCCATTTCTCGACTGCGGCAACGGTTGAAAAGACAGCCGCGCTATATTTCGCAGGCATTGAAGGGCTTGTTTTGGTTGCGGTTGAAGGTGATGGTCTAGACGCGCTCAAATGGGAGCCGTCGCGTGGCGGGGACTTATTCCCGCATTTATTCCGTGACCTGACGATGGCTGATGTGGTTTGGTCAAGGCCGCTGCCCATTGTAGACGGCGTGCATGAATTTGGAGAATTGGCGTGAGATTACTTGAGCAAATTGGCGTGGCCGCGATGCGCCAGATCGACCCTGAGTTGGCCCACGGTTTGGCGATCAAGGCATTGAATGCAGGGCTTGGCCCAAAAGACGGCCCCTATTCGTCGGACCGTTTGCGCACAAACCTTGCGGGGTTGGATTTGCCGAACCCTGTGGGTCTTGCAGCTGGATTTGATAAGAACGCAACGGCGCTACATGCGCTGTCTGGCTGTGGTTTCGGGTTTTTAGAGGTTGGTGCCGCAACGCCGCGCGCCCAAGTTGGCAATCCCAAGCCGCGTCTGTTTCGTCTCAAGCAAGACCAAGCCGCGATCAACCGTTTTGGATTTAACAACCAAGGGATGGATGTGATTGCTGCCCGTTTGTCTGCCCGCCCGAAGGGTGTGATTGGACTGAACCTTGGGGCCAACAAGGACAGCGACGATAAGGCTGCGGATTTTGCGAAGGTGCTGACCGCCTGTGGTGCATATCTGGATTTCGCCACGGTGAATGTGTCCTCGCCCAACACCGAAAAGCTGCGGGATTTGCAGGGTAAGGCGGCGCTTGCGGCCTTGTTGAACGGTGTAATGGAAGCAAATGCCGCGTTGAAGAAACCTGTGAAAGTGTTCCTGAAAATCGCCCCTGATCTGGATGAGGCGGCGTTTGATGATGTGGCCGAAGTGGCCGATGCCTCTGGCATTGATGCGCTGATTGCGACGAATACGACGCTGGACCGGATTGGTTTGAACGGCCCGCATGCCGCCCAGACGGGTGGTCTTTCGGGGCAGCCGTTGTTTGAAAAATCAACCAAGGTTCTGGCGCAGTTGTCGAGCCGTACCAAGCTGCCGATTGTCGGTGTGGGTGGCGTTGGCTCTGCGGAACAGGCCTTTGAGAAAATTCGTGCGGGGGCCTCTGCGGTGCAACTATATACTGCGCTGGTTTATGGCGGCATTTCGCTGGCCGATGATATCGTGCGCGAGTTGGAAGTGCTCCTTGCAAAAGCCGGCTTTGCCACGGTTGCGGATGCGGTAGGCACGGGTCGGAGTGATTACCTATGATCGAGATTTGGCATAACCCGCGCTGCTCGAAATCGCGGCAAGCTTTGGCGATTTTGGAGGCCAAGGGCGTTGCGCATCAGGTGCGTTTGTATTTGAAGGACGCACCGAGCGAGGCGGAATTGCGCACAGCGTTAAAGGCACTTGGCAAGACGGCCGCACAGGTGGTGCGTCGTGGTGAGGACGGGTTTGTGGATGGTGACGAGGATGCGCTGATTGCGCAGATGGTCGCCAACCCGATTTTGATCGAGCGGCCGATTGTGATTGTTGGCAAGCAGGCTGTGATCGGACGTCCGCCTGAGGATGTTTTGGATTTGCTTGATTAGAGGTTGCCAATTTTAGTCTAAAATTGGTGAGCGCGCGGCGGCTTCCAAAGCGGGATATTTCCAACCGAGGGTGATGCCGCGCACGACAAAGCTCAACAGCAAGCCAATCCAAAGCCCATGATTGCCGAACATCCACATGAGCGGGATGACTGCGGCGAAATATACGATGGCCGAGACCACCATCATATTGCGCATATCGCGGGTGCGGGTGGCGCCAATGAAGATGCCGTCGAACATCCAAGAAGCTACGCCAACGATGGGTGCTGCAACCATATAGGGCAAGTAGTGTCGTGCGGTGGTTTGCACCTCGGGTGCGGTTGTCATGATGTCGATGATGCTTGGGCCTGCGAGGGCGAACAAAAGGGCGAGGCCTGCACAGATTGCAGTGCCCCAACCGCTTGTGAGGATTGCTCCCCTCCTCAGCCGTGCGGCGTTTTTCGCGCCCAACGCTTGGCCGACAAGGCTTTCTGCGGCAGCCGCGAAACCATCCAGCGCGTAGGCCGTCACGTTAAGGAATTGCAGCAGGATTTGGTTGGCGGCCAGTTGCACATCGCCGAAATCCGCGCCCCAGAACAGGAAACTGACGAAGATCGCTTGCAACAGGACAGAGCGGATCAGGATGTCGGTGTTCACGACGGCCATGCGCTTCAGGCGCGGCATGTCAAACACGCGGGCCTTGTCGCGCCACGCCCCCCTTGCGAAGGCATCGCGGCAAAGCCAGAGGCCGAAGGCCAGCCCGCCCCATTCCGCGATAAATGTGGCCCAGCCGACACCTGCGACCCCGAAATCGAAATGCAGCACAAAGAGGATGTCGAGGGCGATGTTGAGCCCGTTCATCAGGACTTGGATCGCGAAGACGCCACGTGTGCGTTCTTGCGCGATGAGCCAGCCGATGATGCCGTAAAGCGCGATTGTCGCAGGCGCGGACCAGACGCGGATGCCCATGTAGGTGCGCGCCAGAGATTCGACCTCGGCGCTGGCGGGCGAGACCTTGAAGGCGAGCCAGAACAGGGGGATTTGCCCGACGATCATCACCGTCCCTGCCGCAAAACCGATCAGAAGCGCGCGAGACAGGAGGGCTGCGACTTCGGCGTCGTCCCCTGCCCCTGTGGCTTGCGCCGTCAGGCCAGCGGTCCCCATGCGCAGGAAACCGAAGATCCAATAGAAGGCCGTGAGGATGATCGCGCCGATGCCGACTGCACCGATTGGCGCTGCTTGCCCGAGCTGCCCTACGACCCCAGTATCCACGACCCCAAGGATCGGCACAGTCGCGTTGGAGAGCACAATCGGGATCGCGATTTGCAAAACCCGCTTGTGGGTCAGTGCATTAGCCATCACGCGGTGGCATCAGGAAATGCCCTGTCGCTTGAGCGAAAATCCGGCTTTTGTTGTCCTGCCAACCTTCGACATGCACCGAGGCATAGCGGCGGCCAAGGCGGTTCACTCTTGCGCGTGCATAGGCGTCGCGTGGCAAGCCAGAGCGCAGGTAATCAACGGTGAAGTCGATGGTTTTGGGCAAAAGAATACGCGGGCTATCTTGGATGATCGTGCCCGCCTCCATGTCTTCCCATGTCATGGCCCAGCTGAGTTCGATAATCGCTGCGACCTCAAGGAATGCCGCCGTAGCGCCGCCGTGCAGGGCTGGGATCATGGGGTTGCCGATGTTTTGTTCGTGAAACGGCATAACGGCAGTCAGCTCGTCACCGTGCCGCTCAAACTCAATACCAAGGAATTGGATATAGGGCACCTGCCCCACCAGCCGTTGCAGGGCCGCGTCGCGGCGTTGCTTGACGACTTGTACGGGTTCTGGACGTTTGGCCATTATTTCATCCCCCCTGTCTCAATCGTAAATGCACCGGTCGCGGTGGCGACGGGGCGCTGCGTGTCGGCGTCCGTGGCTGTCGCACGAATAAAGGCAACAGAGCGGGTTACGTGGTAGCATTCGGCGGTGGCTGTGATCGTGTCACCGGGTTTGGCCGAGCGCATGTAATCGATGCGCAGATCAATCGTCGCGGTGCCGAGCGGACCAGAGGGATGTGCCATCACGGCAGCACCCGAGCAGGTGTCCATCAGCGCCGACACTGCCCCGCCATGGATCACACCTGTCTCAGGATCGCCGATCAGTTTTTCATCATAGCCCATGGTAATGGTGGCCCGCCCGTCACCAATCTCGGTGAGCTTCATGCCCAAGGCGCGCGCATGGGGGATTGCTTCAATAAATTGACGTGCAATTAACGCTTGGCGGGCTTTGATATCGTCTGACATGGGGGTCTCCAATTTTTCGGGCCAACTTGCCACTTGTCTGACGGGTTGCAAGTGCTATATCTGCAATTGAGAATTGTTCGCAAGAAGGACCAGCAATGGACGCCACCGCTATTACCCAAAGCACGACCAACCAAACCCGCATTGGGCCTTTCCGCCCCAAGCGGTTGTTTGTGGCGCTCGTCTTGTTGGTATTGGCGATATATCCGGGTGTTTTGGGCGAGATCACGCGCGGGTTGATGGTGGATGCCTATACGCAGGTCGCTGTGTTTGTTTCTGCGACATTTCTGATTTTCTACGGTGCGGAACGGCTGTTCAAATTTGATATCGGCGATGCCCTCAAGAACGCAAAAGGCTGGCAGGTGCCACTGGCGTCCCTTTTAGGCGCGACACCCGGATGCGGTGGCGCGGTGATTGTTGTGGCTGCTTATTCCTCTGGCAATGTGGGCTTCGGCGCGGTTGTGGCAGCCCTGACGGCGACGATGGGAGATGCTGCGTTCTTGCTGATTGCGACCCGCCCTGAGGTGGCCATTGTCGTGCTGCCACTGAGCCTTGGTGTGGGTGTTCTGTCTGGTTACGTCGTGGACGCGTTTTCGCGCACCCCCTACCTTGGAAATCCAAGTGCCACCTGCGCGTTGGCCCCGCTTATCGGGCGCAGCCGCAAGCGCGATTATCTGGCTTTCGCGCTGTTTGTACCGGGCCTTGTCGTCGGGATCACGCAACTGACGGGTGCGGATGTCTACGAGGTTTGGGGGCAGATGCCGACCTATGTCGGTCTTGCTGGCGTGGCGGTAAGCCTTGTGATTTGGACCGTATCGCAGGTGCAAGCGATGACGCATACCGCCGATAGTCCAGTGACGCGGATGGCCGAAGAAACCGCGTTTATCCTTGTTTGGGTGATCGGGGCATATCTGGCCTACGACTATGTCGTGGAATTTGCGGGGCTGGACCTTGAGGCGATGTTCAAGACGGTCGCACCTTTGCTGCCCTTGATTGGCGTATTGATCGGCCTTGTTCCCGGATGTGGGCCGCAGGTTGTTGTCACAACGCTTTATATCAACGGGTTGGTGCCGTTTGCCGCCTTGATGGGGAACGCGATTTCAAATGATGGCGATGCGCTATTTCCTGCGATTGCGTTGAACCCCAAGGCGGCCCTTTGGGCGACGATCTATTCGACGATCCCTGCTGTCATCATGGCCTACGGGTTCTATTTCTTTGCGCCTGATTTCATGAACTAAACGGCGTTGCTCCAACGGCCATGTCGGGGTAGCCTTAGCGCAAGAGGAGCCCGCCATGCCCAATACCCGTTTAACGTTCAAAGAAATGTGCGCCAAGTTTGATGTGACGCCGCGCACGTTGCGCTATTACGAATACATTGAATTGCTGACCCCTGAGAAGGAAGGTCGCGCGCGATTTTATGGGGCGAAGGAATTGGCACGCATGACGTTGATCCTGCGCGGGCGTCGTTTCGGATTCGCTTTGGAAGACATTCGCCAGTGGCTTTTGGTCTATGAAAAAGAAGGTACCGAGGCGCAAATGTCCCAATGGGTCGCGCTTGCGGACAAGCAAATTGTCGAATTGACCGAGCAAAAGAAGCAATTAGAAGACACATTGGCTGAGTTAAAGTCATTGCGCGATGTGACGACCCAGCAATTAAGCTAACACTTAGTTAACTGGGACCCCTTATTTTACGGGGAATATCGCAGAAGTTGCATCACAACGGCACATATTCCACTTTGCAAATGTTGCGCATTCCCCTGCGTAATCTTTCCTTACCTTTCGTCAGCTTTAAAATGACGTGACGTATCATTTACGTTAACGTCAATTTACCTTGTAGGATGGTAGGTGACCTCGCAATTGTTTGGCAACACAGCCTTACATGAACAGGACACCGCTATGACGACCGACACGATGAACATCCGCGATATGTGCGAAGCATTTGATGTGACGCCGCGCACGCTGCGCTTTTACGAGGCAAAGGAACTGTTGTTCCCTGTGCGTGAAGGTCAGCGCCGCTTGTTTACCAAGCGGGATCGCGCCCGCCTAAAGCTGATCCTGCGCGGCAAGCGTTTTGGGTTCAGCCTTGAAGAGATCCGCCAGCTGCTCGACCTATATCATATGGGCGACAGCCAACTGACCCAGCTTTCCAAGACTTTGGAAACAGCCAAGCGCCACCTGTCCGACATGGAAGCGCAGCGACGCGAGCTGGAAGAAGCGATTGGCGAGTTAAAAGACCAGATGAAATGGGGCGCCGATAAACTGGCGTCAATTGAGAAGAAATAGCCCGCCACTTAGGCCCTAATCTATGAGAGAGACCTGACATGCCGATCTACAATGCCCCCGCGAAAGACATTCAATTCGTCTTGCACGACCTGCTCAAAGTGTCCGAGCAGGACATTGCAGGTTACGCAGATTTGGACCGCGATTTCACCAGTGCGGTGATTGAAGAGGCGGGCAAGATCGCCACAAACGTTCTGGCCCCGCTGAACCAGATTGGGGATACCGAGGGCTGCGCGTTGGAAAACGGCGTTGTGCGCACGCCGACGGGCTTTAAGGCCGCGTTTGATCAGGTCCGTGAGGGCGGCTGGACGTCGCTTGATTGTGACGAGGCCTATGGTGGTCAAGGTCTGCCGTATATCATGAGCATGGCCGCATTGGAGCCGTCTGTGTCGGCGAACATGGCGTTCAACATGTATCAAGGCCTGACCCACGGCGCTTACTCTGCGATCAATGTGCATGGTACGGATGAGCAAAAGCAGAAGTATCTGCCGAAGATGGTGACATGCGAGTGGACAGGCACGATGAACCTGACCGAGCCGCATTGTGGTACTGACCTTGGCCTGATGCGCACAAAGGCTGTCCCGAATGGTGATGGCACCTACAAGCTTTCTGGCCAGAAGATTTTCATCTCGGCGGGTGACCACGATATGGCCGACAACATTATTCACCTTGTTTTGGCGAAAATTCCAGGCGGGCCTGAGGGTATCAAGGGCGTTTCCCTGTTCATCGTCCCGAAGATCAAGATCAACGAAGATGGCTCTTTGGGCGACCGCAATGGCGTGTCCGTGGGCAAGATCGAAGAGAAGATGGGCATTCACGGCAATGCGACGTGTGTGATGAACTATGACGAGGCCGAGGGGGTTCTGCTGGGCGAAGAGCATAAGGGCATGCGCGCGATGTTTGTGATGATGAACGAGGCGCGTTTGGGCGTTGGCCTTCAGGGCTACGCACAGGCCGAGGCTGCGTATCAGAACGCTGTGTTTTATGCCAATGACCGCTTGCAGGGGCGTGCCGTGACGGGTGCTGAGAACCCTGATGGCCCCGCTGATCCGCTGATTGTGCATCCTGATATTCGCCGCAACCTGATGGATCAAAAGTCGTTTGTTGAGGGCGCACGTGCGTTCACGATGTGGGGCGCGAACCTGATTGACCGCTCCCATAAGAATGGTGACGCGGAGGCTGATGGCCTTGTGTCATTGATGACCCCTGTGATTAAGGGCTTTTTGACCGACAAGGGTTTTGAATATGCGGTCGCCGCGCAACAGGTTTATGGCGGACACGGTTATATTGAGGAATGGGGCATGTCCCAATTCGCCCGCGATGCCCGTATTGCGATGATCTATGAGGGTGCCAACGGCGTGCAGGCGCTTGATCTGGTGGGTCGTAAGTTGGCCCAAGATGGCGGCAAGCATGTGATGGCGTTCTTTGAGATGGTGAAAACATTTATCAAAGAAAACGACGACAATGACGCGTTGAAGGCGGACTTCCTTGAGCCACTCAAAGCGGCAAGCAAGGATTTGCAGGCGGCGGGTATGTATTTCATGCAAAACGGCGTGAAGAACCCGAACAACGCTTTGGCCGGATCTTATGACTTCATGCACATGATGGGCCACGTTTGCCTTGGCCTGATGTGGGCGCGGATGGGTAAGGCTGCGATGGAAGCCTTGGAGGCCGGTGCGTCTGATACCGCGTTCTATGAGACCAAGATTGCCACTGGCCGCTACTACATGGCCCGCCAATTGCCCGCCACGACGATGCATTTGGCGCGGATCAATACGGGTGCGGATACTGT
>DFSO01000063.1:1316-30553 GCA_002378665.1 Loktanella sp. UBA3435 | reverse complement strand
CTAAAACATGCCAAAGCGCTTGAAACTGACCCGCCGTTTCCCCGTTGCTATGACGGAGGATGGGTACCGCAGGCTCAAGCGCTTTGCTGCGGACAGTAAGTTAGAGGAAGGCGAGGCCTTGTCATTTTTGTTCGAGAACTTCAATTCGGTGATCAATGAGGACACTTTTGGCCAGCGTTTGCGGATGTTTCAGAATGAGTTGGAGGCCCGCAAGCGGTGAAAGATGAGTATTTGAAACAAAGCGAGGGAAAGGGTCCGACACTCAAAACTCTATTGTTAAAGAGCATCGGAGCCTCGCTTTGTGCGGTCATCGGCTCTCCAGCCTGTACCGCCCTAAAAGATTTGCCCATCGTGATTAAGTAAGAGTTAATAGCGCAGGCCTTAGTCTCGCTTTGTTTTAAATACTCAAAAAACGGCGCCTGCAAAACGGTGTCAAATCTGGGAGGATGTCCGACATGACCATGAAGCTGCATTGCTTTGGCGAAAGTGGAAACGCTTATAAGGCGGCCCTGACATTGGCTCTTGCCGATCAGGAGTGGGAGCCTGTTAATGTCGATTTCTTCAATGGTGCGACCCGCACCCCTGAGTTCCGCGCGTTAAACGTCATGGGCGAAGTGCCTGTGTTGGAAGACGGCGATTTGGTGCTGACCCAATCGGGCGTCATTCAAGATTATATCAGTTCCAAGTCTGGCAAGTTGGGCGGCAAATCTGCGGCCGAGCGCCGTGAGGTTCTGCGCTGGATGTTCTTTGACAATCACAAGGTATCTGGCGTTGCGGGTATGTTGCGGTTTCAGATGAATTTTCTGCCTGAGGCGAAGCGCAATGCCGATGTGATTGGCTTTATGTCGATGCGTCTTGCAGCTGCTTTGACCATCATGGAAGCCCAATTGGCCATAACCCCGTTTTTGGCGGGTGAAGAACTGACCATCGCCGACATCGCTTGTGCGGGTTACCTTTATTACCCCGAGCCGTTCACGTTTGATCGTGCCGATTACCCCCATATCAACCGCTGGCTGGACGCGATTGCCGCCACCCCCGGTTGGAAACACCCCTATGACTTGATGCCCGGCTCACCGGCGGATCGCGCATAATGATCTCAAAGCTCGCTTTATCAGGGATCGGATTTTATCAAACCCGTCTCTCGCCTCGCAAAGGGTTTAGGTGTGCTTATAGCGTGCTGCATGGCGGCACGGGCTGTTCCGGATTTCTGAAGCACGCAATAATGGATCACGGGCTTTGGGCTGCTTTACCAAAAGCAAAGGTGAGAATGGCCGCCTGCAAAGATGCCGCTGACGAATTGAACAAGGAAAATCCGCGCAAGAAGACAAAGTCGCGTGGTTACTTTGACTGGTGCGACCTGACCCTTTGTGCTGCTGCACCATGTGCCGGGGCGCCATGTTCGGTTGCCGCTGAAACACCCAAACCGGATGCCTCCGGTTGTGCGCCCACTGATTGCACCCCCGACTGCGATGTTTGTAGTTGCGGGTAATAATTTCGACCTAAAGGAACCGATAAATGACTGAAGCTTATATTTTCGACGCAATCCGCACCCCTCGTGGCAAAGGCCGCCCAGATGGCAGCCTGCATGAGGTGACCTCTGCGCGCCTGTCTGCGGGTGTGTTGAACGATCTGAAAAGCCGCAATAACCTTGAGGGCCATGCCGTTGAAGATGTGATCTGGGGCAATGTGACCCAAGTGGGCGAACAAGGTGGTTGCCTTGCGCGGACGGCTGTTTTGGCGTCGCAGCTTGACCAATCGATCCCTGGCCTTGCGATCAACCGTTTCTGCGCCTCTGGTATGGAGGCTGTGAATTTGGCCGCGAACCAAGTTAAGGGCGGCGCTGGTGGTGCCTATATCGCGGGTGGTGTCGAGATGATGGGCCGCGTGCCGATGGGGTCTGATGGGGCTGCGATTGCGGTTGATCCAAGCATTGCGATGGATACCTACTTTGTCCCGCAGGGGATTTCTGCCGATATTATCGCGACGGAATATGGCTTTAGCCGTGATGACGCCGACAAGCTGGCGGTCGAGAGCCAGAAGCGTGCAGCTGCCGCTTGGGCCGATAACCGTTTTGCGAAATCCGTGGTGCCTGTGAAGGATATCAATGGCTTGACCATTTTGGACCGCGACGAATACATGCGTCCGCAGACCGATATGCAGTCGCTTGGTGCGCTGAACCCTGCGTTTCAGATGATGGGCGAGGTCATGCCCGGCTTTGATAAGGTCGCGCTGATGAAGTACCCGCATCTGGAAAAGATCAACCACATTCACCATGCGGGCAACTCCTCTGGGATCGTGGACGGCGCGGCCGGTGTTCTGATTGGATCGAAGGAATGGGGCGAGGCGATGGGTCTCAAGCCACGCGCAGTGATCCGCGCGACGGCCAAGATTGGCACCGATCCGACGATCATGCTGACCGGCCCTGCGCCAGTGACCGAAAAGATTTTGCGCGATAGTGGCATGTCGATTTCTGATATTGATTTGTTTGAAGTCAACGAGGCGTTTGCCTCGGTTGTCTTGCGTTTCATGCAGGCGTTTAACGTTGATGCGGACCGTGTGAACGTGAATGGCGGCTCTATTGCTATGGGTCACCCGCTGGGTGCAACGGGTGCGATTATCATCGGCACGCTGCTGGATGAGCTAGAGCGGACAGGAAAATCGACGGGCCTTGCGACTTTGTGTATTGCCTCTGGCATGGGTGCCGCGACGATCATCGAGCGCGTCTAATGAATCAAGCGGAGTTCGATGCGTTCCTGACCGATATTTCCGAGTGCTTTATCTCGGAGAATTTTCAGCTATGGGCGGATCGCATCGTTCTCCCCTTTTCGGTGGTGACCAAAACTGGGCCCATTGTGTCCTATGACCTTGAGGGGCTTGAGGCCGACTTTAATCGCTACCTTGAAGCATGCCACACGATGAAGCTTGATCCGGTTCACCGCATCCCGATTTCGATTGAACACTGCGAGGATGGCACCGTGATTTGCACCTATCGCACCGAACTTTTGAGCCACGGGCAGCGCGCCACGGAGCCTTTCACCTCGTCGGCATTGATGTCGCAATTGGATGGACGCTGGCGGATGACCGCGATTTTGAACGCGCGTGGGCACAGTTCATGGACGGGTCACAGCCCGCATCGAGAGGGGGGGCAGACACATGATTGAAACCCTAGACCGTTCTAACCCCGCCTTTATGGTGTCGACGCGTCACGTGGCCGCTTGGCGCGTTTCCAAAATCGATTATGCCATAAATGCAGGATTTGGATTTGAGCAACCTAATGGCACGTCGCCGAACAAGCAAAACGGGGGACTTAATGACTTTAAAATCCGATTTATCTAACCCAGAGGCCGTCGCAATCAGTGATGGCTTGCTTGCGATCACGGGCCAGGCCCTCATGTCACGCGACTTTCCGACGTTTTTTAAATCCTTCTCGTTGCCGCATTTGATCACAACCTTTGACGCGAAAAGGATTTTGCGGACCGAAGAGGACTTGGAGTTCGTTTTCGACGCGAATTGCGATTATTTTGCGGAAAAGCAAGTGACCGACATCGTGCGAAAATGCATGTCCGCCGACTTTGACGGGCCAGATACCGTCAAGGCAATGCATGTCACCCATTTGATGTCAGGAAGCCAGCGCATCAAAGACCCGTTCCCCAGCTTTTCAGTGCTAGAGCGCCAAGATGGCGTCTGGCGCGTGTGCAAAAGCGATTACGCCGTGAACGCAGATTACAGTTTAACGACCGCCCTTTTGAAGTTGGAGCGCGGCGACGACCCCAAAGAAAATAACGCGACCTAAGGCGCAGCCTTTTTGGACCCGCGACCGACACATGAGGAGATAAACATGACCGATTTTACAATGAAAACAGACGCCGACGGTGTTGCCACGATCACGTGGGATACTGTTGGAAAATCCATGAACGTGATGAACCAGCAGGGGTTTGTCGATCTTGATGCGCTGATTGATCAGGCTTTGGCCGATGATGCGATCAAGGGCGTGATTATCACCTCTGGCAAAGAAGGCACGTTTGCGGGCGGCATGGACCTCAATATCATCGCCAAGATGAAAGAAAGCGCGGGCGACGATCCTGCGCGTGGATTGATGGAAGGCCTGATGGCGTCCCACGCGATCCTGCGCAAAATCGAGCGGGCGGGCATGGAGCCAAAGACTAACAAGGGTGGCAAGCCGATTGCTTGCGCGATGCAGGGCACGGGTCTGGGCATCGGGTTTGAAATTCCGCTGGCCTGTCACCGCATCTTTGTGGCCGACAATCCAAAGGCCAAAATCGGCCTGCCCGAGATCATGGTCGGTATTTTCCCGGGCATGGGCGGCACGACACGCCTTGTGCGCAAAATGGGTGCGATGAATGCTTCGCCGTTCTTGCTTGAGGGTAAGCTGTCCGATCCTGCGAAGGCGAAACAAGCGGGTCTGGTGGACGAAGTCGTGCCAGCAGACGAGTTGTTGTCTGCGGCCAAAGCTTGGGTGCTGTCTTCGCCGACTATCGTGAAACCATGGGATGAAAAGGGCTATAAAATGCCCGGCGGCACGCCGTATCACCCTGCGGGTTTCATGACGTTTGTGGGTGCGTCCGCGATGGTCAACGGCAAGACCCAAGGCGCGTTCCCTGCCGCCAAGGCGCTGCTGTCGGCAGTCTATGAGGGATCGATGGTGCCGTTTGACACGGCGATCAAGATCGAGGCCCGTTGGTTTACGAATGTATTGTTGAACCCTTCGTCCGAGGCAATGATCCGTTCGTTGTTCATCAACAAAGAGGCGCTGGAAAAAGGTGCGAACCGCCCTGCGGTCATCGACCAAAAGGTAACTCAGGTTGGGATCATTGGCGCGGGCATGATGGGTGCGGGTATTGCGCTTGTGTCGGCTCTCGCAGGTATCAAGGTTGTGCTGATCGACGCCAAACAGGACGCGGCCGACAAGGGCAAATCCTATACCGCCGACTATATGGACAAAGGTATTTCGCGCAAGAAGGCGACTGTCGAAAAGAAAGAGGCCGTGCTTGGCCTGATCACCGCAACAACGGATTACGCAGCCTTGAAGGGCTGTGATTTGATCGTTGAGGCCGTGTTCGAAGACGTGGGTGTGAAGGCCGATGTCACCGCAAAAGTGCAAGCCGTCACTGGCCCCGATTGCATCTTTGCGACCAATACATCGACCCTCCCGATCACTGAATTGGCGAAGGCTGCGATGGATGCGGAAAAGTTCATCGGCATCCACTTCTTTAGTCCTGTCGACAAGATGCTTTTGGTGGAAATCATCAAGGGCAAGCAGACGGGCGATCTGGCTGTGGCTAAAGCGCTCGACTTTGTGCGCCAGATCAAGAAAACGCCGATTGTTGTGAATGACGAGCGGTTCTTTTATGCCAACCGTTGCATTCTGCCTTACGTTAATGAAGGCGTGCGCATGCTGCAAGAGGGCGTCGCCCCTGCCCTGATCGAGAATGCTGCTAAGCTTTTGGGCATGCCGCTAGGCCCACTGCAATTGACTGACGAGACCTCGATTGATCTGGGTGTCAAGATCGCCAAGGCCACCAAGATTGCCATGGGCGATGCCTATGACGATAGTGCCGACGAGCTGATTTTCTGGATGGCCGATGAGGGCCGCCTTGGTCGCAAGGCGAATGCTGGTTTCTATAATTACGACGAAAAGGGCAAGCGTCAGGGTCTTTGGGAAGGGCTGAGCGCGCGTTATCCTTTGGCCGAAGAACAGCCAGATTTGCACCTTGTGCAGCATCGTTTGATGTTCTCGCAAGTGCTTGAGGCAGTCCGTGCCTTGGAAGAAGGCGTGTTGGAAGATATCCGCGAAGGTGACGTGGGTGCGATCCTTGGCTGGGGCTTTGCGCCGTGGTCGGGTGGCCCGTTTAGCTGGCTTGATATCATCGGCACACCCTATGCGGCCGAGCGATGTGATGAGTTGACAGAGATGTATGGCCCGCGTTTTGCCACCCCTGCGTTATTGCGTGAGATGAGTGACAAGGGACAATCGCTCTATGGGCGCTTTGGTCAGGACGCCAAAGCGGCGTAATCCATTTTTCGTTGGAAAATGGGCGCGGGTCGCAGGGCTTGCGCCCATTTTTTGTTCGAGGCTAAGGCGGCTTAGAACCAATAGACTGGGGCGACTAAACCTGAGTCTCGTTTCACCCCCTTCATTGGAGAATAAAATGCCTGCTTTCAGACCCATGTCTGGAGCCCTAGCCGCTGTGTCTCTTGTTGCTGTATCAGCTTGCAGTGGCTCTCCGACGTCCATCTCCGCGACCTCAAATGCAACTTACTTAACGTTCACTGGGACGGCTCCTGCGATCAACCTGTGCCCATTCATAGGGTCAATGATGCCAGTGGAATGCTTAGTCACAACTCCGGGGCAATAAACCTGAATGGAATTCTCATAGATTCAAATGGCGTCGATGCGAATGGTCAATTGGTTGATGACAATAGAACGTCGTCCGCAATCAACCAAGGCACCCTTGGCAACGCCAATTTGACAGGAAGATACGATTACGTGCAGCCGTTTGGTCAGGTCCAATCAGGCGGCGGGTTCTCTGTCTTTATGTGGGGCTTTATTGGGATGGGCACGGACATATCCGACATGCCATCCTCAGTGACGGCCACATTCACAGGTGAGACAATGGGGGACACAAACGGCGTCGCCTGGAATGGCGCCCCCGCAACGGTCTCGGCGAGCTTTGGCACTGGCCTTGTGAATGCCACGACGCGCAACACGATTGGCGGCGTTACCGAAACGGTCACGCTGAACGGCATGACCCTTACGGGCAATGACTTATCGGGCGGCACCTTGACGATCACACACAACGGAACCGCCGTTGACGGCACATCATTTGGCTAGGCGACGGATGGTGAATTTTACGGCTATGACCTGCTCAACGGTGGTCCAGACAAGCTTGGCATTATGATTTCGAATGCGGGCAACGATGCGAATGGAAACCTGACTATTCTTGCAGATTAGTGATCTATTGCGGGTCAAATTTGTAATCTGAGCGAGCAATATCTTCAGCGCAGAGTTTGGCGACAAGCTCTGCGTCGGGCGGTGAATAATAGGGCCGCCAGTCGGCCAATCGCGCGGATTTATTGATCTGCTCGACGGGGATCGCGAAACCCAAATATTGCCAAAGGGGCGCCAAATCTTGCGCCAAATGCTCAAGCCGAAAGTAATGCGCACCCTGTGTCACATAGGACCGATAGGGCGTTGCCGCGACAGCCGATTGCGTCATGGGGTGATTGAGAAAGTCGCTGAATGGCAGCGATTGCGCGAGCCCTACCGCGGGGTGTGAAAAGCTTTGCGCTTGCAGCCACGCATAGTAGCTCACCATCCGGTCCCAAGGGTTGCGCACAAGCGTAAAAACGAACATGCCAGCGGGGTCTACAATCCCTTGCATGTCATCCACTGTGCTGTGTTTCCAGATACGCCCCTTAGCTGTCAGTCCCTTAAGTTTACCTTTGCGTTTTTGCGCCTTGGGTGTGTCGCCGATCAGGATGTCGTCTTTCATCGCACGGGTTTCCAGCGCGGTGGCCATCGCTGTTCCGCCCGTTTTGGGGATATGCGCAAAAATATAGTTGCGCCCCTTTGAAATGATCATTCGGCCGTCCTGATGGCGATCATAGACCCTGCGCCAATGATCAGCGCCATGCCCAAAAGCCCCAAAGGCGGCACCCTTTGGTCCCAAAGCTTCCACTCCCAGAAGCTGGCGAAAACCAACAACGAATATTCGAAAATCGCAACATAAGACGCCTCTCCGATTTGGTAGGCCTTAAAGACGCAAATGATCCCAATCAGTGCGCCAATCGCCAGCGCAACATACCAACGCAGCATGTCACCAGTCAGCGGCATCCACCCGCGCAGCGGAAAGCCAGCCGCGCCAGTCCCTTCGGAGGGCAAGACCAGCACGCCGATCAGGCCGAAAATGGCGAGCAGCCCAAAGAACCAGACCGAGAGTGTCAGCGTGTCTTCATCCTCGCACCAAGCCCGCGTCGCAATTGCCCCGATCGCATAGAGAAGGCCTGCGCCAATTGGCAAAAAGGCCACGAGGTTCAGCGCATTTGGATCGGGGCGGATCACCAAGAGCGCCCCTGTGAAGCCTAAAGCGACAGAAAGCCACCGCACCCAACCCACGGTTTTGCCTTGGAACAGGACCGAGATGATCAGCACAAACAGTGGCGCGGTAAATAGCCCTGCGACGACAACCCCGATGGGCAAAAGGGCGATACACCCAAAGTAAATCAGCATGGACCCTGCGGTGAATGCGCTGCGGGCAAGCACAGCTTTGGGCTTTCGCGGCCATAATGCCCCCGCCCCAAAGAGCGAGGCTAGCGAAAGCACAAGCACAACCATTCCGCCTCGGATCATATGAAACTGCCAAAGCGAACTGACCCCCGAGATATGCCGCACAAGATTATCAGCAAATCCAAGGACAGCCATGCCAGCAAGGATCAGCAAAGCGGCGCGTGTAGGTTGTATCGTTGCGGTCATGTGAGGTCCTACTCAGGGTGCAATTACCCATTGATTTAAATGTCTGACATATCCTAGGGTCAGCAGGCAAGCAGAACTGGGAGGGAATGCACATGGGATGGATGGCTGACGAGACTGGCTTGGACAAATGCGCGGCCAATTATGTACCGCTGACCCCGCTTTCGCACCTGAACCGTGCCCGCACAGTCTTTGCCGATCGCATTGCGTTGATCTATGGTGACACACGCCTGACCTATACCGCGTATCATGCGCGGGTATCGCGTCTGGCCTCGGCCTTGACCAAGGCGGGCATTGTGTCTGGTGATGTGGTCGCGACCGTTCTGCCCAATATTCCCGCGCAATCCGAGGCCGCCTTTGGTGTGCCCGCCTGTGGTGCGGTCTTAAATACAATCAACACGCGGCTTGATGTCGATACGGTGGCCTATATTTTTGACCATGGCGGCGCAAAGGCCGTGCTGGTTGATACGCAATTCTTACCCATAGTCGAGGCGGCGGTGCTCGCAATGGAGGGGCCTGCCCCGTTGATCATCGAGGTGCCTGATGCGGTCGCAGGGTATGTGGCCACTGGCACGCGCACAACTTACGAAGATTTCCTCAGCACAGGCGACGCTGATTTCGCATGGATCATGCCGCAGGACGAGTGGGAAAGCCTTGCGCTCAACTATACTTCTGGCACGACGGGGCGGCCCAAAGGCGTGGTCTACCACCATCGTGGTGCCTACCTAATGACCATGGGCACGCCGATTTCGTGGCAGCTGCCCCTGTTCATCACCTACCTGCAAATTGTGCCGCTTTTCCATTGTAACGGCTGGAACCACACATGGATGATGCCTGCACTGGGCGGGACCGTTGTCTGCTGCCGCGATATTACGGCAAAGGCGATCTATGACGCGATTGGCGATCATGGGGTCACGCATTTTGGCGGCGCGCCGATTGTGCTGAACCTGATTGTGAACGCGAAGGCAACGGATCGTCGCCAGTTCGACCACACTGTCGAAGTGTTCACCGCAGGCGCACCCCCTGCCCCCGCGACCTTGGCGGCGGTAAGCAAGCTGGGGTTCAACATTACGCAAGTTTACGGGCTGACCGAAACCTACGGCCATGTGACCGAATGCGTTTGGGATAAGGCATGGGATGCCCTGCCCGAAGAAGACCAAGCGGCGATCATGGCCCGCCAAGGTGTCGCTTTCCCGATGATGGAAGATGTGACCGTGAAAGATACGGACATGGCGCAAGTGGCCTTTGACGCTGCCACCCAAGGCGAGATTGTCATCCGTGGCAATAGCGTTATGAAGGGATATTACCGCAACCCTGCGGCCACCAAAAAGGCTTTTGCTGGCGGCTACTTCCACTCTGAAGATCTCGCGATCCAGCACCCCAACGGCTACATGCAAATCTCGGACCGCCTCAAAGATATCATTATTTCTGGCGGCGAGAACATCAGTTCGGTCGAGGTCGAAAGCGCGTTGATGAGCCACCCCTGCGTGAGCCTGTGTGCCGTGGTCGCCAAAGCAGATGAGAAATGGGGCGAAGTGCCCTGCGCCTTTGTGGAACTCAAAGAGGGTGCCATGGGTGACGAGGCCGAGATCATCGCCTTTATGCGCACCAAACTTGCGGGCTTCAAATGCCCCAAACAGGTGCTGTTTGTGGAGCTGCCCAAAACCTCGACGGGCAAAATCCAAAAGTTCGAATTGCGGGTCCTCGCCAAAGCGCTTTAACGTCACTACCCAAAGCGGAAAATAAACGTTAGACTGCGGATAAGTAACAAAAGCAGGCACATGACGGCACTCCGTGAATATGAACGGTTAGAAAGCAGCGGGCTTTGGCGCGCCAATGCGGATGCGCAGCGTCGGGACGTTATCGTGAACTTTGGCAATGCAACGCTGGTGATTACCGATGGTGCGGGTCGTCCTCTGACACATTGGTCACTGGCCGCAATCACCCGCTGCAATCCGGGTAAACTGCCTGCGGTTTTCGGGCCCAGCATTGATGACGACGAGACCCTTGAACTGGACGACGAGACCATGATCAATGCAATTGAGAAGGTCGGCAAATCCATCACCAAGACGCGCCCAAAACCGGGGAAACTGCGCCACATCATGACCATTGGGTTTGTGGCAGGCACAGCGGCGCTTGCGATTTTCTGGCTGCCAAATGCGCTAATGCAACAAACAATGGCCGTGGTACCATTGTCAAAGCGCACGGAAATTGGTGCTATTTTGCTGGGGCAAGTGCAACGCCTGACAGGGCCACGGTGCCGCAATGAAAATGGTATTGCTGCGCTGGAAACCCTGCGCACACGGCTGCTAGGGCGTGAGGCTGAAGGCCAAGTTGTCGTGCTGCCACAACTGGCGCAGGGTGCTTTGGCGCTTCCGGGTGGGATCGTTTTGATCGACCGCCGCATTATTGAGAACGCGCAAGACCCCGCTGTCCCGGCAGGCTACATCGTGGCTGCTGCACTGGGTCGTTCCGAGATTGATCCGCTTGCGGCCGTGCTGAAATCAGCGGGCATTGGCAAGACCGTTGGCCTTTTGACAACAGGTGATCTGCCGCCCGAAAGCCTTGTGGACTATGCTCGCGAAATCACTGAAAGCGAACCGCACTTCCCCAAGGATAAATCCTTGGTCGCTGCTTTTAAGTTAGCCCAAATCCCGACGGGGCCGTTTGCTATGGCCCGCGACGAAACGGGGCAACGTACAAAAACGCTTATTCAAAACGATCCCTACGCAGAACGCGATGAGCCTGAAATTCTCAGCGATGGGGATTGGGTCCGGCTACAAGGCATTTGCAACGGCTAGCCAAGAAAAAGCCCCGCGTAACCATGCAGGGCCTTTTCCCGGGAGAACTGTTTAGTTGCGCGCGTATGCGTCGCCAAAGCCCGCGCCGCGTGCTGCTTGCAAACCACGGTTAAGATCAGCCGAGGATGAAAACGGCCCCAGAACCACAACCTGATACGACCCGCCGCCGCTTGCTTTGGTCGCCAGACCGACAGGCAAGCCCATGCTCATGAACCGCTGGCCAATGCTTTGCGCACGCCCTGCATCGGCAAACGTACCAACCTGCACGTAACGATGGGATAGCGCAGCTGTTGGGGTCACGCTCCGGCTTGAGACGCGGGCCTCAGGGGCTGGCGCGGTTGCTTTTGCTTGCGGCAAGCCACGGTTAGGATTGTGACGGCCATCATCCCAGACGCGCGTATAGCCACGCGGCGGCTTCACAACCTCACGTGACGATCGGCCCGCAGGGTTGGATGCCGGAACAACTGGTTCTTTGAAGAAGCCGAACAAATTGCCTTTGGCAGGCGCACTTTGCGCACGGCTCACTTGTGTCGAAATCGGCTGCGTTTGCGGGCCGCAGCGCACAGCGTGGCCATCCACGGCCAATATTGCGACAGGGCAAGTTGCAGATGCAACCGCGCGTGGTGTTACGCTTGGCACGGAAGGTGAGCTTGGCACGGCAGCCCCTGCAATCGCACCGTTCGTGATCGCCTGCGTTTGCGGGCCACAGCGTACAAGTAAACCTGTGGCTGCGTTCGTATATTGACGCCCAGTCGCACGCATATCCGCGCAAATCTGCGCCATTGTATATCTCGGCGTTGCTTGCATTGCTGGCGTTGCAGCGACCTGACCGCCACAATCGATGGTCTCGCCTGTCAAGCTGCTGACAAAACCGGCCTGCGGGCCAGTGCGACCAACGCAGAACGCGTCGCGTGTCTGGCGGGCTGGCGCTGCTGCGGCTTGGGCCACTTGTGCGACAGGCGCTGGCTTGCCGCCGCAGCCAATTGTCTTGCCTGTAAGATTGCTGACGTAGCCAGGTTGCGGCCCTGTTTTGCCGACACAGAACGATGCGCGGTGCAAGTTTGGTGCGGCGGCAACCTGCGGCGCAGGTGCAACCGTTGGCGTGATGATGCGGGGCGAACGCGCAGTGGCCGTGGAGGCAGTTGGTATCTGCACAATGCTTGGTGCGCGGATCGTTGACGCGACAGTGCGGATTGGCGGACCGACATCGCGGCGCGGGGTCGGCGCGGGCGCTGGGGTTACCGCTGGGGTTGGCGCTGGCGTTGCAGCCGCGACGACTGGCGCGGAGGCCTCTGGCGCAGCAGCCGCAAATGTTGGTTGAAAGTTACAAAGCTGGACACGGCGTCTATTCACGCGCGGCACCCAATTCACGTTTCCGCCGATACCTGCACGAATAAACGCACAGCCATTGCTATCGACAAATTGATTGCCCGAAAAGGATGATGGCGGAAATTCGGCAGGAACACCGCTGGTTTGCGCAAATGCACTTTGTCCAGTCAGGCTGAAAAAAATCGCAGCCGCGCTCATTAGATTTCGATAAGCTATTTGCCACGCCACTAGATATAGTGGAAAGATGCCGAACAATCCCCATTTTGGAGAGGGATTGTTCGGAAAATACGTTAATTTCGGCCCTTATTTAGTGCCAAACATACGATCACCCGCATCCCCTAGCCCAGGAACAATATATCCATGGTCATTGAGGTGGCTATCCACTGCTGCGGTGACGATTGGCACATCTGGGTGGGCCTCTTTCATCCGCGCAATTCCCTCGGGAGCGGCAAGTAGGCACACGAAGCGAATATTCTTGGCACCTGCTTTTTTCAGCAGATTAATCGCTGCCACTGACGAGTTGCCCGTCGCCAACATCGGGTCCACGGCGATCACAAGGCGGTCCTCCAGTTCAGTGGGCACCTTAAAGTAATATTGCACTGGCTGTAACGTTTCCTCGTCACGGTAAAGCCCGACAAACCCAACACGGGCCGATGGGATCAACTCTAGAATACCGTCCAAAAGCCCGTTGCCCGCCCGCAAGATCGACACCAGCGCCAGCTTTTTCCCGTCAATCACAGGGGCGTCCATTTGCTGCATCGGGGTCTCGATGGAACGGGTCGTCATCGGCAGGCCGCGCGTCACCTCATAGGCCAGTAACTGACTAATCTCGCGCAACAATTGGCGGAACTGGCCCGTCGACGTATTCTTATCGCGCATCAGCGTCAGCTTATGCTGTACCAGCGGGTGGGTCACATGGGTCAGGTGGTCAGTCATTGGGCAGGCTCCAGTAATTTGGCGATTTTGGCACGGGTGGCCTCGTCGCAATAGGCGGCTTTGAGGGCGGTTTGGTTAACCTCCGCAAAGTCCTTTTCGTCCCAACCAAATGTCTTGGCCAGCATCTCGAACTCATAGGTCATTGTGGTGTGGAAAAACGGCGGATCGTCGGTGGACACGGTCACGGCGACGCCTGCGTCGCGTAATTTCTGGATCGGATGGGAGGCCCAATCCTTAACCGCGCCCAAAACGACGTTTGATCCGGGGCAAACCTCTAACACCACACCCTTCTCAGCAATCTCAGACAGCAATTTCGGGTCTTGGATCGCGTTGATGCCGTGGCCAATACGGTTCACCCCCAAATCGCGGATCGTGTCGGCAACCATATCCGGCCCGCCCCATTCGCCTGCGTGACACGTCAACGGCAATCCCGCCTCGCGCGCCATATCAAAGCTATAGGCAAAGTCCGTTGGCCGCCCTTCCATCTCGGCGCCAGCCATCCCAAACCCTACGACAAAATCGCCGTAGGTTTCGGCGGCACATTTGGCGGCAGTCTTGGCCTGCTCTGGTCCAAAATGGCGGATCGCGGTAATAATGCCCCTCAACGTGATGCCAAAATCGCGCTCGGCCTCGTTTGCCGCCTCTTGCATCGCGGCCAGATATTCGCGCCATAGCGTCACATCGCCGCCACCACAAAAGTCAGGCGAAACAAAGGTTTCCGCGTAAACAACGCCGTGCTTTGCGGTCTCTTCCAACACAGCAAGTGTCAAGCGGTAGAAATCTTGAGGGGTCTTCAAAGGTTGGCACGCCGCCTCGTAAGTATTCAGAAATTCGGCAAATCCTTGGTAGGCATAATTGCCCTTCTCATCAAATATCTTCGAGATATCGATGTTCTTTTCCCGCGCCAGACCGGCGATAAACTTAGGCGGTGCCGCCCCTTCCAAATGCAGGTGCAACTCGACTTTTGGGATGGATTGAAAGCTCATAGAAAACTGCGTCCTTTGCCAGAATAGGGAACATTCAGATGGTCCGCGACGGATGCGCCAACGTCCGCAAAGGCCAACAGCCCCAGATCTTTCGTGCCGATGCCATGCACCAAAACAGGCACGCGTTCGCGCGTGTGATCAGTGCCGATCCACGTCGGATCATTGCCGTGGTCAGCCGTCACAATCACCAAGTCACCTTCCATCAGTCGCGGCAGGATGCGAGATAGTTCAACGTTAAACCATTCAAGGTGTTTGGCGTAGCCTGCCACGTCACGCCTATGGCCATATTCGCTATCAAACTCGACGAAATTGACGAAGATGAACGCGCCATCCTCGGCTTCATCCACCAGATCATTGAGGTGGGTCATCAGCTTGACGTCCCGCCCCTTGCGCACCACATCAATGCCCCGCATTGAGAATATATCGCCAATCTTTCCAACCGCATAGACGGGATTTCCCGCCTTATGTACCGCGTCGCATATAGTCTCGGCGGGCGGTGCAATCGCGAAATCCTTACGGTATTCCGTACGTTGAAATCCGCTTTCTGCGTCGCCAATAAAGGGCCGCGCAATCACGCGCCCAAGCTTTAGCGCATGCAGTGTCGGGGCAATGTCTTCGCAGAGTTTCAACAGGCGCTCACGCCCGAAAACCTCCTCATGCGCGGCAATCTGCAACACGGAATCCACCGAAGTATAGCAAATCGGCCAGCCCGTTTTCATATGCGCAGGGCCTTCCGTATCGATCACTTCGGTCCCAGACGCGTGGCGGTTCGCGAGGATGCCATCCGTCCCTGCCGCCTTGCAAATCAGCGCCGTGATTTCGGGCGGAAAGGCAGGAATTGTTTTTGGGAAAACGTGCCATTCCCACGGCACAGGCACGCCCGCGAGTTCCCAGTGGCCCGAAGGGGTATCCTTGCCGTTAGAAACCTCAGTCGCGGCACCCCATGCGCCCGTTGGAATAGCATCCAAGCCCGCAGCCTCCATTCCAGAGGCCAGTTTAACCGCCGCACCAAGTCCAAGAGCGTCAAGCGTACCGACCTGTAAAGGCACGCCATTTGCGGCCATTTCATGCGCAATATGACCGGCGGTATTGGCGCCTGTGTCAGGGGTATCGCCGTTGAAAAAGCGGTCCGCGTCAGGCGCGCCGCCAATGCCCACGCTGTCGATCACAATCAGGAATGCGCGTGCCATTTTCAGGAAATCCTCTCGCGAATGAGCGGTTGAATATCGGGTTTTTTACCGATGGTTATCGCTTGCAAAATCGCTTGTGCCGCCTCTTCTGCGGCCTCATCGCTGGCAGCGTGAATAGTGCACAAAGGTTGGTTTTGTGCAATTTTTGCCCCCAAAGAGACCACATCTGTCAGCCCCACGGCAGGATTTATCCTATCGCTCTCGACCCTGCGCCCACCACCAAGACCAACCACGACAAGCCCCAATGCCTCACCGTCAATCGCCGAAATGTAACCTGCTTCAGGTGCCGCGACATCACCAATGACGCGAGCCTTCGGCAAATGCGTGCGCCAGTCGTCGGCCATATCTGGCGGACCTCCCATCAGGGCGATCATCTCGCTGAAATGGGTCATTGCGCGACCCGATGAAATCGCGTCTTTCAGCTTCTTTTCCGCCGCGCTTTCGGCCTCGCCATGCAGCGCCAAAAGCCGTGCACCTAGCGCCACGGTCAGATCGTGAAGGCGTGGCGCGGCCAGCCTATTGCCACTCAAAACCTCCATGCAAACGCCAACCTCGACAGCGTTGCCAAGCGCAGGGGCCAGCGGTTCATCCATGTCGGTGATAAGGGCCGCCGTCGGGCAGCCCGCCCCGTTTGCCACATCCACCAAAGCACGGGCCAATGCGACAGCCTCGGCCTCGGATTTCATAAACGCGCCAGAGCCCACCTTCACGTCGAGGACCAAACCTTGCAGTCCCGCGGCTAGTTTTTTTGACAGGATCGAGGCGGTGATCAGGTCAACGCTCTCAACCGTCCCCGTCACATCACGGATCGCATAAAGCCGCTTATCCGCGGGTGCAATCGTCCCCGTCGCACCAACAATCGCACAGCCCGTTTTGCGTAAAATCTGTTTGAGTTTGACGGCAGAAACATCGGTCGAGACCCCTAGAATGGCCTCCAGTTTGTCCAATGTGCCGCCCGTATGCCCAAGGCCCCGCCCCGAAATCATCGGCACAAAAACGCCACAGGCAGCAAGCGCAGGGGCGAGAATAAGCGACACAGGATCACCTACGCCACCCGTCGAATGTTTATCTAAAACAGGCCCGTCAAAATCCCATTTCATCACCTTGCCGCTGTCGCGCATCCCCTTGGTCAGCGCGATGCGGCCCGCGTCCGAAAGCCCGTTCAAACAGACCGCCATCGCAAAGGCACCCGCCTGCGCGTCAGACACCAAACCCGTCGCCAAGCCATTGGTAAACCATGTAAGTTCGGCGTCGCCTGGCGTGTCTTTGCGCCTGATTTTAGCGATGATTGCGCGCGCATCCATGGGTTAAACGCGGCTCATATAGTCGGCGTCGAATACACCTGGTAGCAATGCGAAAACGGTGGTTTGCAGTACCGCACCATCGGTTGTGTGCAACGTCACAACCACATCCCCGTCTGCGAATTCTGCGATCTTTTGGCGACAACCGCCACAGGGGCTCACTGGTTGCGGGCTGTCAGCGATCACCGCGATTTCGGCGATCCGCTTGTCGCCGCCTGCAATCATGGCCGCGATCGCACCCGCCTCGGCACAGGTGCCTTCGGGATAGGCCACGTTTTCAACATTACAGCCCGCGTAAACCGCACCAGACGTTGACCGCAAAGCTGCCCCCACCTTGAATTTTGAATAGGGGGCATGGGCGTTTTCGCGCACGGCGCGCGCAGTATCTAGCAAGGTCATAGGGCAGCTCCTGAATTGACCCCAAGTTTGACCGTTTGGTCAGAGCTTTGCAAGTCAGGAGAGCGTCGCAAACAGTCCCGGCAGCGAGACTTCGAGCAATGCGATGTTGTCACTCGGGTCACTATAGCGCGTCATCATCTGCGGCGGGATCACAAAGGCGTCGCCCGCAGTCAGGCGATATGGCTCCTTGCCCTCGCCTTCCAACGTCATTTCGCCCTCTAAAACAAAGGTGAAATGGATGTCGGCGTCATGTTTGGACCAAACAGGATCACCGTGCCCGCGCTCCACCACTTGCACGCCAGCAACCCCCTTGGTGTTCTTGGCAATCGTCGTGTCACGCGCTTGGAACCCTTTGAGGCGAAACGGTTTAAAGGTGGCACCGGACGCCACGTTATGCACAAACCTCTGACCCTGCCATTCGCGATCTGGGCGCAGGTGCGGGGTCGGCAGCGTCATCTCATGGTCGATTTCGGTGACGTGTTCGGCAGGCACCCCGACCTCAATCACTTCGATTCCGTCAGAGGCCACGAGCACGCGGTGACGGATTTCAGGCGGTTGGATGAAACAATCGCCAGCGGTCAGACGGATCGGCTCGCCCTGATCCTCGTAAACCACATCGACCCAGCCGCGATAGCAATAGATCAGTTGAAATCCGACACGGTGGAAATGCACCATATCAGGCACGGGACCACCGTCGGGGATACGAATATGGCTCGCGATGATCGACCCGCCAAGGCGAGACGGGATCAAATCGCGGTAATGCATGCCCGCGCGGCCAATGACCCAAGGGGCTTGATCGGCCAAACGACGCACAACAAAAGCGTGATCGGTCTCGGGCATGATAATCGGCGGGTTAAGCGCATCCACGGTGACTGTCGTGCCACCGGGGGAAGTTAAAGCCTTATCACCATTCGCAAAATCAGGGTCGTCCGTCAGGATCGCCAAATGCCCTGCCCCCCCTTCGGTCTGCAAACGCACCCGCAGACCATGGCCAGAGAATACAGCAACCGAAGGGTCATCAGCGGGATAAATCGAATCCATACGCATTTTTAAGACTTTGGTGAAAAACCCAAGGTCGGCGCGCAGATCGGTGGTGGCAAGGCGCACTTCGGCGCGAATTTCTTGATTATCTGTCATTTCAAGAAAGTGTAATGTCGCAGATAAATTTGCAAGCGCCATCAAACCATGCATATTGCTCTACAACAGCTTGCCGCAGGTACAGCAAAGTAGTTTAATATTAAACTACATTTATCGGGAGATTAAAAATGGATGATAACACCAAAGATCGCGCACGTCAGGCGGCGCTTGATTACCACCAGTTTCCCAAACCCGGTAAGCTAGAAATCCGCGCAACCAAGCCACTCGCCAATGGCCGCGACCTGTCCCGTGCCTATTCCCCCGGTGTGGCCGAGGCCTGCCTTGAGATCAAAGCCGACCCTGACACCGCCCGCGACTATACCATTCGCGGCAATCTTGTGGGTGTTGTGACCAATGGCACGGCTGTTTTGGGCCTCGGTAACATCGGCGCACTGGCCTCCAAACCCGTGATGGAGGGCAAGGCCGTTCTGTTCAAAAAATTCGCCAATATCGACTGCTTTGATATCGAATTGAACGAGGCCGACCCTGTGAAGCTCGCTGAAATCGTCTGTTCGTTAGAGCCTACCTTCGGCGCGATCAACCTTGAAGATATCAAAGCGCCTGACTGCTTTATCGTCGAGAAAATTTGCCGCGAGCGGATGAATATCCCCGTCTTCCACGACGACCAGCACGGCACCGCGATTGTTGTTGGCGCTGCGGCCACGAACGCGCTGCGTGTTGCTGGCAAAAAGTTTGAAGACATCAAAATCGTCTCGACGGGTGGGGGTGCTGCGGGCATCGCTTGTCTCAATATGTTGCTTAAGCTGGGCGTTAAGCGTGAAAATGTGTGGTTATGTGATATTGAGGGTCTGGTCTATAATGGCCGCGAAAAGGACATGACACCGCAGAAAGCCGAATATGCGCAAGGCACGACCGCTGCCACGCTGGGCGATGTGATTGATGGTGCTGACCTCTTCCTTGGTCTCTCTGGCCCCGGTGTGCTCAAACCCGAAATGGTCGCGAAAATGGCCGATGTGCCGATCATTTTTGCACTCGCCAACCCCAACCCCGAGATTGATCCTGAGGTCGCACGCGGCGTGAACCCCAAGGCGATTATCGCGACAGGCCGCTCTGACTTCCCGAACCAAGTGAACAACGTGCTTTGCTTCCCGTTCATCTTCCGTGGGGCGCTCGATGTGGGGGCGACAGACATCAACGACGAGATGAAAATTGCCTGCGTTGAGGGCATCGCCGAACTGGCCCGCATGACCACAAGCGCCGAGGCCGCCGCTGCCTATACTGGCGAAAAGCTGACCTTTGGTGCCGATTACCTGATCCCAAAACCGTTCGATCCGCGTCTGATGGGGGTTGTGGCCTCCGCCGTGGCCCGCGCTGCAATTGCAACAGGCATCGCCAAGCGCCCGATTGCGGATATGGAGGCCTATAAGAAAGGTCTCGACGGCTCTGTGTTCAAATCCGCGATGATAATGCGCCCCGTTTTCGACGCCGCCCGCACCGCCGAGCGCAGCATCGTCTTTGCCGAAGGTGAGGACGAGCGCGTGTTGCGAGCCGCCCAAGCAATCATGGAAGAAACCACCGACAAGCCGATCCTGATTGGCCGCCCAGAGGTCATCGAGCGGCGCTGCGAGAAGGCAGGCCTGAAAATCCGTCCGCTCGTGGACTTCCAGATCGTGAACCCCGAAAACGATCCGCGCTACTATGACTATTGGAACACCTACCACGACATAATGGCCCGCAAGGGCGTGACCCCCGATTTGGCGAAGGCTGTGATGCGCACCAATACCACTGCGATTGGCGCGGTCATGGTCGCCCGTGGCGAGGCCGACAGCCTGATTTGTGGCACCTTTGGACAGTTCCTGTGGCACCTCAACTATGTCACGCAGATCTTGGGCACCGAAGAACTTCACCCCATCGCGGCTCTGTCGCTGATG
Organism: Loktanella sp. UBA3435; assembly: GCA_002378665.1. Classification (GTDB taxonomy): domain Bacteria; phylum Pseudomonadota; class Alphaproteobacteria; order Rhodobacterales; family Rhodobacteraceae; genus Yoonia. Next base: position 10,091 of record DFSO01000063.1, on the reverse strand, counting down.
ATTCTCGAAGACGGGCCGCTTTTTGTGGCCGACACCCAAGTGCACCCAGAGCCAACGCCAGAACAAATCGCCGAAACCGTGATTGGGGCCGCAAGGCACGTCCGCCGCTTTGGCGTCACGCCAAAAATCGCGCTCTGCTCCCATAGCCAGTTTGGCAACCTCGATTGCGACACGGGTCGCCGCATGCGGGCCGCGATGGCGATCCTCGATAGCCAGCCGCGCGACTTTGATTACGAGGGCGAAATGCATATTGATGCCGCTCTCGACGTGGAATTGCGCAACCGCATTTTCCCCAATGCCCATCTGCCCGGCCCCGCAAACGTGCTGGTGTTTGCCAATACAGATGCGGCCTCTGGCGTGCGTAACATCTTGAAAATGAAGGGTGGCGGTCTTGAAGTTGGCCCGATCCTGATGGGCATGGGCAACCGCGCGCATATCGTGACCCCATCCATCACACCACGCGGCTTACTCAATATGTCGGCAATCGCTGGCACGCCTGTGGCGCACTACGGCTAAGTCATAAAAAAAACGAGGCAGCTTGGGCTACCTCGTTTCTTCCTTTCCAAAAATGAAATCCGACAATTTCAGACTTGGTCTATTTCTTAGTCGGGGCCTTCACAGGAGTGACCGCCATTGCGGGTGGCGGCGAAGGCTGCCGTTTTTTCTTGAGGGGTTTTCCGTGTTTGTCCATGAAGCGTTCTCCAAACGATGCAGAGGCGGCAAAGTGTCGTCCTGTAAGTGCAGCCCTACGCTTACCTTATATAAAAGCAACTGATATTTTCAATTATTGCGCGGAGACTTCCGAATTGGACATTTAATTACGCTCGGACTATCATTTTCGCTCAAAAATGTCTCGCCGATTGGCGTAGTTGAGGCTCAGGTCTCGTCGTGAGAAATAATTCTGTCAATAAATTAACACCCATTTTCTGTTAGCGCCGCAACCTCGCTTGCCCGATGCGAAACTGCTGCTTACACCTTTGCTAACAGTCATTTGGGAGGATGAGACATGGGCTACGCAGAGGTTTACAAAAGCTGGCAGGACGATCCAGAGGGTTTCTGGATGGAACAGGCCAAAGCGATCTCTTGGGACAAGCCGCCGTCAAAGGCGCTTCACGCTGAAAACGCACCCCTTTACGAGTGGTACAAAGACGCCCAAGTCAACGCTTGCTATAACGCTGTGGACCGCCATGTTGAGGCAGGGCGCGGCGATCAAACCGCAATCATCTACGACAGCCCAATCACAGGCAATAAATCCAAAACCAGTTTTGCCGAGCTGCAGGTTCAGACCGCATCCCTCGCGGGCGCATTGCAGGCCAAAGGCATCGTCGCAGGCGACCGCGTTATCATCTACATGCCGATGGTCACAGAAGCCCTTGTCGCCATGCTCGCCTGTGCGCGTATCGGTGCGGTGCATTCTGTGGTGTTCGGCGGTTTTGCCGCTCATGAACTTGCCGTGCGGATCGACGACGCGACACCAAAGGCTATCATCGCCGCCTCCTGCGGGTTAGAGCCAAACCGCATCGTCGCTTATAAGCCCCTGATCGACGGCGCGATTGAACAGTCCAAGCACAAGCCGGATTTCACCATCGTTTTGCAGCGCGAGCAGCATACCTGCGACATGATAGACGGTCGTGATTTCGACTGGCACGACGTGCAAAAGGGCGTGGCCCCTGCCCCGTGCATCCCCGTGTCGGGCGATCACCCCGCCTATATCCTGTATACCTCTGGCACCACGGGTGCGCCCAAGGGCGTCGTGCGTCCAACAGCGGGTCACCTCGTGGCGCTGAACTGGACGATGAAATCCATCTATAACGTGAACCAAGGCGAAGTGTTCTGGGCCGCATCCGACGTGGGCTGGGTCGTGGGGCATTCCTACATTTGCTACGGTCCTTTGATCGCAGGCATCACCACGGTCGTCTTCGAGGGCAAGCCGATTGGCACGCCTGACGCGGGCACCTTCTGGCGGGTCATCGAAGAGCACAATGTGCGCTCGTTCTTTACGGCCCCCACCGCCTTCCGCGCGATCAAACGCGAAGACCCCAAGGGCCTTGAGATCAAGAAATACGATATCTCCTGCCTGCGCGCGCTTTACCTTGCTGGCGAACGCGCCGACCCTGATACAATCATTTGGGCGCAAGACATCATGGGCGTGCCTGTCTACGACCATTGGTGGCAGACAGAAACAGGCTACACCATCGCGGGCAACCCTGCGGGGATCGAGGCGCTTCCTGTCAAAATCGGCTCCCCCACTGTGGCGATGCCGGGATACGATGTGCAAATCCTTGACGAAGCAGGCCACCCGATGAAAGCAGGCGAGCTTGGCGCGATTGCGATCAAACTGCCGCTGCCGCCGGGCACGCTGCCGACGCTCTGGAACGCCGAAGACCGGTTTGTGAAATCCTACCTCACCACCTTCCCTGGCTACTATGAAACAGGGGATGCAGGGCTGATCGACAAAGACGGCTATCTCTACATCATGGCGCGCACCGACGACGTGATTAACGTGGCAGGGCACAGGCTCTCGACGGGTGCGATGGAAGAAGTCCTCGCAGGCCATCCCGACGTCGCCGAATGCGCCGTGATCGGCGTGACCGACGAGCTGAAAGGCCAGTTACCGATGGGGTTTGTCTGCACCAACAGGGGCACCACGAAAACCGACGACGAGATCAAGGCCGAATGCATCAAGCTGGTCCGCGATCAGATCGGGCCTGTGGCTGCGTTCAAATTGGTTGCCGTCGTGGACCGCCTGCCCAAAACCCGCTCGGGCAAAATCCTACGCGCGACCATGGTCAAAATCGCCGATAGTGCGGCGTTCAAAATGCCCGCCACCATCGACGATCCCGCGATCTTGGACGAAATCAAAGCGGCGCTTAAACCGATGGGTTACGCGAAAGACTAAGCTGCTTTTCCCGAGCATAAATATGCATAACGCAGCGGTCCTCCTCGCAAAAACCGCTGCGCTTATCCGCCCTGAGGTGGCCTGCGTTAAAACGCAGGCTACTTTGGAGCACATCAAAACATTCCCAGCGCCACAATGTAGCCCTGCGTTTTAACGCAGGGTACTTGCGCAAGATATGTGCCCCATGGCATGACTGCTTCAAACGGCATCGCCCGCACGCCCCCCCATTTCAGATATCGGAGCGCATATCTTGGCTATCGAAACATTCGCCATAAACGGCACCACACAACACACAGGCAGCTACTACGCAGCAAGTGCGAACCCATCGCCAGAGCGCCCTGCCCTGCAAGGTGATCACCAGATTGATATCTGCGTTGTGGGCGCAGGCTATAGCGGACTTTCGACCGCGCTGCATTTGGCGGAAAAAGGCTACAAAGTCGCAATCATTGAAGGCGCGCGCGTCGGTTGGGGCGCATCGGGGCGGAACGGTGGGCAGATCGTCAACGGGCTCAACGCCAGCCTACAAACCATCAAAAAGCGCTACGGCCAAGACACGGCCAACTTCGTCGCAGGCCTCGTGCAAGAAGGCGGAGAGATCATTCGTGAGCGCGTGAAAACCTATGATATCCAGTGCGACCTCAAAGAGGGCAACATCTTCACAGGTCTCACCGACGCGCATATGAAAGAGCTTGAGGCCCGCCGCTCGCTTTGGGCAGGCTACGGCATCCATAACCAAGATATGCTGAGCAAGTCCGAGCTGCGCGACCACATTGGATCAGACGTCTACGCAGGCGGCATGATCGACCACACAGGCGGGCACATGCACCCGCTGAACCTGTGCTTGGGCGAGGCTGCCGCGTTTGAGAAACTCGGCGGCGTGATCTACGAGCAATCCCCCGTCGTGCATTGTGACACTGAGGCCGCAAAGCCAGTGGTCAAAACCGCCAAAGGCACCATGACCTGCAACACGCTGATCCTTTGTGGGAACGCCTACCTTGGTCACGTCGTGCCCGCGCTGACATCACGCGTCATGCCCGTGTCTACTCAAATGATGGCCACCGTGCAACTGGGCGACGAACAGGCCAGCGCCCTGTTGCCCACCGACAAATGTGTTGAGGACGTGCGCTACATCCTCGACTACTTCCGCCTGTCTGGCGACAAGCGCCTGATTTTCGGCGGCGGCACGGTTTACGGCGGCACCGACCCCGCAGACGTTGTGGCAAAACTGCGCCCCGCGATGGAAAAGGTCTACCCAAGCCTCAAGGGCATCAAGATCGACCACGCATGGAGCGGCAACTTTGCGCTGTCATTCAGCCGCGTGCCGCAAATGGGCCGCTTGGGCGACAACACCTATTACGCGCACGGCTATTCAGGGCACGGCGTCACAGGATCGCACACCTTCGGACGCATCTTGGCGGAGGCCGTGGACGGCGACAAAACCCGCTTTGACGTCTTTGCAAAAGTACCTTGGTATCCGTTCCCGGGCGGGCGCATGTTCCGCGTGCCTTACTCGATGATGGGCTCTTGGTATTACGCGTTGCGCGACAAAATGGGCATTTAAGACATCAGACAGAGCGGCGATCAGTTAAACTGCTCACTGATCAGCCGCTCTTCCAGCCCATGCCCGGGATCAAAAAGAATGCGGTGCTGCACGTCTGGCTCGGAGCGGATCTCGACACTGGCCACATCGCGTACCGATTTCCCGTCTGCGTCGGCCATCACAGGGCGCTTGGCAGGGTCAATCACATCAAACCGCACGACTGCCGCCTTGGGCAACAACGCACCACGCCAACGGCGCGGACGAAACGCAGCCACTGCCGTTAACGCCAAAACATCCGAGCCAATCGGCAGGATCGGACCGTGGGCGGAAAAGTTATAGGCCGTTGACCCAGCAGGCGTCGCCACTAGCGCGCCATCGCACACCAGCTCACTCATCCGCAGCTTGCCGTCCACGGTGATCCGCAATTTCGCGGCTTGCGGACCTGCACGCAACAAGCTGACCTCATTGATCGCCAGTGCCTCATACATCGACCCATCCACGCAAAGCGCCGTCATTGCGAGCGGATTGATCACCTCTTCCAAGGCCTCATCCAGACGCTGCGGCAAATCATCGGCGTGAAATTCATTCATCAAGAATCCGACCGTGCCACGGTTCATCCCGTAGACTGGCGCACTCAGATGCTGCGTCGCATGCAAGGCCTGCAACATAAACCCGTCACCCCCCAAGGCCACAATCACATCCGCCTTGTCCAGCGGCGCATTGCCATGGGCCGCAATCAACTCCGCCAAGGCCGCCTTTGCTGGGGTCGCATTGCTAGCCATAAAGGCGATTTTGGGACGGGCCATGGGATAAGTTCCTTTGTCAGTCAGGTATTAGTCCCAAGATCAGTGGCGAAACGCAAGGCGTCTATCGGAAACAAACTGCGACGTGTCCGCATCAAATCGCGTCGTTTTGGCACTTTTGACCTTTGGCCCCTTAGGATATGACAGCGCAAAGGCCCATTCATGTGACCAAAGGAAATATCACCATGACAACTAACGTGCGCGATTCTGGCTTCTTTGTCGAAAAACTCGAAACCCGCGATCCGGAGATCCATGCAGCCATGCGCGCAGAGCTTGGCCGTCAGCGCAATGAGATCGAACTCATCGCCTCCGAGAACATCGTTTCTGCTGCCGTCATGGAAGCCCAAGGCGGCGTGATGACCAACAAATACGCCGAAGGCTACCCAGGTCGTCGCTACTACGGTGGCTGTGAGCATGTGGACGTGGCCGAAAACCTCGCCATCGAGCGCGCAAAGCAGTTGTTCGGCTGTGAATACGCCAACGTACAGCCAAACTCTGGCTCACAGGCCAACCAAGGTGTGTTCCAAGCGCTCCTCCAGCCCGGCGATACGATCCTTGGCATGTCGCTTGACGCAGGCGGTCACCTGACCCACGGCGCGAAACCAAACCAGTCTGGTAAATGGTTCAACGCGATCCAATACGGCGTGCGCCAGCAGGACAGCCTTCTGGATTACGACGAAGTGCAAGCCCTCGCCACCGAGCACAAACCAAAGATGATCATTGCGGGCGGCTCTGCCATTCCACGCATCATTGATTTCGCAAAAATGCGCGAGATTGCTGATTCCGTGGGCGCGATCCTGTTTGTGGACATGGCACACTTTGCGGGTCTCGTGGCAGCAGGCCTTTATCCGTCGCCATTCCCACACGCGCATGTTGCCTCGACCACAACGCACAAAACACTGCGCGGCCCACGCGGTGGTATGATTGTGACCAACGATGAAGCGATTGCGAAGAAAGTGAACTCCGCGATCTTCCCAGGCATCCAAGGTGGCCCGCTGATGCACGTCATCGCAGGTAAGGCAGTGGCATTTGGCGAGGCCCTGCGCCCAGAGTTCAAGAGCTACCAAGAGCAGGTTGTGAAGAACGCACAAGCCTTGGCCGATCAGTTGATGAAAGGCGGCCTTGATATCGTCACAGGCGGCACTGATACGCACCTGATGCTCGTCGATCTGCGCCCCAAAGGCGTGAAAGGTAACGAGACCGAAAAAGCGCTTGGTCGCGCCCACATCACCTGCAACAAAAACGGCATCCCGTTTGACCCAGAAAAGCCGACCGTAACATCTGGTATCCGCCTTGGGTCCCCTGCGGGCACAACACGCGGATTTGGTGAAGCCGAGTTCCGCAAGATTGCTGACTGGATCGTGGAAGTGACCGACGGCTTGGCTGCAAACGGCGAAGACGGCAACGGCGACGTGGAAGCAAAAGTGCGCGCCGAGGTCGAGGCAATGTGCGAAAAATTCCCGATGTATCCAAATCTCTAAGCAAGATGGGTTAAAACCCATCCTACGAAAATCGGGCCGCCGCAGGAAACTGTGGCGGCTTCCTTATTTTCGCGAGGTGAAGAGTCGCCGCAACCTAGATGGTTCTGGCTCTGGTTGGTAACATTCAGGAAGGCTGACGCGCGTCACATGAAGCATTTGCAAATCCGCCGCACGTTCCAACCCCTTGAGACCCGCTTCCAATGCCGCCTGATAGGCCACATCGCTGAAGTTGGCGTCCATAATTGGCCAAAACGACCAGAACGGGATTTGCGCCAAGGCCGCCTGCATCACAGGATCATTCGCCAAGGCAGAATAAATCTGCCTCATCGGGTCTAAGATTTCAAAAGAGACCGCTAGATCAGGCGCAAAACGATGCTGCGGGTCGGAGGCCTTTAACGGCAACGGCACCTTTACGAACCGCTTGATTTGCCAATAGAAATATGGCGTGGTTCCAAAGGGCGACCTATCCTTTTGATGGACAAGAGTGACAGGGTAGAACTGCGAATGCGCTGGATCAAGCGACGCGATAAAGACACGCCCTGCCTCGCTGACAATTGGCATCGCACTTGGTTGCGTCCAAACATCAGGCGCAAGGTCAGGATTAGCGGGTTTACGACCGCTTACCGAACTGACCGTCACAACACGCGAGAGGCACTGCTTCTCGATTTGGACATACTCGTCACAAATCTGCAACCCCGCTGAAGTGCGTTCCCCAAGCGCGACGCACGCCCCTCGGGATAGCGGTTGTTCGGTGCAACTTGTTCTAAGTTTTGCCTCTGCATTGAAAATTTTGACCAAAGAGGATTAGTCTCAAGCCTGTAGAACGTCATAGCCAAAACTAAACGATCCCGCGCTTCACCATCACCGTGACCACGATGATAAATACCACAATCGCCGCAAATGCGAGCGAGCCGAGCCATGCCAACAGCACACCCTTGGCGCGGTCCTTCGGGTCGACCTTGGAGAGGAAATCCACCAGCCGCCCATGCGCTTTTGCAGCCTTGTCGACGTCCACCATACGGCTCAGTTTCGGGTGGTGCATCACGGTCTCGGCCTGCGCCAAATAAACCGCATCACGACGCATATTGCGCGGCAGTAACCGCCCCGCTTTGCGCACCTGAACATGAAGCGTTTTGCCACGACAAAGCAACTGCGTTTCCATAAGCTTGCGCACTTCTGCGATTTGAATATCGAGCATGTCCCCGGTCATAATGTGTCGTAGATCACGCGCTGTAAGCGGGCTCAATCCCTCTGGTCAATGCCCGCGATGAAGCGTTAGATTAGATGCATGTTAAACACGGTTTTATACGACGGGCCTGCGGGCACGCCTCTGCTCATCGCGCACGGTCTTTTTGGCTCTGCGCGCAATTGGAATGTGATCGCAAAGCGGCTGTCCGAGACGCGGCCTGTGGTCACTGTCGATATGCGAAATCATGGCGCAAGCCCTTGGTTTGACACGCAAAGTTACGCGGATATGGCGGGTGATTTGGCCGAGGTGATCGACGGTCAAGCCGACGTTCTGGGGCATTCGATGGGTGGCAAGGCGGCGATGGTCTTGGCCCTGCAACACCCTGAAAAGGTTCGCAAATTGATCGTCGGGGATATCGCGCCCGTTGCTTATTCGCATAGCCAAATGGGGCCGATTGAGGCGATGCGCGGGGTGGATTTGGGGGCGATTTCCAGCCGTGCGGAGGCGCAGGAGCAGCTTACGGGGTTGGAGGCTGGCGTTGATACGTTTTTGCTGCAATCGCTTGATCTCAAAGAGAAAAAGTGGAAGCTAAACTTGGATGTTCTGGACGCCGAAATGGTCAAAATCGTGGGATTTCCTGAGGTTTCGGGGACATTCGACGGGCCTGCGCTTTTCCTCTCGGGCGCGAAGTCGGTTTACGTGCTGCCAGAATACCGTCCACGGATTAAAGCACTGTTTTCACAGGCAAAATTCGCGAAAATTCCCGATGCGGGGCATTGGTTACATGCGGAAAAGCCGCGTGAGTTCGAGGCGGCGGTGATTGCGTTTCTGAATATGTGATTTGCGTGCACAGAGCGTGCACC
>DFSO01000063.1:0-1034 GCA_002378665.1 Loktanella sp. UBA3435 | reverse complement strand
GGTGCATAGTGCGGCTGGCAAGGAATTGCGGCCAGACTGGGGGTAACCAAAAAAGGAGCCCCCCATGCCGCCCAAGAAAATGACGCCCGCCAACCACGCCCGCTATTCCCAAATGGTGCGGCAGATGTACGAGACCCTCGCCCACTTTCGCCACCCTGACCTCGCGCGCACGATCCTGCCCGCCGAGTGGCGCGAGATCGGGACGGACGCGGTGCCCGACAAGACGCGGATCACGCTGCGGGTGGATACGGATGTGGCGAAGTTCTACCGCAAGCTGGGGCGCGAGTATCAGGCGACAATGAACCGCGTGCTGCGGGCGTTTATGCTGCCGCGACTGACGGAGATTTTGTCCGAGCCTGATCGGGTCGATCTGGATACGGTGGATGAGTTGGGCGAGGCCGAATTGATCGCGGAGGCGAGTTTAAGGGATGAGTTGGACGCGATGCGGCGGCGGCGGATTAGGGGGGCGAGGTCCGTGAAAGAAACTGTCGAGGACAGTTTCTAGGACCGAGCGCGCGCAGCGCAGGGGGGTGAGAACCGTCTCGGAATTGATCCAGTGGATCAATTCAGGTTCGAACGGGCGGAGACCAGTGCGGATGCAAACGATCCCCGCCATTACCAGCCGCGCCCGAACCGAGGGGTGAGTGCAAAGCGCCCGCCCCGTGGGGGTGGGTGAGACCCGCCTCGGAAACTGTTGATAACAGTTTCAGGGTCGAACGCGCGAAGCGCTGGGTCGGGCGCTGCCAAATTGGAAATTTGGCAGGTGAATAATCGCAATAAGCTTACCGCTCTCCAAAAGGCCTCGCCTATTCTGATTTCCAATATCGCCAGTAGACGGAAACTTCTTCATCGAACGCTTCTGGGACTTCTTCATGTATCAATTTTACTAAATTGTTAAGGGCGTCCCATGCTAGATTAGCACTTTCATCAAGCTCTTTAGCTTCGTTCAATTGATTCTCGGTCCAATTCCCGAAGGAGTAGCGAGGGGGCCGAACGTATAAACGAATTGAATTGGAATGCCCCCAGTGAAGTGG
>DFSO01000061.1:59802-64502 GCA_002378665.1 Loktanella sp. UBA3435 | reverse complement strand
AGCTTCTGGGTCTGGCTTTCCACACCCTTAGCGCCGTCAATCACCATCACGGCGGCATCAACAGCCGTCAGCGTGCGGTAGGTATCCTCGGAGAAATCCGAGTGGCCGGGAGTATCCACCAGATTGAAACGGTAATCGCCAAAATCAAACGACATCGCCGAGGCGCTCACGGAAATCCCGCGGTCCTTTTCCATCTGCATAAAGTCGGAGCGGGTGCGGCGCGCCTCACCCTTGGCACGGACCTGACCAGCCATCTGAATAGCGCCACCATAAAGGAGGAATTTTTCGGTCAGCGTCGTCTTCCCAGCGTCGGGGTGCGAAATAATCGCAAAGGTCCGACGGCGGGCAATTTCAGGCGGGAGTTTTGGGCGATTTGTCATGCCCGCAGCCATAATCTGTGTCTGAGCAAAGGGCAATCGGCATTGGTGAAAATGGGCATTGTTGCGACCTTGGCAATTCATCGTTGCGATGTGCATTCTTGTTGGAGCCCTCCCCCAAACGCGATAGGTTAGCCCGATATTAACCAGCGCCCCGAGGTCCCAAATGAATAACTTATTTAAAACAACACTTTCTCTCGCCGCATTTGCGGGGCTCGCGGCTTGCGGTGGAGGCTCAACCAGCACGAACCCTTACCAGACTCTTCAAAACCGCACAGACGCTTATTTGGAGCAAATTGATCGTGTGAGCGCGCTCTATCCATCTGGTCCTGCAACAATGAACAACGCAAGTGGCACAGCGACGTATTCTGGGACAGGGTCAATTGTCGTCAACCCCACATTCATTGGGGAAACCTTACTCTATGCCGATGCGACACTGCTGGGCGACGCAGACCTGTATGTGAATTTCGGGGCCAACCGGCCAACGCTTAACGGGTCAATCACGGATCTTTTCGGCATTGACAGTAATGATAATGTTGATGAGTACACTGGTACTGTTCAAGTTCGGAACGGCTACATCGGTGACGATACGCACAACTCAGTGACAGCCAGCTACGCGGGTACCATCAGAGGGAACGGCGATACGATTTCCCTGAATGGCAATATGTATGGCACTGTTCTCGGCAACCCAAGTCCGCGCGTTATCGATCTGATCGGATTTGGCGATAGCACGATAGGCAGCTATCAAGGCACGTCAATCGTCGGCGTCACCGTCGAGCGCGACTAAGCGATACGACTGCGTTCAGCATCTTGAGGCCGTTTGACGCAAGTCAGGCGGCCTTTTGTTGATGGTTCTTAACAATCCATTAAGCATGATCAGGCACTTTCCAAGACAATCGGAAAGGGTTCAATAATGCGCATCATGGCTTTTGTTTTGGCGGTCACCGCAGGCTGTTCATCGCCTTCCACTGGCGTCGAAAACATTGACCGCGCCGCACAAGCAGCAGCCCTTGAGGCGGCGCTTGCGGGCGAAAACATCTCTGACCCTGCCGCGTTACCCCTTGAAGGCACAGCAAATTACGCGGGCTTTATGACCCTTAACTTACCCACCGTAGACGGGCGGCAAGCCAATGTCGGCGACCTCAACCTCGCGGTCGATTTTGGCGCAACCAGCAACCAAGTCTCAGGGGGTGTGTCAAATTTTTCAGGCACCACAGGCACCCTTGATATCTCAGGCGGAGATTTAAATCGGGGTGCCGATCCCGACATGGACTTCACCTTCGACGGGGCGCTTTCAGGAACACTTCAGACAGGCAGCACTGCCTTTGACATTGATGGGAACCTGCTGGGCGAGTTTCGGGGGCGCGATCAATACGGGCTAACTGGGATCGTCAGTGGCACGATCACTGGGTCAGGTAGTCAGGACATTTTTGATGGATCAATGGCCGCAACACGTACCGACTAAGTCGACGATGCCTTGCGCAACAACCCAATCGCATCTTTTTGGGACAGGAGTTTCTCCTGCACCTCATAGTCCAAATGGGCGCGGTGGCCGTGGCTTGACCGTCTCGTCTCGCCACTGCGCATATGGTCGGGCAGGGCGGCGCGTGTGAGGGGATCAATCAACAGGGATTCCGCGGCAATGCCTTCTGCATAGATGATCTGGTGGTCATCAAAAAGCAGCTGGAAATAATCGACAAAGCCACCATCGCGCTGGTAAACCGTGTCGCCATTAATCAAATGGCGGACTTTCACCAGAACTTCCGAACGGCCAGCGCCCAGTCGGTCCTGCCTTTGATAGACAAAGAGGCGGTGATCAGGGCTGACCAAAAGGTCGTTTTCATTGTGCAGTGCACCCTTGGTGATCACAATCGGGGCAAATTCGCCCAACGCGCGCAATGTCGTTTGCCCAATCCAGCGCACAGCCTGCGGGCCGTCATCGCGGGTCAAAACCTTATCGCCTACAGCCAAATCCTCGATCCGGCGCTGTTCACCAGAGGCCATCGTGATGTGAGTGCCACGGGTAAATGAGACGCATGCCACTTCGGCAAAGCGGGTCGTGGCGGCATCTTTGTCGACGCCGACCAAGCGGTAATTTGTGTCGCTTTCCAGATTGGCAAGAGGCAACAAATAGGTCGCCTCCAAGCCGCCATCTTCGACCTCAACCAGCACTAAAACCTCGTAGGTCGTGCTATCGGATGCCATCAACGTGATGCAGCTATCCAGAAAAGCCAGATTGCCAGCTTTGCCAATGGTCGAGATTTCGTCGATCATAAATCCCCCGCCCTCGTCACGGATCGCAAGGCTCAGAGGTGAGCGGGTCGCACGCGAAGACAATTGATAGATGTCATCCATGACCAATTCGTCGGCAAAACTGATGCCTTCGCCGTCGGCCACGCCTTCAGTTACGACAAAGTCGTCTGACCGCAACACCGCTACGGTTTGCATCGTCGGGCGTATCGCGTCGCTTGTCATCAGAAACCAATTCAAACCTGTAATCGACTTTATTTAGGCCGCGCGGGTGGAAACGTCAACTTAGGGCGTTTGCCATTGTCTTTAAGTATAGGTCAGGGCAAGGTTTTCATGAAATATTTAACCAAAGGTGAGGATAGACAGATGGATTTGGGAATTTCAGGTAAACGGGCGTTGATTTGTGCTTCATCAAAGGGGCTTGGGCGCGGCTGTGCCGAGGCACTTGCGGGCGCTGGCGTCGATCTTGTCTTGAATGGGCGCAACGCGGAAACACTCGCGGCGACTGCTGGCGAAATCCGTGTGAAATACGGTGTCAAAGTTGATACCGTCTGCGCCGATGTCGCCACCGAAGAGGGGCGCGCAGCGCTCCTGAAAGCCGCAAGCGACGTTGATATCCTTGTGAACAACGCAGGCGGCCCACCTCCGGGGCTGTGGTCCGATTGGGACCGCGACGATTTTATCGCGGCCCTCGATGCCAATATGCTGGCACCCATCGCACTCATGAAAGCCCTATTGCCCGCGATGATCGCCAAAGGTTGGGGCAGGGTCGTGAACATCACATCAGGATCGGTCAAATCACCGATTCCACAATTGGGCCTATCCAACGCGGCACGCGCGGGTTTGACAGGTTACGTTGCAGGCACATCGCGTCAGGTCGCAGGTCACGGCGTGACCATCAACAACCTACTGCCCGGTATCCACGCCACAGACCGCGCAATCAGCCTCGATCAAGGGGTCATGGCCGCCAAAGGGATCGACATGGACGCTGCACGTGCACAACGCCAAGCGACAATTCCCGCAGGTCGCTATGGTACCGCTGCAGAATTCGGCGCCACCTGTGCATTCCTTTGCTCACAGCACGCAGGGTTCATCGTCGGCCAAAACATCGTGCTTGATGGTGGCGCAATCAACGCGACAATCTGATGGGCAAGGGCGACAGCCTTGCTGATCAGCTGTTTAATGAAACCCGTCTGCACCTGCTTGCAGACGGGTTTGAACGGGCTGGCGTTTTTAGCGCCAAGCCCTTTGTTTCGCAAACCCTGAAAGCTTTCCCAACACTCGCGCTAAAGGCTCGGATCAACCATATCGCAGAGCATCTTTCAAAATCGTTACCTTCTGACTTCCTAGCCGCAAAAGAGGCGATTGAAGCGGCGATGCCTGCGCCTCTTGATCCCACAAAAACCGACAATGACTTTGGCCATTTCATCTACGCGCCTTTGGGTGTTTACGTTGAAAATCATGGGCTTGTGGGTCACTTTGAAAGTAGCCTCGATCTTCTTGAGCAGATCACGCAACGCTTTTCCATGGAGTTCTCGCTGCGGGCGTTTCTAAACCATGACGCGGCGGCAACGCTGGCCCGTGCAAAAGCATGGACGCTGCACGAAAGTTACCACGTCCGCAGGCTCGCCTCCGAGGGCACGCGGCCCAAATTACCGTGGGGCCAAAACGTTGGTCTCAGCGTGCAAGACACGCTGCCGATCCTTGATGCATTGCACAATGATCCGACACGTTTTGTGACAAGATCGGTTGCTAACCATTTGAATGACATCACAAAAGACGATCCCAGTGCTGTGATAGGGCGCCTCACAAACTGGCAAAAAACCGCGAAACAATCCGCACCTGAGCTCACATGGATGCGCAAACATGCGTTGCGTACTTTGGTGAAATCGGGCCGCGCGGGGGCGATGACGCATCTTGGCTATACGCCTGATGTGGCGATCAATGCTGCAAAAATAAATATTCCCAATGAGATAGCCTTCGGGGATAAACCAATCATCGCTTGTGAATTCACACCAGAAACCGATGCGCCATTGATTGTGGACTATGTGATTGACTTCATGAAATCGAATG
>DFSO01000061.1:27170-59459 GCA_002378665.1 Loktanella sp. UBA3435 | reverse complement strand
ATCCAACTCGAAAAAGCTCACCATTTTGACAACACCGCCACCACCTTCAAACTTTACGCGGGCGCGCATAAAATCCACCTTCAAATCAACGGACGGATCGTCGCAAGTCAGGCATTTTCTCTGTCGTAAGCTTGCCCATTTGCACCTCACTTGTTAGAGGTCGCCTAAACCCAATCGTTTCAGTCAGGGATAGCCCGTCACGATGACCACGCCTCGCTTAGAGATCCGCAATATCGCCAAGTCTTTTGGCGGGCGTCGCGTCGTTGATGACGTAAGCCTCAACGTGCAACCGGGGCAGGTTACCTGCCTTTTGGGCCCCTCTGGCTGTGGTAAATCGACGACCCTGCGGATTATCGCTGGCGTCGAGATGCAGGACACAGGCACGATCCATGTGGACGGACAACTGGTCTGCGATACCGTCACACGCATCCCGCCCGAGGGGCGCTCGATTGGCCTGATGTTCCAAGATTTCGCACTGTTTCCGCATCTTTCGGTGGCCGATAACGTGGGCTTTGGCCTGACAGGCGGGGCACGCAAGAACGGCGCGCGCATTGGCGAGCTGCTTGAAAGGGTCGGCATGTCGCGCTTCCTCAACGCGTTCCCACATGAGCTTTCTGGCGGTGAACAGCAACGCGTAGCCTTGGCCCGCGCCCTTGCGCCACGCCCGAAAATCATGCTGATGGACGAGCCGTTCTCGGGCCTTGATGACCGTCTGCGCGATGACATCCGGGACGAAACCTTGGCGGTTCTGAAAGAAGAAGGCGCAGGCGTCTTGCTTGTCACCCACGAGCCAGAGGAAGCGATGCGCATGGCCGACGAGATCGCCCTCATGCGTGATGGCAAAATTGTGCAGCGCGGCGCGCCATATCACATTTACAACGCGCCAGTGGATAAGGCGGCCGCAGGTTTCTTTAGCGATATCAACGTGATCCGTGGCAAAGTGCAGGGCGCTTTGACCGACACGCCCTTTGGGCAATTCCTCGCGCCTGGTCAGCCAGATGGCACGCAGGTTGATATCGTGATCCGCCCGCAGCACCTTAAAATCGACTTTGACCGTGCGGGTCGGGGTCCCAATCCGACACCCTCCGACGGCACGCCCGCGCGTGGTCTTGTGCAACGCGCACGATTTATGGGGTCCGAGAGCCTTGTCGAATTCAAAATGGATTTTGACGGTTCGATCTTGCGGGCGCTGATTCCGTCGGTGTTCCTCCCCAAGGCAGGCACGCCGCTTTGGATTATGATCCGCCGTGATCGGTGTTTTGTGTTCCCGCGTTAACGGTTGAGCCGTGCCGCGCGGCCACCGCGCCGTTTGGTGATCTGGCCTGCGCGGTTTGGCAGTTCCGCCATCACAGAGCTACGCGCCTCAGGCGTCATCCGCGACCATGCACCAATCTCGTCAATTGACCGCAAACAACCCGTGCACAGTCGGCTTTCTGCGTGGATCACGCAAATCTTGATGCATGGGCTTTCCACCTCGTTGCGGACCCAGATATCATCGGTGTCTTTGGTCATGACTTCAGCCCTTCAAATGGCCCAAACGGTCCAGCATCCCTTGTAAGATAAACCCAGCGGCCACATGATCAACCAGCTCGGCGCGACGTTTACGTGACATATCCGCCTCAATCATGGCGCGTTCGGCGGCAACGGTCGACAGCCGCTCATCCCAATACGTGATCGGCAGTTCGGTCAGGCGTTCCAAATTGCGGGCAAAACCACGGGTCGCTTGGGCACGCGGGCCTTCCGATCCGTCCATATTACGCGGCAGACCCAGCACAATCGCTTTCACCTCACGCTCCGTTAAAAGCTTGAGCAATGCAGCTGCATCAATCCCAAACTTCTTGCGCTTGATCGTCAAAACGGGCGTGGCCACATTGCGCATCCGGTCCGATATCGCCACACCAATCGTCACCGTTCCGAGGTCAAGCCCCGCCACAGCGCCAAGGGCGGGCAGGGTTGCCGCGAAATCCTCAACGGCCTCGCAGATCACTTCGCTACCCCAGCCGCATCCGCCGCAGCGCGCAAGCTCGCGATATCAGCATCGGAGCCCGCAAACACCTCTTGCGCCTCCAACCAAACCTCGGTGGCTTTATCAACCTCACCCAATACACCGTAAGCGCCAATCAACCGCGCCCATTCCGACGCAGGGCCACCCTCATCTGCAAGCCGTGCCGCCAATTGGCCCACCATGCCACGGATCATCTCTTGGCGGTCAGCTGCGGTCATATCCTGCGCATTAGCGATATCGGCGGCATTGGGGCCACGCACATCTGGCAAGCTATACTTCACGCCCGCCCGAAACGCGGCATCCTCGATTTGCCGACGGGCAGCAGCCACATAAAACGCCTCAGGGTCACCATCTGCGACAATCGGCTTCCACATGCGCAAAGCGACGTCGGAGCGATCCGTCTGGTAATACAAAGCGCCAAGGTAATACCGGCCCGCGATATCTGTCTCATCGGCATCCAGAATTTGGCGAATATAAACCTCCGCCTCAGGCGATACCAAACCGTCTGCGGCGGTCACCATGAAATCGACGATCAAGCGGCGGTCTTCATTGGTCGCAGCGTCACCTTTCAGTGCAATAACATGGGCTTGGGCCGCCACTGCCGCAGGATACTCGCGCATCTGCGCCTCGTGATAGGCAAGCAATTCCCAGCCGCGCAAATCATCGGGGCGGGTCGGGACCAGCGTGCGCAATTGCTGCACGGAGGCCAGATAATCATCAGGAACATCAGGGGCCAAGGGGGGCAGGGCTGCGGCCTGCATCGTGGCCTGATCAGGGCGATTGGCGCGCATCTCGTCACTGGCCGCAATCCGAGCTTTGATCGGCAAATCGGGATAGCCGGGGGCACCGAGCGAAAAGTAGCCAGCCAAACCAATAGCGCCAAGCAATACAACCACGGCAATCGCCAAGCCACGCGACACGCCACCCTTTAGCTCTTGACCACCCCGCGCATCAGCCGCCAGCAAACGACGCTGCACTTCAACGCGGGCACGCTCGCCCTCGGCTGCATCAATCGTGCCGCGTGCAATATCGCGATCCAATTCGTCCAATTGCGCACGGTAAAACGCGACATCGGGGTCAACGCCCGCTGCCTGCACACCCCGCACAAGTGGGGCCACAACCAATCCCGCCACAACAAGGGCAAGCACGACGCAAATGATCCAGAATAACATGTAACCCCATTTCGCTGTTTCCCCTTCCTAAGCTGCAGGAGGCCACAAGAAAAGGCCCTGCGACAACTGGACATTTCCATCCTGCGACGCATGTCGTAAAACAACGCTGAGAAGGCGCTGGCAGTATCCTTATTTCTGGGCAGTCGTTCAGAAATAAGCCAAGCATGCCTCAAGGCACCTGACAGGGATTCGGACCGCTATGAAAAAGTATTCAGCATTCGCCATCGCCCGCGAGGCATTCCGCCAACACACTGGTTGGGAACGGGCTTGGGCCAGACCAGAGCCGAAAAAGAAATACGATGTGATCATCGTGGGCGCGGGCGGACATGGCCTCGCCACTG
Organism: Loktanella sp. UBA3435; assembly: GCA_002378665.1. Lineage (GTDB taxonomy): Bacteria > Pseudomonadota > Alphaproteobacteria > Rhodobacterales > Rhodobacteraceae > Yoonia. The sequence continues at coordinate 55,941 of DFSO01000061.1, read as the reverse complement.
CCTACCACCTTGGCAAAAACTACGGCATCACCAATGTCGCGGTGATTGAAAAGGGCTGGCTTGGCGGCGGCAACACCGGGCGGAACACAACGATCATCCGCTCCAACTACCTGCAAGACAGCTCTGCTGCGATCTATGAAAAGGCGCGGTCGCTCTATGAGACGATGTCTCAAGACCTCAACTACAACGTCATGTTCTCGCCCCGTGGCGTCATCATGCTCGCCCAAACCCAGTCCGAGATCAGGGGCTACCAGCGCACGGCCCACGCCAACGCCCTGCAAGGCGTCAAAACCGAATGGATCAGCCCACAGCGCGTCAAAGAACTCGTGCCGATCATGAACATCGACGGCCCACGCTACCCTGTCTTGGGTGGCCTGTACCAAGCACGCGGCGGCACAGCCCGTCACGATGCGGTCGCTTGGGGCTATGCACGCGCCTGCTCCGACATGGGCATGGACATCATCCAGCAATGCGAAGTCACAGGCGTGCGCACCAATTTAGGCAAAGTCGTCGGCGTTGACACCACCAAAGGGCCGATTGACTGCGATAAACTCGGTATGGTCGTTGCAGGCCACGCGTCTGTTCTGGCGCAAAAGGCTGGCTTCCGTCTCCCCATCGAATCAGTGGCCCTTCAGGCGCTGGTCTCCGAGCCGATCAAGCCTTGCATGGACGTCGTCGTCATGGCCAACACCGTGCACGGCTATATGTCGCAATCCGACAAGGGCGAAATGGTCATCGGCGGCGGCACCGACGGCTACAACAACTACACACAACGCGGCTCTTTCCACCACATCGAGGAAACCGTGCGCGCCCTCGTGGAAACCTTCCCAATGATCGCACGGCTTAAAATGCTGCGCCAATGGGGCGGCATCGTGGACGTCACAGGCGACCGCTCGCCAATCTTGTCGAAAACACCTGTCGAAGGCATCTTCGTGAACTGCGGCTGGGGCACTGGTGGGTTTAAGGCGATCCCCGGATCAGGTTGGGCCATGGCCGAGCTGATGGCCAAAGGCCAATCGCCGCTGACCGAAGAATTCAACATGTTCCGCTTCCGCGAAGGCAAATTCATCGACGAATCCGTCGCGGCAGGGGTGGCACATTGATGTTTGATCACCTGAACCAATCGGTGCACGCCCGGTGCACGCCCTGTGCACGCAAATCACACCCCCATTTTGGAGCTGCAACATGCTAACTCTCCACTGCCCAAATTGTGGCGTCCACGCCGATGAAACCGATCTTCACGCGGAAGGCGAGGCGCATCTGAAGCGCTTTGCATCAGGGTCATCCGACGACGATTTCCACGACTACATGTTCCAGCGTCAAAACCCCAAGGGCGTCCACTTTGAACGGTGGAAGCACGTTTATGGTTGCGGCAAGTATTTCCTCGCCGCCCGCTGCACCGCCACCTTGGAAGTTTTCGGCACCTATTCGGCCCAAACACACGAGCCGCCACAAGCGATCAAAGACGCCATCACAGCAAAACGACCCGGTTGGTCGTGGGGAGATTTCTCATGAGCACGCGCCTCGCAAATGCTGGCCGTTTGGTCAATAAAAACAAAGCGGTAAGCTTCACTTTTAACGGTAAAAACCTGCGCGGTTTTGAAGGCGACACACTCGCTTCAGCGCTGCTTGCCAATGATCAAATGATGGTTGGCCGCTCGTTCAAATACCACCGTCCACGCGGCGTTGTGGCCTCTGGTGCGGAAGAGCCAAACGGCCTTGTGAACCTTGGAAAAGACAACACATTCGAGCCAAACCAGCGCATCACAACCACCGAATTGTTCGACGGTTTGACCGCCACATCGCAGAACCACTGGCCATCGCTAGAGTTTGATGTGGGTGTGATCAACACCTACTTCTCGCGCTTCATGCCTGCTGGTTTCTACTACAAAATGTTCATCCATCCGCGTCCCTTCTGGAAGCACATTTACGAGCCCATGATCCGCCAAGCGGCAGGCCTTGGGAAGGCCCCCAAAGACCGCGACACCGACACCTACGAACACTTCAACGCATCCTTTGACGTGATGGTTGTTGGTGGTGGTATTGCAGGTCTGGCAGCGGCACATTCCGCTGGTCAGTCAGGGGCACGTGTCATGCTTGTTGAGCAAACCGCCGATTGGGGTGGTCGCGCCGTTGTGGACATGCCGAGCATTGACGGAAAGACCGCTCAGGATTGGGTCGCTGACACTGTGCAAGCTCTTGAAAACATGCCGAATGTCACGATCCGTTTGCGCACCCAAGGCTCTGGCGTTTACGACCACGGCTACGTTTTGGCCTATGAGCGCCTGACCGATCACGCGCCCGAAAACGACGGTCCACGCCACCGTTTGTGGCGCATCCGCGCCAAGCAAATCGTGACCGCAACAGGTGCAATCGAGCGTCCTTTGTCCTTCGCTGGCAACGACATTCCGGGCGTGGTTTTGGCTGCTGCTGTGCGTGATTACGCGATCAACTTTGGCGTTTCCGTCGGCGACCGTACTGTGGTTGTCACCAATAACGACGACGCCTACCGTACTGCGATTACGTTGAAAAAAGCGGGCCTCGATATTCCTGCGATCATCGACGCGCGGACCTCTGCAGAAGGCGACCTCATCGACGAGGCAAAAGCCTTGGGCATCCGCGTCGAATTCGGCAAAGGCATCGCCAAGGTCAAAGGCGGCAAGCGCGTGACAGGTGTTGCGATCTGTAATCAAGCAGGCGAAGGCGCTGTTATTGAAGAGATTTCTTGCGATTGCGTCGCCATGTCTGGCGGCTGGTCGCCTGTCGTGCACCTTTGGTCTCATTGCGGTGGCAAACTGATCTGGGACGCAGATCAAGCGATGTTCCGCCCCGATCCAGAGAAGCCGCCACTTGGCGCAGACGGCGCAGGTTTCGTCGTCACAGCAGGGGTTGCCAACGGCCACCTGTTCACCGCAGAAGTCATCGCCGACGGTTTCGCCGCTGGTCGCTCTGCTGCGAAGGCCGCGGGCTTCAAGGCGAAAGCTGCCCAAGCCCCGATGGGCGAGGATGCCCACGAAGGCCCGCTTGCGCCTGTTTGGCTGATGCCGCAGGGGGCGAGCCACGCGCTCCGCTCCAAAGCATGGCTCGATTTCCAGAACGACGTGAAGGTCAGCGACGTGCAATTGGCCGCCCAAGAAGGCTATGAAAGCGTTGAGCATGCCAAGCGTTATACCACAATCGGCATGGCGACAGATCAAGGTAAGTTGAGTAATATCAACGGACTAGCAACACTTGCCAAGTCTTTGAATGCCGAAATTCCAAACGTCGGCACCACCACGTTCCGTCCACCTTACACGCCGATTTCCATGTCGGTGATCGCGGGCGTTGCCAAGAATGAGCTGTTCCAGCCAATCCGCAAAACGCCGATGTCTGATTGGCATACGGCCAATGGCGCGGACTATGAACCTGTCGGCCAATGGCGTCGCCCTTACGCCTATGTGCGCAGCGGCGAAACCGTGCATGATGCGGTGAACCGTGAGGTCGTCAACACCCGCGAAAAGCTTGGTCTGCTGGATGCATCGACGCTTGGTAAGCTGGTCGTAAAAGGCCCCGATGCGGGCAAATTCCTTGATATGATGTATACAAACATGATGTCGAATCTCGCTGTAGGGAAATGTCGTTACGGCCTGATGTGCTCTGAAAACGGCTTCCTGTCTGACGATGGCGTGGTTGCGCGGATCGACGAGGATACATGGCTTTGCCACACCACAACGGGTGGCGCAGAGCGTATCCATGCGTGGATGGAAGACTGGCTGCAATGCGAGTGGTGGGACTGGAAAGTCTACGTTGCTAACGTGACAGAGCAATGGGCGCAAGTTGCCGTTGTTGGTCCTAACGCACGGAAAGTGCTTGAGAAACTCGGTGGCATGGACGTCAGCAAAGAGACATTGCCGTTCATGCAGTGGGCCGACGGCACACTTGGCGGCTTTGATGCGCGGGTCTACCGCATCTCGTTCTCGGGCGAATTGTCCTATGAGATTGCCGTACCAGCCAGCCAAGGTCGCGCCTTCTGGGATGCGCTTTTGGCGGCAGGCGAAGAGTTCGGTGCGATGCCTTATGGCACCGAGGCCTTGCACATCATGCGGGCCGAGAAGGGCTTTATCATGATCGGTGACGAGACCGACGGGACAGTCATTCCGCAGGATTTGAATCTGCAGTGGGCGATCTCGAAGAAGAAAGAAGACTTCCTTGGGAAACGCGCGCAGGAACGGTCCCATATGGCCGATCCGAACCGCTGGAAACTGGTCGGGCTTGAAACGGTTGACGGCTCGGTCATTCCTGATGGGGCCTATGCGATCGCCGAGGGCACCAATGCCAACGGCCAACGCAACACCCAAGGGCGCGTGACCTCGACCTATTATTCACCAACGCTTAAGCGCGGAATCGCGATGGGTCTGGTCCTGCATGGCCCTGACCGCATGGGTGAGGTGATTGAGTTTAACAAAGTGGACGGCACCACGGTGCAAGCGAAAATCGTCGATCAAGTCTTCTATGATAAAGACGGGGAGAAGCAGAATGTCTAATGCTGTCAGCACGTTAAACGGTAAAGTTGCGTCAGGTGAAGTCACGATCCGCGAAGGCGGCTTGCGCGGCATGATCACCTTCCGCGGTGATCTGAGCAACGCGAAACTCAAGTCGGTCTGCAAGACCCTGACGGGTTTTGGGGTGCCTGAAATGGGCAAGGCCACATCAAACGGCGACAAGGGTGTCGCTTGGATGTCGCCTGATGAGCTGCTGATTTTGGTGCCGCATGCGCAAACAAATGACGCCATCGCCGCGATTGAAAAGGCGATGAAGGGGCAGCACCATTTGGCCAAGAACGTCTCGGATGCGCGGACCCATTTGACAGTTCAGGGCAGCTTTGCCCGCGAAGTAATCGCCAAACTTGCACCCGCCGATTTGCACCCCGATCACTTCCAAATTGGTGACTTCCGTAGGACCCGTTTGGGGCAGGTGGCTGCTGCGTTCTGGATGACCGATGCAGAAACTTTCGAGGTGATTTGCTTCCGTTCGGTGGGTGAATATGCCTTTGATCTGCTTGCCGCATCGGCCAAAGCTGGCCCAGTCGGACGCTTCTAAGACTTGACCTTGCGCCTCCATGTGACATGTATAACGGCAATCGGTTTTCAAATATAAAAGAGAAATATCATGGCTTTTCAACTTCCAGATCTTCCTTACCCGCACGATGCTCTTGCTGGCAAAGGCATGTCCGCCGAGACGCTCGAATTTCACCACGACCTGCACCACAACGCTTACGTGACCAACGGGAACGCTGCGATTGCGGGTACGGAATGGGACGGCAAGTCGCTTGAGCAGATCATCGTTGGCACATATGACAAGTCCGCTGTGGCCCAGAACGGTATCTTCAACAACATCTCCCAGCTTTGGAATCACAACCAGTTTTGGGAGATGATGACACCCGCGTCCAGCGCAATGCCATCCGAATTGGAAGCAGCTCTCAAGGACAGCTTTGGCTCCGTTGACGAGTTCAAAAAGCAGTTTTCTGCTGCAGGCGCAGGTCAGTTCGGTTCTGGCTGGTGCTGGTTGGTGAAAGACACTGACGGCGGCCTGAAAGTGACAAAGGCTGAAAACGGTGTGAACCCGCTTTGCTTTGGTCAAACTGCGCTGTTGGGTTGCGACGTATGGGAGCATTCATACTACATCGACTTCCGCAATAAGCGTCCAGTTTACCTGACCAACTTCCTTGATAACTTGGTCAACTGGGAAAACGTCGCATCCCGTATGTGATTGCTTTCAAAGTAGAATAGACAAAGGCCCGTAGAGAAATCTGCGGGCCTTTTGCTTTGCCTCTTGCGCAGGCTCCCCAATTCGGGGCCAATGCAGGCAAAGGAAAACCGCGCATGACCGATAGCACAAAAGGCGTTCTCGCCCTGATTTTGGCCTGCTCCATTTGGGGCGTCTCGGGGCTTTATTATGCGCAGTTGCGCCATGTGCCGCCGCTGGAAGTGCTCTGCTATCGCAGCCTCTGGTCGCTTGCGTTTTTCACGCTGATCCTTGGGGTGCAGGGACGCTTGGGCGAGGTGCGCGCCGCACTGTCCAACCGCCGCCAAGTTGGCACGATCCTGATCGCCGCCTTGATGATTTCGGGCAATTGGTTCGGGTTCATTTTCGCAATTTCCAACGGGCAGGGCCTTGAGGCCTCTTTGGGGTATTACATTTTCCCGCTGGTCGCTGTGGTGATTGGTAAACTGGTTTTCGCAGAGAAGCTGAAGCGCGCGCAATGGTTTGCCATCGGTCTCGCTGCCTTTGGCGTCTCTGTACTGACACTCGGGCTTGGCGTGGCCCCTTGGATCGCACTTTGGCTTGCGGGCACATTCGGCACTTACGGGATGATTAAAAAACAATTGCCGCTGGGGCCCGTGGTCTCGGTCACGTCCGAGGTGCTGTTGCTAGCACCCTTGGCGATTGCATGGATCGTGCTCAAGGGGACAGGGGCAGGTGGCGGAAATGAGATCGGCACCCATGTTTTACTGGCGATTTCGGGGCCACTGACGGCGGGACCCTTGGTGTTGTTCAGCTTTGCGGCACGGCGGGTCCGCATGTCGACGGTCGGGTTGGTGCAGTTTTTGAACCCCTCCCTACAATTTGCCTCCGCGGCATTGGTCTTGGGCGAGATCGTGACCAGATGGCACGCCATCGCCTTTCCGATTATCTGGGCAGGGCTGGTCGTTTATTCCGTCTCGCTTTGGCGTCAGGATAGGGCTGCGGCCAAAGCCTCTTCCAAGGTGGTGATATCAGGCACCGCCTGAACGAAATCGCGCAAGGAAGATGAGGCGAAACCTTCCTTAATGAAATGCTCGATCAGCGCTAAAAGCGGGTCCCAGAAGCCTTCGGTATTGAGAATGAAAATCGGCTTTTCGTGCAGACCAAGTTGCCGCCAAGTGAGCGCCTCGAAGAGTTCGTCCAACGACCCAGCACCACCCGGTAACATCACAACCGCGTCGGCGTTCATAATCATCACCTTTTTGCGCTCGTGCATGGTCTCGGTGATGATAAACGTATCGAGATCGCGCTTGCCGACCTCCATTTCGAGCAGGTGCACAGGAATCACGCCAAAGGTCTTGCCGCCTGCCTTTTGTGCCGCAGAAGCCACGCGGCCCATTAGCCCCACGTCTCCCGCGCCATAAACCAGCCGCCAACCCCGACGGGCCAGCATTTCGCCCGTATCGGCGGCGGCCCATGCATAGGCAGGGCGCACCCCATCGCGAGAGCCACAGTAAACACAGACTGATTTTTGCAGATTTGCCATAGTCTTAACCCTTGCGCATTGATCCCTTTGACCGCTCCTACCCCTGTTGTTATGTTAGCTCAACCCAAGCTTGGCGCGGGGGGATCTGGGGGAGATCAAAATGGCGATGTCGAACAATGCACGGCTGGGGCTGGGCGCGCTCACTGCGGTCGCGATTGCGGTGCTTTTGGTGCTGTTTTTCCCAAAACCTCAGGCCCCCGTCGTGGTGATTGACGACAGCGAACCTGTGATTGAGACCGTCGAAGAGGTCATTGCTGAGGTCGTCGTCATTGCACCATCCTTGGATACCGTGCGTATCGAACCCGACGGCAGCAGCGTTCTGGCAGGCATGGCAGCACCTTTGCAAGAGGTCGCGATCTTAGTTGACGGTTTGCAGGTCGAGCTGGTGACCGCAGACGCCACTGGCAGCTTTGTGGCTTTGCCGCTGTTGGGCTATTCCGACGTATCGCGGTCGATCACGCTAATTGGCGACCCCAACGGTACACCAGTGACCTCAGACGAGACCTATCTGATCGGCCCCATATCCGCGCCAGTGGAGGCCAGCGAAGTGATCGCCGAAGCCCCCGCCGCCGAAGCGCCTGCGCCGCAGCCTGCACCTGCCGTGATCGTGGCCTCATCCGAGGGCGTGCGCGTCGTGCAGTCGGGCGGCGATGATACAGCACCCGATGTCCTAGCGAATGTCGCCCTTGATAGTATCACCTATGATCCGACAGGTGAGGTCTTGATTGCAGGGCGCGGAGCGAGCAATGGTTTTGTGAATGTTTACCTTGATAATCAACCGATTACGACATCGCGGATTGAAGAGGGCGGCAATTGGCGTACCGATCTGCCGCAAGTGGATATGGGCGTCTATACCCTGCGCGTCGACGAAGTGAACGCCGAGGGCGAAGTGCTCTCAAGGGTCGAGACACCTTTCCTGCGCGAAGAACCAAGCGTGATCGCGGCCCAAATGGCGGAACAAATCGACGAACTCGACTTTAAGGTCGCCGTCGCAACCGTGCAACCTGGCGCCACACTTTGGGCAATTGCCGAGCAGCGCTTTGGGGCTGGCATTCTTTACGTTAAAGTTTTTGAAGCCAACCGCGACACGATCCGCGACCCCGATCTGATTTACCCCGGACAAGTGTTTCGGATTCCCGAGGTTAATCCATAGGCATGCTCTGGTAATTCCCCCAAGCCCTGCCTAGGTTGCAGGCCTGATAAACGGGACCTCAAACATGCGTAGACTAGCGAAGACTGATGAAAACCTGAGCGATGCGCGGGTGCAGGGGTGGAGCGTGATCCGCGCGGTACTGCCCTATCTTTGGCCCGAGGGCGACAAGGGTGTCAAAATCCGCGTTGTGACCTCGCTGCTTGCGCTATTCTTGTCGCAGATTATCGCCGTTGTGACCCCGATCTTCTTTAGCCAAGCGGTCGATGCTTTGGCCCCAGAAGAGCCCACCGCCGCGACGTACCTTGGCCTTGGCGCTGTGGGTTTGGTGCTGGCATACGGCTTTACGCGGGTGCTGTCGGTTGGGCTGCAACAGCTGCGCGATGTGATTTTCACAAAGGTCGGGCAGGGCGCGTTGCGGGCGCTGGCGCTTGAAACCTTCACCCATATTCACCGCTTGTCGATGCGCTATCACATCACCCGCAAAACGGGCGGCCTCAGCCGTATCATTGAACGCGGTGTAAAAGGTGTAGAATTCCTGCTCCGCTTCTTGCTGTTTTCGGTTGGCCCGCTGATCGTGCAACTGTTGATGATTGCGGGGGTTTTGTTCTTTAACTTTGGTGTTTGGTACACGATCGTCGTGGTGATCACGATTGCGATTTATGTTTGGTTTACCTTCACGGTGACCGAGTGGCGCGTGAAAATCCGCAAGGAAATGAACGACCAAGACACCGATGCCAACCAAAAGGCGATTGATAGTCTGCTGAACTTTGAGACCGTCAAATACTTTGGCGCCGAGAAGTGGGAGGCCGACCGCTATAATGGTGCGATGCACAACTATATGCTGGCTGCGATCAAGACGAACTATAGCCTCGCGTTCCTGAACTTTGGTCAAACGGTGATCATTACGGCAGGTCTGGTTGGTGTGATGGTTATGGCTGCGTTTGGCGTTGAAAACGGCACGCTGACAGTTGGCGATTTCGTTTTGGTTAACGCTTATATGATCCAAATCACGATGCCGCTGAACTTCCTCGGGACGGTTTACCGCGAGATCAGACAAGCTTTGATCGACATGGGCGGAATGTTCGAATTGTTAAGTCAGCCAGCCGAAGTTGTTGATAAACCCGCCGCAAATGTTCTAAAAGTGCAAGGCGGCGAGGTCGTTCTGGATGACGTCTATTTCGGATATGACAAGGAACGCGGAATTCTGAAAGGCGTGAGCCTGACCGTTAAGCCCGGCCAGACCGTTGCCATTGTCGGCTCCTCTGGGTCGGGCAAATCGACCATCGGGCGTCTGTTATTCCGCTTCTATGATGTGGTTGGCGGGGCCATGCGCATCGACGGCCAAGACCTGCGCGACGTGACCCAAGAAAGCCTGCACGCCCAAGTCGGCGTTGTGCCGCAAGACACCGTGCTATTCAACGATACCGTGCATTACAACATCGCTTACGGGCGACCCACGGCCTCTGAGGACGAGATCATCGCAGCCGCCAAGGCTGCGAAAATTCATGATTTCATCGTAAGCTTGCCTGATGGGTATGAGACGACCGTGGGCGAGCGCGGCCTGAAACTCTCTGGCGGTGAAAAACAGCGGGTCGGCATTGCGCGAACCTTGCTGAAAAACCCACCGATTCTCCTCCTCGACGAGGCGACGTCTGCGCTTGATACGCAAACCGAGATGGAAATTCAGGCCGAGTTGAAGGCCATGGCACAAGGCCGCACCGTGATCACCATCGCACACCGTCTCTCGACAATCGCGGATGCGGATTTGATCGTGGTGCTGGAAGACGGCAAAATCGTCGAGCAGGGGACCCATGACGGTCTTTTGGCCAGCGATGGTCGCTACGCGCATTTGTGGAACAGGCAAGTCGAAGAGGATCCTGTCGCCTGATTGCGCTAACGCGAAACAAGAGGTAGCGATGGCGTAACTTTTCTGGAAAGACCTCATTATGTCATTGTTTCGCGCCGCGCTCATTTTGGGCCTTCTGTCTGCTGTTGGCCCTTTTGCCATCGACATGTATCTGCCCGCATTGCCCACAATCGCCGCTGATCTGCAGGCGGATGTAGCGACCGTACAATGGACGCTGACCGCTTATTTTATGGCCTTTGGCGTCGCGCAATTGCTCTATGGCCCTTGGGCGGATCAGGCGGGGCGGCGCAGGCCATTGTTCTTTGGGTTGGGCGTCTTTATCGCGGGCTCTGTCTGGTCGGCAGTGGCGGGCGACATCAACCATTTGATCGCGGCGCGCATTTTGCAGGGCTTTGGCGGGGCGGTCCTGATGGTTGTGCCAAGGGCTGTGATCCGCGATATGCACACAGGATCAGCCGCGACGCGCCTGATGGCGATGGTCATGCTGGTGATTTCTGTCTCTCCCATGCTGGCCCCGTTTTTGGGCAGCGGGATTATCGCCTTTGGTGATTGGCGCATGATTTTCTGGGTGCTGTGCATCGCTGCGGGCCTAAGCCTGTTGATGGTGGGCTTTGTGTTGCCTGAAACTTTGGCGCCCGAAGCGCGAGTGAAAGTGAACCTCAAATCGCTCTGGGCAGGTACTAAGACACTATTCCGCGATCCTGTTTTTATGGGATTAACACTCATCGGCGGTTTTGGGTTTTCCAGCTTCATGGTCTTCATTGCCAGCGCCTCGTTCGTCTATAGTGAGCAATTCGGCCTGACGCCCACAGGGTTCAGCCTTGCATTCGCGATCAACGCCATCGGGTTTTTCGCAGCCTCCCAAGCAGCAGGCCCAGCGATGGACAAGTTCGGCATCGTGCCTGTAATGCGCGGGGCGGTCATCGGATTTGCCTCCGCTGCCTTCGTTCTGTTCCTGATATGCCTTGCGGGCTTTGGCACTTTGCCCGTCGTTGTGGCGGGCCTGTTTGTGGCAAACGCCTGTCTTGGCCTGATTATTCCGACAACGATGGTCATGGCGCTTGACCCGCACGGCAGCATTGCAGGGTTGGCTTCGTCGCTCGGTGGCACGCTGCAAATGTTGGTGGGCGGTTTGATGGTTGCTATCACGGGGCTGTTTTTCAACGGAACAGCTACGCCAATGGTCGGCGCAATTGCACTATGCTCCGCACTCGCGCTTGCCTTGGCGCTGTTCACGTTTCGGAAAATGGCCCGTCCATAGGAGAGCTTCCGCGCTTATCGTGAGGCAGGTCTTGGCAATCGGGTCCGCTTCACGATATGAACAGCCAAAGACCAGCGGGAATGACCGCAACCAAGGGGGCGAGACGTGAGCGATTCAGACAGCTTTATCAACGAAGTCAGCGAAGAAGTCCGTCGTGACGAACTTTTCGGCTATATCCGCAAATACGGCTGGATCGCGGTGACTTTGGTTTTGGCACTGGTGGGCGGCGCGGCCTACAACGAATATAGCAAAGCAAAAACCGAGAGCGCCGCACAAGCGGTTGGCGATGCGATGCTGACTGCGATGGGCGAAGATGATCCTGCCGCGCGTGCGCAGGCTTTGGCAGCGGTAGAGGCACAAGGCCCATCCGCTGCGGTGACCGCTTTGCTGACGGCTGCGACCCAGCAAGAGGCGGGGCAACTGACTGAGGCTGCGGCCACGCTCAATACTTTGGCGCAAAACGCAGAGGTGCCAGAAATCTACCGCGATCTGGCGGCGATCAAGGCGGCGATGTTGCCAAATGAAGATACAGATGCACGCAAGGCAGCCCTAGAGGCACTTTCGGCCCCCGGTGCGCCATTCAGACTGCTGGCACTTGAGCAGATCGGCCTGATGCAGGTTGATGCGGGCGATGTGGACGCGGCGATTGCGACGATGCAATCCGTCCTCGAAGACGCAGAAGCCTCGCAGGGGTTGCAGGACCGCGCACAAACATTGATTGTAGCCTTGGGTGGAACACCTGTTCTGCCAGTGACAACTGACGCGCCAATAACGACCGAATAATCTCGCAAGGGGATCACGACCGTGACAACAAAGACAATACTTGTTGCAGGCCTCTTGGCAGCACTCACCGCAGGTTGTGGCGAAAAGGATGTTATTCTTCCTGGCGAACGGGTGGATATTCGCGAAGTCGAAGCCTTTGTTAATCAAGCGGGGCCCGTCAATTTTGCAGCCCCGCGTGTGAACGCCGATTGGACCCACCGCAACGGCGGACCAGATCACCAGATCAGCAACCCTGCATTGGGTGCAAACCTTTCTCTCGTATTTGCCGCTGATATCGGGGCAGGTGACAGTCGCCGCGCGCGGATCACCGCAGAGCCTGTTGTGGCTGGCAATGTCATCTATACCCTTGATGCGGCAGCAAATGTTGTGGCGACCTCCACCTCTGGCGCGGCAATCTGGGCGACCAACCTGAAACCAAGACGCCCACGCACGACCCTGATGTCAGGCGGCGGTGTGTCTGTGAGTGCGGGCAAAGTGTTTGCAACGACTGGCTACGGCGAGCTGACCGTGCTGGATGCCGCAACGGGCCGTGAAATCTGGACCCAAGACCTTGATGCGCCGGGCACCTCTGCGCCAACGGTGCGCGGCGACCTTGTCTACGTTGTGGCCCGCAATAGCGCCGCATGGGCGCTTGATGTGGCGACTGGCCGTATCCAATGGCAGCTTTCGGCCACACCGACGGTTGCAAATTTCGGCGGCGGGGCAGGCGTGGCGGCGACCTCTGATATCGCAGTCTTCCCGTTCCCATCTGGCGAAGTCATCGCAACATTCCCGCAGGGCGGCATTCAGCGCTGGACTGCCGTGATCTCTGGTGGTCGCTTGGGCCAAGCATCCGCTGCAATCGACGATATTTCTGGCGATCCCGTGATTGTGGGTGATCGCGTCTATGTCGGCAATTTTGGCGGTCAGGTCGCTGCGCTTAATTTGTTTGACGGCGAACGCATCTGGACAGCCCCTGAAGGCACGCTTGGTCCTGTTTGGCCTGCTGGCAACGCGGTTTTCCTTGTGAATGACCTTAGCGAACTTGTGCGCCTTGATGCCGCCACTGGTGCGCCTGTTTGGCGTGTGCAGCTACCCGTTGCAGAAGACACCAAAAGCCGCCGTCAACAACCCATCGCCGCGCATTTCGGCCCTATTTTGGCGGGTGGGCGCTTGATCGTGGCCTCGTCTGACGGCAATTTGCGCAGCTATGATCCCGCCTCTGGCGTGCTCATTGGTGCAGTGCAAATCCCCAGTGGTGCGGCCTCCAGCCCCGTTGTTGCGGGCGGTATACTCTACGTCATCTCGAAATCAGGTCAACTGCTGGCTTTCCGTTAACGCGGATATGGTGTAACGGCTGCGTTTGAACCCGTCAGGAGCCTGAACAATGTCATTTACCCTTGCTGTCGTGGGACGCCCAAATGTTGGCAAATCCACGCTTTTCAATCGATTGGTTGGCAAGAAGTTGGCTCTTGTCGATGACCAACCCGGTGTGACTCGCGATTTGCGCGAAGGTGCCGCACGTCTGGGTGACCTGCGATTCACTGTGATCGACAGCGCGGGTCTTGAAGATGCGATGGACGACAGCCTTCAAGGCCGTATGCGCCGCCTGACAGAACGTGCCGTTGAGATGGCCGATGTTTGCCTGTTCATGATTGATGCCCGCGTTGGTGTGACCCCAACCGATCAGGTTTTTGCTGACATCCTGCGCAAGAAAAACGCCAACGTTATTATTGCCGCCAATAAATCCGAGGGTCGGGCAGGCGAGGCGGGCTACTTGGAAGCTTTCTCGCTTGGCCTTGGCGAACCAGTGCGCCTGTCTGCGGAACACGGCGAGGGCATGGACGAGCTTTACCACCTGCTGATGCCATTGGCCGACGCCTTTGAAGAGCGTGCCAAAGCGGATGCTCCTGAAACAGATGTGGATGTGGGCGAAGATGATGAGGATGCACCGCGCATTCCGACCAAAGAAAAGCCGCTGCAAATCGCCGTGTGTGGCCGCCCGAACGCGGGTAAATCTACGCTGATCAACAAAATCCTCGGCGAAGAGCGTCTTTTGACTGGCCCTGAGGCTGGCATTACACGTGATGCGATTTCGGTCCAAAAGGACTGGGAAGGCGTCCCGATGCGGATTTTCGATACCGCTGGTATGCGTCGTAAGGCGAAAATCCACGAGAAGTTGGAGAAGCTATCAGTTTCTGACGGCCTGCGTGCGGTGAAGTTCGCCGAAGTCGTGGTGATCCTGCTCGACGTTGAAATTCCGTTTGAACAGCAAGATTTGCGCCTCGCCGATCTGGCCGAGCGTGAAGGTCGCGCCGTGGTTATTGCCGTGAACAAATGGGACGTTGAGACCGAGAAGCAAGACAAACTCAAAGAACTCAAAGAAGAATTCGCGCGTCTTTTACCGCAGCTTAAAGGTGCGCCTCTGGTCACTGTGTCAGCCAAGACAGGCAAAGGCCTCGACCGTTTGCAAGAGGCGATCATGAAGGCACATGAGGTCTGGAACCGTCGCATCACCACAGCCCAGCTCAACCGCTGGCTCACAGGGATGCTGGAGCAGCACCCGCCGCCCGCACCAGGTGGTCGTCGGATTAAAATGCGTTACGCGACCCAAGTGAAGACCCGTCCGCCGGGCTTTATCGTGATGTCGTCCTTCCCAGAACTCGTGCCAGCCAGCTACACACGCTATCTGGTCAACGGTCTACGCGAAGATTTCGACATGCCGGGCACACCGATCCGCCTGACATTGCGCGACCAAGGGGATAAAAACCCTTACAAAGACAAGAAGAAAAAGCAGACAGGCCGCCTGTCGAAACATATCAAAAAGACGCCTACCGAGAAATAAATCAGGCGGGGCTGCGTGCTTTCCACGTCGCCCCAGCCACCACGATGATTCCTGCTGCGGCAAGAATCATCACGCCAACCGCGCCACTCAGATTGGCGACAATAATCCCGATCAGCGCCCAGATCACCGTTATCCCGTATTCGGGGGCTGTAGGCTTGCGGGCAATCACGGCCAAAGTAACACCAAGCGCCAAGATGATTGCAAGGTAAGCCCATCCAAGGCTCCCCAAGGCGATTCCATATCCTGCCGCCGTGCTGCCCAGTGACACGAAGGAGGCTGCCGTCAGCCAGCCCGCATAGATGCCCACAGGGGCCTGCAACCACCAGCCGTCCACCTTTGGTGCGCGGATCAGGGCCACAATGGCCGCCGCCGACATGATGAAAATTGTGATCGTCGCCCAAACGGCCGAAGCGTTCGCAATCGCGAGCCATGGTGTGCCAACGGCGAGGCTGATCATTAATGGTGCACGTACATGATCCCACGCGGCATCACTGCGGCGCTTCCAAACGCCAAACACAGCCGACACAACCAGCCAGCTATAGATCAGCCCCCAGATCGCAAAGGCATACCCCGCAGGCTGCACAGGCGGATCGATCTGCGGATAGGGCAACTGGTCCGCGGTGAAGCCCATAAAGGGGTTGGTAAAGGCAGGGGAGACGACAAACGTCGCGGTGAGGATAAGCGTGAGCCATGCATATGTGTTTTTCATATCCTTATTACGCATGAGAACTGGGTTTGGTTCAGTTGCGGCTCAGGAAAAGCGTACTTGACGTTAGGGCAGTAACTCGTGACCCTAAGCGTATTTAGGAACCATTGATATGAAACGGATTGCCATATTTATCGACGGCACGTTTAATCGAACCGACTCACAAAACCCGACAAATGTTGTGCGCCTGTCGCGCTGCGTTAAGCATTTTGACCGCAAAACCGATACCCCGCAGATGGTCATCTATTCACCTGGTGTTGGGTCTGGGCGCGGTAATACCGCGCTTGGGCGCAAGCTCGACCGCGTTTTTGGCGGCTCACTCGGCTGGGGTTTGCTCGATATTATCGCGGAAACTTACCGCAATTTAGTGATCGCCTACGAGCAGGGAGACGAGGTCTATATCTTTGGGTTTTCAAGGGGGGCGTTTGCGGCCCGATCCTTAGCTGGCATGATCAGGTCTTGCGGGATTGCACCGCGCAGCCACCTTGGCCGTATCCCTGAGGCCGTTGCGCGTTATGTCAGCCGCGCCCCCGAAACCCATCCAGAACATCCGCATAGCTATGCATTCCGCGCCGATTTTGCACCTGACACAGCGACCAGCCGCGCGGAATTTAACTGGCGGCGCAAGATGGGGGATCAAACCGCCATCCAACTCACGCTGCCGTATTTCGGGTTTTGGGATACTGTGGGCGCACTTGGCTTGCCCGCTTTCCTGCCATTCGCGGATCGGTTCAACGCGCAATATCAATTCCACGACACGATGCTTTCATCTTCCGTCTTGTCAGCACGCCACGCGGTGGCCTTGGATGAACGGCGCAAAACATTCCCACCGCATCTATGGTCCAATTTGGCCAATCTGAATGCCCGCTTTGACACCGACGGCCCCCAAAAAGCGCCTGCCTATTTGCAGCAATGGTTTGCGGGCGATCACGGCTCTGTCGGTGGCGGCGGCAGTCGAATCGGTTTGTCGTCAATCGCGATGCATTGGGTTGCAATGGGGGCCGAGGACGCAGGGCTCGCGCTCAATTGGGAAGATTTTGACCGTCAGGCGCACCGCTTCGATATCATGGAACCAACCATCTCTAAATTCGGCCCCATCGGCCTTTCCGCATTACTGCTGGGGCTGGTGACACAGGATCGGGCGGGGCCGACTGACATCTCGGACCTGTCGCTCGCCGCTCTGGACCGTTTCCAAGATGAACGATCATACCGACCAGCCGCCTTGGGTGGCATTTTGCATCAGCTTTATGCGCTGAACGACAAAGAATGGGGAGACTTGCGAGCGTTTATGATCGCGCGGGATCGCGGAGCGACGCACGATCTGGATAAGCATATGCGGCCCAGATCGCGCAGGTTTTAAACTAGCTTACCGCTTGCGTTGATGGTTGTTTTGCCGCGCAGGTAAGGATGCAGCACTTCTGGAAGAGCAACAGAGCCGTCCGCTTGCTGACCGTTCTCAAGCACCGCAATCAGGCAGCGACCTACCGCAAGGCCAGAGCCGTTGAGCGTGTGCAAGAACTCAGGCTTGCCACCTTCGGTTGGCTTAAACCGCGCATTCATGCGGCGGGCTTGATAGTCGCCACAGGTCGAAATCGACGAAATCTCGCGGTAGGCGTTCTGGCCGGGCAACCACACTTCGATATCGTGCGTGCGGCGCGCGCCGGCACTCATGTCGCCTGTGCAAAGAATGACAGTGCGGTAAGGCAGATTCAGCTTTTCCAAAATACCCTCGGCACAGGCGGTCATACGCAGGTGCTCGGCGTCAGACGTATCAGGATGACAAATCGTCACCATCTCGACCTTTTCAAATTGGTGTTGGCGCAACATGCCCGACGTATCACGGCCCGCAGAGCCCGCCTCGGAGCGGAAGCACAGCGTGTGTGCTGCAAAACGGCGGGGGAGTGCGGCCTCATCAAGTGTCGCGTTGTTTACGATGTTGGTCAGCGTCACCTCAGCCGTCGGGATAAGCCACCAACCGTTTGTGGTCTGATAGCTGTCCTCGCCGAATTTCGGCAATTGACCCGTGCCATACATCATCTCTTCGCGCACCATCACAGGCGTGTTGGTCTCGATCAGATCGTTTTCTTCGACATGGGTGTCGAGCATGAACTGCGCCAGCGCACGGTGAACGCGGGCGACAGCGCCAGAGAGCAGCACAAAGCGACTGCCTGACAGTTTGGCAGCGGTTTCAAAGTCCATGCCGGGCACGACCGAAGGAATTTCAAAGTGCTCAAGAGCCTTAAAATCAAACGTCTTTGGCGTGCCCTGCTTTTTCAGCTCAACGTTTTCGGCCTCGTCGGCACCCATTGGCACATCGTCATAGGGCAAGTTCGGGATCGTCAGCATCAGATCGTTCAGCGTGACATCAGCGGCCTTTGCCTCTTCGTTCAACGCGGCTATCTCGGCTTTCTTGGTGGCCACAAGGGCGCGCAGACGTTCAAACTCGGCCTCGTCACCTGACGCTTTGGCAGCCCCAACCTGCTTGGCCGCCGCATTGGCATCGGCTTGGGCCGTTTCGGCTGCCAAAATCTTGGCGCGGCGTTCTTCATCGAGGGTCAGAATCTGCGAGGACAAACCAGCGATCCCACGGCGAGACAGGGCTGCATCAAAAGCAGCAGGGTTGTCACGGATCATGCGAATATCATGCATTGGTTTGGTCCTTTGGTTTGCAAAATATGGATGTGTCCCCATATGCAGTAAACTATAGGCCCTGTGAACCTCTTAATGCAGGGTGGGCCTGTTGCCATTCCACGGGCGCAGACATAATGTGCCGCGACTTTGACGCTCAACTTCGGGCTGCCACTCTTAGACTAAGGACCCACCATGCAAGGCTTTCAATCCCTCGTCCCACTGATCCTGATTTTCGGTATCATGTATTTCCTTTTGATCCGTCCTCAGCAGAAAAAGCTGAAAGAACACCAGATGATGGTGGCGGCATTGCGCCGTGGTGACCAGATCATCACGCAAGGCGGCGTCATGGGCAAAGTGACCAAGGTCAAAGACGACAGCAACGAAGTTGAAGTCGAGATCGCCGCTGGCGTGAATGTGCGCGTGATCCGCTCCACAATCGCGACCGTCGTGAACAAGACCGAGCCTGCGAAGTCCTAATTTTCGCCAGAGAGGCGCGCCGTTATGCTGACTATTTCACCGTTTAAGCAGGCCTTGATTTGGCTGACCTGCGCTATTGGGATCATGCTTGCGCTGCCCAATGGATTTTACAGCCGTGTTGAGGCGCATAACGACGCCATTGCAGCAGGGGTGGAGGACACAAGCTGGCCTTCCTTCCTGCCGTCAAACCTTGTGAACCTTGGGCTTGACTTGCGTGGCGGTGCGCATCTGCTGGCCGAAGTGCAGGTCACAGAGGTTTACGCCTCTGTCATGAACGGGCTTTGGCCTGATGTACGCGATACATTGGCCGCCGAGCGTGATGTCGTGGGCTTTGTCACCCGCGAAGACGGTCCAGCCGACGTATTGCGCGTCCGCTTTTCCGAAGCCGCAGGTGCAGACCGTGCCCTGACCCTTGTGCGCGGATTGGCAACGCCAGTGGCCTCGCTTGCGGGTGCTGGGCAAAACAACATCGACGTGACGCTTAGCGGGCAAATCCTGACGATCCAAATGACGGATGTGGAAAAAGCAGCCGTTGATGACCGTACCATGCAGCAATCGCTCGAAATCGTGCGCCGCCGTATCGACGAAGTCGGCACGCGTGAACCAACGATCCAGCGTCAAGGCACCGACCGTATCTTGATCCAAGTGCCTGGTGTCGGATCTGCGCAAGAGGTCAAAGACATCATCGGGACCACAGCACAGCTGACATTCCAACCTGTCGTGGGCCGCACATCTGACGCCAATGCCTCCGCAGGCTCAGGCAACATGCTTGTGCCTTCCTTAGACGAAGCAGGCACCTTTTACATCCTTGAGCGGGCACCGGTCGTCACAGGTGAAGAACTCACCGACGCACAGCCAGCTTTTGACCAAAACGGGCGGCCTGCGGTTAATTTCCGCTTCAACGTCGCAGGCGCGCGCAAGTTTGGTGATTATACCGCTGACAATATCGGCGCACCATTTGCCATCGTCCTTGATAACGAAGTGATTTCTGCGCCAACCATTCAAAGCCACATTGCTGGCGGCTCTGGCATCATCACGGGCAGCTTCTCGGTTGAGGAATCAACCAACCTCGCGGTGCTGTTGCGGGCAGGGGCCTTGCCTGCGGGGCTGACCTTCCTTGAGGAACGGACCATCGGGCCAGAGCTTGGCCAAGACAGCATCGATTCTGGCAAACTCGCGGCGATGGCTGGTGGCGGACTTGTTGTGGTCTTCATGATCCTGACCTACGGGTTGTTCGGTTTCTTTGCGACGATTGCCCTTGGTATCAACATGGCGATGATCTTTGGGGTTCTCTCCTTGATCGGCGGTACGCTGACACTGCCAGGTATCGCGGGGATCGTGTTGACCGTGGGTATGGCCGTTGACGCCAACGTGCTGATTTTCGAACGTATCCGCGAAGAACTCCGCACCGCCAAAGGACCAGCACGGGCCATCGAGCTGGGCTACGAGCGCGCACTTTCGGCCATTCTGGACAGTAACATCACCACGCTGATCACGGCCTTTATCCTCTTTGCGCTCGGCTCTGGCCCTGTGCGCGGCTTTGCGATTACGCTGGGTCTGGGGATTTTGACTTCGGTCTTCACGGCGGTCTTTGTGACCCGTTCACTTATCGTCATCTGGTTCGCGCGTAAGCGGCCGAAAACAATCGAGGTTTAAGCCATGCGTATGCGTCTCGTACCTGATGATACCAACATCAACTTTTTCAAATACGCCAGCGTCACCTTTGGCGGGTCCATCGTCCTGTTGATCGCATCGCTTGTTATGTTCCTGACAATGGGGCTCAACTTCGGCATCGACTTTAAGGGCGGCACAACAATCCGCACGCAGTCTGAAACGGCCGTCGATGTCGGCGCTTACCGTGCTGCCATCGCGCCGTTGAATTTGGGCGATGTGACAATCACCGAAGTGTTCGACCCAACATTTGCTGCCAATGAACACGTCGCCATGGTCCGCATCCAAGCCCAAGAGGGTGACGAAAGCGTGGCTATCCAAACGATCACTGATGTTGAAGCAGCCCTGCAAACCGTTGATCCTACTCTCACGTTCCCATCCGTGGAAAGCGTGGGACCAAAAGTATCAGGTGAGCTGATCCAAACCGCGATCCTTTCCGTTCTGGGCGCGATTGCCGCGATTGTTGTCTACATCTGGCTGCGATTCGAGTGGCAGTTCGCCTTGGGTGGCGTTGTGGCCCTTGCACATGACGTAGGCCTGACGATCGGCCTCTTTGCGCTGCTCCAGATCAAATTCGACCTCGCAATCATCGCGGCCTTGCTCACCATCGTCGGTTATTCGATCAACGACACTGTTGTTGTCTTTGACCGCGCCCGTGAAAACCTGCGCAAATACAAGGTCATGCCACTGGTTGATGTGTTGAACCTCTCGGCCAACGAGACCCTCTCGCGCACGATCATGACCTCTGGCACCACGCTTTTGGCGTTGGTCGCCTTGCTCATTTTGGGCGGCGACGTGATCCGTGGCTTTGTCTTTGCTATCGCTTGGGGCATTATCGTGGGGACCTATTCGTCGATCTACATCGCGAAAAACATCGTGCTGATGCTTGGCGTAAAACGCGACTGGACACCCACATCCAGAAAGCCACAAGGCCAATACGCAGACATCGACGCATAAGGAGCCACCATGCGCCTCAATGAAGTCAACTATTCGGACGCCAAACCGTTTCAAGGCTACGGCCCGGGTTTCTTTCGGATCGGCGGCAATGTTGTGCATGGCGCGCTTCTGGCCCATGCGGGCGGCGTAGACGCTTGGGGCGGCTTTGAGGACACGGCCACCTTGCTGGCGCTCAAAGGCGAGATTGACGTGATTTTCATCGGCACAGGCGCCGAGATTGCCCATCTTCCTGCGAATTTTCGCGAAGTTTTCGACGAGGCAGGCATCGGCGTTGAACCCATGTCATCGCCCGCCGCGTGTCGCAGCTACAACGTTTTGTTGTCCGAAGGGCGGCGCATCGCGGCGGCCCTGATACCGGTCTGATCCATGCTCAAGGTACGGGACATATCTGTTGAGCGCAGCGGCATGCCAGTGCTCTCCAACGTGTCGTTTGATGTGGAGGCGGGCCTAGCGCTCATCCTGCGCGGCCCTAACGGCATCGGCAAAACAACACTCTTGCGCACGCTCGCGGGACTGCAAGAGCCTGTCGCGGGGACCTGCGACTTTCCCGCCGATCAAGCGGCCTACGCCAGCCACGCCGACGGCATCAAAACGGCGCTGACCGTGCGCGAAAACCTCGCATTCTGGGCTGATGTTTACGGCAACACCGTGCCTGACGCGATTTGGGACTGGTTCGATCTGGCCGACCTGCGTGACCGCTTTGCAGGCACCTTATCGGCAGGGCAAAAACGCCGCGTCGGCCTCGCGCGGCTCGGTGTCATCAACCGCAAAGTCTTGTTCCTCGACGAGCCGACAGTTTCGCTCGACGGCTTTTCCGTCAAGCTTTTCAGTAACTTCATCCGCGACCAACACCTCGCAAACGGCGGCATAGCCGTCATTGCCACCCATATCGATCTTGGGCTGGATGAGGCCACAACCCTCGACCTCACGCCCTTTGCTGCCGCAGATTTCGGGCCATCCGATAGCGATGAGGCCTTCCTGTGATCGCATTGCTCCTGCGTGATCTGCGGCTCGCGACACGGGCAGGGGGTGGCTTTGGGCTTGGGCTTGTTTTCTTTCTGATCGTGGTCGTGTTGGTGCCTTTCGGCGTCGGCCCCGAAACGGCGATTCTCTCCAAAATCGCATCCGGCATCCTCTGGGTCGCGGCGTTACTCGCGGCACTCCTCTCCCTCGACCGCATCTTCGCGCTTGATTTCGAGGACGGCGCACTGACCCTCATAGCCACCGCACCAATCCCGCTAGAAGCCATGGGCCTTGCCAAAGCCACCGCCCATTGGCTGACCACTGGTCTTCCGCTGACAATCGCGGCGCCCATTCTTGGTGTGCTCCTGCAACTCCCCAACAGCGGCTACAGTATCGTCGCCCTCACACTCCTGCTTGGCACGCCCGCGCTTTCAATGATTGGCACATTCGGCGCGGCACTTACCGTCGGCATAAGGCGCGGCGGCTTGCTGCTCTCACTCCTCGTGCTGCCACTCTACATCCCGACGCTGATTTTCGGGGCAGAGGCGGCACGGCGCGGCACGGCTGGGCTTGACGCGACCACGCCACTACTGATGCTGGCTGGGATCACCGCGGGCTGTATCGCCCTCCTGCCATTCGCTACTGCGGCAGTCTTACGCATCAATCTGCGCTAATGCAGGATTGAGACCACCCGATTGAAAGGTTAACCTCCCGCTATGTCTTTATGGGAATACGCAAATCCAAAGAAATTCATGGGCTGGACAGGCCCGATTTTGCCGTGGGCCTTTGGCGCGGCAGGGCTGTGCCTTGTGGTCGGTCTGTTCTGGGGGTTCTTTCTTACGCCTGACGACTTCCGCCAAGGCTCCACGGTCAAGATCATTTACCTGCACGTACCAGCCGCATTGATGGCGATCAACGCGTGGATGATGATGCTCGTCGCCTCGCTGATCTGGCTGGTGCGCCGCCACCATGTCTCGGCACTGGCTGCCAAAGCGGCCGCCCCCGTAGGCATCACGATGACGCTCATCGCGCTCATGACCGGCGCAATTTGGGGGCAACCGATGTGGGGGACATATTGGGCGTGGGACCCGCGATTGACGTCCTTCCTGATCTTATTCCTGTTTTACCTTGGCTACATGGCACTTTGGGCGGCGATCGACGATCCCGACACGGCGGCGGATTTGACCAGCGTGCTTTGCATGGTCGGCTCGGTCTTTGCTTTGCTGTCACGCTACGCGGTCAACTTTTGGAACCAAGGCCTTCACCAAGGCGCGTCGCTATCACTTGATAAAGAAGAGAACGTCTCGGACGTGTTCTTTTTCCCGCTTTTGGTCTGTATCGCAGGGTTCGTGCTGTTGTTTTTCGCGCTCGTTCTCTTGCGCACTCGTACTGAAATTCGCGCGCGCCGTGTGCGTGCATTGCAACTTAGTGAGGTACGTTAATGATCCCTGATCTTGGTAAATACGGGTTTGAGGTGGCATCCGCCTATGCTGTGAGCATCCTGCTTTTGCTTGTTATCGTCGGGTTAAGCTGGCGGCAATCCGTGGCGCAACGCCGCGTCCTAGAGGCAGCAGAGGCCCGCAAAAATGGCTAGAATATCCCCAATGATGGTTGTGCCGCCCGTGATTTTCGCGGCCCTTGCAGGCTTGTTTTTTGCGGGCATGATGCGCGACAACGCCAATGAATTACCCTCGACGCTCGTCGGGCTTCAAGCCCCCGACGTAGCACCTGAACCCGTCCCTGGAACGGACTTGTTGACAGGCATCGATCTGCGCAGTGGCGAAGTGACGCTCGTGAACTATTGGGCTAGCTGGTGTCCGCCATGCCGCGCCGAGCATCCGACGTTGCTGGATTTGCAAGCGCAAGGCTACCGCGTGGCTGGTATCAACTTTCGCGATACCGCTGATGAGGCGGTGAAGTATTTGGCGGAAGAGGGCGATCCGTTTTTCAAAACGGGCTTTGACCCCAAAGGGCGTACCGCGATCAATTGGGGGGTAACCGCACCGCCCGAGACTTTCATCGTGGACGGCGATGGGACGGTCTTGTTCCGTTTTGCCGGACCACTTGTGGGTTCGGACTACGAGCAGCGCTTTTTACCCGCCTTGCAAGCAGCCACAGGCGGTTGACCTGAATGACCGCAGCATTGCTGCGGATTTCATGATTTTTGAAGTGGGTGTGTAGACGGGGCAGTCCGCAGGCAATGTTTGTGGTTGTCTTATTGTTGATGCCTCCGGCGGGCATATTTGGACAACGAAAAAGCAAAAGGCCCGCGAGGATACGCGGGCCTTTGTTGTTTTTGGAAAGCGTTGATTAGGACGCTTTGGCCAAGTTACGCAGCACATAGTGCAGTACGCCACCGTTTTCGATGTATTCGATCTCAACGGCTGTATCGATGCGGCATTTCACTTGGATCTCTTTCACGTCGCCATTTGCATAAGTGATTGTCGCAGTCACCTCTTGCAGTGGCTTGATGGTATCAAGGCCAGAGATCGAAACCGTCTCATTGCCTGTCAGGCCAAGCGATTTACGGTTGTCGCCGCCTGTGAATTCGAACGGCACCACGCCCATACCAACGAGGTTGGAGCGGTGGATACGCTCGAAATTCTCTGCAACCACGGCCTTCACGCCCAAGAGTGCTGTGCCTTTGGCAGCCCAGTCACGGCTGGAGCCTGCACCGTATTGTTCGCCCGCGAAAATGATCAGCGGTGTGCCTGCGTCGATATGCGCCATCGCTCCATCAAAGATCGAGGTTTGCTTGCCGTCAGCGCCCTTGGTGTAGCCGCCTTCAACGCCGTCGAGCATCTCGTTCTTGATGCGGATGTTGGCAAATGTGCCGCGCATCATGACCTCGTGGTTCCCACGCCGCGAGCCGTAAGAGTTGAATTCGCGCACTGGCACCTGACGGTCAAGCAGGTATTGGCCCGCTGGTGTGGTGTCCTTGAACGAGCCCGCTGGCGAGATGTGGTCGGTTGTGACCATATCGCCTAAGATTGCCAAGACTTTGGCATCTTTCAGATTTTTGATCGTGCCCGGGTCCTTGGACATGCCTTGGAAGTAAGGAGGGTTCTGGATGTATGTCGAGGCAGCTGGCCAGTCATATGTCTCAGAGTCGGGCGTTTGAACCGCCTGCCACTTCTCATCGCCTTTGAACACGTCAGCGTATTTCTTGAGGAACGCTTCACGGGTCACTGTCTTTGCAACCAGATCGTTGATCTCTTTGTTTGTGGGCCAGATGTCTTTCAGGAACACATCATTGCCGTTCTGATCCTGACCAATCGCATCCTTGGTGATGTCGATATCCATCGTGCCAGCCAAAGCGTAGGCCACAACCAGCGGTGGGGAGGCCAAGTAGTTGGCGCGCACGTCAGGCGAAATACGCCCTTCAAAGTTGCGGTTACCTGACAGCACAGAGGTTGCCACCAGATCACCATCGGCAATCGCCTTGCTCAGAGCGGGCAGGATCGGGCCAGAGTTACCGATACAGGTCGTGCAGCCATAGCCAACAAGGTTAAACCCAATCTTATCAAGGTCTTCTTGCAGGCCAGCGGCCTCCAGATATTCCGATACAACCTGAGAACCAGGTGCGAGAGATGTCTTGACCCAAGGCTTACGGTTCAGGCCCAAGGCCGCCGCTTTACGTGCCACAAGGCCCGCGCCGATCATCACGTAGGGGTTCGATGTGTTGGTGCAGGATGTGATGGACGCAATCACGACTTTGCCTGATTCCATGGTGTAGTCTTCGCCGTCGACGGCCACTTCCTTGCCCATTGGGCGCTTGAATGTGTTTTCCATCTCGTTGGCAAACGCAGATTTTGCGTTGGTCAATGCAACGTAATCCTGCGGACGCTTTGGACCCGAAATCGCAGGCACGATTGTTCCCATGTCGAGGTGCAATGTCGCTGTATAAACAGGAGCATAGTCCGCGTCGCGCCAGAAACCGTTCTCTTTTGCGTAGGCTTCAACCAATGCAATGCGGTCCTCGTCACGGCCGGTGTTACGCAGGTAGCGTAGTGTTTCACCGTCAATCGGGAAGAAGCCACAAGTCGCACCGTATTCCGGCGCCATGTTCGCAATCGTCGCACGGTCGGCCAGTGGCAGAACGTCCAGACCCTTACCGTAGAACTCAACGAACTTGCCAACAACGCCGTGGGCGCGCAGCATTTCGACGACTTTCAGCACAAGGTCAGTGCCTGTCGTGCCTTCGACCATCTGACCTGTCAGCTCAAAACCAACAACTTCAGGGATCAACATCGACACAGGCTGGCCCAGCATCGCGGCCTCGGCCTCGATCCCGCCAACACCCCAACCAAGTACGGCCAAACCGTTTACCATGGTGGTGTGGCTGTCAGTGCCAACAAGCGTATCAGGGTAGGCGACCATTTCGCCGTTCTGGTCTGTATCAGTCCAAACAGTCTGGGCCAGATACTCAAGGTTCACTTGGTGGCAGATGCCCGTGCCCGGTGGCACAACGCGGAAGTTGTTAAACGCCTTTTGGCCCCACTTCAGGAACGTATAACGCTCCATATTGCGCTCGTATTCGCGGTCAACGTTCATCTGGAACGCGCGTGGGTTGCCGAATTCATCGATCATAACCGAGTGGTCGATGACCAGATCAACAGGGGCGAGCGGGTTAATCTGCTGGGCGTTGCCGCCAAGCGCCTTGATGCCATCACGCATCGCAGCCAAATCAACCACGGCTGGTACGCCGGTGAAATCCTGCATCAAAACGCGGGCAGGGCGGTAGGCAATCTCGCGCGGGTTCTGACCACCGTTTGTGGCCCATTCGGAAAACGCTTTGATATCGTCGACAGAAACAGAAAAACCGCCATCTTCAAAGCGCAGCAGGTTCTCAAGAACCACTTTCAACGCAGCGGGCAGTTTGGAAAAATCACCAAGGCCAGCAGCTTCAGCCGCAGCAATGGAATAGTAGGACACAGTTTGTGACCCAACGGTTAATGTTTTGCGAGTTTTGGCGGTATCGATGCCGACAGTAACGGTCATTGGTTATCCCTTTCGAAGGCCCATAGAAATGAATTTAACTGGCTTTTGCCCCATGTAGGACGGTGGATCAAGGGGGCAGCTTGCTTTTTGTATACCATTGCACACCGAAAATTGCCAACCCATCATTGATGGTTTCAGCGAAAATTGAAACATCCCTCGCGAAACACTCGCAATTCGTTGATTGGTCATTTCAGCGAAACCTCAATAGACAATAAAGACCAGCATTAAATCGGAAGAAACATGCGCATTTTCTTGTCTTCACTCGCCGTTTTGGGCGCCCTAAGCGCAACCGCGGCATTCGCCCAAGACAATAAGGTCGTTGTCGAACTTTACACGTCGCAAGGCTGCTCGTCCTGCCCGCCCGCTGACGCGCTGCTTGCAGATCTTGTGGGGCGCGATTACGTGATCCCTTTGGCGCTTCACGTGGACTATTGGGACTATTTGGGCTGGAAAGATGAGTTTGGCAGCCGCGATTTCACGGCGCGCCAACATGGCTACGCACGCGCTGCTAACGTCGAAACCGTCTACACCCCTCAAATGGTGATTGCAGGTACAGATCACGTCATCGGCTCCAAGGCGATGGCCGTGATGGACCATATCGCAGCACAGCGTGCGCAAACAGCACAGGTTGGTTTGAATGCGGTGCGTGACGGTCAATACATCAAAATCTCCGCGACCCCGCATGCGGCAGGTCTGGGCGCGATGGTCGTGCAGCTTGTGCATTATCATCCCGAAGAAACCGTCGCGATCAGGCGTGGTGAAAACGCTGGTAAATCAATCAGCTACGTCAATATCGTCACGTCTTGGCAGGTTATTGGGCGTTGGGACGGGACCAGCCCACTCGCGATGAATGCAGCCGTGGAAGGTTCAGGTCCGGCCGTGATCGTGATCCAGAAACACCAGTTTGGCCCCATCCTTGCTGCGGTCGATCTGCCTTAAACCTTACGCATTTTCCAACGACGATGCACCCAGAACCACTGTTCTGGGTGCGCCGCAATTTGCGTCTCCAAACGCGCGTTCATCTCTTTGGTCATGCTGATCGGGTCAGAGGCCGCAATGGGTGCATCAATGATGGCTGTAAAGGTCATGCCGTCAGGATTGCGCACCCCGTAATAGGGCAGCACGACAGCATTCACCTTGATCGCAATTTCAGCAGCCGACAGCGCCGTCATTGCGGGTTTCCCAAGGAAATCAAGCTTTTCGCCCG
>DFSO01000061.1:26612-26842 GCA_002378665.1 Loktanella sp. UBA3435 | reverse complement strand
GGGCGATACAGCCCGCCAACACTATGGCCCATACGGGTCAGGATTTGCCGCGGGGCCTCGTGATTGCCAAAATGGGCCGTGACAAACAACACGGGGCGCTTCTCGGCGGTGGCCTTTGCAAGCGCCTCAACGCCAGCGCCGCTGAGCTCAGTCTCGGCCAAATGCGCCGCAAACTCAGGGTGCGAGTAATTCTCGATCAACGTGCGACCAAAGTTATCCAAAACCCCATC
>DFSO01000061.1:23242-26319 GCA_002378665.1 Loktanella sp. UBA3435 | reverse complement strand
GCCCGCTTGCGAAATCCAAGAACACCCCCAAGACCCTTGCGCATCACAGCGCCCATAAACGGCACCCGCTTGGCATAGGGCAGTAAACGCACGGCACCGATCACAGCGCGCGAGGCTTGATTGCTTAGCCAATCTATCGGGGTACCTTTGATCATAAAAGGCAATTAGTCACATTCGGCAGCTTTGGGAAGACCCGTGCCAATCATACTGTCGCGGGTGACCAATGCGGCAAGGGCGTCAACGTTCCAACCGTCTGTGCCAGCGGGACGGGCAGGGATCACGATATAGCGCATATCCGCCGTGCTATCATGCACGCGGACCTCAACGTCTTCAGGCAGGTTCACACCGAATTCCGTCAAAACGCGGCGCGGTTCGCGCACGGTACGCGATCGGTACGCCCGCGATTTATACCAATCAGGTGGCAGGCCCAACAGGTTGCGCGGGTAACAAGAACACAGCGTGCAAACGACGACATTATGTAGTGCGTCGGTATTCTCAACCGCAATCAGCTTCATCGGGCCGATATCATAGCCCATCTCGCGGGTGGCTTGGCTGGCATCGGTCTGCATCGCGGCACGAAATTCGGGGTCGGTCCAAACGCGCGCCACAACCTTTGCGCCGTTGGAAGGGGTGCGGGCGTCCATCGTATCAATCTGGCGCATGATCTCGGCGGCAGTCGTGACGCCTTTCTCGATCAGCAACTCGCGCACAGCGATTTCCATGGCTTGCCAATAGGTTAAGGGACCATCGTTATCGGCGCGAAACGGGTGGCCAGAGGGGGATAAGTGCTCGTGATGGTCATGTGGCATCAGGCGGGCTCCAACCAATGGGCGTAAATTTCGGCTTCAATTGTGTCCGTCGGGATCTCGGCCTGATCGCCCCAAACCTCGGCCATCGTAAACCGGACACGGTGCAACGGCAGGGCATCAGCCTTCACGCCATAAGCCAATTGTTCAGGGTTATAAAACGGGCCCAACGTGCGTTCAATCAAACCACATTTGCCACGCAAATAGGCCGGGGTGCGGACATGGCCGGGGGGCATATCTGCGCGGACGCGCACCAATTCAGGCATCAGCGGCCTCGCCATACGTTGTGCCGCGCTGCTTCACGTCGGTGATCCGCTGGCCCAGTTCAGAGGTCGTAAACACCCCATCCTCAATCAGGTTTTGCGTAATCGAGGCGATCCAACGCTCGTAATAGCTCATCTCCTCAAAGCTGGACGGCGGCATATCCTCAAGCACACGACGCAGACCATCGACGGTAAAATGCCCCTTGCTGGAACAAATGATCATCAAAGCATCGACGCGCTTTTCCCAAAGGGCAAAGTCATGGCTGGCGTCAGGGATCGGGCCTGCGATATCGCCGCCCATATCGTGCCAACGTCGTCCATCAAAAGGGGCTGTCATATCTGTCATAGGGTTACTTTAGGCAGCAATTTCAAAGCTGTCTATCGGCTATTCCTCGGCCTCCTCGTCATCATCAGATTTTAACGTAATTGTTCCTTCATCTACCAACTCTCGGATTGCTGACGACAGCGCGCGCATCGCTTCTTCCGCAGCTTTGCCCTTGATGGCTCCTTTTTCATTGGCATCTTCGCGGATTTGGGTGGCCATGCGTTGCGAGATATTGGCGAGGATGAACTCTGCGGCCGCCACTAACTCGTTGTCGCCAGAAAGGGCCGCCGCAATCGCGGTCGATAGGTCAGAGGCATCAATGCCACGAATACAGGCGGGCACATCTGTGGGCACAAGCCGAAGGGGGATGTCTTTGAAGGTAAAGATCGCTTTGCGCACGCCATCGGCAAAATTTGGATCGTCTTCGCCTAGCCCCTCAAGGACCGTGTCGCGCGTCAAAGCAGGGCTAGAGTTGAGAATTGCGCCAACCCGCGCAACAGGCGCCTTTTCAAAGGCCACGGTTTTCTTGGTGCAATAGTCATGCACAAGGGCGGTGCCGATACGCTTCACCGCATCAGGCACGATATTCTCGGTCTCTGAAATGGCATAAGTGATGCGCCGCGCCTGATTGCCCGGTAACTTTTCAAGCACTGCGGCCGCTTTTGACACGGGTAGCTTTGACAAGGTCACAGCACAAATCTCGACGCTTTCCGTGTTCATAATTTCAAGAATCACAGTGTCATCGAGTGCGACGATCATCGGCCAAGGGTCGCCGTTTCTGGCGCTGCTCAGGTCTGCACGTAGCCGATTGGCCAGATCAGGGCTCAGGTGCTGTGCCAATGCTTCAATCGCGCTTTCTGTGCCGCCGGGCGCGGACAGGCCAATCGCGCCAAGTTGCGCTGCAAATTCATTGGCGACGGAATGCACCGTTTCGCGATCAACCAATCGAATGGCACCAACTTCATGGGCGAGCAAAACCTGCAACTCTTCGGGCAATTGAGAGAGCTTCAGCTTCCCCCCATCACCGATGAGAAGTTGCACGATCATCGCCGCTTTTCGCTTACGGGTCATCGCAGGCAATTTGGGCCGAGAAAGGGGGGGAGAGAGAGTTGCTTCCATGCCATATGTTCTGGCATGGAATTGCTAAATGAAGCGTGAACAAAGACTTAAGTATGTGTGAATTGCACCGACATCATACGCAACGCGGCCGCTGTTTCGGGCGATAGCGTCTTTAAATCCGTCATTGCCGCATGCATGTTGCCCATCGTTTCACTCAAGATTTTCTGCTCTTGCGCGGTAAACTCGCGGTCCGCACGGGCAAAACTGCCAATACTGCGGCTCCCCTCAACCTCTAATGCGCAAGTTGTTCCGAAATTAAGCCCATATTCGCCTGCGCTTTTTAACACGCCTTTCGAATCGGCCGATGACAGGTCAGACCAACTAATTGCCCCGACATTTTCAAATCCCCACGCGACCGTAGGGTCAGACATCACCAACCCGTTTTGGGAGTAATAATCGAGCCAGTCTTTCGGATAGGTCTGAAAAAGAAAGGTCGGCGTCGTAAACCGAATATGGAAAGCTAACGCATAGCCCGCGCTTGCAATGCCCTTAAGGTCCGCAAGTGAATCGCGGATCGCGATTTGGTTTGCCATTTACTTATTCTTTCTTTGTGGTTGCCAAAGT
>DFSO01000061.1:0-22969 GCA_002378665.1 Loktanella sp. UBA3435 | reverse complement strand
GTGGTTGCCAAAGTTGACCCTAACGAAATACTAACAAATTAACAAACGGATTAAAAAGCTAAGGAAATTTACCAAGAAGCAACATGCGTTTTTGTACAGCTTGGTAAGAAAAACTATTTTATGACCCAACGGTTGGATCCAGAGCAACTCCGCATTATTGCGCCCGCAGGGCACTATTTTGCGTTGAGAATCGGCTTTGCTTATCCCGTGGAAGAAGTGAACGAACTCCCGCAAGGCTGGATCGACCATTACACGCTGAACCGATTCATGCTTTTTGATCCCGTGATCCGCTGGGCCTATTCGACCATAGGATGCATGCGCTGGAGCGAACTTGAACAAGATGATCCGCGCAATGTGCTCGGGCAGGCCAAATCTTTTGGGTTGCGCTACGGCGTCGTGGTTTCTGTTTTTGACGGGAACAAGGAAGGCCAGCGATCCTACGGGTCGTTTGCGCGCAATGACCGCGAGTTCGAGGAGCTAGAAGTTAAGTTACTTCAAGCGTTTATGTCCCGCCGTCATGCTGAAATGGCGCCACCACAGAACCTCACTATGGCCGAATTAGAGGCGCTCGGCATGGTCCGCGACGGCAAACGCCTGAAAGAAATCGCACATATACTGGGCGTGACCGAAGGCGCGGTAAAGCAGCGCCTTAAGAACGCAAAACTCAAACTTGGCGCAAAAACCGGCTCCCAAGCCGCCGCCATGGCGAGCCAATACGGCCTCATCTGAGCGTCCCAACTCCTAAAATGGTTAACTAAGACTTAACGCCGATTCGGTATCGAGTGATTGTCGCAGGAATTTGTTACAATCATAAGGTGTAGTGGTATTTTTAACTCGCCACATAGGAGGCGGACATGGAACAAATTACTTTTAACCTCGCGCAACTTCATTTGCATGGAACCGCATTTTTCGATTTTCTCGCACTTCGGAAGCGGTTTTTCGTCGATGAGCTTGGATGGGATATCCCACACGATGATTCGGTGGAGATGGATCAATACGACAATCCGCAGGCCTACTATTCGGTCGTCTTGCGTGATGGAGAGGTCATTGGCGGCGCGCGCGTCATGCCAACGACTGCAAAATGGGGCAACCACACCCACATGCTCCGCGATGCGCTTAAAGGCAAACTGATCGACATCCCGCCAAGCGTGATGAAAGCGGACGTCGAGACAAACGAGATGTGGGAATGTACCCGCCTTGTGATGTCCAATGACGTCGATACCCACGCGGATCGTAGCAAATGCCTCGGCTTGATCGTGCAAGGCTTGGTCGATGTCGCAGCCGAGAAGGGGGCCTCAAACCTGATGTCGCTCTCACCCTTGGCACTGATGCGTGCGCTGCGTCAGCTTGGCTTTGATGCCGAACGGATTGGAGAGCCATATCTCAATGAGGGTGATGGTCGTCGTTATGCTGTGCTGTCGATGCCTGCAAAACGTACTATGCCGCATATTCCTCGGGCGACACACCGTCCACAACCACAGCCGCTTCACGCACCATCCGTCGTGTAAGCCGCATATCGATCGGCCTGACGCGGGGGCGTCAGGCCGAATGATCTTTTAGGCTTTGCCAAACACGCGGGCAAAGATCGTATCAACGTGCTTGGTATGATACCCAAGGTCGAACTTTTCTTCGATCTCTTCGGCAGACAGCGCCTTGCGCACATCTGCGTCAGCGAGCAATTCCGTCTTAAAGTCGGCGTTATTATCCCAAACTTTCAAGGCGTTACGCTGCACGTAAGAATAGCTGTCCTCACGGCTCACGCCCGCTTGGGTCAATGCCAGCAGCACGCGCTGCGACATGATCAGGCCGCGGAACTTGTGCATATTCGCCATCATGTTCTCTGGATAGATGATCATTTTCTCGACAACACCCGCCAAACGGTTCAGCGCAAAATCAAGCGTGATTGTCGTGTCTGGGCCAATCGTGCGCTCGACAGAGGAATGCGAGATATCGCGCTCGTGCCACAGTGCGACGTTCTCCATCGCAGGGATCACCGACATACGGACCAGACGCGCCAGACCTGTCAGGTTCTCCGTCAAAATCGGGTTCTTCTTATGCGGCATCGCGGATGAGCCCTTTTGACCGACGCTGAAATACTCAGCACCCTCAAGCACTTCAGTCCGCTGCATGTGGCGGATCTCAGTCGCGATATTTTCGATGCCAGAGGCCACCACACCCAAAGTCGCAAAGAACATCGCATGACGGTCGCGCGGGATGACTTGGGTTGAAATCGGCTCTGGCGTCAGGCCCAGCTTTTCGCAAACATGCTCTTCCACACGTGGATCAACGTTCGCAAACGTGCCAACAGCGCCAGAAATAGCGCCCGTTGCAATCTCTGCGCGCGCATTGATCAGACGCGCACGGTTGCGGTCCATCTCGGCGTAGAAGCGGGCAAATGTCAGGCCCATAGTGGTCGGTTCCGCATGAATACCGTGGGAGCGGCCAATGCGCGGCGTGTCTTTATGCTCCATCGCGCGGGTTTTCAGCGCCGCCAGCAAACGGTCCATATCAGCGAGCAGCAAGTCAGACGCGCGGACCAATTGGACGTTGAAACACGTGTCCAAAACATCCGAAGACGTCATGCCTTGATGTACAAAGCGGGCCATATCAGAACCAACATGCTCGGCCAGATGCGTCAAAAACGCGATAACGTCGTGCTTGGTGACAGCCTCGATCTCGTCAATACGGGCCACATCAAACTCAACGTCTTTGGCTTTCCAAACGGCCTCGGCATTCTCGCGCGGGATCACACCCAGATCGGCCATCGCATCGCAAGCATGCGCCTCGATCTCATACCAGATTTTGAATTTCGTTTCTGGGGACCAGATAGCAACCATGTCGGGGCGGGAATAACGCGGGATCATATGGGCAGACCTTATTTTGTGATTGGGCAGCAGATAGGCTTGGGTCATAAGGGGCAAAACCACATGTCTCAAGGTAAAGAGAGGGAAAACCATCCTTACGCTCACAGATTTCTTAGGTGATTGGCAGATTTCGCGCCAAATCACCGATGCCAAATACGGCCAAGACGGCACAATGACAGGCACAGCCACGTTTTCGCCCAACGGGGCAGGGCTGCTTTACTGCGAAAAAGGCATACTGACCCTTGCGACAGGGGCGCAACTTCAGGCCGAGCGCAGCTACCTTTGGGACACAGCTGGCACCGACATCGCCGTGCGTTTCGCAGACGGAAAACCTTTTCACGGCTTCACGCCAGACGGATCGGCCATCGGCACCAGCCACCTCTGCGGTGCCGATTGGTACAACGTTACCTACGACTTCACCGCTTGGCCCGCATGGTCCGCCACTTGGATCGTGACTGGCCCGCGCAAGGATTACACCTCTGTAACCGCTTACAATCGGCCCTGAGAGCGCAACCAGACTTGCGTGTTGCCGCAACGTCGGGCAAACATAGGCCAAAGCTAACAACAAGGAGAGCGGCATGGCCCTCGCACTGACAGACAAAACCCTCGTAGAAGCGATCTCCCGCAAAGAAGGCAGCTTGAACCTCGCCAAGCAAGCGGCACTTGTGGTCGCTGGTATCGCAGCCCTCGCAATCTCCGCAAAAATCGCCATCCCAATGTGGCCAGTGCCAATCACCATGGGGACATTCGCAGTTCTGACACTCGGTGCGGCTTACGGTCCACGCTTGGGCCTTGTCACAATCCTCGGCTACATGCTGATCGGCATGGCTGGCTTTGACGTTTTCGCAGGTTCCTCTGCTGAGAAATACGGCATGTCTTACATGATGGGCGGCACAGGCGGCTACCTCGCAGGCTACGTTCTTGCGACTTTGGCGCTTGGCTTTGCAGCACGCGCTGGCTGGGATCGCTCATTCGGCAAAATGTCTGTCGCCATGCTTGCTGGCAACGCCCTGATCTACATCCCAGGTCTTGCTTGGTTGGCGTTCATTTTTCCAGCAGAATCCACCTCCACAATTCTCGCGTGGGGCATCACACCATTCCTCATCGGCGACGCATTGAAGCTGGCACTGGCTGCAATGGTTCTTCCAGCGCTCTGGAAAGGCGTTCAGAAGTTCCGCGGCTAAGTCACCGTAAACACGATTGATTAAGGCGCGACCCATAACGGGTCGCGCCTTTTTTCATGGCATCAAACCAATTCCGAAATCACCACAGAGCTATGCTCCAACGTCCGGTGAACAGGGCATTTATCGGCGATCTCTAGCAATCTTTGCTGCTCGTCATCCGTCAAATCCCCCTCCAGATGGATCATCCGCGAGAATACATCGACCTTCTGATCAGCCTTATCACCCGCATCCTGCGCATGGCTTTTGGCATGGCTCACATCCACGCTGACATGCACCAGCGCCATCTTTTTGCGCCGCGCATACATGCGGATCGTCATCGACGTACAGGCCCCCAAAGCGGCCGACAAAAACCCGTAAGGCGACATCCCATGATTGGTGCCGCCAAAGCTAATCGGCTCATCCGCCAGCGCATTATGGTTATCGCCCGAGCGGATATCCTGCAAAAACCCGTCAGGGTCCGCCTCAGACACCCGCAAAACACCCTCGGGCAGCGGGTCTTCCACCTCAGTCACTACTTTCGGCAGATATTTCCTGCTCCACGCCGCAATCACTTCTGCCACATATTCCGCATCATCAGGCCGCGTGATCAAGTGATCCGCATCATCCAAACTGACAAAGCTTTTCGGATGCTTTGCTGCCATGAATATCTGCGCCGCATTATCTACGCCCACCACCGCATCGCGGGGGCCATGCAGCACCAGCAGGGCCGCGTGTAAGTTATGGATCGCCTCCTTCATTGATACTGACGACAGATCATCAACAAAGTCTTGAGAAATCCTGAACGGACGCCCACCCAAATCAACCTCAGCCACACCATTCGCCTTAATTTCCGTCAAAGCAGCCGCAAAATTATGGGTCACATGGGTCACATCAGCAGGGGCGCCAATCGTGACCACCGCTTTGATCCCTGCTAGCTGCGCCGTGGCCTTCAACACAGCAGCCCCGCCAAGCGAATGCCCAATCATCAACGTGGGCTGCATATCGCGCGCGCACAGAGCCGCATGCGCCGCCATCAAATCCGCGACATTCGAGGAAAAGCTGGTGTTCTCAAACTCCCCCTCTGGATGGCCCAACCCCTTGAAATAAAATCGCAAAACCGCATAGCCCATCGTCGTCAAACGGGCCGAAATGCGTCGCGCTGCGGTAATATCCTTCGAGCAGGTAAAGCAATGCGCAAAGATCGCCGTCGCCAGATGTGGCCCCTCGGGCATGTCCAATCTCGCGGCCAATTTATGCCCGCCGTGACCTTCAAAAGTAAACCGTTCCGTTTTCATTGCAGTCCCTCGCTTTTCACCTCCAAAATGAGGGCAAAGGGCAGGGGACGCAACGCACCTCGCGGTTTAGTGACCCATCAACGCGGCGTCGTGCGGATATTTCGTCAAATTCTCGAATCCGTCCTCGGTAATCAGCACCTGATCCTCCAGCTTGATCGAGAAATCGCCCCCCTCGGGGCTAATCAACGCCTCAACGCAGAGCGTCATGCCAGCCTCCAGCTCATAGTCAAACGCGCCCTCAACCATCTGGTCAGGATAGGCCACAAGCGGCCATTCATCGCATAGGCCGACACCATGCATCAGGCAGCCGTATTTGAGCGCCTGATACTTATCTGGCAGCTTGTGACAGCCACGGCTGAGGTCTTGCACGTTCACACCAGCCCGCAGCATTTGCATATTGGTTTCAATATGTTCCACGCCGATCTTCATGGCTTCAATCATATCCGCGCGCGGCTTTCTATCGCCAATCCACCACGTGCGGCTGATGTCGATGCAGATGCCGTAGGACCCCACAAGGTCGGTATCAAAGGCCACGATCTCGTTGTTTTGGACGATCCTTTGCCCACATTCCTGAAACCACGGATTGGTGCGCGGGCCCGACGCCAAGAGCCGCGTCTCGATCCATTCACCACCGCGACGGATGTTCTCGGCATGTAAGACCGCCCAGATATCATCCTCGGACATATTGCCATTCGGGACGCCCGCCCGCGCCGCCTTTTCCATCTCGTAACAGGCGACCTCGCAGGCATTGCTGGCACAACGCATCGCTAAAATCTCGTCAGGGCCTTTCACGGATCGGGCTTTCTCGGTCAATTCCTCACCGGGGATCACGTCAAAGCCTTGGGCCTCAAGCGCGCGAAGCCCATGGATCATGATCTTGTCGACCCCAATCCGCATATTGCCACCCGCATGTTCCTTGATCAGATCGACCATCTGGCGCGAGAATTCATCTGCCGCCACATCAATCTTATCGCCACGATCAAAGTAAAACAGATCGGCCCCAGACCGCTGTTCATTCACCAAATGGTTAAAGCGGCTCAGGAACATCGCGTTTTTATAGTCCCACACAACCATATAGCCGTCGGCACAGACCAGACAGGCGCGGAACGCGTTATGGGTGTTCCAAAGCTGCATGTTGGTGCTGTCGGTGGCGTAGCGAATGTTGAGCGGATCAAACATCAAAATACCGCCAAAGCCGCGAGTGTTCACCGCATCAACCAACCGCTTGTGACGAAAGGCACGCATCGCGGGCAAGTCGGGCAGGATAAGCCCAGCCGCCGCCCATTCGTTATATGCAAGCTGCGTCGGCCCAATCTCAACGCGGTCATCATTATTCGGGCTGCCATCGGCAAGCGTCGCGCCACGTGTCGGATCAATCTTGCGGGTATCACGGTAATGGGTCGTCATGTGCAGCCTCCCAAAGTTTCCTTATCGTCGGCTGCACGGGGCATAAAAGTCAGGTCTATTCTCGACATTTCCCAGTCTGATTTTACCGACATGCGGAATCTTGGTGCACGCGCGGTGCACGCTCTGTGCACGGATTGTGACAAACGAAAAAGGGCGCCCGAAGGCGCCCTCTCGTATCTCTCAACTGCGGATTAGCAGCTGTAGTAGTGCTTGTACTCGATTGGGTGTGGTGTCTGCTCGTAGGCATAAACCTCTTCCCATTTGATCGCCATGTAGCCGTCAAGCTGACCCTTGGTGAACACGTCACCCTGCAACAGGTACTCGTGATCTGCTTCCAGCTCGTTGAGTGCTTCACGCAAAGAACCACAAACAGTTGGAATGCCTGCCAATTCTTCTGGTGGCAGGTCGTAGAGGTCTTTGTCAGACGCCGCACCTGGATCGATCTTGTTCTTGATGCCGTCAAGGCCAGCCATCAAGAGAGCCGCAAACGCGAGGTATGGGTTTGCTGCTGGATCTGGAAAACGGGCCTCAACGCGCTTTGCCTTTGGGTTTTCAGCCCAAGGAATACGTACAGCACCCGAACGGTTGGATGCCGAATACGCGCGCAGAACAGGGGCCTCAAAACCAGGAACCAGACGCTTGTAAGAGTTGGTCGTTGGGTTTGTGATCGCGTTCAAGGATTTCGCGTGCTTGAGGATACCGCCGATGAAATACAGCGCTTCCTGTGACAGGTCAGCGTATTTATCGCCTGCGAACAATGGCTTACCATCTTTAAAGATGGACATGTTCACGTGCATACCGCTGCCATTGTCGCCAAAAATCGGCTTTGGCATGAATGTCGCGGATTTGCCGTAGGCCTGTGCCACGTTGTGCACAACATACTTATACTTCTGGATTTCGTCCGCTTGTGTTGTCAGCGTGCCGAAAATCAGACCAAGTTCGTGCTGGCAAGACGCCACTTCGTGGTGGTGCTTGTCAACTTTCATACCCATGCGCTTCATGGTGGAAAGCATCTCGCCGCGCATGTCTTGTGCGTCGTCGATTGGGTTGACTGGGAAGTAACCACCCTTCAGGCCTGGACGGTGGCCCGTGTTGCCCATCTCGAACTCAGCATCAGTGTTCCAAGAGCCGTCAATCGCGTCAACTTGGTAAGATACTTTGTTGACAGAGACCTGAAAACGCACGTCATCAAACACAAAGAATTCAGCTTCTGGGCCGAAATAAGCTGTGTCGCCGATACCTGTGGACTTGAGGTAAGCTTCTGCCTTTTCCGCTGTGCCACGTGGGTCACGGTCGTAGGCTTCGCCAGTGTCTGGCTCAACGACGTTGCAGTGAATGCAGATCGTTTTTTCAGCATAGAACGGGTCCACATAGACGCTTTCGGTGTCTGGGATCAGTTTCATGTCGGACTTGTCGATGGATTTCCAACCGGCGATGGAGGAGCCGTCGAACATGAAGCCTTCTTCAAGGAAGTCTTCGTCCACAAGGTCAGAAACAACAGTTACGTGCTGAAGTTTGCCGCGTGGGTCGGTGAAACGAATGTCGACATAGGCGACTTCTTCGTCTTTCATCAGTTTAAGTACTTTAGCTACAGTCATTGAGGATATCCCTTTTCGAAACTTTAGAATGGGTTAGAGCGCGTCGTCGCCGGATTCACCAGTGCGGATGCGAATGGCTTGTTCAACAGGTGACACAAAAATTTTGCCGTCACCGATTTTATCTGTCTTGGCCGCTGCGATGATCGCTTCGATTGCGCCGTCAACCTGATCGTCCTGTAGGACAACCTCGATTTTTACCTTTGGCAGGAAATCAACAACGTATTCCGCGCCGCGATACAGTTCAGTGTGGCCCTTTTGGCGGCCGAAACCTTTGACTTCGACAACAGACAAACCCTGCACGCCGACGTCTTGAAGTGCTTCTTTCACTTCGTCCAATTTGAATGGCTTAATGATCGCTTCGATCTTTTTCATGGCCGCGACTCCCTTACGGTATCTACTAGGGGCGAAAGACCATCTCTGCGCGGTGGCGGCAATTGTTGGGGCAGGGTGTCGGCGACGTTGGAATTGGAAAATACAACAATTGCCTAATAATTAGGCGGAACGTTGTAAATTGCAGCAAAATGAAAACTTGTGATGGTCATCAACTGGCGATGTCAAAGCAGGGCAAACAAGAACGCAGCATTCACGAGCGTTAGCATCACCCCACCAAATATCGCTATACCATTGGTGACGACATTGACGGGTTTACTATTCAGCGCCGAAATCGCCAACTTGAGGGCTCTCGTCCCTTTATAATCGGGCACGTCTGGGAATAGAAAGGCAATGCCATCGCGCGGGTCGTCGCTCTCTAAGAGGCCCGCGTCGGTCACGATCGTGGACGCGCTTCGCTGCTTCAAAAGGTCAGCCAGTCCCGCGATATCATGCCCAGCCGCAAAGGCCTGCGCCTTGGCCTTATTGTCACGCTGAATTTTTCGCTTTGATTTTATAATAACCATCAGGCGCAGATATGCTTTTTGCAAATCTGCCATTTGTTCGACCGTTGTTGAGGCCCTGAAAGCAAATGCCTTCGCGTCGCCATCTTCAAAGTGATTTCCGAGCCGGTATGCAATAATCAAGTGTGTATCGATTTTTTTGGACTGGTCCCGAGGCGTAGCCAATGCCCGATAATCTTGATCCCAAAGGATATAGTTCAGCATGCCAAAATTGAAAACGTGTCCATCGGCTGAGATTTCGACGGTTGTTTCGTCAACCACGAGCATTGGTTTTTTTCGCGCGATCAAGCCTTTCAGGTGAAATACCAAAGCGATCAGGGCAAATAGGCCCGCAATAAACGCACCTGCGAAAACCCAGATATCATCGTGCTGCGTGTCTTGTGTGAGCGTGTTGAAAAACGCAAAGCCGCCAAATCCCCCAAAGAACACAATACCGTTTACCCAAATCAAATAGAGCGGCAGGTCGACACGCTCCACACGGCCTTTGATTTCGAAGCGTTGTAAATGGGGGGGAGGCGCGTCTAATTTGAATGTTTTTGGCGGCATATATCGAAATCCAAGACAGCTTTGCTATCTGGGGATCGTGACAGAGCCGCGTGGAAAAAGCCACCGCTTGAGGGCGCTGTCCAATCGCATAACGAAAAAACCACCGTGCCTTTTATCAAAGCACGGCAGTCGATTTTGTTAAGCGCGCTTATGCTTATACAGCGGCGGAAACCAACTCAACGCCGTCAGCATAAAGAATGTGCTCACGATCAAAGATGATGTCGAATACTTTCATGTCGCGCGAAGAAAGCTGTGTCAGGAACTCACCGTCCACCAGGCGGCTTGCCTCGACAGTGGCTGCAGCGGCACCAAACAGGGCCTCAGCGCGCCAATCGCGAATGTGAACGCG
Source organism: Loktanella sp. UBA3435 (assembly GCA_002378665.1). GTDB lineage: Bacteria > Pseudomonadota > Alphaproteobacteria > Rhodobacterales > Rhodobacteraceae > Yoonia. The sequence goes on along the minus strand of DFSO01000061.1, from coordinate 12,854 downwards.
TGTTCCAGGTGACACCATCATATCGCGATCCGGACGTGTATGACCAAGCGAGCCCGCTTTGATGCGGATCGGCTGCATCTTCACGTCACGTGATTTGATGGCCTTAATAATCGACATGCCTGCATCATGTGTAATGATGCGATCGCCAACGGACAGATGTTCGACTGGAATTTCCCCATCCAGTGTCATGATCGTCGTCCCGGCGCAAATGCCAGATTCGATTGTTTGTGCTGCGACAGCCGTAGCTGTGCGTGTGATAGTTCCCAATTGCTTGGCGTGTTCCCGCTCTTGCTGATTTCTGCCTCAAGTAGTGGGCCCTGAATAAGGCAAGAAAGTGTTACGGTCTCGCCCTTTTTGGGGTCTTTTCAAATGCATTGCCTAAGTGTTGCCATTGTTAGACACTTGGAAACATGGGTAAAATTGCATTAATACCCAGTAAAATAAGGGGTAAGAGGAGGATTTAAGCGAATACAACCAAATCGCATTTACCTCAAATGAGACACAGTTTGCCTTAAGTCGCGGTGTGGCTGCATTTTATCGGCAAAAACAATGCATGCATAATGCTGTGTTTTAGGCCCATTTTTCCTCTCGCATCTTCACGGCGGCTTTGTTAGACAGCGCGCAAAGATCAGCCGAAGTGATTTGGCCGATTTGAATGTGCGGGTGTGGCGGAATTGGTAGACGCACCAGATTTAGGTTCTGGCGCTTATGGCGTGGGGGTTCGAGTCCCTTCACCCGCACCACATTTTTTGAGAAGATAAAGAAGGAAAATCCATGCAGGTTAAAGAGACCCTGAACGAAGGCCTTAAGCGCGGTTACGCGATCACGGTCACTGCGGCTGAACTGGACGCGAAAGTAATCGAAAAGCTGAAAGAAGCGCAGCCCGACGTTGAAATGAAGGGCTTTCGCAAGGGCAAAGTCCCTATGGCGATGATGCGCAAGCAGTTCGGCCCACGCGTTTTGGGCGAAGCGATGCAAGAAGCCATCGACGGCGCGATGCAAGAGCACATGGAGAAATCCGGTGACCGTCCTGCAACGCAGCCAGAAATGAAGATGACCAACCCTGACTGGAAAGAGGGCGATGACGTGGCTGTAGACGTGTCTTACGAGCGCCTGCCAGACGTGCCGGAAGTCGACTTCAAGGCCATCAAGCTTGACCGCATGAAGGTCGAAGCAGACGAAGAATCGGTCAAAGAAGCGCTCGACAACCTCGCAGCGTCTCCTCAGGCTGTGACATTCGAAGAGAAAAAGGGCGCGGCAAAAGATGGCGACCAAGTTGTTTTCGATTTTGTCGGCAAAGTAGACGGTGAAGCCTTTGAAGGCGGCACTGCTGAAGATTACCCACTGGTTCTTGGCTCCAACTCTTTCATCCCTGGCTTTGAAGATGGCCTGTTGAAAGTGAAAGCTGGTGACGAAAAAGACGTGACAGTGACGTTCCCTGCTGAATACCAAGCAGAGCACCTTGCTGGCAAAGAAGCTGTATTCTCTTGCAAAATCAAAGAAGTTCGCGGCGCGAAAACGCCAACGATGGATGATGAGCTGGCGAAGAAATTCGGCGCAGAAGATCTTGAGGCCCTTAAGAGTCAAATTTCCGAGCGTTTGGAAGCGGAATACGCTGGCGCATCCCGTGCGATCACTAAGCGTGCATTGCTTGACGCTTTGGACAAGGCTGTGTCTTTTGACCTGCCAACTACACTTGTTGAAGCTGAGGCCAACCAGATTGCGCACCAGTTGTGGCATGAAGAGAACCCAGACGTTCAGGGCCATGATCACCCAGAAATCAACCCAACAGACGAGCACAACACATTGGCGCAGCGCCGCGTGAAGTTGGGCTTATTGTTGGCTGATATCGGTCAAAAAGCAGAGGTCAAAGTGACCGATTCTGAAATGACCCAAGCGATCATGAACCAAGCGCGCCAGTACCCTGGTCAAGAGCGTCAATTCTTTGAATTCGTTCAGCAAAACGCGCAATTCCGTCAGCAGCTTCAGGCACCAATGTTTGAGGATAAGGTCGTTGACCACATCCTTGAGGCCGCCACAGTGACTGAAAAAACTGTTAGCAAAGATGACCTGCAAAAGGCCGTTGAGAAGCTCGAAGAAGAGTAAATCTCAAACGATTATTTAGAAGAGGGCGCCCCAATCGGGCGCCCTTTTTTGTTTGTACGATGGCTGCTGCATCGCGGGCGATAGGGCCTATAGTCGAGGTGCTGAAAATTCCCAGTGTGCGACTAAGGGCCGATACCATCCGGATCTATATCACCCACCAAATTGGCTCCGCATCGCCTGATAGATCACCGCCGTTGCCACGTTGGCGAGGTTGAGCGAACGCACCCGTTTGTCGAGCATCGGCAGATGGAACATGCGGTCTTCGAGCCCGTCGAGAATAGCTAACGGTAAGCCTTTGGATTCGCACCCGAAAACCAGATAGGCGTCGTGTTGGTAATCGGGCGCATAGACGCTTTGCGCGCCGTTCTCTTCAAAGAAATACAGGCTATCACGCGGTGGTTTGCGGATATCAAGGAAGTCTTGCCACGTGTCATATTCGCTCAAATGAACGTGCTTCCAATAGTCGGTTCCGGCGCGGCGCACTGACTTTTCATCCAAAGAAAACCCGTAGGGTTTGATCAGGATCAGTTCCAGATTAAGCGCAACACAGGTCCGCCCGATGGCACCAGTGTTGTATGGGATTTCTGGCGTCACCAGTACGATTTTGAGGCTCGATTCAGACATATTGGCAGGCTTTCTTGGTCGAAGTAGGGGGCAGACCCATGAAAAAGGGCCGCGCGATCTCTCGCACGGCCCCTCTAAATTGTTGATAATGCTTAATTAAGCTTCGTCACGCATTGCGTCTTCGTCAACAGCGCCGCCCAAATCGTCGAACAGCTCCTGAATTTCGAATTCTGCTTCTGCTTCTGCTTCTGCAGCCAATTCAGCAACAGATTTACCAGCAGCTTGAAGCTCAGCTTCTTCAACCGAACGTGCAACGTTCATGTTGATGGAAACAGTGACTTCTGGGTGCAGAACGACGTTCACTTCGTGCAAGCCAAGGTCTTTGATTGTGTGGTGAAGCACGATCTGACCTTTGTTGACAGTAAAGCCAGCAGCAGTTGCCGCATCAGCCGCGTCACGTGTTGTAACGGAACCGTAAAGTGCACCAGAATCGGAGGCAGAGCGGATAACGATGAATGTTTCACCGTCGAGCTTTTCGCCCAATGCTTCTGCTTCTTTTTTGGTCTCGAGGTTGCGTGCTTCCATCTGTGCCTTTTCAGCTTCAAAGCGTGCGATGTTCGCAGCGTTGACGCGCAGGGCTTTGCCCTGTGGCAGCAGATAGTTACGTGCGTAACCCTCTTTAACTTTTACGACTTCGCCCATTTGGCCAAGCTTTGCGACGCGCTCAAGTAGAATGATATCCATGATCTGATCCTTACTTTACAGCGTATGGCAGCAGGGCGAGGAAGCGAGCACGCTTGATCGCACGAGCGAGAGCGCGCTGGTTCTTAGCACCAACAGCAGTGATACGGGCAGGTACAATCTTACCGCGCTCAGAAACGTAGCGCTGGAGAAGACGTGTATCTTTATAGTCGATCTTTGGGGCGCCTTCGCCATCAAATGGATCGGACTTACGACGGCGGAAAAATGGTTTAGTAGCCATGATTTACAATCCTATCTAAATTAACGGCGTTCGCGGCGTTCGCCACGATCTGGACGGTCACCACGGTCGCCGCGCTCTTCGCGCTTCTGCATCTGGACAGATGGACCATCTTCATGTGCGTCAACTTTGATTGTCAGAACGCGCATTACGTCGTCATGCAACGCCATCAGACGCTCCATTTCCTGAATAGCAGCCGAAGGTGCATCAGTACGCAAGAAGGCATAGTGGCCTTTTCGGTTCTTGTTGATTTTGTAGGCCATTGTTTTGACGCCCCAATACTCGTGCTCGACGAGTTTGCCGCCGTTGTCAGCGAGGACGGTGCCAAAATGTTCGATAAGGCCTTCAGCTTGCGTGTTGGACAAGTCCTGACGCGCAATCATAACATGCTCATATAGCGGCATGTGTGCTCCATTCATGTTCTCAGCGCATTTCATAGGGCAGGGATATGACTTGCCGTCCCCACCCACGAGAGACTACGCGGTTAAATCTTTACGGCAAGATGGGGCCTTATACATCCATAGGCCTGTGAAGCAAGGGGCAAACGACCATTTCCAAGCGCTTTAACCGACGTCCTTCAGAGGGGAAATTCATATTGGTTAACGTAACCTTAAGGTTGTCATGGGACCGCCGAAATCTCGCGCAGATTAACGGTCAACTTGGCCTCACTTAAGGCAAAGGGAATGCACATGACTGATATTTCAGGTTTTCAAGGGCGTACCGTACCAGTTTCTCAAGGTTTCAACGACATAGCAGACCAATTATTGACTGAAACCTACTGGGGTTTCACCGTCAAGAACACGCAACGCGCGTCATCAATCGTGCAACTGTCACAAGCCGTATCGGTTGTGATGGGTGCTGGGTTCGCAGCGGCCACCCTCGGACTGTGGATTGTTCCATCGGTGGCGTTTCAAACGGATTCTGCGCTCATTCGGGCAGGGGCCAGCGTTTTCTTCGTCATCTTCAGCTTCTTCTTCATCTCCTACGCAAATCGGGGCACTGTTTCTGAGTTGCAAATTGATCTGTCGCTTGGCGAAGTACGCGAAGTTTTGCGACATCGCAGCGGGAGTTCAAGCTTGCTGGCGCATTACGGTTTTGATGCCTTCACCGGGTTAAGTATCGATCGGTCCAGCGGCAGCCCGCTGCAAGTCAAATTGATCTTGCACCACCAAGATGAAGCGCATGATCTTGTCGTCGCAACAGGGAACGAGCCTCAGATTGGCAAGCTATTCGGGCGGCTAGAGCGTGACCTGCTGCGGAGCGAAGGATCGCGACCCCTTGCTGCGGTTTCGCCGAAGCCCTTAACTTAACCGGTTCCTGCGCGAACAGGACCTGTTCGCAAGTGCGCAATTGCTCTGAATTTGGTGATGGCCCACATTGCGTCATCACCAATCAGGAGTGCATAACATGTACAAATTAATCTCTGCCGCGGCCCTTCTGGCCGTTCTTTCGACTTCCGCAATTGCCGCACCAGAAGCCTACACACTGGACGCAAGCCACAGCCAGATCGTATTTAACTACAATCACTTGGGTTATTCTACAAGCTACGGCATGTTCTCTGGTTTCAACGGCGAAATCCAATTCGACCAAGAAGATCCAGCTGCATCCTCGGTCACTGTTTCCTTCCCTGTGAAAACCATGCTGACAGGCTGGCAAGAGCGTTTCGATCACTTCATGTCGCCCGACTTTTTTGACGCGACAGACGAAGAGATGGTCACATTCACCTCGACATCTATCGAGGTCACAGGCGAAGGCACTGCATTGATCACTGGCGATCTGACGTTGAACGACGTGACAAAATCTGTCGTGCTTGATGCGAAACTGAACCAAGTAGGCGACCACCCGATGGCTGGCAAACCTTGGGCTGGCTTTGACGCGACAACAACATTGCTGCGCTCTGACTATAACCTTGGTCAGTTTGCGCCGTTTGTGAGCGACGAAGTTGTCGTGAATATCTCGGTTGAGGCGATGAAGGCTGAATAAGTACTTTTAAGTTCTAAAAGAAAAAAGGCCGCGCGTTAATCGTGCGGCCCTTTTTTGTTAACGGGTTGCTGTCAGATTGATCGTCACATCAACACCAAACCCAAGGTTGCTCTCGTCTGCCATGCTTTCGCCAATCGCAAAGTCGCGACGATCCAGCGACACGGTGCCAACCATCGTGGCGGTATCCGCGTCGAGCGTCAGATCAAAGGGTAGTGTGACAGGCACGCGGGCACTTTTTATCGCCAATGTCCCTTCGGCCAGATAGACCCCTTCAAGCTTCACCAAATCGGCGGTGAATGTCGCGATTGGGAATGTCACGAGGTCAAAGAAGTCTTTCCCCATTGCCTGATCGCTGACCGATCCAAGCGTCAACGTCCCGACATTGATCGTTGTCTCGACACTTCCCACGGACCCGGTCGCGTTTTCATCAAACGTAATCGCAGCAGTCCAATCATCGAATTGACCCGTGACCACATTCCCCAATTGCGTGACCGAGATTGCGATTGTGCCGTCATGTACGGTCCATTCCGAACTCACGGTAGATAAGCTGGGGGAAGAGATCGTTTTTTCTTGCCCCAAAATCCCGAATGAAGCCCCGATTCCCGCAACGGCGGCATAGATCGCCAAAGCAATCATGGCGGAGTTTCGGTGCACGCCCTGTGCACGCGCGGTGTACGCATTGTGACCGAACCACATGCGCCGCAAGGTCTCATCTTTGTCAATCACGTGATGCTTCATCGCACCCGCAAAATGCAGCAGGATCGAGACAACCATCACCTTGCTCCAAAGCCAGTGAAGCCCGCCGAAAAAGTCGGAAACTGTTGGATCTACAGGAATAAATGGCAGGTGGTTCGCAAAAGGAATCCAGATCGGCGCAGACGCGGCAGCGGCAGAGTGGTGAATCCAGCCTGTCAGCGGAACCAGCACCAGCGAGATGTAAAGCAGCCAATGCACCACCTCTGCTAACAAAGTCTCAACGCGCCGTTCGGGGTGCAATGGGGCGGGTTTGGTCTGCGTCAATGCGTAGGCAATCCGCGCGAGAGCCACCAAAAACACCGCCACACCCAGTGTTTTGTGCATGGAAAATAGCAGTGTTTTGGTCGCGATTTGCGCGTCCGTCTCGAAGGGCGCATCCGAGGCAAGGATGCCTAACGGAATAATTGACACCACCAATAGCGCCGTAAGCCAATGAAATATCTTGGTTTTTGTGGAATAAGCAGTCTCGGTCATAGCCGTCATCTTTCTCATAGGAATGTTAAGTTAACCCTAAATTGCCTGCGCTTTTTGCGAAACACGCACCTGCGCTCAATCCCTGTGCATCTTTGCATTACCTTGTGTCAGCTACATACAGCGGTTAATCCTTTGACAAAGCAAAGAACAAGGAGAAGTCCTCATGCGGGCATTTGTATTTCCAGGGCAGGGCGCTCAGACCATTGGGATGGGTAAGGCGCTTGCCGATGCTTACCCCAGCGCGCGGGCCGTTTTTGACGAGGTCGACGAGGCCTTGGGCGAGAAGCTTTCCACGCTGATTTGGGAGGGTGATATCGCTGATTTGACCCTGACGAAAAACGCGCAACCTGCTCTTATGGCAACATCTTTGGCCGCGATGCGGGCCTTGGAATCAGAAGGCGTTACAATCGATATGGCATCGTTTGTGGCAGGTCACTCGCTTGGCGAATATTCCGCCCTCGCTGCCTCTGGCGCGTTAACGATTGCCGACACAGCCCGCCTTTTGCGCATCCGCGGCACCGCAATGCAAGAAGCCGTCCCCGTCGGAGTGGGCGCGATGGCGGCCCTTTTGGGGCTTGATTTCGAGACGGCGCAGGCCGTGGCCGAGGAGGCTGCACAGGGCGAGGTTTGCCAAGCAGCTAATGACAATGATCCGAGCCAAGTTGTTGTTTCTGGGCATAAAGATGCGGTTGAGCGGGCCTTGGTGATTGCCAAGGAGAAGGGCGCAAAGCGTGCGCTTTTGCTACCTGTTTCCGCGCCATTCCACTGCGCTTTGATGGCACCTGCTGCGTCCGTCATGGCCGAAGCGCTTGACGACGTAAATATTAATGCGCCTGCCGTGCCATTGGTGGCAAATGTGATCGCTTCGGCGGTTTCAGACCCGACACGGATTCGCGCATTGCTTGTGGATCAGGTGACGGGCTCTGTGCGCTGGCGCGAGAGCGTTTTGTATATGGCAAAACAAGGGGTTACCGAAGTTTGGGAGATTGGCGCAGGCAAAGCCTTGATCGGCATGATCCGCCGCATTGATAAAGACCTCACCACGGGTGCCGTTGGCGCGCCTGATGATATTGCAGCGGCTGTGGCCGCAATGACTGCCGCTTAAGCGGAAAGGGATATAGATGTTTGATTTAACAGGTAAAAATGCACTCGTGACTGGCGCCTCTGGCGGCATTGGCGGGGCAATCGCAAAGGCGCTGCATGCTCAAGGCGCAACTGTTGCGCTATCTGGTACACGCGTTGAACCGCTTGAGGCATTGGCTACTGAGCTTGGCAGCCGAGCCCATGTTCTGCCGTGTAACCTCAGCGATGCGGAAGCCGTAAATGCTCTGCCAAAACAAGCGGTTGAGGCGATGGGATCACTGGATATTTTGGTCAATAACGCAGGCATCACCCGTGATAACCTGTTCATGCGTATGTCGGATGATGAATGGTCAAGCGTTTTGGACGTGAACCTGACGTCGACAATGCGCCTATGCAAAGGGGCGATCCGTGGCATGATGAAGGCGCGTTGGGGCCGAATTATCAATATTTCCTCGGTGGTTGGCGCAACGGGTAACCCCGGGCAAGCGAACTATGCCGCATCCAAGGCCGGTATGGTCGGCATGTCAAAATCCATCGCCTATGAGGTCGCAAGCCGTGGGATTACGGTGAATTGCGTGGCCCCTGGATTTATTACGACGGCGATGACAGAAAAGCTGACGGATGATCAAAAATCGGGTATTTTGACGAATGTGCCAGCAGGACGCATGGGCGATTCTGATGAAATTGCAGCCGCTGTTGTCTATCTGGCCAGCGTTGAGGCTGCTTACGTTACAGGGGCGACTTTGCATGTGAACGGTGGTATGGCCATGTTCTAAAGGGTGGCAACACCCGAAGTGTGGAAAGCGTTTGCCTGAGGTGAAATTCCTGTTATAGCCCACGCAGATCGTTGAGAGGCGCACCTAACGTGACGTAAGTTGCGGAGTTGCAAGTTTCGGAAAGCGCCCTTAAATGGGCAAACGTGCTGCCCCTCGGGGCAATCAAACTGGGCGAAAGCCTGAAAAGAACTCAGGGTGTGAACCCAGAAAAAACGTGAGGAATTTGACATGAGCGACGTCGCAGATCGTGTACGTAAGATCGTAGTAGAGCACCTTGGTGTGGAAGAAGACAAAGTTGTCGAATCCGCATCGTTCATCGATGATCTGGGTGCAGACAGCCTTGATACAGTTGAACTGGTTATGGCTTTTGAAGAAGAGTTTGGCATCGAGATCCCAGACGACGCAGCCGAGACTATCCAGTCCTTTGGTGACGCCGTTAAGTTCATCACTGAAGCTCAGTAAGCTTAATATTAATTTCAAAAAACGGCGTTCTTTCGGGGGCGCCGTTTTTTATTGCCTATTTTGCGGTGAACAGAGAGTTTCAACGAAAGCACTGCGCAGGGGGGTATGAAATCGTACCCCGAGGTAGTGTGGATTGTGCCAGCTGACCTTTGCCTTGTACCACGTGTTTATGATCCATACTTCGACAGTGTGTTCGTTGTCTTCGACATCGATTTGGATTTTTGCACCATTGCAACTGATGTCGAGAATGACCGCGCGTTTGGTCATGTGTCCGTAGTTGATTTGGGTCTCGATGTAGCAATGAAACCGCTTTGATCGCCGCTTTTTGCGGTTGCGCCACGCGACGCCAAACGCATAAACTCGAAATCCTACTGCCAAGAAGAGCACGATAGCGGCCAGTACTGTCGCACTCCCTGTGAAGGTGATCTTGCGTGCACCTTGATCTTGTTTGATGGAGGATGTGACTCTTTGGGTTCCGTTTGATGTGCCTTCGGAGGTCTGTTGGTTGCACCGCAACCGCGGTAAAATGCGCCCGACCACCTCTTGCTGAGGTGCGAAGCTGGGCCTCGCAAAATAGTTTTCCACCATGTTCACATCTCGTTTGACCAAAATGAGGGCCAATTGTTGGGCGTAAGTCATGTAGGACTCGAGTGTGGCAACCTCAAATGTGGATAGTTTTCCGCCATGGGCGGATTTGATTTGATCACCATCAAGGCGCGCCACCTCACTCACCAAGAGTGCCGCGTCGCGTGATGCAAAGCGGTTGTCACCTGCGCTGGCGAGCCGCATTTCTGCAAATTGAATGCGCTCAATGGCGTCGAAGACCGAACAATTCACCTCAGCCTCTGCCCGAAACGGCAGGATACATAGAATTATTATCATGACTAAGTGGTTGAGGCGCATTGCGTTCTTTCCCAGTGGTTAGCGAACCCTATGCAAAACTGGTTAAGGTGGAATGAAACTTTGTGCCCCGAGGCGCTCAAACGCCTTGCTGCTCTTGCCCCTGAGCTATTCGCTGGGTTATCAAAGCTGTGAAAGCCGCAAAAAAGGTGAGGGCAAAATATGCGTCGAGTAGTAGTCACAGGATTAGGTTTGGTCACGCCGCTGGCGGATGGCGTCGAGGAAAGCTGGAAGCGCCTTCTTGCCGGGCAGTCTGGTGCTGGGCCGATCACGAGTTTTGATGCGAGCGCGCTGGCGACGACTTATGCCTGCGAAGTTCCGCGTGGCGACGGGTCTGACGGTACGTTTAACCCAGATACTTATATGGCGCCGAAGGATCAGCGTAAGGTTGATGATTTCATCCTGTTCGGGATTGCGGCAGCTCAGCAGGCTGTTGAGGATTCTGGCTGGATGCCGACCGAAGAGGCTGATTTGGTCCGCACAGGTGTGCTGATTGGCTCTGGCATTGGTGGCTTGAAGTCGATTGCCGAGACCGCCGTGATGATTAAGGAAAAGGGTCCGCGTCGCGTGTCGCCGTTCTTTATTCCCGGTGCATTGATCAACTTGATCTCTGGTCAGGTTGGTATTCGCTATGGATTTAAAGGTCCGAACCATTCGGTTGTGACGGCTTGTTCGACAGGTGCCCATGCAATTGGTGATGCGACCCGTTTGATTAAGTATGGCAACGCCGACGTGATGGTTGCTGGTGGTGCAGAGGCTGCGATCTGTGAGATTGGCATTGCGGGCTTTAACGCCTGTAAGGCGCTGTCGACTAAGCGTGCGGATGATCCGACGAAGGCATCGCGCCCATATGATGCAGACCGTGATGGGTTCGTCATGGGCGAGGGCGCTGGCGTTGTTGTGCTGGAAGAGTACGAGCACGCCAAGGCGCGTGGCGCGAAGATTTACGCGGAAGTGATCGGTTACGGCCTGTCGGGTGACGCCTATCACATCACAGCCCCATCCGAGAGCGGTGAAGGTGGTGAGCGCTCCATGCGGATGGCGCTGGATGACGCGGGGCTGACACCTGCGGATATCGACTACATCAACGCGCATGGCACATCGACGATGGCGGACACCATCGAATTGGGCGCTGTTGAGCGCATGATGGGTGATGCGGCAGGCAAGGTCACGATGTCATCGACGAAGTCTGCCACTGGTCACCTTTTGGGGGCTGCAGGTGCGATTGAGGCTGTGTTCTCGATCTTGGCTATTCGCGATCAGGTGGCACCGCCAACGATCAACCTTGATAATGTCGCTGTTGAGACAAAGGTCGATCTGGCCCCAAATGCCAAGCGTGAGCGCAAGATCAATGTGGCCTTGTCGAACTCGTTTGGCTTTGGCGGCACGAATGCCAGCGTTCTGTTCGGAAAGCTTGATTGATGTGGCGTCACATTGCGTCTAACGCGCTGACGTTTTTCATTGTTCTGCTGTTTTTGTTTGCCGGCGGCATTAGTTTTGCCGTTAAAAAGTACAGTGCTGCCGGTCCTTTGGAACAGGCGATCTGTTTGCAGGTCAAGAGTGGTGCGAACATGCGTGCCGTCGCACTTGATTTGCAGGTTCAGGGGGCTGTTGCTTCGGCCAATGTTTTACGGATTGGTGCCGATTATGCCGACAAAACGGGCCAGTTGAAGGCGGGGAGCTTTCTTGTTCCTGCAAAAGCCTCGATGGAAGAGATCGTTGATATCGTCACCCGTGGCGGTGCAAACACCTGCGGGACCGAGGTAGTTTTCCGTATCGGCGTGACGCAGAGCGATATTTTGGTGCGTGAGTTAGACCCTGCGACGAACCGCTTTATCGAGGTTGCGAAGTTTGACCCGACGGTTGAGGAAACGCCCGAGGAATATACGTCGACAGTTGCTGATGCTGATACGTTGTTCCGATTAGCTGTGGCTGAAGGTGTGACAAGCTGGCAAGTTGTCGATGCGATGTCGCGGGTTGAGTTGCTTGAGGTCGACACGACTGAGGTGCCCGCGGAGGGTATTTTGGCGCCTGATAGCTATGATTTCAAGAAAGGCACGGCAGTTTCATCGCTTTTGGAGCGGATGGAATCCAGCCAATCGCGCATTTTGGCCGAAGCATGGGCTGGCCGTGTTGACGGGTTGCCATTGGCGACACCTGAAGAGGCGTTGATTTTGGCGAGTTTGATTGAGAAGGAAACTGGGGTGCCGACGGAACGTCGTCAGGTGGCCAGCGTCTTTGTCAACCGTTTGAACCAAGGGATTAAGCTGCAAACGGACCCTGCTGTTATCTACGGGATTACCAAGGGCGAGGGCGTTTTGGGCCGTGGTTTGCGCCGGAGCGAATTGAACCGCGAGACGCCTTGGAACACCTATCAGATCCCCGCATTGCCGCCGACACCGATTGCGAACCCAGGGCGGGCGAGTATTGAAGCGGCCCTTGATCCAGACACGACAGAGTTTATCTTCTTTGTGGCGGACGGCACTGGTGGGCATGCGTTTGCCGTGACCTTGGCGGATCATAACCGCAATGTGGCCGAGTGGCGCAAGATCGAAGCGGCTGCTGCAGCGGCGGCGGCTGACGGCGGTTAAACACCTGTAAAAGTGTAGATTTTCTGAATGGGGCGTCCGATGGGGCGCCCCGTTTGTTTTGACTTTTGGCCTATTTTCAGATAGTGTGAACAGCATGCTAGGGGGCCCAAGTGGTGGTGAAATTACGCACCTCAACTGGCAGAGGTGGTCGCGGGAATTTGGACCAAGCCCATGCGGCGG
>DFSO01000052.1:20464-24697 GCA_002378665.1 Loktanella sp. UBA3435 | reverse complement strand
AAATTCAATAATTAGCACTGTCTTTAGACATTCATGAAACAGTAGGGCAATCCGATCAGCCTGAAGGACAGAGTTTTGGTGACTTCACTTTTAATTTTCCCATGCGTGGCGGTTCTTTGGCTCATCCTCGTTGAACGGTTTGGGCTGATCTATGATGAGCCATGCATCGACATCACTTGAGGCCATTTGCAAGCGATGTTCTGACGACAGCCGATTATCGGGAAGCGCGGGCCGTTTTTAAGCTTTATCACTGAAGCCCCCCAATAGGTGCCTATGGCGCGTGTTTCATACACTTCACTGAAACGATTAGCGCACAGGTTCCACAAAAGAAAAAGGACTTGATGATTACTCACCAAGTCCTTGAAATCTTTGGCTCCGACGGTAGGGATCGAACCTACGACCAATTGATTAACAGTCAACTGCTCTACCGCTGAGCTACGTCGGAACATGTGGGCGATATAGCAATGGTCTGCAGGGGCGTCCAGAGCCTTTTGACCAGTTTTTCAATTTTCCTCAGATGGGTTGAATTTAGCATCTGTCGAGAGTGTCGGCGTGGCAGTGATCTTTGCCCTTTGGTGTAGGTCAACGAGATGGGCAAAGACATTGCGTTCGGCGGCAGCCAGCAGAGCAGGGTCAATGTCTGTGTAAATCTCAGAGGTGATCTTAGCCGTTGTTTTAGGGCCGCGGAGCAGGGCCTTTAGCACCTGTGCCTCTCTGGTCAGTCGATGGTTGGTAAGCCAGTCTATACGGGCGTTCGGTGCTGTAATGGGCGCGCCGTGGGCCGGATAAAGGATACGGGAATTGAGAGCGTGAAGTTTGGCGCATGAGGTCATGAAGTCGGTGAGGTCCCCGTCGGGCGGGGAAACCAAAGAGCTGGCCCACCCCATCACATGATCGCCTGAAAAAACCGCATCGCCCCAGATTAAACTGAGGTGATTGCCGATATGTCCTGGTGTATGCAATGCGGTCAAAGTCCAGTCGTTCGTGGTGATGATTTCACCGTCTTGCAGGATGACATCAGGTTTGAAGCGAGAATCGATTCCCTCACCGCCGCCAGCAAGCCCTTGAGAGGACAACTCTTTCATGATTGCGCTGCGACCTGCATGGTGATCACCGAAGGCGTAGATCTTGGCGCCCGTCGCCTCTGACAACGGCTTTGCCAAGGGGGAGTGATCGAGGTGGTTATGTGTCACGATAATATGGCTTACGTTCCCTGTTCCGATGGCCGCAAGGATAGCGTTTAGATGGTCCGTACTGTCGGGGCCTGGATCAATCACGCAGAGCGTCTGCTTTCCTAAGATAAACGTATTTGTGCCCAGATAGGTCATCGGCGACGGGTTTGGCGCAAGTATCATCCGTAGCCCATCGCAAAGCATGAGGGGCTGGCCAGCAATGGGCGCGAATTCAAGAGTTTGCATCGTATCGGGCCTTTCGCATGGAGCCATTGCCGCGTAGCTTACAGTCATGGTTTGGCAATGGATCAAAAGTTATATGCCGCGTGGTCTTTATGGCCGTGCAGCGCTTATTCTGATTTTACCGGTTCTGACATTGCAGTTACTGGTCTCGGTGGTGTTTATTCAACGTCACTTTGACGGTGTGACGCGATCAATGACAAGTGCCGTTGGGATCGAAGTGCGGTATTTGCGCGATACCGTTAATGAAAGCACGAGTCTTGAGGAGGCGCAGGCGCGACTTCAGGCGACAGCCGTGCCGCTGGAAATGATCGCCACATTACCCGCAAATCCATCGCCAGAGGCGGATATCAAGCTATTTCAAGATTTGACGGGATCAGTTGTTATTGAAACTATTCGCGACAACGTTCCTGAAATTCAGGTCGTGTCCCTGTTTGAGCGGCGGGTCATTCTGTGGATTGATACCAATTACGGTGTGTTAAATCTCGATTTTTCGCGCAGGCGCGTGTCAGCGTCTAACCCGCATCAGTTGCTGGTGATTTTGGTTGTTATGGGTGCTATCATGACGACGATCTCTTATTTCTTTCTGCGCAACCAATTGCGCCCAATCAAACGAATGGCGGCGGCAGCGGCAGCTTACGGAAAAGGGCGCATTAAACCGTTTACCCCCTCGGGGGCTATTGAGGTGCGTGCGGCGGGGATGGCGTTTCTGGATATGCGCAATCGGTTAGAGCGACAGACCCAAAGCCGCACAATGATGTTGTCTGGGGTTAGTCATGATCTAAGAACGCCGCTGACGCGCTTGCGTTTGGGGTTGTCGATGTTGGATGGCGATGATGTGACTGACCTGTTGCGCGATGTTGATGACATGCAACGGCTACTGGATGCGTTTCTCGACTTCGCGCGTCACGACGCCGGCGATAGTCCTGAATCATGCAAGCCGCATGAGTTGGTCGAGGCAGTCGTCGCTGATGCGACCCGAAGTGAACAAGCCGTTGCGCTGGTTGAGGCCATCGGCGGAGATGATGCTGTGTCCCTGCGCCCAATGGCTGTACGCCGTGCATTAGAGAACTTGATTGGGAACGCGCTGCGCTATGGCACGAAGGCCGAATTGCGATTGTTGGTAACTGACCGCATGGTGCGTATTTCTGTCGAAGATGATGGGCCAGGCATTCCTGCCGAAAGCCGCGAGGCTGCGATGAGCCCGTTTGTGAGACTCGATCCTGCTCGAAACCAAGACAAGGGCACAGGGGTCGGGCTAGGCCTTGCCATTGTTGCAGATATCGCGCGTACCCATGGTGGTTTGTTGCGCTTGGGCGATAGTGAAACTTTGGGAGGGTTGAAGGCCGAATTGGTATTGGCCATCTGATCACATCTTTAGGTGATTTATTATCACCTTAACCATGATTATTACGAATTTAACTTATACTCAGAACATCTCTATATCTGCCTCAATTGCCGAGGGATTGAACAATCTGTTCAGGGTCGGGTTAGGGGCATTAATGGACGATGATGAGGACAGGCTGATGAATGCAGTCGTATTTCGGAGCGACATAGACGCACGACCTTTGCACGTCGACGCGTTAATGCATCTGGGCACGGAAATTGGGTCACGCGTTGGCGGCGCACATGCTGGACCACATTTGCTTGTTGCGGGACATAGTCCGATGTCAGAATTGGTCTTCGCGCGACTACTCGGCATTCCAACACTTGGGTGGATGCGGGGTCAGTTGACGTTTGTGAACCTTTCAAAGCTTGAACATCTCGGCGTTGACCTTGATGCGACGCAAGATTTTGGCGCGCATCCAGATGAAGTGATGTTCTTGCCCTATGACCCTGATCCTTCGCACCGTGAGCAGGTCGAAAAAGAATGCTGCTGGGCGGTTCTGCGACTTTGCACACAATTGGGCATGATTTCGGGGCGCGGTGTGCCAGATTTGGTCCCCACTTAGAACCCATAGGAATTTAGGGGCGCGTTTGGGCGTGCCCCTAAGCTGGGTGTGGCAATTGCGAAATGCGGTTTGTGACTTGGACGGTCCGAAAGCCACATTTTGCGGTTGCCACAAAGCCAGCATTTTCATGTCGACAGAAAATAAGGTGAGGACCCATCATGGAAGAGATCGAAAAATCCGTTTCGCCGCTTGTGTTGCAGGCGCAAGAGATGTGGCATTTTCTGATTGATGGCATCCTGCGCGGGCTCAGCTTGCCGCAGGTTATCGCCATCGGCGTGAGCCTTGTTGTGGCCTTGCTGTTTCACCGCTGGGTCCGCCGTCTGATCATGAGCGTTGAAACCCGTCTTGAAGGCGGCCGTTGGCGACGTCTGTTCCATACTGCGCGGATAATCAGTCTGCCGATTACTTGGGTGATCGGACTTTGGCTCTCGCTTGCGGTGCTGAATGCGACGGGTCATGTCACCAGCCTGGTGCGTTTGGTTGCAAGTTTGCTGAACGCTTGGGTGGTGATCCGTATCGTGGCAACAGCGATCCCAAATGCGAGCATTTCAAATGCTTTTTCTTGGTTTGCTTGGACTGTGGCCGCGTTAAACGCGACGGCCTAACTTGATCCGTTGATCCGCTGGATGCACGCCCAGAAATTCAGTACTGATACCGTCAGCATTTCGATCTGGGATGTCGTGCAAGGCGTCATTGTCACGGCAATGTTTGTTTGGTTGGCCATGGTTATCTCTGGGTTTTTCCAGCGCAAACTGGAGCGTAGCGGCGCATTAAACCCGTCGATGCGCGTATTGACGTCAAAGATCATTCGGATCGTCATGGTTGCCATCGCAATTGGTTTCGGCGTGCGGGCCGTTGGCGTGGATTTG
>DFSO01000052.1:17100-20210 GCA_002378665.1 Loktanella sp. UBA3435 | reverse complement strand
CCGTTGGCGTGGATTTGCGGGCCTTTGCCGTGTTTTCAGGGGCACTTGGTATTGGTGTGGGCTTGGGTTTGCAGCGTACTGTGGGTAACCTCGTTGCTGGTTTTACGATGCTAGCGGACCGTTCCATCAAACCGGGTGATGTGATTGAGATCACCACGGGTGATGGGCCTACATTTGGCGAAGTGCGCACGCTGGGTGCTCGCTATGTGTCGGTGAAAACGCGGGCAGGGACCGAGACCCTGATCCCAAATGAAATTCTGATCTCCAACCCTGTGACTAACTGGTCTTTTTCTGACCGTTTTGTGCGCCGTGATTTGATGATTGGAGTGGCCTATGAGACGGATGTCGAGGCAGCGCAGGCCCTATGTATCGCTGCCGCCCGCAAAGCACCGCGTGTTCTGCAAGAGCCAGAACCTGCATGTTTGATCAAAGGGTTTGGCGATAGTTCCGTCGATTTCCAACTGAGGTTCTGGATCACCGACCCAGAAGCGGGCGTGGCCAATGTGGAAAGCGATGTTTACCTGGAGGTCTGGAAATCATTCCGTGACAACAACATCGAAATCCCATTCCCGCAGCGCGATTTGCACATCAGGTCTGGGTTGCCTGTATTGCCATCGTAAGATTGTGTGACTGGCGGAGACGCAGGGATTCGAACCCTGGGAACCCGTAAAGGCTCAACGGTTTTCGAGACCGCCCCGTTCGACCACTCCGGCACGTCTCCGCATTAATGAATGCGCGTTTAATCGCGAGGCTGGTGGCGTGCAAGCCAATATTGGCTGCGCGATGACAATTCTGTCAGTGCTCTTGGAATTCAATGGGTTGCAACTTAGGTTCTGCAAAGACCCCAATTGTGAGGACTCTGGATGTTCAACCGTTTTGTATCCGTTGCTGGCCTATCGGCCCTCAGCTGTTTGGCCACGCCAGCTTTTGCACAAACCGCTGAAACGGATGTGCTGTTTGACGCATTGGGCCTGCCCGAGATGATTGAGATTATGCATGATGAAGGGGTCAGCTATGGTTTGGAGTTGGGTCGAAACTGGTTCCCAGATGGGAATGCGCTTAGCTGGCCCGACACCGTTGCAAAGATTTATGATCCAAGCGTCATGCTGGAGGTCGTCAAGGCCGACTTTGCGGGCGCGCTTGTCGGTGACGATGTACCTGCGATGATTGCGTTTTTTAAAAGTGATGTCGGGCAAAAGTTTGTCGCTCTCGAAGTCAGCGCGCGGCGTGCAATGCTCGACGATGCGGTTGAGACAGCGGCCAAGGATAAGGCTTTGATTGCACGTGCTGACAAGTCTGCACGATTTGATCTTATTGCCGAATTCGTTGACACAAATGACCTGATTGAGACCAATGTGGTGAGCACCCTTAATACGAATTTCGCGTTTTATAGCGGGCTAGTTAAGGGGGGGGCGATTGATGAAAGTATGACCGAGACCCAAATCCTTGCGGATATCTCCAATCAAGAGCCTGAAATTCGAGCAAATACCACCGAATGGATAAATGCGTATCTGTTGCTCGCTTATGATCCAGCAACGGATGACGAAATCCGTGACTATATCGCGTTTTCCAAAACCGACGCGGGCGTCCAGATCAATGATGCATTGCTCGCAGCCTTTGACGAATACTTTAAAACCGTAAGCAATAACTTGGGCTTTGAAGCGTCAAGGGCGATGATCAGCGCAGAGTTATAGGGTCGACGCAATGACAACGCCTTCATAGGCACGACCTTCGGCGCGCGCGAGGTATTGTTTCTTGGTTCCGCAGCGCAATTTTGGAAAGATCGCAAGAACTTCCGCGGCTTGTGCATCATTGAGTGCGTTCATCCCATGGTCACCGACAAAGAAGCTCTCAGTAGGGCAGTCGTTGGCCCAAATAATCTCGTGGTAATCAAACATGATGTGGACGTAGGTGACAAATCCGCGAGGCTCGCGGCGAACATTACGATCGTTCACCAGCATCTTGGCTGACAAAAGTAGTTCATCGTCGCCACATACCAGTTCGGCCATTGCGCCACAGATCAGCATCCGGTGGTTCGGAGATACGGTAAGCTGCTCTGAGCAGCCAAGTGTGCCTTTGTCGAACGTAATCGGGGCCATCTCGCCAAGGCCCGCAACTGTGCGCTGACCTGCCCAGCGGATCGTTTGCAAGCCATGGTCGCGGGTCATCACGCGGTCACCGGGGCGCAGGTCTTCGACAGCGCGTTCACCGCGTTCGGTCTTGATCAAGGTGCCCGAAGTGAAGCACGCAAATTCGCTATAAAGTACGGAGTTGCTGCCGATATTGCCCTCAGACGTGAATGTATAGGTTTGGCCTGCTACCATCGGGCCGTTGGTAATGAAGGCCGTTGTCGTGTTGTTGCCGTTGTTATTCTGCCCGATGCTGATCGCATAGCCTTCAAACCCGTCATCGGTCGTGAGGACGTAGTTGATGATAACTTTGGTGCCAGCCACATAAGTGACGCCGTCGATCGTGACGTCGGAGGTCAGGAGTTGGCCGTTGTCGCCGATTTCGTTGAAATCAGCGTCGTCGTCATTAAGGGTGATCTGTTGGGCAGTCGCACCTGCGTTCAAAGCCAGTGCAAATGGAGGGCTTCCTGCGGCCTGAGCCCCACTTTCATTCGGGGGGGCAATCAACGATCCTGTCGTATCAAAGTCGGAAATCGCGTACACATATTGAAGTGTATAGTTTGGCATAACAGGGTCCTCGGTCGGCAGAATGCTTTTTTCTCATAACCGAGATGCCAGACCCCTTAGACAAAACTAGGGCAACTTCCCTTTGAATTGAGACCATTTTGTGAACAATCAAAAGTGGAGCCTTTCGATTAGCCACCATAAACCATCAATGCAGTCACCAGTGCACCGGGGTTAGCTTGATACAGGCCGAGGTCAGACTGCATCTGGAAAATCCGCGTTTCGCGGTCTTCTTGCGGGATTCGCGCTGCATCCATCGCTTGGGTCAGGATCGGCCCGTTTCCTGCGTTAATTTGGTCTATCAGGGCAGGGTGGTTGGATTTGACCAGAACCTCGACTGTGCCACGGCGCTCCGAATAAACGGCATTGCTTGCAGCAGTCGTCAGACCTGATATTGGCAGGAAAAATGGATTGCCT
>DFSO01000052.1:0-16814 GCA_002378665.1 Loktanella sp. UBA3435 | reverse complement strand
TTGCCTCATTTGAGCAACCAGCCAGAACGACTAAGAAAATCAGGAGAATTCGCATGTTTTTGGCCTCTCTAGGGCTTGACTTAGATACGTAATGGACAGATAAGCCGCCATCCGATCAAGGTATTTGTTCGGGCTTACGCGAAATTACGCCCAAATGGGCGCGCAGTCCAAAGGCACCAAACGCCTGTTTTTACAGGGGCCTCAGCGACGCGGTAGAATGAAGGAAAGACATATGTTTGCGGTTCTGAAAACCGGCGGCAAGCAGTACAAAGTTGCCTCAGGCGACGTATTGCGCATTGAAAAGCTGGACGCCCTTGCAGGCGACAAAATCCAATTCAACGAAATTCTGATGGTTGGTAACACTGTTGGCGCGCCTTTCGTGGCAGACGCTGGTGTCCAAGCAGAAGTGATCGACCAGATCAAAGGCGAGAAGACAATTAACTTTGTTAAGCGTCGTCGTAAGCACTCTTCCGCACGTAAAAAGGGCCACCGTCAGCAACTGACTTTGGTTCGTATCGGCGACATCCTTGAAGCTGGTGCTGATAAGTCTGGTGTTAAAGCTGCCGTTAACGGTGCTGGCTTTAAGATCGAACCTGCTTACAAGGGTGCACCGACATCCAAGAAAGCAGCAGCAGCAGTTGAGCGTGCTTCCAAGCCAAAGGCTGCAAAAGCTGCTCCAAAGGCTGCTAAAGCAGCCGATGGCGATGATCTGACACAGTTGACTGGCATTGGCCCAGCAGCAGCGCAGAAGCTGAACGATGCGGGTGTCACAACATTCGCACAAGTTGCAGCAATCGACACCGCGACTTTCGAAGTGAAAGTTTCCGACAAAGTCATCGCGCAAGCTGCAGAGCTGGCAAAGTAAGCACAAGTTAAGGAGAGACACCATGGCACATAAAAAAGCAGGCGGTTCATCCCGTAACGGTCGCGACTCAGCTGGTCGTCGCCTCGGCGTTAAAAAATACGGTGGCGAAGTTGTCATCCCAGGTAACATTATTCTGCGTCAGCGCGGCACCAAGATGTTCCCAGGTATGGGCGTTGGCATGGGCAAGGATCACACGATCTTTGCAACTGCTGAAGGCAACGTACAGTTCCACAAAGGCCTGAAAGGCCGCACCTTTATTTCGGTTCTTCCAGCAGCAGAGGCCGCTGAATAAGCCGATACCTTAGGTAACAAATTTTAAGGGGATCGGTGAAAGCCGGTCCCTTTTAGTATTTTAACGATTTGCTTTTATGTGGAGGTAAAAGCGAATTGAGCTTTCGAGGAGAAAAGCGCGATGGATCAATTTGTGATCGCCCAGCCGAGCATTGAAACCACACGCTTTATCATGCGCCCACCGCGTAAGTCAGACGCAGGTCTGATTATGATGTATGCCTCGGACGAACGGGTTGCGCGCGGTTTGCGCGCCATTCCTCACCCTTTGCCGCCTGGATCAGTTGAGGCCATGATTGACCGTGCCTCCGCGCCAGATCGCACCGAAGATGTTTGGGTTTTGGATGGCTCTGCGTTTGGCTTGGCCGAAGCATTTGGCATTGTCAGCCTTGACAATATGGACCGTGATCAATCTGAGATTTTCTATTGGGTCGCGCCTGCCTTTTGGAATATCGGCCTTGCCACTGAGGCTGTGCGCGCGATTATCCAGACAAACCCCCGCAAAACTCGCCGATTTTTTGCAGAAGTGTTCCAAGACAATCCCGGATCAGCCCGCGTTCTGACCAATTGCGGATTTGAATATTTGGGCGATGCTGAAGCCTTTAGCGTGTCGCGCAATGCCACGATGCCAACTTGGACATATACGCTCCGGACTGGGCTTTGACGCCGCCAGTCTTAACGACGCGGCGGCTCACACTAAGGCCTGTGGCGGCTGATGATGCCGCGGCGATCAAGCGCGGGATCAACAATTGGGACGTCGTGCAGTGGCTCACGGCGCCGCCGTTTCCCTATTCTTTGGACGACGCGCATGATTTCATCAATCAGGTGATCCCAACAATAACCAGTTGGGCCATTGATGCAGGCGACGGGTTTATCGGTACGATCAGTTTAGCACCTGATTTAGGCTATTGGCTCGCTGCAGACTATCACGGCCAACGGATTATGTCGGAGGCGGCGGAGGCCGTTGTCACATGGCACTTTGCGCAGTCGGAAGAGACGCTAGTTTCGTCCCATTACCTTGCCAACGAGGCCTCGCGGCGCGTTTTGCAAAAGCAGGGCTTTGTGGACACTGGGTTTGAGGAGCAATTGCAGACTGCGACCCAAGAAAACGTGACCGTGCAGCGCATGGAGTTGACCCATACGACATGGGCGGCCCGCCATGGTTAAACTGACATACCGCGACCTTGACGCAGATGACTTTGAAGCGATGCATGGCCTTGCGACCCAGTGGCAGGTTGTGCGGCAATTGGGTGGTTGGCCTTGGCCTGCGAGCCCTGAGTTCACAAAAAGCCGCTGTAAAACTTACGGCGGTAAGGGCTTTGTTTGGGGGATTTGTCTTAACGGGTCGCTGGTTGGCTCAGTTGCTGTGACGGGCAGAGAGCTTGGCTACATGCTGCATCCTGCTGTTGCGGGGCGTGGGGTCATGGGGCAGGCGACATTTGACGCGATGTCATATGCGATGGCCGTGACGGATCATGCCTATTTTGACGCAAGTTTTTGGCATGATAACCCTGCATCGGGGCGTGTTTTGGCGAAACTCGGGTTTCGGCACTGGCAAACCCGCTATGAGCCGTCAAAAGCGCGGCGTATTCCGTTATTGTGTCACCACACGCGGCTCAAACGTGATGATTGGCATGGCTTGAGTAAGGCGCAACAATAGACTACGTGACAGGCTTAACTTGCCCGCCCGAAAGGCCCCTCTGCTATGAAGTTTCTTGATTTTGCCAAAGTTTATATCCGCTCGGGTGGCGGTGGTGCGGGCTGTATCTCATTCCGTCGTGAGAAATTCATCGAATATGGTGGCCCTGATGGGGGTGACGGCGGCAATGGTGGTTCTGTGATTGTTGAGGCCGTTGATGGCCTGAACACGCTCATTGATTTCCGTTACCAGCAACACTTTTTCGCGCAAAACGGCCAGCATGGCATGGGAAGCCAGCGTACGGGGAAGGACGGCGAAGACAAGATCTTGAAAGTGCCCGTTGGCACCGAGGTCTTGGATGAAGACGAAGAAACCGTCATCGCCGATCTGACTGAGGTCGGACAGCGCGTTGTGATCGCCAAGGGCGGCAATGGCGGTTGGGGCAACTTGCACTTTAAATCGGCCACGAACCAAGCACCGCGCCGCGCTAATCCGGGGCAGGAATGCATTGAGCGAACACTTTGGCTGCGGTTGAAGCTGATTGCCGATGTGGGCCTTTTGGGCATGCCAAACGCGGGTAAATCAACGTTTCTGGCTGCCACATCGAATGCCCGCCCGAAGGTTGCCGATTATCCGTTTACGACGCTTGTGCCGAACCTTGGGGTTGTGGGCATTGATAACGTCGAATTCGTTGTTGCGGACATTCCGGGCCTGATTGAGGGTGCCAGCGAAGGCCGTGGGTTAGGTGATACTTTCCTTGGCCACGTGGAGCGCTGTGCTGTGTTGTTGCACCTTGTTGACGGGACTTCGGGTGATCCTGTGCATGATTATGAAGTGATTATTGGAGAGCTTGAGGCTTACGGCGGCGAATTGGCCGATAAGTCGCGGATCACCGTGCTCAACAAGATTGATGCGCTGGACGACGAGGAACGCGCGTTCATCAAATCCGAAATGGAAGAGGCCGTTGGCGGCCCCGTGATGATGATGTCGGGTGTGAGCAAAGAGGGCGTGCCAGAGGTGCTGCGTGCTTTGCGCGGCGAGATTGACGACAACCGCCTGCGTGACCGCATTGAGACAGATCAAGAGGCGGAGGACGCTCCGTGGCAGCCTTAAGAGACGCAAAACGGCTTGTTGTTAAGATCGGATCGGCGTTATTGGTTGACGCCAAAACGGGCAAACTGCGCCGAGACTGGCTTGTATCACTGGCAGAAGACGTGGCCGCGATCCGCAAGCGCGGCACGGATGTGATTGTGGTGTCTTCTGGCTCTATCGCCTTGGGGCGTGGCGTGTTGGGTTTGCCTGTAGCAGCCTTGCCTTTGGAGCAATCGCAAGCGGCGGCGGCTGTTGGGCAAATCCAATTGGCGCGGGCCTATGAGGAAGTCTTAAGTCCTCATGGCATCATCACCGCGCAAGTACTTGTCACTATTGAAGATTCTGCGGATCGGCGCAGGTATTTGAACGCGCGTGCTACAATGGAAACTTTGCTTGGCTTTGGTGTCACGCCAATCGTGAACGAGAATGATACGGTTGCTACCGACGAGATCCGCTTTGGCGATAATGACCGCTTGGCCGCGCAGGTTGCGGTCACTGTGGGTGCGGATCAATTGATTTTGCTGTCTGATGTAGACGGACTTTATACTGACAATCCTAACATCAACAAAGATGCGCAACATATTGAAAGTGTTGATGTTATTACGTCAGAAATTGAGGGCATGGCGGGAGATGCTGCCTCTGCTTTGTCCAAAGGTGGCATGAAAACCAAGGTCATGGCCGCAAAAGTGGCGACAGAGGCGGGGTGCGCGATGGCGATCACTCTAGGAACACCTCTTAACCCATTGGCAACGCTTGAAAATGGTGGACGTGCGACGTGGTTTAATCCACAAACCGACCCGCAAGCGGCGCGCAAGCGCTGGATCGCGACGATGAAGCCGCGCGGCGTTTATGTGCTTGATGACGGCGCGGCAAAAGCTTTGGCGGCTGGCAAAAGCCTCCTGCCTGCGGGTGTGGTGAAGATTGAAGGCCGTTTTGGACGCGGTGATCCTGTGACGATCTGCAATACAGCGGGTGCATCCTTGGGCCTTGGACTGACGCGATACACCAGTGAGGAGGCTCAACAGATTATGGGCCGCAGATCCGATGAGATTGAGGCCGTACTTGGATATAAGGGCCGTGCAGCCCTGATCCACCGTGATGATATGGTGCTTTAAGGAGGCCAAGATGAACATTTCCGAGATGATGGAAACGATTGGCAAGCAAGCGCGTTCAGCGGCGCGTGATTTGGCTGTGGCGTCCTCTGATGCCAAAGCGGGTGCATTGACGGCTGCTGCGGATGCGATCTGGGCGGAGCGCGACGTGATCCTCGCGGCCAACGCCAAAGATTTGGACTACGGGGACCAAAAAGGCTTGTCGCCTGCGATGATGGACCGCTTGATGCTTGATGAGGCGCGGATACAGGGCATCGTTGATGGGTTGCGCGCTGTTGCCGCTCAGGCCGACCCAGTTGGCGAGGTGATCGAGGCTTGGACGCAGCCAACAGGCTTGCATATCCAGCGCGTGCGCACGCCGATTGGCGTGATTGGCGTGATTTATGAAAGCCGCCCGAATGTGACGGCGGATGCTGGTGGGCTTTGCCTGAAATCTGGGAATGCCGTGATTTTGCGTGGTGGTTCCGAAAGCTTTCATTCCGCCACGGCGATCCATGCGTGTTTGCTTCAGGGACTAAAGGCGCACGGCCTACCTGAACACGCGATCCAATTGGTGCCAACCCGTGACCGCGCCGCAGTGACTGCGATGTTGCAGGCGGTCGATTATATTGACGTTATCATTCCGCGTGGTGGCAAGGGGCTCGTTGGCCTCGTGCAAAAGGAAGCGCGGGTGCCTGTTTTTGCGCACCTTGAAGGAATTTGCCACGTTTACGTCGATGGTGCCGCTGATCTGGAAAAGGCGCGGCGCGTTCTGCTGAACGCGAAGACGCGGCGGACTGGGATTTGTGGCTCTGCGGAGTGTTTACTTGTGGACCGCGCGTTTTATGACAAGCATGGCGATATTTTGGTGCGTGATTTGATGGATGCGGGTGTCGAGGTGCGCGGCGATGCGTTGATTGCCAAGACGGCTGGTACGGTTGCGGCGAGGTCCGAGGATTTTGGTCACGAGTTCCTTGATATGATCATCGCGGCCAAGGTTGTCGACGGTGTGGACTCCGCGATTGCTCATATCCGGAGTTTCGGAAGCAACCACACCGACGCCATTTTGACGGAAGACGATGACGTTGCGAACCGCTTTTTCCATCAACTCGATAGCGCGATTTTGATGCGCAATGCCTCCACGCAATTTGCAGATGGTGGTGAGTTTGGCATGGGCGCGGAAATCGGGATTGCGACGGGCAAGCTGCACGCGCGCGGACCGGTTGGCGCTGTGCAATTGACCAGTTTCAAGTATCTCGTGACGGGCGATGGCACGATCCGCGCCTGATTAGAACCTTGCGACAATTGTATCGGCGCTATGGGTAATCGTAATCGCGCGGCCAGCGGCACGGATGGCCTCCGGAAGTAACACAAATTGCACCTGAGCCGATGTATGGGCATGTTGCACGTCGGAGTTATTGACAGCCGCCCAAAGCAAGGGTTCAAGCGTTACCCGTCGCCCTGTGCCAACAATCTCCCAATTTGTTCCGTCAAAGTTGACATAAATGTCGCCACCTAACGGCAGAGCTGTTTCAAAGCATTGCAGAACCAAAAATAGAATGCGTGTTATCTCGCGAGAATGATCCTCTGTGAGGTTCCAGTTGTAGGTCAGCCTACCGCCCGAAGAAATCGTTTTCAGTATCGACAAGACCTCTTGCCGACCCACCAAATGGGTGCTCGAAGCCGATCCGTAGGCGATCCGAAAGAAACGAATTCGTGCGTTTGCATTTTCGACGCTTTGCGAAATTAGGTCGAGTTCAGGACTGGATTGCTCTTGTCCACTTGAAAGCGCCATAAGTTCCATGCCATTGCCGATCGCGCCAATTGGGCTAATAAGGTCGTGACAAATGCGCGATGCGATAAGTGCAGCGATTTCAGTGGCCATGTGGCGTCTCCTAAATGATTGAGTTCTTAAATGGAAAATTTGAATGCGATGCTTGAGCCGGGGATGTTAGTGACGCACCCTCAGCAACCTGATTGGGGAATTGGACAGGTCCAATCCAATATTGCAGGCCGGATCACTGTCAATTTTCGTGAAGCAGGCAAGGTGGTCATTGATGGGAGACGCATAGAGCTTGTCCTTGAAATTCCTCAGTTATAATTAACTTAGAGTAGCAGCCACTTGAAGTCTGTCAATCATGGTTAATGGACATGGTCTGGCATAAAAGTTGCCAAAAGGTTACTTGAAACCTAAAACGTCGCGAGCAAGCGCATTGAAAGGTTTTGAATGCCCATTCGTTTCCCTGAATTCGCAACCCGTTTGGCAAATTCGGACGCCGATTTTCACGCCGTGCAGGGGCTTCGATATAAAGTTTTTGTCGAGGAACTTGGCGGATCAGGGACTGGTGTTGATCATGAACGCCAAATCGAATCCGATCCGTTTGATGCGTTTTGTGATCATTTGATGCTCTCTGACCCGTCAGGGCGGCTTGTTGGTGTTTACCGTTTGATGACAAATGAGATGGCCGAAAAGGCGGGTGGATTTTATTCCGAATCTGAATTTGACGTATCTGGCCTTTTGGCCTGTGGTCGCCCGCTTTTGGAGCTAGGCCGGTCTTGTCTACACAAAGATTTTCGCGGTGGGGCCGCGATGTTGCACCTTTGGGCTGGTGTCGCTGACTATGTTTCCCGCCACGACATCGAAATCATGTTCGGGGTTGCTTCGTTTCATGGCACCGACTTGGATGCACTTGCAGGGCCGCTTTCATTGTTATCCACCGCACACAGCAGTCAGGATTTGATCTGTACCGCGCGGAAACCTGGGGCCGTATCGATGAACATTTTGGCTTCTGATGAGATTGATCGAAAGGCTGCGATCCTTGCAATGCCGACGTTGATCAAGGCCTATCTGCGCCTAGGTGGCGTGGTCGGGCAGGGTGCCTTTGTTGATCGCGCCTTTAACACCACGGATGTGATGATGATCGTTGATATTGCTAAAATGGACCCGCAGACACGCGCTGCTTATTCTCAGGATTGGGCGCGAACATGAGCGAAGTCTGGCGGCAGCAAATTGAACCGGAGCCAATGAAGATTGACTTTGTTGGCTGGTTGCGTGTTGCAAGACGAGGTTTGCCGCTTGGGCTGCTGGTGTTCGGGTGTCTGATGCTGCTGCTCTTGGTGCGCTTGGTCGAGCGCCCATTGTTTGGAGCTGGGCGGCCATGGACGCCTTATATCACGCAGTTCGTGTGCCGTTCGGCGTTTTTCATCATCGGTATGGAATTTGAAAAACAAGGCGACCCGATGCGCGGTGCAGGCGCTGTTGTGGCGAACCATTCGTCTTGGCTAGATATCTTTGCGCTGAATGCGTCCAAGCGGATTTACTTTGTCTCCAAGGCCGAGGTCGCCAAATGGCCCGGTATTGGTTGGTTGGCACGTGCGACAGGGACCGTCTTTATCAAGCGCGACCGCCGCGAGGCCGCGTCGCAAATCGCGGTTTTCAAAGAGCGCCTGAGTGCGGGCCACAAGCTGTTGTTCTTCCCCGAGGGGACAAGCACGGACGGGCTTTTGGTTCTACCATTTAAACCGACGCTTTTTGCTGCGTTCTTTGATCCTGCTTTGGCCGATACATTGCGCCTTCAAGCCGTCACGTTGAATTACGTAGCACCAGTTGGTGTGGATCCGCGTTTCTACGGTTGGTGGGGCGATATGGCCTTTGGTCCGCATTTGCTCTCGACATTGGCCTCGCAAAAGCAAGGCAAGGTCACGGTCATCTACTATCCTCCCGTCAAGCTGACGGATTTTGCAGATCGGAAAGTTTTGGCGAAAACGCTAGAAGAGCAGGTCCGCGCGGGATTAGTTCATCGCGGCGATGAGGGTCTTTAACGCGGCTGTCGCATCTTCCTGCGCCCAGATTTCGTCGCCGATGCCAAAGAAGTCTGTGTAAGGCGTCAACTGGCGGATCAGGTCGACGTCCAAGGCACCTTCGGCGACTTGTGGCACTTCGATCATCTGGGACCACCATTCAAAGAGGTCAAATGGTGCAATTGCGCCGTTGCCCAGCGATGTCAGTCCCGCAGGCCCAAAGCTGACGTAATCCGCACCAAGCTCGCCCGCTGTCATGCCGTCATGCGCAGAGTTGCCACAGAACGTGCCGATGATCGCATCTGCGCCCAATTCCTTGCGCGTTGCTTTTATGGAACGCGAACCGTCCTTGAGGTGCACACCATCAAGGCCAAGGCGCTCAACCATCTGAATATGGCTGTCGATCACAATCGCCACATCACGTGCATGGGCTATTTCGCGTAGGGCGTCGGCGGCTTTGGCGATCCGTGCCTCGTCTGTGGTCGCCAATCTCAGGCGCACGCAAGAGATGTAAGCCACATCGAGGCAGGCCGCGAGACGGTCTGGAAATGTTGCCAGTTCAAGGTCAGGCGGCGTGATGAGGTAGAGCTGCGGTTTATCGGCGTCGGACATGGTGATTTTCTCGATCTAAACTGATTTGGGGCGCTTCTATCGTGGTTCTTGCGGCTTGGCTACTTCGGAGGCAGCGATTTTGCGTAAGACAGCGCAAGTTCGACGATTTGGCGCAGGCGTTCGTCGCAGCCGAGCACGTCTTCGCTGACATCGACCATGCCGCCCATCTTGCGGCCTGTGAAGCTCAAGGGTTCGATGCCCTCCATTTCGAGCGCCTCTGCCTCGCGGATTTTGCCGATCCGCGCCATGCCGCCGCCCTTATGCACACCGCAAACCATGTGACCGTTCAGCATAAAACACAGCCCGCCGAACATCTTCTTCTCGGTAATACCGCTGGTGCCGACAAGCGCATCGCTCATCTGTTCAGCGTGTCCAGGATCGTAAGCCATGGGTCGCTCCTTGCGTGATCATTGCGCTCAGCGTATCACGCGGCCAAAGCCGAAAGGAAGCCCTATGCCAACAGACCGCCCTCAGCCGACCTTCATCCTGATCCGCCCTCAAATGGGCGAGAATATCGGAGCGGCGGCGCGTGCGATGTGGAATTTCGGGCTGGACCGGATGCGGATCACCAGCCCGCGTGACGGCTGGCCGAACCAAAAGGCGGTTGTGATGGCAAGCGGTGCGGGGCGTTTGCTTGATGAGGCGCAGATTTTCGAGACCACCGATGATGCCATTGCCGATTGCACCTATGTCTATGCGACGACGGCGCGCGACCGTGATCTGACAAAACCCGTGCTGACGCCAGAGGCCGCGATGATCGAGGCCCGCGACCGCATTGCAGCAGGCCAAAAGGTAGCGGTTCTGTTTGGGCCAGAGCGGGCAGGGTTAGAGAACGACGATATCGTGCGTGCAAATGCGATCATCTCGGTGCCCGTGAACCCAGAGTTTGCCTCATTGAACCTTGGGCAATGCGTCTTGCTGACAGCTTATGAGTATCAGCGGGCCACGACCGAGGTCGCCCCTGAAACCGTGAGCCATGTTGGCAATTGGGCAGAACAGTCGGAAATGGCAGCCCTGGCGGCACACTATGAGGAACGTCTTGAAACGGCAGGCTTCTTTTACCCCGACCACAAAGCCCCGAACATGAAGGCCAATTTGCGCAACCTTTGGAGCCGTCTGCCGCTCACCCGCGCCGATGTGCAGATGCTGCACGGTATTTTGCGACAAATGGTCCGATGGAAAGAGCGCGGCGATAGCTGACTTGTCGCGGGCATGATCCCGTCCTAGGTTGCACACGAAAGTTAGGAGAACCCAACAATGGCCACGAAGAACCGCAGCATCTTTGAAGAGGTTGGCACCACGCAAAAGCAGGTCGCAGCCCCTGGCGGGATTGATCGCGGCGGGCAGGGTGCCCGTGGCCCTATCCGCATCTGGCTTGGGATTATTTTCGCGCTCGTGGGTGTGATGATCTTGGTGGGTGGTTTGACCCGTCTGACAGACAGTGGTTTGTCGATCACCGAATGGGCACCGATCACAGGGGCAAAGCCGCCAGCGTCGGAGGCCGAATGGGCAATTGCATTCGAGAAATACAAAGCGATTCCTGAATATCAGCTGCAAAACAAGGGCATGTCGCTTGCCGAATTCAAAGGCATTTTCTGGTGGGAATGGGGCCACCGTCAGCTTGGCCGCGTGATTGGCCTTGTTTGGGCTGTAGGGTTCTTTGGCTTTTTAGCGCTACGCAAGATGCCGTCGGGATGGTCGGGTAAGCTTTTGGGCCTTGGTGCCTTGGGCGGATTGCAGGGTGCCATTGGCTGGTGGATGGTGTCGAGCGGTCTTAAAGAGGGCATGCTTGATGTGGCGTCCTACCGTCTTGCGACGCACCTTGGCCTCGCGTTTGTGATCTTTGGCGTGATCACATGGTATATTATGCGGCTCTCGCGGCGCGAGGTGGATTTATTACAAGCCCGTCGTTTGGCCGATGCGCGGCTCTCAAAACTTGGTACTTGGCTGATTGGTTTGGCATTCTTGCAGATCATTCTGGGCGCGTTGGTTGCGGGCATTGATGCAGGGCGCCATTATCCCGACTGGCCGTTGATGGCGGGTGGGTTCTTTCCGCCGCAGCCTTTTGATCTGGTCCCGCTTTGGCGTAACTTTTTTGAGGATCCGGGTCTTGTGCAATTCATGCACCGGATGGCGGGTTACGTGCTGTTCGCCTTCGGCCTCTATGTCTGGAGCCGCGCCCGAAAATCCGCGAATGTTCGCACAAAGTTTGCCTTTAGCGCGATGATGGCGATGATGTTTATCCAAGTCGTGATTGGCATCGTGACGGTCATCTATTCTGCGCCCGTGAATATCGCCATCGTGCACCAACTTGGGGCGGTTGTGCTCTGGGTCTTGGTCATCCGCGCCCGGTTCTTGGCCGCATACCCCCATCCCCAATCCGTACGAGGTAAAGCCTGATGTCTGCTTATGAAGATTTGATGGCGTTTCAGCGTCAGACCGAAGCGCTTAGCCAAATATCGGGCCGTTTGGGCTGGGATCAGGAAACGATGATGGCTGAAGGCTCTGCTCCGCAACGGGCCGAGGAACATGCGGCTATGGCGTCGGTTCTGCACGCCCGGCGTGTTGATCAGCGTGTGGGTGAGTGGCTTGAAAAGGCCAAGGCAACTGATGAGGTCGCCGCAGCAAACCTGCGCCATATCCGGCGGTCTTTTGAGCGCACAGCGAAGGTGCCTGCAAAACTGGCCGAGGAAATCGCCAAGACAACGTCGCTTGCGCACCGCATTTGGGCAAAGGCCCGCGCCGAGGACGATGTAGCAACCTATTTACCCGTCTTGGACAAAGTCGTGAAGCTGCGCCAAGAAGAGGCGGTAGCATTGGCGCAAGGTGGCGACCTTTATGACGCGCTGCTGAATGACTATGAACCTGGGGCAACGGGGGCCGAGCTTGAGGCGATGTTCAGGGCGCTGCGTCCGCGTCTGGTGGCGTTGCGGGCGGCTGTTTTGGACCAACCAAAGCCGATGGGTTTGAGTGGGACTTTCGACGAGGCGGCACAATTGGCGCTTTCGACAAAACTCGCGCTGGCCTTTGGCTATGACATGAACAAAGGACGCATTGATAAAGCCGTGCATCCGTTTTCAAGCGGATCAGGGATCGATGTGCGGATCACGACGCGCACCAATCCAGCCGACCCGTTCAACTGCTTTTACTCGACGATTCATGAGGTGGGCCACGCCTGCTACGAGCAAAACATCGATGAGGCCTATCTCTTGACCCCGCTTGGTGGCGGTGTGTCGATGGGCGTTCATGAGAGCCAAAGCCGGATTTACGAGAACCAGATTGGTCGCAGCCGCGCCTTCACGGGCTGGCTCTACGGGCAAATGCGCGACTCTTTTGGTGATTTCGGGATTGCCAATGAGGACACATTCTACGCCTGCGTGAACCGCGTCAACGACGGCTTCATCCGCACCGAGGCTGACGAGTTGCAATATAACTTGCATGTGCTGATGCGCTTTGATCTGGAACGGGCGTTGATCTCGGGTGATCTGGCGGTCAAGGACTTGGAAGCCGCTTGGAATGACCGCTTCAAGGCCGATTTCGGCTATGCGGTCGATAAGCCCTCAAACGGTGTTTTGCAGGATGTGCATTGGTCCGAAGGACTGATGGGCTATTTCCCGACCTATACGCTGGGCAACGTCTTTGCGGGCTGTCTCAACGAGGTGATGCGCGGGGCCGTGCCAACGCTCGACGCGGATTTGGCCAAGGGTGATACGTCTAAGGCTGTGGCTTGGCTGCGTGACAATGTGCAGTGTAGTGGCGGCCTGTATGAGCCAAAGGACGTGATTACGCGCGCCTGCGGATTTGTGCCGAGCGAAGGACCATTGCTGAATTACCTTGAGGCAAAGTTCAGCGGGATTTACGGGCTGTGATGATCAAGATGGATGCAGCAGGCTTAACGGCCTTCTTGGTGGAAACCTTCCCACAGGTGCACAGCGATTTTGCCGTCGAAGGCGTGACAGAGCAGGGGGTGCGCTTGCGCCTTGTCACTGCCGAGCGGCATTTGCGCCCTGGAGGCACGGTGTCGGGGCCAGCGATGTTCGGGCTTGCCGATGTGGCGATGTATTTGGCAATCCTGAGCCGGATCGGGCCCCAAGCCTTGGCCGTGACTACCAATTGCAGCATTGATTTCATGCGCAAACCTGTGGCTGGCGTCGATTTGATTTGCGAGGCAGTCATTCACAAGCTGGGCCGCGTTTTGGCCGTTGGCGATTGTCTGATCTACAGTGAAGGTAAGGCCGAACCTGTCGCTCGGGCTTCCTTGACCTATTCAATCCCGCCTAAGTAAAAGGCCGTCACGATGTGCCGACCTTTTCACTTTAATCCTGCCAGAATGGCTTTTGGGCTTCATTCATGGCCGTAGGCTTCGTTAAGCCGATGTCATTCAAGATATGCTTATCAAGCTTTCCGAGCGCTTTACGGGTTCGGCGGTGACGGTCCCATTTCGTCACCATCACTGCCGCGACAATGAAAAACTGCGCTGTCGTGGGCAAGCGAGTTTGATCGTTGAGCAAAGCGATTTGCGCGGCATGAAGCGCTGGTGACATGGTGTAACTCCTGATATTGTATTGACACAATGCAGCGTATTGCTGCTATATAATTGCTACAATGCGGGCGACACAAGGTAAACAAAATGATTGTATCCGATACAATATGGACGCCAGACCTCTCATCTGCGGGCAAATCGAAATACAAAGCGCTAGCGCAAGCCATTCGCGACGCCATCATGTCGGGCGAACTTTCGGCGGGCCAGCAACTGCCACCTATGCGGGAATTGGGGTATCGTATCGGCTTAACACCCGGCACGGTGGCACGCGCATATGCAATCTTGACCGAAGAGGGCCGGCTTGAGGCACAAGTTGGGCGCGGAACTTTTGTGGCTGGTAAAATTGTGCGCCCACCTGTGAACCCTGACAGTCTGATTTATCATGTGGATGAGGGCTTTGCCGATTTTCGCAGTAGCCGCGTGCCAGATGTCGGGCAGGGGCGGATCATTGATGATGCGTTGATCGAACTCGGCCAGTCACATTGCAGGCGACACATTAACTATCCAACAGCGCAAACAGATTATGGCGCACGCGAAGCGGTTGCGGGATGGATTGATGCCATCCGCGTGGGTTATGTCACGGCGGACGATGTCGTTCTCGGGAATGGCGCGCAAAACTGTTGTGTATTAGCGCTACAAGCGGTTTTGCATGGTGCGGCACCCGTTATTTTGACCGAGGAGCTTTCTTATCCCGGCGTGCGCCATGCGGGGCAATTACTACGGGCAAAGGTCGTAGGGGTAGCGATGGATGACGAGGGCATCATCCCTGAGGCGTTAGAGGCAGCCTACCGCAACCATGGCGGTCAGGTTCTTTTGACAGCGGCAGAAGTACATAGCCCAACAACGATCAAAACAACTCTTGTACGCAAACAGGCGCTCGCAAAGCTGGCGGAAAAACTAGATATCATGGTCATTGAGGACGATTGTCACACGCCGCTCGCGACTGAAGTGCCAAGCTACCGCGTACTGACAGGCGGCAATGCTTACTACATTTCGTCGCTAACAAAGACCGTAAGTGGTGCGTTGCGGTTTGGCTATATGGTTGGGCCACAAGGGCAACAAGACAATCTGCGGCAAGTGGCACAAAGCTCGTTTTATGGGGTCTCACAGCCGATTACGGACTTATGCGAAGGGCTCATTCGGTCGGGTGCGGCGCATCAAATCCGCAAGGATGTCTTCGCGGCAACAGCGCAGCGTGTGCGACTTGCAGTGAATGCGCTTGGGGCCTGGGATATTCGGTGGCGCGAGGATGCGCCCTTCATTTGGCTTCAAATGCCAACGGGGTGGCGCGCGTCTAGCTTTTCTATGGCCTGCGAAAAACAAGGCATCAAAGTGCGGCCCTCGGATGAGTTTGCGCTCTCGGATGCCAAAACGCCAAATGCAGTGCGCCTTGCGTTGAATACCTGCGTGGATGAGCAAGTTTTCCGCGACGCGCTTGCAAAAATGAACCTATTGCTCGCAAATCCCGCCCGATTAATCGATGGATAATGGGGTATAATAATACCTATTTTGTAAGCCTTTGTTATTGCATGATTATTGCGGAAATGTGGTGCTTGACGCAGGCTTTGGTCCGACTATAAGCCACCTATCCGAATGACGGGCCGCCTATGGCCCCACTAGAATTGGTGACTTATGACTACTTTTACCGCGACTCCTGCGGATATCGACAAGAAATGGATCCTGATCGACGCTGAAGGCGTTGTTCTGGGCCGTCTTGCTTCGATCATCGCAATGCGCTTGCGTGGCAAGCACAAACCATCCTTCACGCCGCACATGGATATGGGCGACAATGTTATCGTGATCAACTGTGAGAAAATCCAGATGACCGGCAACAAGCGTGCAGAAATGTACTACTGGCACACAGGCCACCCAGGTGGCATCAAGGAAAAGTCCAAGGCGGACATCCTTGAGGGTAAGCACCCTGAGCGCGTTATCATGAAAGCTGTTGAGCGCATGTTGCCTGGTGGCAAACTGTCCCGCCAGCAAATGACTCACCTGCGCGTATTCGCAGGCACAGAGCATGGCATGGAAGCGCAGAAGCCTGAAGTTCTGGATGTTGCATCCATGAACAAAAAGAACACGAGGACTGCATAATGGTTGATCAAGTAAACTCGCTCGAAGATCTGGGCAAAGTCGCAGAAGGCGTTGAAGCGCCAGCTGCTGCACCTGTTGCGATCAACCGTGAGCCAGTGCGTGACGCGCTCGGCCGCGCGTATGCAACTGGTAAGCGTAAAGACGCGGTTGCCCGCGTTTGGATCAAGCCAGGTTCCGGCAAAGTTGTTGTGAACGGCAAGGAAATGTCCGTGTATTTCGCACGTCCAGTTCTGCAGATGATCCTGCGTCAGCCATTCCAAGTTGCTGGTGTTGTTGATCAGTTCGACGTTATGGCAACTGTTGCTGGCGGCGGCCTTTCTGGCCAAGCTGGTGCGGTGAAGCACGGTGTATCGAAAGCGCTTCAGCTTTATGATCCAACACTACGTGCTGCTTTGAAAGCAGCAGGCTTCCTCACACGCGATAGCCGCGTTGTTGAGCGTAAGAAATACGGCAAAGCAAAAGCCCGTAAGAGCTTCCAGTTCTCGAAGCGTTAAAATTATCTCACTATATATTGTGGAGGGGCGTCATTTTGTGGCGCCCTTTTGCTATATGTAGTGTTTGCGTCTGCAGTTTTGGTTGTAGCAAAAAATAAGCAAAATGTAGTCTATGTTGACTTTACGGTTAGCGACAGTAGCATACAGGTAGCAAACGAGGTTGCTCCTCTATGGCTTACTACAACAATGAAGTAACACATTTTGACGGCAGGTTGGTGCTCTATCAGCGGAGCAAAGCAACAAAGTCTGCTGGCAATGCCTCCAAACCCTTCAACTGGTATATGCGTATCAAAGT
>DFSO01000008.1 GCA_002378665.1 Loktanella sp. UBA3435 | reverse complement strand
AGTCGCAAAGCCCTTGTTGCTTCTGCGTTCGCTTAGCACGTTGCGTTCGGCAATGAGTGCCCTTTGAAAATCGGTTATTTCAGGGGTGACGCCAGAATTATTGATGCACCTCAGAACTTCGCAGACGCAATGGTCTGTTGTAGTCAAAGGCGATTGCGCATCTTTGAGCAGCACCTCCGCACGTTCAAGTATTTGAGGGGCAAAGGTGAGGCCGTGCAAATCTGAGTTTGTGAAAACCTCGGTGACCACAATGTTGAGCCAACCCGCTAGTTTTTCGTCAATATACATGAGGAAATCTCGACCTCGATCGTTTTACGCGGACACTCTGCACAACGAACCACAGATTAACTTCGTGCTCAGTGATGAAAATCAATCAAAGCATCTTTTGGAAAGCTACTTCGGATAATAGGTTGGGCATCATCGGCTGCAATCTGTGAATCAATGAAAATTGCAAAGAAGGTTGGCTGGATAAGCTTCTCATAGCCTTCTTCTAAGAAATCCCCCCAACCGTCTGTGAAAGACAATTCCAAACTAATCGCTATTAAACCTATCTCCTTTGAAAGGATGAAGGTCGTTACAAATTCGCGGTCATAAAAGAATGGCCGCGATAAGTCTGTGGCGATTGATGCGAACGTACCAAAGACGGACCCAATTTCTTCGCCTCGCCCACTTGGCCAGCACGGGGTCGATAGATTTGCTGCGATCAAATATGGTCGGGTGTTCATTCGGTTTCCTTCAGCTGTGATTAGCCCATATTTGCAGGATGTCCCCGTAGACGCACCCCTATCGTTTTAAACCTAGCCAGTGTCAGTTTGCCTTTGGCTTTGTTGCTTTCCAGCAGGGCATGCGCCTTGCGTAGGTTGGCGGGGTTCATTTTGCCCATACGTTCAGTGGCTGTCGACTTGATATTGCCTGTTGAGAGCACTGCCGCCATTTCGTTGAGCGACCCATTAAATGGTTCATTCGGCTGTCGGGTGCGAGCGAAACGTCGTTTCGGACAGGACGATACTCCGACGGTTCGCTTTATCACAGGCACCATCGCGCGCCGTCCTCATGGCACAAAAAAACGCCCCTCGAAAACGAAGGGCGTTTCTATTTCTGTCAAATACCTTAGCCCATTGGCGGCGGCGGCGGTGGCGGTAGTCCGTCGTCGATTCCGATGACGTCGACCGTCAGTGTCGCCATTGAGCCGCCGTCGATGGCGTATTCGAACGTCGTTGTTCCAACTTCGTCTTGACCCAAATAAGCAAAGTCGTTGTTGCCGAATTCATCACTTGAGGAGAAGTCGACATCGCCGTTCGAAGAGACCAACAGGTATCCACCGTTGCTGCCGACGATGACTTGACCATCAACGAAAGGTGCTCCGTTAATGTCAGTCACTTGGCCTGTGTAGGCGCCGCCGTCGAAGGTGTCATTGGCCAACAAAGATGTCGCGCCATTGTCGAGGAAATCGAAACCGTCAAAGTTGAAGCTTTCGTCTTCCTGCACGACCAATTTATCATCATTCGCAATCGCCAGTACTTCTACAGGCGTCAGATCTGGTGCGGTATCGCCGAGTTTCAGCGAGCCGTCGCGGCTGCCGTCCTCTTCGCCGACGGATGTCAGGCGCACGCCGAAGTCTTGCAAGCTGAAGTCAGACAGGCTCAGCGACGTGTCATCGGATGACAGCGTGAAAGTCGTGCTGCGGATGTCGTCAGTGCCGATGCCAGCGGTGCCAAACTGCACGCCCCCATCAAAGCGGCCGAGGTCCTTGATCACTTCGCCATTCATGTTGGTGTAGCTGTCGATTTTGGAAACGCCGTCGACCTTAAAGGCAGACCCAGTGACGTCGTCGCCTTCAACGGACAGGCTATCTGTGACACCATCGTTCGCAAGGTCAAAATATGGCGCGTTCAAGTCGCCGATAGATCCAGTATCGTCGAGGACGTTAACCTGGAATTCCAAATTCGTGAGACCAGTTACGGGGTCGATGACCTCGGTAATTGTGACCTCAACGTTTACGTCCCCCAGGATCGTAAATGATGCAGATGACATTTTAGTTACTCCTAATGTTACTATTGTGCAGCGGTACCTGACTGTCTCCGCAACGTGGCCAAAAGGTGTTTAGAATCCAGTGATTTAAGGATTTCTTTGGCAAAACCTACCATATTTAGTTGATTGCAGTATCCAAAATACCACCTATTCACCCAACAGCTGTTCCGCGAGATTTGCAGTCGCGCTAGGGCCTATTGGGCGGAAGTGGCATTGGTGTGCACCGTCTTTGCCAAAAACAAGACCGCTTTATTGCTTGGTCATCTCGTGCAAGGCAAGCTTGGCGATGCAGCCTTCGGTGGCGGCGTTATGAACCTTGAGGTGCTCGGACTTCATGTGTTCCAGCCAAAGCGCCTTGGTCGCCCAAGTCTCGTAGAACATAATGAACGACGGATCCTCGTTGTCGAGGTGCATGTCGTATTGGATGCAGCCTTCTTCTTTGCGCGATGCTTCGGCGAGGGTTGTGAGGGACGCGATGAGTTTCGCTTCACAGCCTGGGGTGACGTTGATGAGGGCGAGGATTGTGAGGGGCATTGGGTGGTCCTAATATGATGTTGATCGGCGAATGGTGGCGGTCTTGGTCATCCACTATGTATCATAAAGCCCGTCTGACCAAGGCGGATAGAACATCAGAGTATACCCAGGCAACACATCAACTGCTTGGTAGCCGTCAAGCTCACCCGCTTGTCGATCTCGCACCACAAGTCCAAATGTAAGGCCAAATGCCGCGACTGAAAATGGAAAGGCCCAAAAAGATGTTCGGCGCTTTACGCCAGTCCTTTTGCTCTCGCGATCAATGACCTCTTTGAGCGGGAGTTGATCGCTATTTGACCGCAGGCCCCGATCAATAATTTTGCTATCAATCAAATTGCCTTTGCGATCACAAATATAGACCGCAATAAAATCATGCGTATCGTTGCCGTCGGAAGCAAGTTGGTTATCAATCCAGAAATAGTTCCCATCGTGCAACTCACCGACATGGGTGAGGTGAAAATCGTCTGGAATCAGGTGAACCCTAATTTCCAAATTCTACTCCGCAGTGAAGTTTGTCTTAAGTATTAAACAAGAAGTGCATCACGTCGCCGTCTTTGACGATGTATGTTTTGCCTTCGGCCTTCATTTTACCTGCTTCTTTGGCACCCTGTTCGCCGCCAAGCGTCACGAAGTCGTTGTAACCGATGGTTTCTGCGCGGATGAAGCCACGCTCGAAATCTCCGTGGATCACGCCTGCGGCTTGGGGGGCGGATGTGCCTGCTTTGATGGTCCAAGCGCGGGCCTCTTTTGGGCCGACGGTGAAATAGGTTTGCAGGTGGAGAAGTTCGTAGCCTGCACGGATCAGGCGGTCGAGGCCTGCTTCCTCTAGGCCCATTTCGCCAAGGAACATTTCTGCTTCTTCGGGCTCTAATTGGCTAATTTCTTCCTCGATACGGGCAGAGATCACGACGTGGGAGTTGCCTTGTGCGGCGGCCATGACGCCGACGGCATCGGACTGTGCGTTGCCTTTGCCTGCGCTTTCTTCTTCGACGTTGCAAACATACAGAACTGGCTTGGATGTCAGCATTTGCAGCATTTTCCACTGCTTCATGTCGTCAGGATCGACTTTGATCGTGCGCGCGGGCTGGCCTTCGTTGAGGGCGGCGAGTGCTGCTTTTAAAAGGCGCTCTTGGTCGGCGGCTTCTTTGTCGCCGCTGCGGACCTTGCGGCCCAAACCTTGCAAGCGCTTCTCGATGGATTCCATGTCGGCGAGCATCAGTTCGGTCTCGATGACTTCGGCGTCTGTCACAGGGTCAACGCGGCCTTCGACGTGGGTGATGTCGTCGTCTTCAAAGCAGCGGACCACATGGGCGATCGCGTCACATTCGCGGATGTTTGCGAGGAACTGGTTGCCGAGGCCTTCGCCCTTAGATGCGCCCTTAACGAGGCCCGCGATATCAACGAAGGTCATACGCGTCGGGATGATGTTCTTGGAACCCGCAATCGCGGCCAATTTATCAAGGCGCGCGTCGGGAACACCGACGTCGCCCACGTTGGGTTCAATCGTGCAGAACGGAAAGTTCGCGGCCTGTGCGGCTGCTGTTTTCGTCAGCGCGTTGAACAATGTCGATTTGCCTACGTTTGGCAGACCCACGATACCCATTTTGAAACCCATGACGCACTCTCCTATTTGCTTGGATGCGCTTCTATGGTCAGAAATGCTCTGCTGCAAGCCGAACTGTATAAATGCTGCGGTTACGGCGCGGTTTGCAGTATTGCGCATCCTGATTGGGATTGCCTTTCATCCCCCTTTGACGCAAACCTGCGGTGACATTTTCCAAGGGGACGACCATGAGCCGCATCGACGCCAAATTCGCAGACCTGAAAGCTAAGGGCAAAAAAGCCTTTGTGACCTATGTGATGGCGGGCGATCCGAATTATGACAAAGGTCTTGAGATCGTGATGGGCCTGCCTGCCGCTGGTGTGGACATCATCGAACTCGGCATCCCCTTCACTGATCCGATGGCGGACGGGATCACGATCCAGCTTGCAGGGCAGCGCGCCTTGGCTGCGGGTCAGAGCTTAGAGAAGACGCTGCAATATGCGCGTGAATTCCGCAAAGTTGATGACACGACCCCGATTGTGCTGATGGGCTATTACAACCCGATCTATTCGCGCGGCGTAGATAAGTTTCTTGTCGATGCCAAAGAAGCAGGCATCGACGGGCTGATCGTCGTGGATTTGCCGCCCGAGGAAGACTCCGAACTGTGCATTCCAGCGCAGGCTGCGGGCATCAATTTCATCCGTTTGGCAACGCCGACAACAGACGACAAGCGCCTGCCAAAAGTGCTGACCAACACCTCAGGTTTTGTCTATTACGTCTCCGTCACGGGGATCACTGGGACCGCATCCGCGCAAGCCAATGATGTCGGGCCAGAGGTCGCGCGGATCAAATCACACACTGATTTACCAGTGATTGTCGGCTTTGGGATCAAGACACCACAGGCCGCTGCCGATATCGCGGCGATTGCCGATGGTGCGGTTGTCGGCTCTGCGATTGTGGAACGCGTCGGCGCTGGCGATAGCGTCGCTGACGTACTGGCCTTCGTTAAATCCTTAGCCGACGGCACACACTCCGCCTAAGCGCCCCAATTTTCTATGTCCGGAAATACTCCCGCCGGAGGCTCTATTTTTGCGGCTTGCGTGAACTTTGCTAAATTGGTAAAACATCCATACCAATTCAGCAGGAAAGTCGTATCATGCCCGTGATCACCACTATTGCCGACCTCAAGCGTCTCCATAAACGCCGCACGCCAAAGATGTTCTACGACTACGCCGAAAGCGGTAGCTGGACGGAACAGACCTTCCGCGAGAACACGTCAGACTTTGATCAAATCCGCCTGCGGCAACGTGTTGCGGTCGACATGACAAACCGGACCACAAAATCGCAGATGATCGGTCAGGATGTGGCGATGCCTGTCGCGCTGGCCCCTGTCGGTCTGACAGGGATGCAATGCGCGGATGGCGAGATCAAGGCGGCCAAAGCTGCCGAAAAATTTGGTGTGCCCTTCACGCTTTCAACCATGTCGATCTGCTCGATCGAGGATGTGGCCGAGAACACGACCAAACCGTTCTGGTTTCAGGTCTATACCCTCAAAGACGACGATTTCATGCGCCGCTTGTTTGAACGCGCCCGCGCGGCGGGCTGCTCTGCGATTGTGATCACGCTGGATTTGCAG
The DNA here is from genome assembly GCA_002378665.1 of Loktanella sp. UBA3435. Taxonomy (GTDB): domain Bacteria; phylum Pseudomonadota; class Alphaproteobacteria; order Rhodobacterales; family Rhodobacteraceae; genus Yoonia. The sequence continues at coordinate 9,358 of DFSO01000008.1, read as the reverse complement.
GTCATGGGGCAGCGCCACAAAGACCTCAAAAACGGCCTGTCCGCGCCGCCCAAATTCACCATCGCCTCAATGGCGGACCTCGCGACAAAGTGGTCTTGGGGACTGCAAATGCTGGGCACCAAGCGTCGCTTTTTCGGCAATATCGTGGGCCATGCGTCGGGGGTGTCTGATCCGTCGTCGCTGGCCTCTTGGACCGCAGAGGCCTTTGATCACGCGCTGGATTGGAAGCGCGTCGCAACACTGATGGAAATGTGGGGTGGCAAGGTGATCCTGAAGGGGATCATGGACGTTGAAGACGCAAAAATGGCCGCAAAACTTGGCGCTGATGCGATTATTGTGTCCAACCACGGAGGCCGTCAGTTGGATGGTGCGCTGTCTTCAATCCGTATGTTGCCCGCAATCCTTGATGCCGTGGGCGACAAGGTTGAGGTCCATATGGACAGCGGTATTCGCTCTGGTCAGGACGTATTGAAGGCGATGGCGATGGGCGCAAAAGGCACCTACATTGGCCGCGCTTTTGTCAACGGATTGGGTGCGATGGGCGAGGCTGGCGTGACCAAGGCCTTGGAAGTCATTCACAAGGAACTCGACACCACGATGGCCCTTTGCGGCAAGCGCGACATTCACGATGTGGACCGCGATATTTTGCTTGTTCCCAAAGGGTTTGAGGGGGAGTGGGCCTAGCCCCTCCCATCCGCCCGCGGCATTTCGGCGATTGTCAGGGCCAATGGCACTGACAGCAACAGGAAGGCCGCGACGCCACCAAATGCCACACGCAGGCCGAAGCTTTCTGACACCAGCCCCATCACAACGGGAGCGACGAAGAAGCCTGAGAACCCGATCACAGCGGCCTTGCTAATCGCCTCGGTGCGCATATGTGCGGGGACGATCCGCCCAAGGATGGCGAGGCCAAGCGGGCCGATGACCGACACGCCAAGGCCCAGTGTGCCAAAGCCGATATAGGCAAAGATCGGCGACGGCGCGAGGGCTGCGATCACGGCCCCTGCTGCCGCGACGAGCGCCGCCGCGATCAGCACGTGCAGGTCGCGCATCCGTTCCGAGAGCGCCTGCCCCGAGAACCGCCCGAAAGCCATGGTGAAGCCGAGCATCGCAGGGCCAAGTGCGCCCTCTGCGGCCCCCCCGCCAAGCGTGCGTTCGATATGCAGGGCGGACCATGCCTCGACCGTGGCCTCGGACATGAAGGCCACGAGCACAATGCTCCCCGCCAGCAAGATCGGCCAAAGTGGGTAGCCCCCAGTTGTGTCGGCATCGGGGTCGATTTGGGCTGGCTCCATACGCATGAACGGGATGAGCAAGAGCGAGACAACGGTGAAGCCTGCAAAGACATAAAGCGTTGGGGTATGGGCCTCGCGGGCGAGACCTGTGATCGTCGCCGAAATCGCGTAAGCCAATGAAAACATAGCGTGATTGGCGTTCATCAGAGGGCGATTGTGGATGCCCTCCAGCTCTGACACGCGTGCGTTCATCACCACGTCCAGCAGGCCAGAGGCCATGCCGACGAACATCATCGTGGCGGCAAACACCAGCGGAATGGTCATGGTCGGCGGGACGAGCCACGCGAGCGCCAAAAACGCGATCCCGAATTGCATCGCATGTGGGCCGAAGATTTTATCGGCCTTGGGGGCAAGCCACATGGAGGTGACAAGCCCTGTGGCAGAGCCGAGCAGCAATGTGCCAAAGAGCGCGTCATTGGCCCCCAGCTGCGCTTTGATGACGGGAACAAAGGCGGCAAAGCAGCCCCAGAATAGCCCCACGACCACAAAGGCTGTGGCAGGACGGCGAGAGATTATAAGGGCGCTGATAATTGACATGGCGGAGTGCTGGCGCAGATTTGTTCCCAAAGCAAGTATCAAAGCTGATGCCTTGTTCAGCTTGAGGTTCCTGTCGAAATGCGTCTTGTTGTCTGTGAAAAGAATTGGGTGGCATAATGTTGGGTACGCGCATTGAAAGGTCGCATTGGGCGTTTCCCGAGGCCGGTGAAATTGAAGGGCGTTATTGCCGCCTTGTTCCGCTAAATTTGAACCATGTTGCTGCATTATGGCCGCTTGTTGAGGCCACGCCCGAGAGCTTTACCTATTTGCGCTATGGGCCTTTTGATGTGTCCGAAGAGCTATCAACGTTGATTGCCGATTTATCGTCGCGCCAAGATCAGCCGTTTTGGGCGGTTTTGGATGCGACAGGCACGCCGCAGGGCTGGTTATCGATCTGCGATGTGTCTCAAAATGATGGCGCGTTCGAGATTGGAAGCATTTGGTTTGCGCCCGCATTGCAGGGCACCCGCGCCGCTCGTGAGGCGATATTCTTGTTGATGTATTTGGGGATGGAAAAGTTTGATTATGAGCGGCTGGTATGGCGGTGTCAGGCGCAGAATGCCAAATCGTTTCAGGCCGCTTTGAACCTTGGGTTTACCCGCGAAGGCATGTGGCGCAATGCGGCCGTTATCGACGGTTGGCAACGCGATGTTGCATGGTTTTCGATCCTCAAAGCTGACTGGCCAGAGTGTAAAGGCGCGTTTGAGGCTTGGCTTGATCCAGAGAACTTTGACGCAGCGGGCAAGCAAATCAAACGGTTACAGGAGTTTCGCGCATGATCTACTTTTGCCACGGCGTGCCAGGTGGGCCTGAGGATGCATCGTTGTTGGGCATCGAGGGTGTGGCTGCTCCTGATTTGTTTGCAGCGGCCCCCTTGGCGCCGTTTGATGCCGCGACTGCTGGCGCCCCAGATGGATCGGTGCATTTGATCCGGTTTTCGATTGGGGCGATGGTGGCGTTGCGGCTGGCTGCATCGCGCCCCGATAAGGTCGGCAAAGTGACGCTGATTTCTCCAGCGGCCCCTTTGAACCTTGGAGATTTTCTGCCTGCCATGGCGGGCAAGCCTGTGTTTCGGATGGCCAAGCGGCTCCCGAGCTTGCTTCGCTTTGTGACGGGTTTGCAGGGCTTGGTCGTCAAGATTGCGCCTGACTTTATGCTCGACCGCTTGTTTGCAAAAGCGGAGCCACATGAGCGGCGATTGGTGTCTGAACCTGAGGTACGCAAAGCTCTGCGCGCGGGGCTGCGCAATAGCATGGTCAATCACCCAACGGCCTATGTGCAGGCAATCAGTGCCTACGTGGGTGACTGGTCGGGGGCCTTGCAAATGGTCACCTCCCCTGTTGAAATCTGGCATGGCGAGGCGGACAGTTGGGCGCCGGTTGCGATGTCTGAGGCTCTGGTGCAGAATTTGACAAAGGGCGCGCAATTGCGCCGTATCGCGGGCGCAGGGCATTATGGGGCGTTGAAAGCGGCGCGAATAACGCCAATTACCTGAGGATTGGCTTGTTTTACGCTGGTTTTCCTCTTCCCAAGCCCCCGATTCCCCCCTATAGCACCGCTTACTAACCGGGTCGCTCACCCTTGGAGGACGGCCCCTTATTTATTGGAGAATACAAATGGCTGGTAAGATTCCAGATCTAGAAGCCACGGTACGCGCGGGGACAGGCAAGGGGGCCGCCCGCCAAGCACGCCGTGATGGACTTGTACCGGGTGTGGTTTACGGTGGTGGTCAAGACCCTATCGCAATCAACATTCCGTTCAACTACCTTCTGACACGTCTGCGCAAGGGTGGCTTTATGTCCACTTTGCAGAACCTCAAGATTGAAGGACACGACGACGTTCGCGTTATCTGCCGTAAAGTTGAGCGTCACGTTGTGAAAGACCTGCCAACACACATCGACCTGATGCGCCTGAAGCGCACAAGCCGCGTGAAGTTGGAAATCCCTGTTGAGTTCCTCAACGAGGACACATGCGTTGGCATCAAGAAGGGCGGCACATTGACCGTCATTCGTAACGAAATCGAACTCGAAGTGCTTGCTGGCGATATTCCAGAAAGCATTCAGATCGACATCGCTGCACTTGAAATCGGTGATCACATCTCGATCAGCGACGTTAAGTTGCCTGAAGGCGCAAAAGTGACTGTAGACCGCGACTTTAACATCGCATCTATCTCTGCACCACGCGTCATGTCGGCTGACGATGAAGACGAAGCAGAAGTTGCAGCAGACGAAGTGCCAACAACTGGCGACGACGCTGAGTAAGCTACGCATTGATACGAATTTAGAGGGCGTCCCGCTTGGGGCGCCCTTTTTCGTTGGCGGCCATGGGATTTAGCACTTAAAACAGTCCTATGAAACTTATCGTTGGCCTCGGCAATCCTGGCGCGAAATACGCGCAAAATAGACATAACATTGGCTTTATGGCCTTGGATGAAATCGCATCCGCGCATGGGTTTGGCCCGTGGCGTGCAAAGTTTCAGGGCCAAGTGTCAGAGGGCCGCTTGGGCAGTGAAAAGGTGATCCTGCTTAAGCCTGAAACATTCATGAACCTGTCAGGGCAAGCCGTGGGCGAGGCGATGCGGTTTCATAAGCTCACCCCCGCTGATATCATTGTGTTTCACGACGAGATTGATCTGGCTCCTGCCAAGATCCGCTGCAAAACGGGTGGCGGACATGCGGGGCACAATGGCCTGCGCTCGATCCATGCCCATATCGGTGCGGAATATGATCGTGTCCGTATGGGCGTTGGCCATCCGGGACATAAGGATGCGGTTCCCGGATTTGTGCTGCGCGATTTTCCCAAGGCGGATGCTGAGTGGCTCGATGATGAGCTGCGCGGGATTGCCGATGGGATTGTCTATCTCGTTGAGGGTGACGCGCCAAAGTTTCTCAATGCGATTGGGCTGCGCCTGACCCCAGCCCGTTCCAGCACGACCGCGCCCAAGCCAAAGGTTGAGAAGCCAGCGGCAAAGGTTGAGGTGGCGCCTGAGGATAACCGCTCGGCGCTGCAAAAGCTCGCAGATCGGTTCAAGTGACCCCTGCGCACATCGCCGATGCATTTGAGGTGCAGGCGGGGCATTGTGATGCATTGGGATCGCCATTTATGGGCCGGTTGTGTCGGTTGTTTGCCAGCCGCGCGTGGCCCGTGAATGCGTTGCGTGACCGCTTTTTTGCTTGGGATGGCGATGTGTCAGGGGCTGGGCAGTCGATCTCTTTGCGCCTTGCTGGTGGTCTTCATGCGCTTGTTTTGCAGGGGCATGCATTGGCAGCGTTTTATCCGCCACATGGTGTAAGTGATGATGAGCTTTGGGCGGCGGTTTACGCGACCTTTGTCAGCGACGAGGCGTTTCTTGATGCATGGATGAATAGTCCGCCGCAGACAAATGAAGTGCGCCGTGCAGCCGTTTTGATCGCCGTGGGTCACCTTTTGACGCGGCGGTTTGGACTACCTCTGCGCCTTTCGGAACTGGGGGCGAGTGCAGGTTTGAACCTCATGTGGGACAAGTTTGCGCTGGACGTGGCGGGACACAGATTTGGCCCTACAGATGCAAGTGTTGTGTTAACCCCTGATTGGGACGGTGCGCTGCCGCCTGATACAACGCCCCTTATAGCGGCAAGGTGTGGCGTCGATTTGAACCCGTTGAATCCACGCAACCCAAAGGATGCCTTTCGCTTGCGTGCCTATCTTTGGGCCGACCAGCCAGAACGGATAGCCCGCACCGAGGCCGCGATCGCGGGGTTTGATGCGGTTGTCGATCGCGGCGATGCGATTGATTGGTTGGCGGATCGCATGGGCCATGAGGCTGGCACGTGCCACCTGATTTATCACACGGTCGCTTGGCAGTATTTCCCCGCAGATGTGCAGGCGAAAGGCACGGTGCTGATCGAGGCTGCGGGCGCGTTGGCCACGACTGATGCGCCTTTGGCGTGGTTCGGGATGGAGGCGGATGAGCTGCGCGATGGCGCGGCGCTGACCCTGCGAATTTGGCCCGGAGATCATCGGATCATGCTTGGCCGTGCCGATTTTCATGGCCGCTGGGTCAAGTGGACGGCCCCGACGTTAACCTTGCAATGACGCAACAGGGAGTGGCACAAATTCCTATAATTTTGTGAGGGGACTAAGAATGCGTAGAGTTTTGAAATGGGGTCTGCGGGTGGTTTTGGCCTTGGCCATCGCAGCCGTTGTTGCGGGAATTTGGAAGCGGGATCAGGTCAAACAGCTTTTGGCGGTGAACTCGCTTTTCTCAGCCGAGAAGATTGTGAACAATTTCTCCTACATGGACACGCTGTTTACGACTGTCCCTGTCCCGCGCGGCAACGATGCGGTGGTTCCTCTGCCAATCGGCGCACCTGCCACAATGCCTGATGGCGTGGCGCAATGGATTGTGGACCGCGATGTGACGGCACTTGTGGTTCTCAAAGATGGCACTTTGGTGCATGAGGATTATTTCCTTGGCACCACCCCCGAAGATTTGCGGGTGAGCTGGTCTGTGGCGAAAAGCTTTCTCTCGGCCTTGATGGGGATCGTCCTTGAAGATGGCGACATCAAAAGCATTGACGATCAGGTCACCGATTATGTGCCGATGTTGATCGGGAGCGCCTATGACGGAGCGACGATCAAGGATGTTTTACAGATGTCATCGGGCGTTGTTTTCAACGAAGACTACCTAGATTTTAACAGCGATATCAACAAGATGGGCCGCGTCCTCGCACTTGGTGGTTCAATGGATACATTCGCCGCAAGTCTGGATGAGCGCTTTGTTGAGCCGGGAACCGTTTGGCAATATGTGTCGATTGATACCCATGTGGTTGGCATGGTGATCCGTGGTGCCACGGGGCGCACAATCCCTGAATTGCTGACCGAGAAAATCTTTAGCAAGATGGGTTTTGAAGCTGATCCCTATTATGTGTCGGATGGGTATGGCGTTGCTTTTGTCCTTGGAGGGCTGAACTTGCGCGCCCGCGACTATGCACGTTTTGGTCAGATGATTGCGAATGGCGGGGCATGGAATGGCCAGCAAATCGTGCCGCGTGCTTGGCTTGCTGCATCGACAAAGCCCTCGGCCAATACGGCAACAGGAAAACCCGCATACGGGTATCAGTGGTGGATTCATCAAGGTGCGTCTGCGGGCGAATTCAATGCGCAGGGCGTTTACGGCCAGTATATCTTCATCGATACCGCGCGTGATGTGGTCATTGCAGTGAATAGCGCCGATAAGCTATTTAAAGAAGAAGGCGCGTCGGATCAGAATTTCGAGATGATGCGCACCATAGCTAAAAGTCTGGATTAACGTGGAAAAAGACCCGTCATTTAACGTATTAGGCAGCAGATTACAGAGCTGTTCATTGGCGCCATTGACGGGGTATTTCCGTAATGGGGCCTGTGACACCTGCGCTGAAGATGCAGGGAGCCATACGGTTTGCGCTGTGATGACCGCTGAATTCTTGGCGTTTTCCAAATACGTTGGCAATGATCTGAGCACGCCGAACCCCGCGTTTGGGTTTGCCGGCCTTAAGGCTGGTGACGGCTGGTGCCTATGCGCGAGCCGCTTTTTACAGGCCCATGACGAAGGCTGCGCGCCGCAGGTAAGGTTATTGTCCACCCATGTGCGTGCCTTGGAAATCGTCCCAATCGACGTCTTGCGCCAATATGCGATCGACGCGTTGTGATGCGGGTCACCTTAATGGCGATGTGTCTGGCAGGCGCTGTGCAGGCCGACGAGGCTCCCATGCGGGCACAAGAACAACTGCGGTTGGACGGTTTTCAAGCAAGCGCAGGTAAGGCGTTGTTACAGGCGCTTTCGGCGGGGACGTTGGGGGATGTTGACCAACTTCAGGAGGCTCTTGCTGGGGCGCCATTGCCCCCACTGGCCACGACGCTTGCGGGTGAATGGGACTGCCGCACGTTTAAACTGGGCGGGATCGCGACATTGACGGTTTATGCGCAGTTCAAATGTGTGTTTGAGCCCGACGGCACCGCGTTCACGTTTGAAAAGCTGACTGGCTCGCAGCGTACAATGGGGCGGGTGACGATGCAGGACCGCACAATGATTTACCTAGGTGTTGGCTATGTCGCGGATGAGCTGCCGATGGCCTACGCCGACTTGCCGCCAGAGGATTTTGGTGACGGGGTTTACCAGCCGCAAGTTGGGATCGTAGAGCAGACAGGGCCAAATACGGCGCGTATTTTGTTCCCTGCGCCGATAAACGAGAGTGACTTTGATCTGCTGTATTTGACGCGATCAGATAATGCTCAAATCTTTCAACCGAACGGCGATTAAGCCGTCATGCGGCGCCAAAACAGCCCCGCATGACGTCGTGTGATTACGGACGTTCAAAGCCCTGCCACGCGCAAAGGAATGAAACATATGTCTGCTTATTCAGGCACAGGTTTCCCTCAATCGGCGTTGCGACAAATTGCGTGTCGTCACGCTCTGATTGGTTCAAGACGCTTGGCATCGCAAACACTGGGCCTTCGACGCTGGCCATAACAATTTCACCGCCGTCATCATAAATCGCTGGTTCTATTTCCAGCGCCAGCGATGGGTAAACCTCGAGGCCGCCTTCTTGGACAGCAACCTCTACGCTTTCCGACGCGAAAACGGGGAGGTCGACGTATAATTCGGGCTCCATTTGAGGGGCCTGTGACGGATAAATCGCAAGCCCGCCTTCTTCGACAGACCCTTCGAAAATTTCCGAGACGATGCCTACGTCTTCGATGACTTCGCAGCTGTCGCATTCGGTTACGTAGTTAGTGTCTTGCGCCGATACTTGGCCCGACATCGCGATCAAAACGGTGAGCGCGAGTGATCCCAAACGGACGGGATTCGAGTGGTTATTCATGTTGCACCAATATAAAAATTAAGCCTGCCCGCAATATTATTATTGATTCCGCGAGATGAGCGCAAAAATCTTCCCAAAATGTGTCAAAATTTTTTCAAAAGATGCGTGAATCGCAAATATCGTGCGTTACAAAAGAGCTCTTAGCGTGGGTCCATCTCGACCAGTTCATCGAGGAATTGGCTGAGAAGTTGCGGGCAGCCCGAAACTTTTGCTTTGCGGTAAATTGCGTTGGTTTGCGCTTTAATCGTCCCTTCCGAGACGCCGCGCAGTCCCGCAATCTCGACCGTAGACATGCCTCTGATTGCGAAAAGGGCAACGTCCGTTTCTGCGGCGGTCAGCCCCCACTCCACAAATCGCGCCTCCAAGAGTTCCATAAACGCTCCAGAGGCCGCCTTGAGCTGTCCTTCGACAACGCGATTGCTCCGCAGAGTTTGATAAAGCACCGCACCACTCAGACCCACACCCAAGATCAGCCCTAGTGCGGCACCCAATTCGATAAACTCAGAAAGCTGCCAATTGATCGGCGCGAAACCTAAGACGGACGAAAATATATTTACCACAAAAAACAGAGCGCAAAGCGCTTGGGCTACAACTAGGGTAACGATGAGAGGAATTGATTTCATCATTATGACGCTCCAATCCTAACCCTCAAGCCATTCATTTGTCGTCATCTTCGTGGTCGTC
>DFSO01000039.1:395-26226 GCA_002378665.1 Loktanella sp. UBA3435 | reverse complement strand
GTGGCACGCCAATTTTTTGCAACATATCTCGTTCCTCTGGGTGCTCTACGCCTTCGGCGATAAGTGTCGCGCCAATTTCAGAGGCAAAATTGACCATAGCTGCTGCCAATGCTTGACGTGCGGGATCTGCGTGAATGCCCGCGACCAATGCGCGGTCGAGTTTCATGTAATCAGGGCGTAAGCGTAAAACCGTGTTAAGGCCGGAATACCCCGCGCCAAGATCATCTATCGCAAACCGCACGCGTATGCGCCGCAGTTCTGACATCATTTTCAGCAGCTTCACGGGATCATCAATCGCGTCATGTTCGGTAATCTCGATAATGATGCGGTCACAGGGGGCGTTTTTCATGAGTTCAAAAAGCCTTCCAGAGATGATAGTTTCTGGTGAGGCATTCAACGATACGTAGACGTGGGGTGGCAGCATGTTGATCTGTTTCAAAGCTGCGCGAATCGCTGCGAGCTCGAGTTCACACTGAAGTCCGACTTTCTTGGCCTCTGCAAACCAGATGTCTGGCGATTGATAGACTACAGAGTCAAAGCGACTAAGCGCCTCGCTCCCGACAATCAAATTCTTCTCTAGATCAAAGATGGGCTGCCAGTAGATCGCAAAGGACTGATCTTCGATTGTTTTGTTGATCCGATCTGTAATCCGTTGCAGATCATTTGCCGCTTCTAAGCTTTTGTTCAGGGTGTTGCCGGCAAAGTTCGCGAACATAGTTGCGATATTATAATCGCGCTCGTTGAGAGACGGGTTCGGGCGTTGCGAGAAACAGCAGAATGTGCCGTAAAACTCTCCATTATTGCGAAATAGGGGGACGCTTACGTGGGATTCGACGCCCATTTCCTTGGTGATTGGTAGATCGCGGGCTAGAGGGAATTCAGAGACATTTGGCATCATGCGCGGCAGCTTTCCTTCAAGCATATAGCCGCAATAAAGATCGTTCATTGGCCGACTGGCGGTGATGTCGATCAAGCCGAGCCCTTTGGGATCAGATGCGCGCCCGAAGTGCACGGTATCGCCGATAAGCTCGGCCATGTAGGAAATATCCATACTCAAATGATCGCGCACCTTTTCGAGCGCTTCGCACATGATGGTTTCCGGATCGGCCTCGGCGTCGCCCCCCAATAGCGCAGATGAATCCGACATTCTGTTTCCTTTCAATCAGTATCTGCAATTAGCCAGAAATGCCTGATTGAAAAGTTAAGGTCTCAATTTGCCTAAAACAGTATTGAGTTTCCAAATGCGGTTCGCAGTTGGGGTTAAACGACCTGTAAGTGCGTCTTAATTCATTGAATTCTACGCACGCGATCGGCAGTCATCCAATCTGGGGTCAGTCCGAGTTTTTCCGCGCCAACAATCAGCAGGCAGACGACGATTACGCCAACCACTAGCTTCACGCGCCCCATACTAGGCGGGTTTTGCGCCCAGCGTTTCGCCATCAGGAGCCAGCGCAGGTTCATTCGGTGAACCTAACTTTACCGACGTAAGGCAAGTTGCGGTTGCGTTGCGCAAAGTCGATGCCGTAGCCAACGACAAACTCGTCAGGGATCGCAAAACCGACCCAATCAGGTTTGAAATCTACCTCGCGACGGGCGGGTTTATCCAGCAGAGCAATGGTCCGCATTCTTGCTGGTTTTTTGGTCATCAGGTAATCGTGCACATGGTGAAGGGTGTGGCCTGTGTCGATAATGTCTTCGACGACGAGCACATCGCGGCCCTCAATAGCGCCACGCAAGTCTTTAAAAATACGTACTTCTCGGCTGCTCTCCATGCCGTCGCCGTAGGAGGAGGCCTCGAGGAAATCGACCTCGACGGGCAGATCCAATTCGCGCACCAGATCGGCGATAAACACAAATGACCCGCGCAAGAGGCCCACGACCACAAGTTTGTCGGTATCTTTGAACGTGGTTTGTATTTCGCGGCTTAACTCTTCGATCCGTGCAGCGATCGACTTCGCGCTAATCATTGTGTCAATCACGTAAGGTTTGTGCGGCATGAGGCCCCCGGATACGGCAAAGGGTTGATTTATTGTGCTCATTCTACGACATCTGGGCGTGAAGTCACCCGCGAAAGACCAATATGACCAGTCATTCTGAAACCAAACACCTGCCTTACACGGCCGATCAAATGTATGCGCTGGTCGGAGATGTAGCCCAATACCCAAAGTTTTTGCCTTGGACGGCGGCTGCAAGGGTCCGCAGCGTGACCGAAAAGGGTGATCATGCGGAAATGCTCGCGGATCTGGTGATCTCGTTTAAGGTGTTCCGAGAGACGTTTGGCAGTCGGGTGCTGCTGTGGCCCGCGCTGCGGCAGATTGATACGTCTTATCTGGACGGGCCGTTTAAGTATCTGGAGAGCCGTTGGACGTTTCAAGATGTTGATGGCGGCTGCGAGGTCTCATTCAGTGTAGATTTTGAGTTTAAAAACAGATTATTGCAGGGCGCGGCTGGCATATTTTTCAACGAGGCGATGCACCGTATCGTGGGCGCATTTGAGACACGCGCCGAGGAGCTATATAGATGAGTATTGAGACGCAACTTGCTGATTTTGCGGTAAATTCAGAACCTTCTCCTGATGCGTTAGAGATGATGCGTCTTTCTCTGATGGATTGGGCCGTTTGTTGCATAGCCGGGCGTGAAGAGCCGCTGGCCGTGATCTTACGTGACAAGGGTCTATCAGAGGGCGGTAAGGCCGAGGCAAGTGTGATTGGCGGGGATAAGCTGCCTGCGCCGCGTGCTGCGATGATAAATGGTGCGGTTAGCCATGCGCTGGACTACGATGACACCCATTTCGCCCATATTGGCCATACCAGCGTCGGCGTTATTCCTGCGGCTTTGGTCGTAGCCGAGCGTGTGGGCGCGAGTTTCGACGACTTTTTAACAGCTTGTTTGATCGGGTCCGAGGGGGCTGTGCGTGTCGGCGTCCAGTTGGGCCGTGATCATTATCAGGTTGGTTATCACCAGACCGCGACAGCGGGAGCCTTTGGCGCGTGTCTGGCAGCTTTGCGATTGCTCGGCGCGGATCAGGCGCAGGCGATCGCGGGCATCGGACTTGTCAGCAGCAAAGCCGCGGGGCTGAAGGCGCAGTTTGGCACTATGGCTAAACCGTTGAACGCAGGGCTGGCGGCAGAAGCGGGTGTTGAGGCGGCTCTTTGGGCGATGGCAGGAATGACATCAACAGAGCAAGGATTGCAGGCCTTTGGCGTCACCCATCACGGGGATGCGGATGCGGCGGCATTTGATGGATTGGGAGGGACTTGGCGGATGCTAGAGGTGTCTCACAAATTCCACGCGTGCTGCCATGGATTGCACGCGATGTTGGAGGCGTTAAGTGAGGTTTCAGTTGATCCTGCCGATGTAGTATCCGTTGAAATCACGACACATCCGCGCTGGATGACCGTGTGCAATAAGCCCGCGCCACATACGGGGCTTGAGGCGAAGTTCAGCTACGCACAAACGGCGGCGATGGCGTTGGTTGGGGGCGATACCTCCGCGATTGCGGCTTTTAGTGATATGGTGGCGCAGCGTTCTGATTTGGTGGCTTTGCGTGACGTGGTGTCCGTCGTGACTGCCGAAAGCCTGACCGAAATGCAGGCGCGTGTGCGTATCACTTTGCGCGACGGCGCCGTACTGGATGCTGCGCATGATCTTGAAGCACCCATGGCCTTAGAGGCACGTGCCGCGAAGTTGATGCGTAAGGCGCAAGGGCTGGTGCCTGATGCTGATGCGCTTTGGCAGGTTACTGATTTGGCTAGCCTGGCGGCCATCTTGCGCGCATAAAAAAGGGGGCCGCAATGGCCCCCGATTTCATTCCAGATCAATCCCTTAGGAGTTGAATTCATAGGCACGTTCGCCATGAACGGCGAGGTCGAGGCCGTTTACTTCGGTCTCATGATCCACGCGCAGCGGTGTGATTGCCTTACAGATGTAGATCAGCACGACTGTCACAACTGTTGTGAAAAGGCCCACTATTGCAAGCGATCCAAGCTGTGCCGCCCAAGAGCCAGCACCAAAGACGGCGATCATGATTGTCCCAAAAATACCACCAACACCGTGCACCGCAAAAACGTCGAGCGTATCGTCGATTTTGGCTTTGTTGCGGATGAAGATCACGCACTCTTGGCAGAGGATACCCGCGATAGCACCAATCGCGAGGGCCTCAACGGGGCCGACAAAACCAGATGCGGGGGTAATTGAGGCGAGGCCCGCGATTGTGCCTGTCACGAGGCCCACAAGGGAGGCGCGGCCGAACTTGATCCGCTCCCACAGCGCCCAAGTCAGCGACGCTGCGGCGGCAGAGAGATGCGTGACCGTGATCGCCATTGCGGCCCCACCATCAGCGGCCAGTTGCGAGCCACCGTTAAAGCCGAACCAGCCAACCCAAAGCATCGCGGCACCGATCATGACCATGCCAGGATTGTGCGGTGGCTTTGACGGGTCACGCCGTGCGCCGAGGAAGATTGCGAGGATGAGAGCCGCGAGACCTGCCGTTTCATGCACCACGATACCGCCCGCGAAATCGCGCACGCCCATGTCGCCAAAGATACCGCCATCGCTTAGGAAACCGCCGCCCCAGACCCAGTGGACCACAGGTGCATAACACAAGAGCATCCAGAGCGAAGAGAACAGGAGCACAAAGCCAAAGCCGATACGCTCAACATAGGCGCCGACGATCAACGCAGGTGTGATGATCGCAAAGGTCATTTGAAACGCGAAGAAGAGGATCTCGGGCAGGGTGCCTGCCAAAGTGTCGACGGTGATCCCGTTCAAGAACGCCTTATCCAATCCTCCCCAATAGGCGTTGCCAGAACCGCCGAAAGCGATTGAATAGCCAAAAGCGAACCACAGGATGCTCATCAAACAGGCAATGGCATAACAATGCATAAACACGCTGAGCACGTTGCGGGCGCGCACAAGTCCGCCGTAAAAAAGCGCAAGGCCTGGCAATGTCATGAAAAGGACCAGCGCGGTTGCGACCATGATCCAAGCGGTATCAGCACCATTCATATTTGAATTCCCCAAAATTAGTTGTCTTTGGGCTCTTAGGGCGGATTTCTTGCGGACAGAAAAGGCAAAGGCCGGTTTTTGCCGCTTAATTTTGGGGCGGTTTGTGTAGCGCTTAAAAAATGGGCGGCTTGCGGGGCATTTGGTTATTTTTGATGCGAAGGCGTGGTGAGCGCCTGCATAAGTAGCCCAATTGCATGTTCTGTCGCGGCATGGCGCACATTAGCACGACCAATGGCACCAAACTCAACCGTTTCTGTAATCGTTCCTGTCGTTGAGGTTAGCCCAAAACAGACACGGCCTTCGGGTTTATGCTCTGATCCGCCGGGGCCCGCGATGCCTGTTATGGCGACAGAAAGCTGCGCGTCGGAGTTTGCGACGGCGCCTTCAGCCATTTCCTTGGCAACTTGTTCAGATACCGCGCCGAAGGCGTCGAGGGTTTCAGGACGGACCCCAAGCATTCTGATCTTTGCGGCGTTCGTATAGGTGACAAAGCCACGGTCAAAGGCTGCTGAACTGCCCGCAGTGTTGGTGATCGCCGCGCTTACCATGCCACCAGTGCAACTTTCAGCGGTCGCAATAATCACATTCGCCGCGCGTGCGGCATCGATCAAACCCTGCATTACACAAATACCGCGTGATAAAGTCCGCCGATGATCACAACGCAGATGGCGGCAAATATCCCTGCGATCACATCGTCAAGCATGACGCCTGTTGCGTCATCACGCTTGTCCGCCCAACCAACAAGCCATGGTTTTGTAATATCGAACAGGCGGAATAGTGCGAAAGCAGTGATCCAGCCGGGCCAAAGCGCGAGGGCGTCCAGCCCGCGCGACGTCACAATGCTCGCGATTGGTAGCAGGGCGATCCATTGGCCGACGACCTCGTCGATTACGATCTCAGACGGGTCGTGGTTTTCTTTGCCTGCCGTTTCCATTTTGGTCGCCCAAAGGCCCAAGGCGTAGACGATACCACACGCGAAGATCAGCCCGTAAAGTCCTGAATATGTTATGATAATCCAAGCAAAAGGTAGGGCCGCGAGGGAGCCCCAAGTGCCTGGTGCGGGGCGCATGTGGCCCACATAAAAGAAGGTTGCGATGATTTTGCTCATGATTTCACCAATGTTGCTGTTGCGATTGCGGCAATGCCTTCTTCGCGGCCTGTAAAGCCAAGGCGCTCGGAGGTTGTGGCCTTGACGCTGATCCGATTGACGTCAAGCTCCATGATCGCGGCAAGCGCTGCTTTCATGGCTGGTTGGTGTGGTCCGATTTTTGGGTATTCGCAGACAAGTGTGCAGTCTACGTTGCTGACCTTAAACCCGTTTTGTGTGGCGAGGTTTACGGCGTGCCGTAAAAATACCCGACTTTCAGCCCCTTTCCATTGGGGATCGGAGGGCGGGAAGTGCTGGCCTATATCTCCCATGCCCAGCGCGCCATAAATGGCGTCCGTCACAGCATGCATCCCGACGTCAGCGTCCGAGTGACCTTGCAGGCTGCGCCCATGCGGCACCTTCACGCCGCAAAGCCAGACATGATCACCCACGCCAAAGCGATGGACGTCGTATCCATTACCGATTCTTACATCCATTTCATATCCTAACAAGTTGTCAGCGCGTAAGAAATCATCTTTTGTTGTAATTTTAAGGTTGCGTTCACAGCCCGCAACAATCGCGACCTCAATTCCCGCAGCGCGAGCCACGGCGACGTCATCGGCGGCAGGCGTTGATTGGTGCTTGTGGGCCTCAAGGATGGCTTGGAAGTCGAAGCCTTGCGGCGTTTGCGCCCGAAAGAGCCCGCTGCGGTCCATTGTGCCACTGACGGTGCCGTCATGTCCCGTCCACAGCGCATCCGTTACGGCAAGGGCGGGTGCCGCACCCTTGTGGCTATCAAGTGCGCCAATGACAGATCGTATGATTTCGGCACTCACTAAGGGGCGAGCAGCATCATGGATCAGCACCTTGTCGGGGGAATATGCGCAAAGGGCCTCTAGTCCTGCGCAGACTGAGGCATCACGTGTTGCGCCGCCCATCGCGATACAGTCTGCCGTTAGCCCAAGCGCCTCCCAACGGGTAACGTCATCTTTGTGGAGCACAACGCAAATTATATTAACATGAGGTCGTAGCGTCTTGAAAGTGCGAGATATTACCACTTCATCGCGCAGGCTTTGCCATTGCTTTGGCACGTCACCGCCAGCGCGAGTGCCACGTCCAGCGGCGACGATAATTGCGGCAATGGTCATCAAGCGTTCCTTATGTTGGCTTTGGTGTAATCGGAGATCGCGGTTGGTGCAATTCCGCAATCCACTTGAGTTGCCGCCTAATATTTAGGCGTTATGTGTTTTCTGCATGTTTTTTGCGCGCCAATCCATTGCCTCGCTTAAGCGAAGCGCGTATCCAAGCTACAAATATCTTTTCAAATGGTGCCTAATCTTCTGTGACCTATCTTAACGCGATTTCCCTGACTTCGGTTTCATTGACCCCACCTGTGGCGCTCGCACCGCTTGCGGGGATTACTGATCTGCCGTTTCGCCAATTGGTCGCGTCATTTGGGGTCGGCTGGGTCGTCAGCGAAATGGTCGCAAGCCAGGAAATGGTACAAGCCAAACCGGGTGTGCGTGAACGGGCCGAGTTGGGCTTTGATCAGGCCGGAACGGCTGTGCAGATCGCGGGGCGGGATGCCTATTGGATGGCCGAGGCTGCGAAGATGGTGGCGGATAACGGTGCTGCAATCATTGATATCAACATGGGTTGTCCTGCCAAGAAGGTCACAAATGGCTATTCGGGGTCGGCCTTGCTGCGTGACCCAGATCACGCGCTGAGCTTAATCGAAGCGGTGGTGAATGCCGTAGATGTACCTGTCACGCTCAAGACGCGGCTTGGTTGGGATGACAACTGCTTGAATGCTGCATCTGTTGCAGCACGTGCCGAGGCGGCGGGAATTCAGTTGGTTACGATCCACGGACGCACGCGGTGTCAATTCTACAAAGGGTCTGCCGACTGGGCGGCGATTTCGGATATCAAAGACGCCGTCTCGATCCCTGTGATTGCTAATGGCGATATCATGGGTGCGGACACGGCGAAAGAAGCGTTACGGCTATCGCGTGCGGACGGTGTGATGATTGGGCGCGGGGCGCAGGGGCGACCTTGGATTTTGGCCGAGGTGGCCGCAGAACTTCATGGCACGGCCTCACCGACGATTCCACAAGGCTTTGATCTGGTGCAGATGGTCAGCGGCCATTTTGAGGCCATGTTATCGTTTTATGGCAAAGAGTTAGGCCGCAGAGTCGCTCGCAAGCACCTTGGCTGGTACATGGATGATGCGCAAACCAGCGGCGAACTACGCCGCGCTATTTTGACGGAAGCCAGCCCAGAGGCCGTGTTGCGCCTGATTCCTGATGCTTTGGTGGGAAAGGCAGCCGCATGATCGAGGATACGTCACTTTGGGCCTCGCTGCCTGTGCCCGCACTTTTGCTCGATCAGGACGATTTGATTGTCGAAAGCAATCCTGCCGCCGAGAGTTTTCTCAATCTTTCAGCGAAGTCTCTTGTAGGCAAATCGCTGTGGGAAAAGGTGTTGATTGACGCGCCTTTGGAAGCAGCTTTTGGTCGGGCGCGGGACGGCCGGACCCCATTGTTCGTGAATGATGTTGATGTCGGCAGCGGCGAGCGCCCGCCGATGCAATGCAACATCCAGATTGCACCCCATCAGGGCAATGATGGCCTAATGATCATGATGATTAGCCCGCGTGAAATCGCGAGCCGCATGACCAAAAGCCACAACACCGGCAAGGCCGCGAAATCAGCAATTGGCATGGCCGAAATGCTGGCCCATGAGATCAAGAACCCGCTGGCCGGGATTACGGGTGCTGCGCAACTGCTCGCGATGGGACTGTCGGTCGAAGATCAGGAATTGACGGATCTGATTGTCGAGGAAAGCCGCCGTATCGTGAAGCTTTTGGAGCAGGTTGAGCAGTTCGGAAATCTACGCCCGCCACAGCTCAAGTCGATCAATATCCACGATGTGCTTGATCGCGCAAAAAAATCCGCAGCCGTCGGGTTTGGCGCGCATATGCTGTTTGTCGAAGACTACGACCCGTCGCTGCCCCATGTGTCGGGTGACGCGGATCAGTTGTTGCAGGTATTCCTGAACCTTTTGAAAAACGCCGCCGAAGCGAGCCCTGTCGCGGGGACCGTGCGCCTGCACAGCTTTTATGACCCGTCATTGCGGGTGCGCCGTCCTGATGGCACGCAAGCCCGCTTGCCGTTGCAGGTCGAGATTATCGATGACGGACCGGGGCTTCCCGCCGAAATCGCAGGCGATGTTTTTGAGCCGTTTATATCTGGCCGTGAGAACGGAACGGGGCTTGGGTTGGCGCTTGTTTCAAAACTGATCGGTGGCGCAGGCGGATGGATTTCCGTCGATAGCGTGCCGGGGCGCACGGTGTTTCGCGTGTCCTTGCCATTGGCCCCACAAATTGCAGGAGAGAGTTAATGGATGGTACCGTCTTAATCGCTGATGACGACCGCACAATTCGCACCGTTTTGACCCAAGCTTTGACGCGGGCAGGGTGCAAGGTCCATGCGACGTCATCTCTTGTTACGCTGATGCGTTGGGTGGAGGAGGGCAAAGGGGACTTGGTAATATCCGACGTGGTCATGCCAGATGGCAATGGGCTTGAGCAGTTGCCGAAAATTAGCGCCGCAAGACCGGGGTTGCCTGTCATCGTCATTTCGGCTCAGAACACCATTATGACCGCTATTCAGGCAGCAGAGGCCGATGCCTATGACTACTTGCCAAAGCCCTTTGATCTGCCTGATTTGATGAAACGGGCGGCGCGTGCGCTGGAGATAAAGCGACGGACGCCGCAGGCAAAAACAAGTAGTGGCGAAGCTGAACCCAGCGATTTGCCCTTGGTTGGACGCACTGCCGCGATGCAAGGGCTGTACCGCCTTGTGGCACGGGTGATGAATACAACAATGCCTGTTTTGATCACGGGCGAAAGCGGGACGGGAAAATCTCTTATTGCCCGCGCGATCCACGACTTTTCAGATAGGCGTAATTTGCCCTTTGTTGTAGTGTCAGGCGCTGATCTGGAAGGGATGGAAGGACCGCAAGCGGCCTTGTCGCGTGCCAAAGGTGGCTCGCTTTTGTTTGATGAGGTCAGCGATCTTACTGACGTGGCGCAGGGGCGCATTGTGCGCATGCTGGACGCGCTTGGGGATACGGCCCCTCGGATTATGGCGACCTCTCAATCGGACCTCATGGCGCGTCTTGAGGCGGGCACGTTTCGTGATGATCTGTTTTACCGTTTGGGTGGCGTGACGATTGATGTACCGTCTTTGCGCGAAAGGGTCGATGATATCCCCTTGCTTGCCGCACATTTCTTGGCGCGACTGGAACGCGAAGGTGCGCCTCTGCGCAGGCTTGGAAATAGCGCGATGGATCTGGTCAGGTCCTACAGCTGGCCTGGAAACGTGCGCCAACTTGAAAACGCGATCCGCCGGTTGGTTTTCACAGCGACCGAAGAAGAAATCACGCGCGGCGAAGTTGAAGTCGTTCTTGGCAATCAGCCCGCGATGGAACCTTTGCGCCAAGGCACACCAACCGACAAGCTGTCAGGCTCGGTCGCCAAGCACCTGCGTCGGTATTTTGACCTGCATGGGGGCGAGCTTCCACCGGCGGGTCTTTATAATCGAATCTTACGCGAGGTTGAGGCGCCGCTTCTTGAGATTGCACTTGATGCGACAGGTGGAAATCAGGCGAAATGTGCTGACCTTCTTGGAATTAACCGAAATACTTTGCGAAAGAAGATCACAGAGCTCGATATCAACGTGACACGCCGCCGCAAATTGATGTAAAACCGCAACATAAGCGTGACGCGCGAGACGCAGCTATATCTTGGGCGTAACACGTAATGTGGTGGTTTGTGGGGGTAACCCTGCATGTATTAGGGTGGATGTGTGTGCAGCGTAGCTTAACACGCTTTAGTTTTGCACGGTTTAGCCGTTGGCGCAGGCTTCGTGCGGTACAAAACGCGACTGTGCTCGGGCTCGTCCTGCTTGGTCCGTTGCTGGCCGTGTTAACCTATGTCGTTCTTGGTCCATTGGTGCAGTCCTCGACCTCACCTTGGCTGAGATTGGTTCTCCTCGCAGACCTGATCTATGTGCTCGTGATTGCCAGCCTCGTGATGCAACGTGTCGCGCAGATGATCTCGGCGCGTCGTGCAAAATCGGCAGGTTCACGACTTCACTTACGTTTGACGGGTGTTTTCGCGCTTCTTGCGCTGACCCCAACTGTTTTGGTAGCGATATTTGCAATGCTCTCGATCAATGTGGGCCTTGAAGGCTGGTTTTCTGATAGGGTCAGAACAGTTCTCAGCACATCTTTGACCACCGCACAGGCCTATGAGCGCGAAGAACGCCAAGAGCTCACCCGTGATGCCCAAGCGCTCGCGGCTTATTTGCGCACGGAACGCTTGCGTAACTTTTTTATGGATGATGGGGACGTGCGCCAAGCGATTGCACAGGTGCAAAACCAGATTGATCGTGGCCTGTCCGAAGTCTTTTTTGTGAATGGCAGTGCCGAGATTATGACGCGTGGGGCAGGGTCATATGACTTTGACTTTGAACCTCCGTTACCATCTGATTTTGAAACGGCTCTGGAAGATGGGCTTTATATCGTTGAGGATGCCACCAACGACGAATATCGCGCTCTTATCGCGATGCCAAATTTTCAGGACCGCTATCTTTATGTGACCCGCGAAGTCGACGGCAAAATCTTGGCGCTGTTGGATCAGACCACGCAAACGGTCGCACTTTACGAACAGCTAGAAAATGATCGCGGCCGGCTGCTGTTTAATTTCGGTCTCATCTATTTGGGCTTTGCTGTGATCTTGATCTTGGCCGCGATTTGGCTTGGCCTTTGGTTTGCTGAAAGGCTGTCGCGCCCTGTCGGTCGTCTGGTCACAGCGTCGCAACGGGTTGGTGCGGGTGATCTTGATGTGCGCGTGATTGAGGACGACGGTGACGACGAGATTTCGCAGCTTGGCCATTACTTTAACCAAATGACGACGCAACTCAAAAGACAACGTGACGAATTGTTAGAGACGAACCGCTTGTCTGAACGCAGGCGGCGTCTGTTTGACAGTGTTCTTGGGTCCGTGACCTCTGGCGTTGTCGGACTTGATGCGTCAGGCCACGTGGCCTTTGTAAACCGGTCTGCACAGCGGCTTTTGGCGGTGAGTGAAGCACAAGAGGCGCAAGCGCTTGCCGTTGCCGTCCCAGAGTTCACGTCGCTGTTTGATGAAATGCGCAAAGAGGGCCGTGAGGTCGCGCAAGACCAAGTCAATTTGATCCGAGACGGCAAACAAGAAAGCCTGCTCGTCCGTATGTCGCCGCGTCGCAATACCGAGGGCGCACTGGAAGGCTACGTGGTTGCATTTGATGACGTGACTGATCTGGTGAGCGCGCAGCGGATGGCCGCATGGGGCGACGTGGCCCGCAGGATCGCCCACGAGATCAAAAATCCGCTGACACCAATTCAGCTCTCTGCTGAACGGATCAAGCGGAAGTTCTCCAAAGAGGTCCAAGACGCCGAGAAACTTGAGCAGCTTACCGATGTTATTATTCGCCAAACCAATGGCTTGCGGCGTATTGTCGACGAATTTTCAAAGTTTGCACGCATGCCAGAGCCAGAATTGGCCGCCACTGATCTGGTGCATTTGGTCAGGGATGCCGTGACTTTGCAGGAGGTCGGTCAGCCGAGTGTAAAGTTCAAGTCAGAGCTATTGGATGCGGATTTGCCAATTGATCTTGATGAAACGATGATTACGCAGGCGCTAACAAATTTGATTAAGAACGCGGGCGAAGCCACTGAAACCTATGTCGAAAAGAACGGCGCTGAGGGGTACAACCCTGAAGTTCGTGTTGCGATGGACGTCACGGATGTGGCTGTGCATATCTCGATTAGCGACAATGGTATTGGCTTACCTCATGACAGGGCGCGACTATTTGAGCCCTATGTGACGACGCGCGACAGCGGAACAGGTCTTGGCCTGCCGATCGTGAAAAAGATTATCGAAGAACATGGCGGCCATCTGGTTTTGACCGATGCCGAAGATTTTAACGGCGGGGGTCATTTAGGGGCCAAAGCTGTAATTACACTTCCTCTCGCGCCAAAAGGTTCAGAGGAACATATGGAAGTAAAGAGGGCAAAATGAGCGATATTCTTATCACTGATGACGAACGCGACATTCGCGAGCTAATCTCGGATATTTTGCAAGATGAGGGGTTTACGACCCGTCTTGCAGGTACCTCTGATGAATGCATGGCCGAAATCGCAGCCAATCCACCCGCGTTGATGATCCTCGATATCTGGCTCAAAGACAGCAACATGGACGGGATCGACATTCTGAAATCGGTCAAGCGCGATCACCCTGATATTCCGATCGTCATTATTTCCGGGCATGGCAATATCGAGATCGCCGTGGCTGCGATTAAACAGGGCGCTTATGACTTCATCGAAAAGCCATTCAATATTGATCAACTGATGGTCGTTATTCGTCGCGCGATGGAGACCAGTAAATTGCGTCGCGAGAACCTTGAGTTGAAGCGTGGCGAAGTCAGCAACACTGATATGCTTGGCGATAGTGCGGCGTTCCGTACGCTCAAATCCCAGCTCGACAAAGTGACCAAGTCCAATGGCCGCGTGATGCTGACGGGGCCTGCGGGATCTGGCAAAGAGATTGCGGCCCGCTACATCCACGCGAATTCCAGCCGCGCCAATGCTCCGTTTGTGACGGTCAGTTCGGCATCTGTTGAACCAGATCGCATGGAAGAGGTGCTGTTCGGGCGCGAAGGTGGTAGCCGCGGAATTGAAAAAGGTCTTTTGGAAGAGGCCAATGGCGGCGTTATCTACTTTGAAGAAATCGCAGATATGCCGCTTGGCACACAGTCCAAAATCCTGCGCGTCCTTGTTGATCAGCGTTTCCAGCGGGTTGGCGGCAACGACAAGGTGCAAGTTGATTTGCGCGTTATTTCATCCACTAACCGCGATTTGAATGCCGCTATTGAGGCGGGAACTTTCCGTGAAGAATTATTCCACCGCTTGAATGTCGTGCCTATTGCGGTGCCAAGCTTAGAGGAGCGCCGCGAGGATATCCCTGTATTGGCCGAATATTTCATCGATATGTTCAACAAGGTTCAGGGCCTGCCACTGCGCAAGCTTGCCGATGACGCGCGGGCCTTGCTGCAAACGATGCTCTGGCCCGGAAACGTGCGGCAGTTGAAGAACGTGGTCGAACGCGTGCTGATCCTTGGTGATACATCTGATGAGATCACGGCAAAGGAACTGCCCGCATCTGACGAAGCTTCGGCGGTTGAGGACGGTCGTATCGTATTGTCTGGTGGCCTTGCGACATTGCCGCTTCGCGAAGCCCGCGAGCTTTTTGAGCGCGAGTATTTGCTCACACAAATCAACCGTTTTGGCGGCAACATCAGCCGCACGGCCTCCTTCGTTGGCATGGAGCGGTCTGCCTTGCACCGTAAGCTGAAATCGTTGGGGGTTGCGACCACCAACAAAGCGGGCGGGCGCGTTGCCTATGTGGAAAGTGAAAGCTGAATTGACGGGGCAGTTGTGCTCTGGCACGACGGGCGCTGATCTAGGAGAGACGCGATGAAAGTAATTATCTGTGGCGCAGGCCAAGTCGGTTGGCAAATTGCGCGTCACTTGTCGGGCGAAAAGAACGACGTCACGGTTGTGGATAGCAACCCTGAACTCGTGCGCCGTGCGACGGATACCCTTGATGTGCAAGGGATTTCTGGCTTTGCGAGCTACCCCGACGTTCTTGAACGGGCAGGCGCGCGCGATGCCGATATGATCATTGCTGCGACCCATTCCGACGAGGTCAATATGGTGACCTGTCAAGTGGCGCATTCTGTGTTTTCAATCCAACGCAAGATCGCGCGACTACGTGCTCAAAGCTATCTAACCGCGATTTACTCTGATCTTTACCGCCGCGAACACCTGCCGATTGACGTAGTGATTTCGCCAGAAAAGGAGGTGGCAGAAGCAGCCTTGCAACGCCTTGCGGCACCTGCGGCCTTTGACACCGAAAGCTTTATGGAAGGTAACGCGCAGTTGCTGGGTATTTTGATTGCGGACGAATGTCCTGTGATCAATACGCCGCTGCGCCAGTTGACCGATCTTTTCTCGACCCTGCGTGCCATTGTTGTGGGCATTCGTCGTGAAGGCACATTGTTTGTACCCTCAGCGGGCGATCAGCTGTTTCCCGGTGACGAGTGCTATCTCTTTACTGAAACCCGCGACATGAACCGCACCATGGAGATTTTTGGCAAAAAGCAGGCAAAGCAAGAACGTATCGTCATTATTGGTGGCGGGAATGTTGGGCTTGCCGTGGCGCGTGCCCTTGAGGCTCGCACCGACCGCGTGCGGGTAAAGATCATTGAAAAGGACCGACGTATCGCCGAGTTGGCTGCCGACGCTTTGGACCGGACAATCGTTTTGCATGGCGATGGCCTCAGCAGCGCGATGCTGGAAGAAGCAAACATTCGGTCTGCTGATGCGGTTCTGGCTGTTACGGACGATGATAAAACAAACCTGTTGGCCTCCGTCAGGGCCAAGGAAATGGGCTGTGAACTGGCGATTACGTTGATCAACGATCCAACGTTGGTGCCTCTGATGGGGCCGCTCAATATTGACGCCTACATTAACCCACGTGCAACGACGGTAAGCTCGATCTTGCGCCACATCAGGCATGGCCGTGTGCGCGGCGTCTATTCTATTGGTGACGCCGAGGCCGAGGTGATCGAGGCGCAAGTTCTTGGAACCTCTCCAATTTCCGGGCATCGCATCAAAGACATCCAGTTTCCAGAAGGCACGTTGGTTTGTTCGGTGATGAAGGATGGTGTCATCCATAAGCCAACGGGCGAGACACGTATCGACGAAGGTGACGTGATTGCAATCTTTGCAATCGCAGATGATGTGCCTGAGGTGGAGCGTCTCTTGCAGGTTTCAATCGATTATTTCTGATGGGCACAGCAATCCAAAAGCTACCTCTGTTTGTAATCCTGATGGGCTTTGGCGCGTTGGCAATGCTAGTGCCTGCGTCCCATGCGCTGGTGGTGCACGATTATAACACCATGCGGATCTTCTTTTATGGGACGATCCTGTTTTCCCTTCTGACGCTAATCATTGGGTTGGCGACCGCTGGGTATGAGCCAAAAAGCGTGGCACGCAGCCAATTGGTAGCTCTTCTGGCGGCATTTAGCTGTTTGCCGCTGATGTTCGCCATCCCGTTCTACGAGGCCGTGGGCAACACGAGTTTTGTAAATGCGTGGTTTGAGATGGTGTCTTGTATGACGACAACAGGGGCTACGGTTTATGACAACGTGGGCCGTCTGACGCCGTCTTTGCACCTGTGGCGGGGGCTTGTTGGTTGGCTGGGTGGTTTATTGGTCTGGATCACCGCGATTTCTATCTTTGCACCGATGAACCTTGGCGGCTTTGAGGTCCGTGCAGATGGTGCGGCGGGCAAGGGAGCATCTGGCTTTTCGCAATTTGGCGGCGTGGCTGATCCTTCCGAGAGATTGCTGCGCTTCGCGATCAAACTCACACCTCTCTACATTGGCCTGACAGCTATTTTGTGGTTCGGATTGGTCAGTACGGGTGAACTGGGCTATGTGGCCCTCATCCATGCAATGTCCGTTCTTTCCACATCTGGTATTACGCCTGTTGGTGGGCTTTATTACGCGGCCTCAGGGTTTTGGGGCGAGTTGATGATCTTGGCATTTTTCCTACTGGCGATCTCACGGCTGAGCTTTAGTTCTGGCTTGGTTGGCGAAAAGGATCGGGGTCTCTCCAAGGATCCAGAGTTCCGGACTGGCGTCATTTTGATCTTAACGGTCACAGGTCTTTTGTTTTTGCGCCACTTCGTTGCTGCTGTTGATGGCGAGGCGACCACAAATTTGCTAAAGATCGCGCAAGCTATTTGGGGTGATCTGTTCACGATTGCGTCATTTTTGACGACCACCGGATTTGAATCGCGCTATTGGCTAAGTGCGACGGATTGGTCTGGGCTACATACGCCCGGCGTTTTTCTGATCGGTCTGGCGCTTATTGGTGGCGGCGTTGCAACAACAGCTGGGGGCGTAAAGCTGTTGCGCATCTATGCGCTTTTTCGTCATTCCGAGCGCGAATTGCAGAGGCTGCTGCACCCCTCATCGGTCAGTGGTGGTGGGCGTGAGGCGCGGCGTATTCGCAAGCAAGGTGCCTATATTAGCTGGATTTTCTTCATGTTGTTCGCGATGTCTATCGCCGGCGTTATGCTTGCGTTGTCGCTCACGGGCGTGCAATTCGAGACAACGATGATCCTCGCTGTATCCGCGCTGACGACGACTGGTCCCTTGGCGGATATTGCGGCCGAAAGCCCGATTTCGTTTTCTGGCATTCCGGACGCGGCCAAGGTCATTCTGGCCTTTGCGATGGTCCTTGGGCGGCTTGAGACCTTGGCAATTATTGCACTTTTCAACCCAG
This sequence comes from Loktanella sp. UBA3435, assembly GCA_002378665.1. Lineage (GTDB taxonomy): Bacteria > Pseudomonadota > Alphaproteobacteria > Rhodobacterales > Rhodobacteraceae > Yoonia. Next base: position 8,672 of record DFSO01000039.1, on the reverse strand, counting down.
AAATCTGGCGAAACTAGACTTTGCTTTTTTGGGCTGGAAACTCGTGTTTTTGCGTTACATACTAGCATGATAAAAGAGGGAAGGCCGAATTGCGGCCATAAGAATAAAAAAGGGGTCCCCCGATGGCGGCCGATAAAGCTAATCTTCAAGATGCATTTCTCAATCACGTTCGCAAAGCAAAAGTTCCCGTCACTATATTTTTGGTGAACGGCGTTAAACTTCAGGGTGTTATCACATGGTTTGATAGCTTCTGCGTGCTATTGCGCCGCGACGGTCAATCCCAACTGGTCTACAAGAGTGCCATTTCGACAATAATGCCTGCTCAACCGATCAGCCTGTATGAAGGCGAAGAATAACTTTGCAAGAACACGATAAGCTCGCCACGCGGGCTTGGGTCCTGCACCCAGACTTGAAATCCGACTTTACCCGCAGGGATGCGATTCCCGCGCTCGAAGAGGCTGTGGCCCTTGCTGCGGCATTGCCTGACATTGAAGTCGTAGGAAGCACATCCGTCCGTTTGCCAAAAAGGCATGCTGGGATGTTGTTCGGTAAAGGCAAGATCGAAGAACTCCGCGTTATTTTCAAAGAGGCCGAGGTCGAGCTTGTCTTGATTGATGGCGCCGTAACGCCCGTTCAGCAACGGAACCTTGAAAAGGCTTGGGACGTGAAGGTTCTTGATCGCACGGGTCTCATCCTCGAGATATTCTCAGACCGTGCCCGTACATCGGAAGGTGTGTTGCAGGTTGAGATGGCGGCTTTGTCCTATCAACGCACACGACTTGTCCGCGCTTGGACCCACCTAGAGCGGCAACGTGGCGGCATGGGTTTCATGGGCGGTCCAGGTGAGACACAGATCGAATCTGACCGTCGCGCAATTGACGACCATTTGGTACGTCTGCGCGATAAGCTTGCCAAGGTCGTGAAAACCCGCGCCTTGCACCGTGCTTCGCGCGCAAAGGTACCTTACCCGATTGTCGCTTTGGTGGGCTACACCAACGCGGGTAAATCGACGCTGTTCAACCGTCTGACAGGCGCGGATGTTTTCGTCAAAGACATGCTTTTTGCGACCCTTGATCCGACTATGCGTAAAATCGAATTGCCTTCGGGCGACGAGATTATCATGTCCGACACGGTTGGTTTCATTTCCGATCTGCCGACTGAATTGGTTGCGGCTTTCCGTGCGACCTTGGAAGAGGTGCTTGACGCCGATCTGATCGTGCACGTCCGTGATATCAGCCACGCGCAGACCGAAGAGCAAGCAAAGAACGTGAAGGCGATTCTAGGCGCTTTGGGTGTGTCCGAGACGGCCCCTATGATCGAAGTCTGGAACAAGATCGATAAGATGCCAGAGGACGAGCGTGCCGCAGTAGAGGCGCAATCCGCACGGACCGATGATCTGTTCGCAATTTCGGCTGTCACCGGCGACGGTATGGATGACTTGCTGGGCTCATTGGCTGAGCATCTCAAAGACCCACGTCGCGCCGAGACCTTTACGCTGTCTTATGCTGAGGGCCGCAAGCGGGCTTGGCTCTTTGAGCAGGGTATCGTCACGGAAGAAGTCCAAGATGAAAACGGCTATACCGTCTCCGTCTTTTGGACGATCATGCAAAAAGAGCGTTACAGCCGCCTTTAAGGTGCGGCTGGAACCAGTTCGGTAATCCCAACAGCAGCGGCGCGGGCCAGATCACGGTCGAGAGACATCGGGATATATTCACCGCGCCGCCATAGCTCACCCAAGTTATCATAGTAGCGCGACAGAGGATGGCCGGACTGACCCGTCGCCGTCACAAATACCGAACTGTCAGGATCGGCAAAGTCGTAAACGCCACGGTAGCCTGCCGCATGCACGTTCTGAAACGGGTTTGGCCCCTCACCAGAGGTACGCCCTCGTTGAAGCGTATTGTCGCCGCCGCTGGTTGATTGGCGGATGTTTACGAACCAGTTGAGTATCGGCGCAGTGCCCAACACAGGATGGTCGTGGGTCGCTTGATGCAAATCACCCCAACGCAGTGCCGCAACATCTGTTCCCCCATTTTCAGCGATCCAAAGCAGGGCATCATCAAGCGCAAGGCGCGCAATATCAGAGCAGGTTTCAACCGGTGCTGATTGCAGGATATCGCACCATACTGCCGCTCCGTCTGTGTTGCGGAAAACCCGTTCGATAAACACAGGATTGGGATGTGTGAATTCGGCAGCAAGAGGTCCAAGCTCGTCTTGGATCAAGCGTTCTTGGAGATGGCGGAGCCATGCCGCATAAAGTAGCGGCTCTGGCAGGTGCTCGTTCATCTCGCCGTTCCACGCTGCCAAAAGTTCTAACGCTTGCTGACGGCGGCGTTCTGGCGTGCCGTCTGCTGCGGCTTCACCAGTGAACCATAAATCGGCACCGATGAGCGGCAGTAGATTCCGCGCCGTGTAGCTGACTGTGTCCAATTGCGCTTCGATAAAGCTGTCTCGGGTATGGACCGCGCGGCTTTGCATCAAACGTCCCCAACGGTTGATCCGCTGCGTGTCACCCCATTCAAATGACACGTGTTTCGGGAAGGGGCGATCAATCATCTTATTGTTGGTATTGCCAAGGATACCGCCTACGGGATTGACGAATTCCGGGTTGTCAGAATAGGGCAGGCGACCTTGCCAGCGGTTCGTTTGGATGTAGCCATAAGACGGCAAACGCCCTAGGCTTTGGCTTTTGGGATCGCGGGCAGGCATCGCCCCGATTGTTTTCATCGCGATCTGATTGCGATCCGCGAGGGTCAGGTTTTGGCTCGGCGCAATATAGCGCTCGCCTGCGCGGATCGCTTCTTGCACCGTGTGCGCATGGGCAATCGCAAGGGCCGCCGACATTGTGGTGTCTTTGTCAGACAGGGCCGTCCAACCGATCGCGGCAACATGGCCCTCTGGCGTAATGCCGCCAAGGTCATATTGTGCCGCGGGCAGGATTGGCCCGTTCTGGCTCCAAAGCAGTTTTAGGGTCACCGCTGGCGCATCTTTGATATTGATAATGCTCTCGCGACTTTTGAATTTTGCCCATCCTGTCGGCGCGCGGTATTGCATCGGATCTTCTGGGTTAAGCTCTTCGAGAAACACGTCTTGATCATCAAGATAACTGCTTGTGATCCCCCAACCAAGATCAGCGCTACGCCCTGACATGACAGCCGGAACACCAGGAATAGTGCCACCGATCACGCCGCCGGATTGCAACTCAAAACGGGCCAAATACCAGACAGTCGGCGCCGTCAGTTCAAGGTGCGGGTCATTGGCAAGCAGCGTAGAGCCGGTAGCAGAGCGCGTCGGGTTTGCAGCCCATGCATTGGATGCGCCTGCCAACTCAGGCGGCTGGATTGGGTTAAAGCCGTTGGAGGCCATGCGCGTATTAGGCGTATAGCGCGGCAGGTCTGGGAAAAGGCTCGCGTAGCTTGGCAGCATCGCAATGCCACGGCTCGGATCATCGGGAAGGATATCTGCAAGGCGTTCCGGTTCAAGCATCAGTGAAGTCCGGGCGCGAAGGACCTCTGATTGGAGATGACCCGAAAGCTGCAGTGAAAGTAGCTTAAGGATCGCGATACTATCGGCGGGTTGCCAAGGGGCCACGGGATGGTTGAAGAGCCACATCTCGGGCGCACCGCGACCCCGTGAGCCTTTGTTGATCTCTGCCAGCCACGCGTTCACGCCTGCGGAATAAGCCTCTAGTGCGGCCATCGTCGTTTCGTCCTGTGCCGCGACGGATGCAACCGCAAGATTGTAGAGATCAAACCTACGCACGACCTTATCGATCCCAAGGGTGGTTTCGCCGAAAAGTTCAGAAAGCCGCCCTTGCACGGTTCGCCGCAACATCGTCATTTGCCACAGGCGGTCTTGCGCGTGTGCATATCCAAGCGCGAAGTAGACATCGTCATCGTTCTCACCAAATATATGGGGCACGTTGGCGTTGTCACGAATGATCTCGACGGGCGCTTGCAGGCCAAGTGCTGATGCTTGCGCATCATATTCGGGTAATGAACGGGACGCGAAATAATAGGCGAGCCCAAAGGCGGCAACAATCAGGAATATCAATAGAGAAGCGAGGCGGAGTAGCCAGCGGAAGATCAGCGCCATGAATAAGCAAGCCTAAAATAGGTTACGGGTTGCCCAATGGTTTAGCGGGTTCTGGCGTGGTCTGCCACCACTGAGACGTAACTCAGTGGTGGCAAAAATCATTTAACGTTCCGGCATGAGGCCGCGCGGGCTAAATCGCAGTACGATCAGCAAGACGAGCCCCATTGTGAACAGACGGAAGTGGGCCGCCGCGTCCTGCATGCTGATACGGAACCAGTTGTCAGGCGAGAGACCCGACGTCGTGATTTCCGCGATCCAGTGGCCCAGCGGTTCAACCATGACCCAGAGCCACCAAATCAGGAAGCCGCCCAAGACCGAGCCAAAGTTATTACCAGACCCGCCAACGATCACCATGACCCAGATCAGGAATGTAAAGCGCAGCGGCTGATAAGTGCCCGGCGTGAGCTGACCGTCGAGCGTGGTCATCATCGCGCCTGCAATGCCGCAAATTGCAGAGCCTAGGATAAAGATTTGCAAATGGCGCGCGGTCACGTTTTTGCCCATCGCTTCTGCCGCGACTTCGTTGTCACGGATCGCACGCATCATACGGCCCCATGGGCTTTTGAGGGCGCGTTCGGCAAGCCAAAGCAGGATTAACAGTACAATGGTAAAGAGGACGACGTAACCGACCTTCGTGTAAAGCGTAGAGGCTGTAACAGGGTCGAGACCCAATGACGCCGCACGCTCAATAAAGGACGGGTCGACCTGCAAGTCCGCCTCGTAAGGCACAGGACGCGGCAGACCCACGACGTTTTTCACACCACGACCCAGCCAGTCTTCGTTCTTCATCACTGCAATGATGATCTCGGCAATGCCGAGTGTCGCAATCGCGAGGTAATCAGAGCGCAAACCCAAAGCGGTTTTACCAATCACCCAAGCTGCACCAGCGGCAAGCAATCCACCAACAGGCCAAGCAACAACCGTCAACCAGCCGAGGTCTTTGTAGTTCTCGCCACCCCAGTTGAGACCGCCAAGATAGCCCGTTGCCGCAGGATTGATCGCTTCAACGCCAGCAACACCGCCGTCAAATACGGCACGGAACGCCATGAAACCAAGGATCAACAAGACGACCATCAACACATTGCGCATCCGGCCTTTTGGCAGCCAGCGGTAGGTAAAGATAGCACCAACAATTGTGACAGCCCCCAAGATCAAACTGATCAGGATTTGCCAACCGCCTTCAGACCATGCGCCCGGTGTCGTCGGCATTGAAACCAGAACCGTGGCCAAGCCACCCAAGGCAACGAAGCCCATGATCCCGATGTTAAACAGTCCAGCAAAGCCCCACTGAAGGTTCACGCCCAATGACATGATGGCGCCAATTAAGGCAAAGCAAACCATCTTGAGCGCAGAGTCCCATGAACCCGAGAAAATCCAGAACGTTGTGGACCCTTCGAGGATATAAAGCATCGCCACAAAGGCGACGAGAAGTGTGTTGCGCATGGTCAGGGTCATACTGATTGTCCTTTAAACAGGCCTGTTGGCTTAAACAGCAGGACGATAATGAGGATCGCAAAGCTCACCGCAAATTTGTAGTCGGTTGAAAGCAGTTGCACGAGGCTATCGGGTTCCCATCCGTTTGGAGCCATATAGCCGATCACCTTTTTAAAGGCGTAGGTGATGGTCACTTCAGAGAACGCGATCACAAAACCACCGCCAATAGCACCCAAAGGATTGCCAAGACCGCCAACAACGGCACTGGCAAAGATGGGCAGGAGAAGCTGAAAGTATGTGAAGGCTTTGAAGGACTTATCTAGGCCATAAAGCACGCCAGCAGTCGTGGCCAAGGCGGCAACGATCATCCAAGTGACCATCACAACCTTTTCAGGGTTAATGCCAGACAGCAGCGCCAAGTCTTCATTATCAGAGAAGGCACGCATGGATTTACCTGTGCGGGTCTTGTTGAGGAACCAGAACAACAGCGCCACGGCAATCATTGCCACAACAACAGTGATCCCTTGAGTGGTTTTGATCGCAAGACCTTCCTCAAGCCCAGTCATTTCCTTAAATGTCTTAACGGACATAATGAAACGTTCGCCATCGGCGAAATTGATGTCACGGACACCAATGATGAAACGCACAATCCCGTTCATGATGAACATCACACCCATGGATACGATCACAAGGATCACGGGTGCAGCTTTTTGTTCACGATAAAAGCGGTAGACGACGCGGTCGGTGACGAGCACCAAAACGCAGGTCAGCATGATTGCAAAGGGCAGGGCGAGCAGGGCGGTTGGCAGCGGACCAAAGGTGATCCCCAGCGCCAAAAGCCCGTTGGTGATGAGAATAGTCATCGCGGTGCCAAAGGCCATGGTGTCACCATGGGCAAAGTTCGAGAACCGCAAGATGCCATAGATCAGCGTGACACCCAGCGCGCCAAGGGCAAGTTGCGCACCATAAGCAAGGCCCGGCACGATCACATAGTTCGCGAGTGCCACAAAGGCGTTAATAAAGTCCATTAGCTAACCGCCTCTTTGCAGGTTCCTAGATAGAAGAGCGCGATGCCTTCCTCTAGCATGTGGATTGAATAGCGACCGACACCATCTTTTACACTCAAGAGCATCTGCGTGTCGTCTGCCCCAAATGTTGTGAACCCGTAATGGGTAGGTGTTCCAAATGCGCGCGCTTTGAATGTTTCGGACATATCATCACTGACTTCGGTCGTGACTTGGTCCGTTTCCATCTGCTGCGGATCGCGGCTGAAAGACATGTCGTAATTTGCGTCTTGGCAGGTCTCTGTGTCAAAGCATTCAGTGTGGAAGTTGCAATTGACCGTCACCAATTCGGCCGAAGCGACCTGTGGTACGGCGGTCAAGAGCGTCAAAATAAAGGGCTTCATCACATCAACCACCCAAGAAACTGCGGCGGACTTCTTCGTCGGCCAAAAGTTCTTTGCCTGTGCCCGTGTGAGCATTGCGGCCCTGTACAAGAACATAAGCTTTGTCTGCAATTTCAAGCGCTTGTCGGGCGTTCTGTTCCACCATCAGGATCGGGATGCCTGTACGGGCAACTTCGATAATACGGTCAAACAATTCGTCCATCACGATGGGCGACACGCCTGCGGTAGGCTCGTCGAGCATCAGAACCTTCGGCTTGGTCATCAATGCACGGCCAACGGCCACTTGCTGACGTTGACCACCCGAAAGCTCGCCTGCGGACTGATACCGCTTTTCCTTGAGGATCGGGAACAGGTCATAGATTTGCGCCATTGTATCGCGGAAATCGTCGGTACGGATAAACGCGCCCATCTCTAGGTTTTCTTCGACTGTCATCGTCGTGAAGATATTGTGGGTCTGCGGCACAAAGCCCATTCCCTTTACAACACGTTGTTGCGGCGTCAGGATGGTGATGTCTTCGCCGTCTAGACGCACAGCGCCTTTATTGACGTTCAGCATCCCGAAAAGGGCCTTCATCGCCGTGGATTTGCCAGCGCCGTTTGGCCCAACAATCACGGCAATCTCGCCTGGATCAACGGAAATAGTGCAGTCGTGCAGGATGTCGGGGCCTTTGCCGTAGCCGCCCGTCATCGCGTCGCCGATCAGAAATGGTTCACTCATGCGCCCACTTTGTCCTTATTTTTCAGACCAGTACCAAGGTAGGCCTCGATGACTTGTTCGTTTGCTTTGATTTCAGCCAAGGTGCCTTGCGCCAGAACCTTGCCCTCGGCCATACAGATGACCGGATCGCAAAGGCGGCCAATGAAATCCATGTCATGCTCGATGACGACAAAGGTATAGCCGCGCTCTTTATTCAGACGGATGATCGCGTCGCCGATTGTGTTCAGCAGGGTGCGGTTCACGCCTGCGCCGACCTCGTCGAGAAACACGATCTTGGCGTCGACCATCATGGTGCGGCCAAGCTCAAGAAGCTTTTTCTGGCCGCCAGACAGATTGCCCGCTTTTTCTTCTTTGAGATGCTCGATGGTCAGGAATTCGATCACCTCGTCAGCCTTTGCCAAAAGGGCGCGCTCTTCATCCGCGATCCGCTTACGGCCAAACCATGCGTTCCACAGCGTCTCGCCTGATTGTGCACCGGGCACCATCATCAGGTTCTCGCGAACTGACATGGTTGAGAATTCATGCGCGATTTGGAAGGTACGCAGCAAACCTTTGTGGAACAACTCATGTGGCGGCAGGCCAGTGATGTCCTCGCCCATCATTGTCACGCGACCAGACGACG
>DFSO01000039.1:0-150 GCA_002378665.1 Loktanella sp. UBA3435 | reverse complement strand
CTGAAGAACACCCGCGATCACGTTGAAAAGAGTAGTTTTTCCTGCACCATTCGGGCCAATCAGCCCTGTGATGGAGCCTTCTTCGATGCGCAAAGATGCGCCATCTACAGCGCGAAAACCACCAAAGGTCTTCACTAAGTTCTCAACGAC
>DFSO01000086.1:60817-61226 GCA_002378665.1 Loktanella sp. UBA3435 | reverse complement strand
CGCTGTGTGAAATGGGTTTTAGATGTAGAAAAAACGTGCTGCGGTTTTTGGTAGGGAAGTACTTACAGTTTTGGGGTGGTGATTTTGCACATATGGGGGTGGCACAGTGAGTGCTTTGGCTGATGTGCAACGTGCGCTGAATGCAATACGCAGCATAACAAGTGAGGAACAAGCAGCAGTGCGTTTGGAGGTACTGCGTTTGATGGCGACAATGATTGCGGACGAGGCACGTGACATTGAAGGTGTGAAGGTTAAAACAGCACAGCCAAACAGTGCCAAGCCGTTGCCAACGCTGCCTATACCCAAGTCTGCCAACACACCAAAGCCAACCCAAGCAGTGCCAACACAGCAAGTATCGCAGCAAGACTTCGAACCCATACAAGCCATCAAGCCCATAGCACCCAAGTAG
>DFSO01000086.1:54971-60521 GCA_002378665.1 Loktanella sp. UBA3435 | reverse complement strand
TACATCGGAAAACGATGTAAGCGCCGTACGTAGTAGTGGCGTAGAACACGTGTGTGCTTGCTGTATTGGGTGAGTTTGAGGGTAGGGTGCGTTGGGTGCTACACAGCATTAGAGGGCTGTGTGTGCGGTTTTTGCTGGAAAACTGCAGATTTATTGTGTTTGGATAGGTTAAACGCTGCTTTGGATGATTGGCATAGTGAGACTCGGATTGAATGGAGTGTTTATGACGTTAAGGAAAATTACAATTGCGGGGGTGGTTTTGATGTTAGCAAGCTGCGCTACTACCGAATTTAGAGAAGAAAAGGGCATCTGCACTGCAACTTGGATGAAGAAAATTCCACCACGTTATGAGCAGGAAATGTACAATCAAACGCAATCTCGCCAAGTACCAACAGGACAAACAAGTTGTACTACAACAGGTTATGGATACTCAGCGTATACTAATTGCACACAACTTATGAGAACGGAATTTTATACCGTACCAGCTGTTCGGACTGTAGATAGAAATCAAAGTAGGCGAGATGCCAATATTTCTGCGTGCACACAACAAAAATGTACAGCTAAGTATGGAAATGTAGAGTGTAAGGCTTGAGCAGTATGATAGCAGGCTATGAGTGTATATATTAAGTTATTGGTATGATTTATTTTTTTGAAGTACCGAATAGCGAAGCGTTAAGCTTCGGATACAGGAATTTGGAAACGGGCGGCCCCAATGGTTCGCCCTTTTTCGTTTGGTGAAAAGGGGTTATGAGATGTACTTACCGGCAGATTTTGAACAAACTGACGCTACACAAATCGCTGCACTGATTTTGGCGGCGCCTTTGGCGACGTTGGTTAGCCACGCGGGAGACGCTTTGCGTGCCGACCACATTCCGTTGATTATGACAAAAACCAAGCTGATCGGGCATATCGCCCATGCCAACGATTTGCACCGGAAATTAGAGGATGGGGCTGCCGTTCTCGCTATTTTTAGCGGGGCAAATGCATATATCACGCCCAATTCTTACCCCAGCAAAGCTGACACCCATGAGGTCGTGCCGACATGGAACTATGAGGTCGCCCATGTGCACGGCACGATCATGTTCCACCATGATCGCAAAGCCAAACTGGGCGCCGTGGGGCTGCTCACGAAAATGATGGAAACCCGCACGAATGGTGGGGATGCGTGGCGTATGTCCGATGCGCCCGCCGATTACCTCAATGACAAACTTGATGGAATTGTCGGGTTCGAAATTCTAATTATGCAGGTGCTGGCAAAATCAAAGCTGAGCCAGAATAAGTCTGATGCAGACCGCCTTGGGGCCGCCCACACGCTTGGCGATCATCCAATTGCGGGACGAATGCAGAACCTGCATTCAAAATAGATTTGGCTCTTGCACTTTCCTGCGCTGCGGTGAAAATAAAACCATGTGGGAAAAACTAACAGCAACTGAAGGACGCCGCGGACTGTTGATGATCAGTCCGCCGTTGATCTATGCGATTTTGATGCTGGCGATCCCTATTGGCGCGATAGTCCTGTTTAGTTTCTGGACGCAGAACTTTATGGATGTGGACACCACATTCACGCTAAATAACTATCGCGAAATCATTGAAAAACCGATCTATTTTGCACTTTTGCAGCGCTCTTTGTTTGTGTCGGGTACGGTGACTTTCGTCACTGTGATCTTGGCATTTCCAGTGGCTTATTTTGTGTCGTTCCACGTTCCCGCGCACCGCAAATCACTTTGGCTATTCCTCATTACAATTCCATTTTGGACCAGCTATCTGATCCGCGTTTTCTTGTGGAAGGTCATCTTGGGGTATAACGGCGTGGTGAATACGGGGCTGATCAACGTTGGTCTGATCGACGAGCCGTTGACGTTCATTCTCTACAACGTAAATGCGGTGATTATCACGCTTGCCCACGCCTTTGCGCCTTTCGCGATTCTGCCGATCTTTGTCGCTTTGGAAAAGATTGATCGTTCGCTGTTGGAGGCGTCCGAGGATCTTGGAGAAAGCAAGCTCTCCACTTTTTTCCGTGTCACACTGCCGCTCTCGATGCCCGGTTTGGTGGCTGCGGTGTTGATTGTCTTCATTCCCACAATCGGTGATTATGTGACACCCGAACTTATGGGTGGGGCAGGTGGTAAGCTGATCGCGAACATGATCCAAACACAGTTCCTCGCGCTTAATAACGCGCCACTTGGGGCCGCTCTTGCAATTGTCGCTATGCTCTGTGTGGCGGCAATAAGCTTGCTGTTCGTCTTTTTGAACCGCCGTTGGCTGCGAGGCCGATCATGAGCCTCCGTATCTATGCGATTGCATATTTGATCTTCCTCTATGCGCCGATCGTGTTGTTGCCATTGTTTGCGTTTAACGACGGAACTATTATTGCGTTTCCATTGTCAGGTTTCACAACCAAATGGTTCACCGCCCTGACAGATACAAAGGCACTCCATAACGCTGTTCAAAACTCCTTGTTTATCGCGGCCCTTACATCAGTTTTATCAACAATCCTCGGTGTTTGTGCGGCGCGGGCAGGGGCGATGTATAACTTTCCACTCAAACGCGGCATTATCGGCTTGGTGATGCTGCCACTCGTGTTGCCAGAGATTATCGTAGCTGTCTCATTGCTTGTTGTCGTCGTGCAGATGCTTCACATGAGCTTGTCCAACTGGACAGTGATCGCGGCCCATGTATTAATCTGCACGCCGTTCTCCATTGCTATTCTCAATGGCGCTTTCCAAAACCTCGACCCAAGCATGGAAGAGGCCGCGATGGATTTGGGCGAAAGCCGCTGGTCCGCTTTCCGTTTGGTAACATTGCCACTGGTGATGCCGGGGATCATTTCTTCCTTGCTCATTGCCTTTACCATTAGCCTTGATGAATTCATCATCGCCTTTTTCTTAACGGGCGCCAATCCAACGATGCCGGTCTATATTTGGGGCTTGCTTCGCTTCCCAGGCTCTCTACCAATCGTCATGGCATTGGGTACAATTCTGGTCGGGCTCTCGATTATCTTGCTAACAATCGCTGAAATTTTGCGCCGTCGCGGCATGGCCCGCGCTGGTGTGAAAGACAAAGGGAGCTTCTTGTGACCGCATTGATTTCACTCACGGGTGTGAACAAATATTACGGTGATTACCACGCGCTGCGTGACATCAACCTGACGATCAACGAGGGTGAGTTCTTCTCATTACTGGGCCCCTCAGGCTGTGGCAAAACCACGTTGCTGCGCACGATTGCTGGATTTGAAGGCGTTTCTGAAGGCGTCGTAGTGATTGGTGGCAAGGACATGCAGGGCGTGCCCGCCAACATGCGCCCGACCAATATGGTGTTCCAATCCTACGCGATTTTCCCGCATTTGACCGTTGCCGAGAACGTGGCCTTTGGGCTGCGCAAGAAAAAGGACATGGATAAGGCCGCAAAGGATTTAGCCGTTGATGAGGCCCTGACGATGGTTGGCCTCAAGGGCTTTGGTGACCGTCAGGCCCATGCGCTCTCTGGTGGGCAGCGGCAGCGTGTTGCCTTGGCGCGGGCCTTGATACTCAAACCCAAGGTGTTGCTCTTGGATGAGCCACTTTCCGCGCTCGACAAGAAGATGCGCGAGCAGATGCAGGTCGAGTTGATGCGGCTGCAACGCCACGTTGGCATTACCTTTATCCTCGTGACCCACGACCAAGAAGAAGCCTTGGTCATGTCGGATCGTATTGCGGTAATGTTTGAGGGCGAGATCGGGCAATTGGCCGATCCTGAAACGCTTTATCGTCGTCCCAATGGGCGTCGCGTAGCGGAATTTATCGGTAAGATGAACTTCTTGAAGGCTAACGTGACAAACGTAGGCGACACAATAGACGTTAATGTTGACGGTCTTGGGCCATGCACGATTGCAGCCGAGCAGGCGCCATCGGGCATTAATTTGGGTGAAGCCGCCGTTGGCATCCGCCCAGAGACGCTTGCCATATTGTTTGATGGCCAAACCACTGACCGCGAAACAATTGCGGGCACCGTGGATGAGGTCGTCTACTACGGCGACATGACATATTACGATGTGCGGATTGATGGCGTTGCCGAGACCTTAAACATCGCAATGAAGAACCTGATCGGGCGTCCAGTCTTGGACGTTGGGGCGCAAACCACCGTTGTTTGGGACGCACGCTCTTTGGTTTTGCTGCCCTAAGCCGCCGATTTAAAACGGGAAAGCAAATCGTACCCCGATAGTCTCTAATCCGGGGTTTAGCTCACGCAGGTCGCCATTTGAACGATGGTCGTAGGACGCAAGGATCGTTGCGCCGTTGTCGAACTCATAACCGACGCCTAGAGAAGAACGGAAATGAAATGCGCCGCCAATGTCGGGCCCATCACCTTTGGTGAGAAATCCCGGCATAAACGAGGCTTCTAGAAAGATCGGACCACCGAGCAGATCGGTACTTGTCCACTTCGTCCCCGCACCAATCCACAAGGCGTTTTGATCATTCGCCGATACGCCGATCGTCGGTTGAAAGGGGCCATAGGTTTTACCCCAATCATATCCGACGTAGACCTCGTCGCCGATGATCTCGCGCTGAAATTCTACCTTGGCAACACGGATGCTAACGCGGGAGGGAACCTCTGCCTCTGCGAGACAACCCGTCGGGCAATCGGATAGTTTCATATCGGACAAACTGGCCGCCAAATAGAGAATTGCGAGTAGACCGTTCATTTTAAATCCTATTGATCAGGGGGCACGAGCCCGAGGCCACGCAGATAAATGCCGATCCCTGTTTCAAGTAAATCTTCAGGCGGGAACGGAGATTTTGTGCCAGGGCTACCGCGCGCAAATAACTCGACAACGCCGTGCGATAAAGCCCAAATATGGGCCGCAAACATCTGCGGTGGAGGGCGTTTATCGACGGGAATGTGCTGGCTGAGGGCGACCGCGGCGGTTTCTAAAACGCCTAGCGCACGTGTTGCAACCTTATTCAGCTCTGGCGTCCGCTGGATAGAGATGCCGCTCTCAAACATCGCAACATAATGGCCGGGATATTTGTTGGCAAAGGCGAGATAGGCGCGACCTGTGGCTTCAAATGCCGCAAGGTCGGACGGTTTGCCATCCGCATACGCATCTTCCATCGCCTCCGCGAAAATCGCATAGCCTTGTAATGCCGCATCAGCGATCAAATCTTCGCGCCCTTCAAAATGGCGGTAAACGGCGGCAGGGGTTACGCCAGCTTCACGCGCAGCCTCGGAGAGCGTGAAGCCAGTTGGGCCGCGCTTCTCAATCAGCGAGAGGCAGCCCGCGACCAAAGCTTCGCGAAGATTGCCGTGATGATAGCCGCGTTTACCCATGCCAGAGATCAATCCCGCCTGCGATTTTCGGGTCAAGCTTACCGAGGCCGTCGTCGCGTCGCCCAGAATACTCCAATTGGGAAAGAACCGATCTTACGGCATTCAATCGCGCGCGCCCCTTGTCGTCGGACCGCACGATTGTCCAAGGGGCATGTTCCGAATTGGTCTTCGTCAACGTCTCGTCAATGGCGGTGGTGTAGTCATCCAATTTGTTCAAACCCTCAACGTCGATCCATGAAAGCT
>DFSO01000086.1:41819-54665 GCA_002378665.1 Loktanella sp. UBA3435 | reverse complement strand
TGGCTTGTCCGACGTTGAGCCAGATTTTGAAAAGCTTGATGCCATCGTCGACCATGAGCTTTTCAAAGGCATCAACTTGGCTAAACCACTTTTCGCGTTGTTTTGGCGTGCAAAACCCAAAAACGTGTTCCACGACACCGCGGTTATACCAACTGCGATCAAACAGAACGATTTCACCAGCAGAGGGCATCTCCTCAACATAACGCTGGAAATACCATTGTGTGGCCTCCACCTCTGACGGTTTAGAAAGGGCCACAACACGCGCATTGCGCGGATTCAGATTCTCGCGGAAACGCGAAATCGTACCAACTTTGCCCGCCGCATCACGGCCTTCAAAAACGATGACAATTCGCTCCCCCTTATCACGTGCCCAAGCCTGCAACCTGACCAATTCGACCTGCAACGCCGCCATTTCAGCTTCGTAGTCAGATTTACGCATCTTCTTTTTGTAAGGGTAATCAGGGTTCAAAATTGCTTTTTTACCCGCATCGTTCAGCGTGGCTTTTACCCAATCTGGTGCTGCGTCTTTGTAAAAGCGGCTAATGCCGCCATCGAATGGCAAATCCATCAAAGTTTTCCTTTGGCTCGGTCACGACCATTATGGGGAAGAGCGGCGGCTAGCGCAATCCAGCGCGACCAGCAGCGCGATCAATTGCGGCAATCGCGGCATCAACATCGACGTGGTGCGGTTGATGACCAACGCCTTCCAGTTGTGTCACATGGACAGAAGGCACAATTTTCGCGATTTCATTTGCGTGAATATGAATTGGGACCGTTACATCATCCGTGCCGTGTAGAATTTCGATAGGAATTGTGAGTTCAGGATATCGCGGGGCGAGTTTGATGACTTCGTTTTGAAGCGTGTTCACCTGACGCACATTGGCGCGGAAACTATCGGGTCGCATCACCAGTTCCGCGCCAAGGTGTGCTACAAAACCGTCAGGGGCGGTATTTGGCGTAAACGTGTCATTGACCGCTTTTTCCACAACACTATCGGGCACTACGGCGGAAAGGATTGGGACCAGAATGCCGCCGCCCAAAGCGCTGCCGTTGATCGTGTAATAGGCAGCGAGTGGATCTGGCCATGGCATGGCAACACCCGCAAATGACACAATAGCGGATGCGTTTTGTTGACTTTCAATGTCAAGCCCCTCGACAGCCCAAGCCAGCGCCACGATGCCGCCATAGCTATGACCTGCAACAATCGGGTCCTTAATGCCGATTTTCTCAGCAGCCTCGCGCAGCATGTGAGCCTGTGCTTGCGGGCTGTCACCTTCAGTTGAAAATGGCCCCGTGTCGATATTTGGGACGCGATCCGTATAGCCAAGGCCGGGTCTGTCAAATGCGGTGACGGTGTAGCGATCTTTCAAAAGATCAAACAAATCAAAAGTATAGTCACGGACATTGGCGCCAGCGCCATGGAGAAGCACCAATTCCGGCCCTGACCCTGCGCGCAGGTAATGAACCTTTCGTCCCTCGACCTCTACGAATTCACCAATTGGTGGGAAAGCTTTTTCAATTTTTGCATCCCGCGCGGCAGATGTACATCCACTCAGGAACGCGGAACCGCTCAGGGCAAGCGCCGAAAGTCCTAAAAACTTAATTACCGATGTCATTTATATCATACGCCGTTGTTTGGTAAATCTGGTTGATCCAGTTACCATATAGAAGGTGCGCGTGACTTCTCCACTTATTCGTCGGTGCTACCGTAGGGTCATCATTGGGGTAGTAGTTCATCGGGATGTGGATTGGCGTGCCTTCGGCAACGTCGCGATCGTATTCCTGCTTGAGCGTGCCGCTGTCATACTCAAAATGGTTAAAGATATAAAGCGCACGGTGTGCCGCATCTTCGACCAAGCAAGGGCCTGACTCGTCACTGGTGATCAGCGTTTGCAGGCCAGTTGGTTTCACGATGTCCTCTTGGCGCATTTCGGTCCAGCGGCTCACTGGGATCACACAATCGTCCGAAAATCCGCGCAGGTATGGCGAGGCAGGCTCTGTCACGCGGTGGCGGTAGCAGCCGAAAACCTTGTTTTCGGTCAGATGCTTCGGCACATTGTGAAAATAGTTGATCATCGCCATACCGCCCCAGCAGACGCCAAAAGTGGAATGCACATTGGTCTGGGTCCAGTCAAAGATTTGCGTCAGCTCATCCCAATAGGTGACCTCATGGAATGGCAAATGCTCGATCGGCGCGCCTGTGATGATCAGCCCGTCGAATTTCTCGTCCTTCACCTCGGCAAAAGTCTTATAGAACTCTTCCATATGCTCGGCGGCGGTATTCTTGGTTTGATGCTCGGACATCCGGATCAGGGTCAGCTCAATCTGTAGCGGCGTCGCCCCGATCAATCGCGCAAATTGGTTCTCTGTCTGAATTTTCTTTGGCATCAGGTTCAACAGGCCAATGCGCAAAGGCCGAATATCCTGATGAACCGCCGCATCAGGGTCCATCACCATCACGCCTTCGCGCGTCAGCACGTCAAAGGCGGGCAGGGTGGCTGGAATCTTAATGGGCATGTGTTCTGATCCTATTGTCGTGTGGAAAGAGAGAGCTAGGCTTAATTGCCCCGCATCTCAAGTGCCTCGGCAACCATATCGACAAAATCACCCGCCGTTTTGACCTGTGCGACGGCATCCATTGGGATCGTGAGGCCCCAACGCTCCGCCATCGCCTTATAACGCGGCTGACGGTGGGCAAGCGCCTTGGCAAAGGCCCAGCGAATGAAATCGTCAGGGTTCACGGCGTTAGGCTGAATATCGAATTCGGCCAAATAGGCCTTCCATGTGTGCAACAAGAACACCGGATCATATGACATCGGCTTTGGCTCTTTGTCGAACCTGCGTACGAGCTCGGCTGTGTGCGCGTCCGATCCTTCGATCCAGATCATCAGGGTCTTGGCGGCAAGGTCGGTCATAATTGGATCATCGGGATCATTAACATCAACCCATTCGCAGATCGAGCCGCCTGTGTCGCAGATGAAATGCGGGTATTGATAGAGGTCGTGGCTGCGCTGGATAAAGTGACCCGTGTCATGCAGAGCCGCAACCTCGGCCTTCTGAAACTGATCTTGACGGCGGGTATATTCGTCCCATTCCAAACCACCCAGCTCAGGATTACCCGGTTTACCAAGGTAAGACGACATCGGCCGCAGATCATCAAAAGAGATGTTGGACCCGATATAGATACTGTCAGAGCGCAAAAGATCACGCAGGAACGGCACCTTCATCGCCTCACGCTTGGCGTTATCGGCAATAAACTCGCCCATGTAGCGGGTGCCAATGCGGTAATCGATGGAATAATGAAACCAATCACCCTGATCACGGACCAGATTGGACAGATAGGTTTTGCCAAGCCCAGACATTGCAAATAGCAGGACACGTTTTTGCGGGGCGTTTCGCCATTCTTGAGCAGTGCTGTATATCATGTGTCTTGCCTAAGCTGCCTGTTGGGTTTGTTCTAGGTCATTTTACATCGCGACGCATGTTTGAGCCGCGCTATTTCAAAGTTTATTGACTTTAGTACCCACGCCAGATCCATCCGCCGCCCAAAACGCGGGTGCTTTCTGGATCGTAGAACACACAAGCCTGACCGGGGGCCACGCCTTCTTCGGCGACCAGCAATTCGACCTCCGCCTCAGTTTCTGAGATCGGCCGCAAGATCGCGTCGATTGGTGGGCGGGTGGAGCGGACTTTGACGGCGATTTGACGCTCGCCACCGTCCATCAAGCTGCCATCGCCCAGCCAGTTGATCTCGCGCAGTGGCACCATGCGGGTTGCCAGCATTTCCTTTGGCCCGACGATCACATGGCGCTTATCCACGTCCAGCTTCACCACATAAAGCGGATCGGCCAGACCACCTATCCCCAGCCCGCGCCGCTGACCAATCGTGTAATGGATCACACCGTTATGCGTGCCCAGAACGCGGCCTTCGACATCGACAATATCACCAGCTGCCGCCGCACCGGGGCGCAGTTTCTCGATCACTGCTGCATAGTCGCCGTTCGGGACAAAGCAGATGTCTTGGCTGTCAGGCTTATCCGCAACGCCCAGCCCGTATTTGACCGCCAAGGCACGGGTTTCTTCCTTAGATTTCAGGTGTCCAAGCGGGAACCGAAGATATGCCAACTGCTCTGGGGTTGTCGAGAACAAGAAGTAGCTTTGATCTTTCGTCGCATCCGCAGCCGCGTGCAACTCAGGGCCATGATCGCCAACCATTCGTTGAATATAATGCCCCGTCGCCATGCAATCGGCGTCCAGATCCTTGGCCGTATTCAACAGGTCCTTGAATTTCACCCGCTCATTGCAACGAATGCACGGCACTGGGGTCGCACCCGCCAGATAGCTATCGGCGAATTCGTCCATCACCGCCTCGCGGAACGTATTTTCATAATCGAGCACATAATGTGGAAAGCCCATCTCCTCGGCCACACGGCGGGCATCGTGAATATCACGCCCCGCACAGCAGGCGCCTTTCTTGGCCAAGGCCGCGCCATGATCATAAAGCTGCAAGGTGACGCCCACGACATCGTAGCCTTCCTCGGCCAATTGGGCAGCCACAACAGAGCTATCCACGCCGCCAGACATGGCAACAACAACGCGCGTTTCTGACGGCGGTTTGGCGAACCCAAGTGAGTTGAGTGCAGGGTCGAGAGGCATTTTAAGGTCCGATCATGAAAGCTTTGTTCGAAATATAGGAAAATTCGCCGCATGAACAAGGCGCGGTTATACCTTACATTAAGAGTGTCACTCTCATAACGGTCTCGGGAAAACCTTGAAAGGGGTGTGAGAGATGTATTTGAGAAAAGTAGAAGGGCCACGTTCGGTGACCTTATCAGACGGTACAATAATCACGCGGGCTGACTTGCCGCCCGCGGACACACGGCGCTGGGTCGCGTCTCGGAAAGCAGTTGTTGTGCGCGCTGTTGCCGCTGGTTTGATAACGCGGGAAATAGCGCAAGCAACCTACGGACTATCCGAAGAGGAATTTGGAGAATGGGAAACAGCCGTGAACCAACATGGGGTTGCGGGCTTGCGGGTGACCGCCCTAAAGCAGTATCGACAACCTTAACGTGAAGTGCAAAGTTCTCACATGTCGTTAAAGCACAATTAACCATTTGCGGTTTACGTTGATTTTATCGGAAGTGAGAGCGGAGAGAATTAATGCGCGTCCTATTGGTTGAAGACGATCCTACAACATCAAAGAGCATCGAATTGATGCTTACCCATGCCAACCTTAACGTCTATGCGACGGACCTTGGCGAAGAAGGGATCGATCTTGCAAAGCTTTACGACTACGATTTGATCCTGCTTGACCTAAACCTACCCGATATGAATGGACATGAAGTCCTTCGGCAACTCCGATTGAGCAAAGTTGACACACCAATTTTGATCCTCTCGGGTGATGACGATACGGAAAGCAAGCTAAAAGGCTTTGGTTTTGGTGCTGACGACTATCTCACGAAGCCATTCCACCGCGAGGAACTCGTGGCGCGTATTCATGCAATTATTCGCAGGTCAAAAGGCCATGCGCAGTCGATCATCAAAACGGGCCGTATTGCTGTTAACCTCGACGCCAAGACTGTCGATGTGAGCGGAAATACGGTCCACCTGACTGGCAAAGAATACCAAATGTTAGAACTATTAAGCCTACGCAAAGGCACGACACTCACCAAAGAGATGTTCCTGAACCATCTCTACGGCGGGATGGATGAACCCGAACTCAAAATCATCGACGTCTTCATCTGTAAGTTACGTAAAAAGCTTGCAGAAGCGACAAGTGGTGAAAATTACATCGAAACGGTCTGGGGGCGTGGATATGTCTTGCGTGACCCTGAGCCCGTTATGAACACGGAAAAACTCGCCGTCGGGGCATAAATCCCCACATCGGGGGCAGATGCTCCCACCTTCCGCTTTACCTGCGGCACCACGCTGATAAAACTTGCTGAGCGCCGAGAGACTTGCACGGTAGCCAGCGAGGAGAATTACGTGGTCGTTTCACCAGAGAATAGTTTTGTCCATATCGCACCAGATCAACTGGATGAAATGCAGGCAGAGCGAGAACTTTCTCGACTTGCGACGCTCTTGTCGTCGGCAAATATGGCCTACTATTCCCTTGATGCGCCTCACCTCAGCGACGCAGAATATGATCTTCTCAAGCAACGAAATTCCGCAATTGAAGCAATATTTCCGCATCTCAAACGCGACGATAGCCCCTCCGACAAAGTAGGGGCCCCAGCCACTGATGGCTTTGGCAAAATCAAACACGCACAAGCGATGTTAAGCCTTGGAAATGCTTTCACTGATGACGATGTATTTGAATTCGACAATCGCGTGCGCAAGTTTCTTGGGCTAGAAGCAACCGCCACTCTGACCTATACCGCAGAACCAAAGATCGATGGGCTGTCACTTTCCTTGAGATATGAAAAGGGGGTTTTGGCGCAAGCAGCGACGCGCGGCGACGGTGAAGTCGGCGAAAATGTTCTCGAAAACGCAAGAACAATAGCCAATATTCCGCATCAAATTTCGGGTGCGCCATCTGTTTTTGAGGTGCGCGGAGAAGTTTATATGAGCGCTGCAGATTTTGCGGCACTCAACCAACGACAGACGGAGACGAAAGGCAAGACCTTTGCCAATCCGCGCAACGCGGCAGCGGGTTCTTTGCGGCAACTTGACGCCAGTATCACCAAGGCACGACCGCTGCGATTTTTCGCCTACGCATGGGGTGAATTGTCCGCACCTTTCGCGCAAACGCAGTTCGCGGCAATTCAAGCGCTTGGAGAATTTGGTTTTGAAACGAATCCTCTCACTGCATTGCTATCAAACCCGTCAGAATTGATAGCGCACTACAAAAAAATTGAAGAACTTCGCGCAACTTTGGGTTACGATATTGACGGCGTGGTTTACAAAGTAAACGATCTAGAGTTGCAACGGCGTTTGGGGTTTCGAAGCACAACACCTCGCTGGGCCATTGCACACAAATTTCCAGCCGAATTGGCGTGGACATATTTGAATGACATCGAAATTCAGGTTGGTCGCACTGGGGCATTGTCCCCGGTGGCGCGCCTTGCGCCCGTGACAGTGGGCGGGGTCGTTGTTTCAAATGCGACGCTTCATAATGAAGACTACATCCAAGGCCGCGATAGTAGCGGAGCTGAAATCCGCGAAGGTCGCGATATTCGGATTGGCGATTGGGTACAGATTTATCGCGCGGGCGATGTAATCCCGAAAATCAAAGATGTTGATCTGAATAGACGCGATCTCTCCGCAAAACCCTATGCTTTCCCTGAAACTTGCCCTGAATGTGGCTCTCCAGCCATCCGAGAAGAAGGCGATGCCGTGCGACGCTGCACTGGCGGTTTGATTTGCCCTGCGCAAGCCGTCGAAAGATTGAAGCATTTCGTAAGCCGAGGGGCGTTCGACATTGAAGGGCTTGGGGCAAAGCAGGTTGAACAATTCTATACTGATGGCTGGATCGCGACGCCCGCAGATATTTTCACACTTCGTGAACGCTATGGACAAGGGATGCAGCAACTCAAAAACCGCGAAGGTTGGGGCGAGAAAAGTGCCGAGAAACTGTTTCAAGCCATCGATGAAAAACGTAAAATTCCATTCCGCCGTGTTTTATTTGGCCTTGGTATTCGCCACGCGGGCGATTCAAGTGCAGGCTTGATCGCAACGCATTACGGCACGTGGGACGCGATGGAACAGGCATTGACGGGGGCCGAAATCGGCCAAGGTGCGGCGTGGGATGACCTCTTGGGGATTGATGGTGTTGGCACCGTTATGGCGACCTCATTGGTGTCGGCTTTTCAAAATGACAACGAACGGGCGGCCATCGATCGCCTCATCTCAGCGTTGGATGTAGAGGAGGTCGTGACCATTGCTGCTGCAGATAGCCCTGTTGCGGGCAAAACTGTCGTGTTTACTGGAACCCTCACCAAGATGAGCCGCGCCGAAGCAAAAGCGCGGGCCGAAAGTCTGGGGGCTAAAGTCGCGGGATCAGTCAGCGCGAAAACAGATATACTCGTCGCGGGGCCAGGTGCAGGGTCAAAAGCCACGAAGGCAGAGGCCTTGGGCGTTTTGACAATTGACGAAGATGCATGGCTTTCCATGATTGAAGGCCTATGAGCAGCCGTCCAGAAATCCTGTTTCCGCTGTTTGGCGCGATCACCAATTTGGATGGGATCGGCCCTAAGACGGGCCAACTGCTAAGTGAGGCAGGCATTTCGCGGCCGCGTGATTTGTTGATGACACTCCCATTTTCGGGGGTTGATCGGGGGCAAAAGGCAAGTATCCGTGATATCGTTCCGCCTGCTGTCGCAACAGTTGAGGTCACGATTGGCGAGCATTATCCGCCTGCGACGCGCGGTCGTCCTTACCGTATTCACGTCACTGACGCGCAGACTACATTTCAACTTGTATTCTTTCACGCACGTGGAGATTACCTTGCAAAGCAACTACCTACGGGACAGAAGCGGGTTGTTTCAGGCAAGATTGAAGTCTTTGATAGCGTCGCGCAAATGGTTCACCCAGATCATATTGTGCGACCAGAAGAAGCAATGGAACTCCCTGCCTTTGAGCCTGTTTATCCGCTACACGCAGGTATTACGCAGAAACTGATGTGGAAAGGTACGCGAGCCGCGCTTGGGCTAGCGCCTGACTTACCTGAGTGGATTGATCCAAAGCTGAAAGCGAAACATGAATGGCCCAGTTTGCAGCAGGCATTTCGGGATGCTCACACGCCAGAAGCCACAATGGATTTGTCGCCCCATGCAAAAGCACGAGAGCGTTTGGCCTATGACGAGCTCTTCGCCCATCAGATGACGCTGGCCTTAGCGCGGGCCGTGGCGCGACGCAGCAAAGGGCGGATAAGCCAAGCGACTGGGGTCTTGCAGGCCAAAGTTCTGGGCGCATTGCCTTATGCGCCGACAGGCGCGCAACGACGTGCGATCGATGAAATCATTGCAGACCTTGCGTCGCCAATGCGGATGAACCGCTTGCTGCAAGGCGACGTTGGATCGGGCAAAACCCTTGTGGCCTTCATGGCGTTGTTGGCTGTTGTGGAGGCTGGCGGGCAGGGCGTGATGATGGCGCCCACAGAAATTTTGGCGCGTCAGCATTTGGATGGATTGCAGGGGTTAGCCGCAAGCGCCGGCGTCAATTTGGAGTTGCTGACGGGCAGGGACAAGGGCGCGGAACGGGCAGCAAAGCTGGCACGGCTTGCCTCTGGCGAAATCCAGATTCTTGTCGGCACCCATGCTGTTTTCCAAAAAGGTGTGGAGTTCCAAGACCTTCGTCTGTCAATTATCGACGAGCAGCACCGTTTTGGTGTTAACCAGCGGATGGAGTTGGGGGCCAAAGGCGAGGCCGTCGATGTGCTGGTAATGACTGCAACACCAATCCCGCGATCACTCGCCTTGGCGCAATTCGGCGATATGGACGTGTCGATATTGGACGAAAAACCCGCAGGGCGCACTCCTGTGCAAACAGCGCTGGTCTCAACGGGACGCATGAACGAGGTCGTCGAGAAACTACGCCGCGCCGTGACCGATGGACGTCAGGCCTATTGGGTCTGCCCGCTGGTCGAGGAAAGCGAATTCATTGACATGACCGCTGCCGAAGAGCGGTTCAAACGTTTGCGCGCCGCTTTGGGCGAAGGCGTGGTTGGATTGGTGCACGGCCAAATGCCGCCAGCAGAAAAAGACGCCGCCATGGCGCGGTTTGTCTCGGGGGAGACCAAAGTATTGGTGGCGACCACGGTGATTGAAGTTGGGGTGAACGTGCAAAATGCGTCGATCATGATGATTGAGCGGGCGGAGAGCTTTGGGCTCGCACAATTGCACCAACTGCGAGGCAGGGTCGGGCGCGGGGCTGTGGCCTCGACTTGCCTGTTGTTGTTCCAAGAACCGCTGAGCGAAACGGGGCGCAGGCGTTTGGAAATCCTGCGTGAGACAGAAGACGGGTTCCGTATTTCTGAGGAAGACCTCGCCATGCGCGGAGCGGGTGATGTGATTGGGACCGCGCAATCAGGTCTGCCAAGGTTCCGGATTGCCGATTTGGAACGGCAAGCGGCATTGATGCAAATCGCACAAACCGACGCGCGAAAACTGCTCGTCGACGACCCAAAACTCGAATCTGAGCGTGGAAAAGCCGCTAGAACGCTCCTTTGGCTCATGGAGCAAGACAAATCTATTCGTTTAATTTCAGTAGGTTGACAACTTTGTTCTTTTTTGTTCTCATTTAGTTCTTTACAGGTTGTTAACCATATGGAACAAAGAGGCAACAAAGAGAAACGAGACACTGAGGAGAGCGACAATGGCGAAAGAAATCAAAACTGTGATCATCCGGTCTAGCGACACGATTATCGCAGATGCTATTGGCGCTACCGCTTTGCTTGTGATGCTTTTTGTCGGTCTGTCCCTGCCCGGGATGGTCTGACCTGCCCAGCGATTGCAGCGCCTGATCCATCAACTTGCCTTGTCCCACCTTGCAAATTGATGACCTGCCTGTCCCATTCCGAAGCGGGGGTTTTGCCTCTCCCCTTGGAAAACTCGGATCAGGTGCCGCTTTTGCGCTCCTTACTCGCCGCCATCCCGTCCCGGATGTGCGGCGATTTTTTTATGTGGTGGCAAGTGCGTCGAGGGTCGCATCAAAGGCCAACATGATTGAGGCATGGCGGTTTTTATAATCTTTCGCAGGTGTCAAAACCTCTAGCCCGTCAAATGGCGCGTCAGGCACGGGACCATCTTGTTTCAACATCGCTAACATTTGGTTACGGCCAAGTTCAACCTGCGCAGGGGTCAATCCGACTATCGCGCTGCCAACGACAGAGGCCGCAGCTTGGCCCAAAGCACAGGCCTTCACATCCTGTCCGTAGTCCACGATCACGCCGTTTTCCAAAGCAATATCAACGGTTACCGTCGATCCACACAAGGGCGCGCGCCGTTTTGCCGTGGCTGTTGGCGCAGCTAAGCGCTCCGTGCGCGGCATATCAGCAGCTAGCGCAAGAATACGCGCCGAGTAGAGCTTCATCATGTCGATTTCTGCGGTCACTGCGTTTGCCCTTTGCTGTTATTTTCCTTAGATAGTGCGCAACGCAGCAGTTGCAAAGGTTTTCGCCCCATGACGTTTGATCCATCGACACTCAAATTTAACGAGGCAGGGCTGATCCCTGCAATTGCCCAAGATGCGACCTCTGGTGAGGTCCTGATGATGGCATGGATGAATGTCGAGAGTATTGCCCGTACGCTTACGAGTGGTGAGGCGACCTATTGGTCGCGGTCCCGACAGGAATTCTGGGTTAAGGGTGCGACAAGTGGTCATACCCAGCAGCTTGTAGACTTCAGAATCGACTGTGACCGTGATTGCCTGCTCATTGAGGTGAACCAGACGGGGGCTGCGTGTCATACGGGCAGGCGGACCTGTTTCTATACCTCTGTGCAAGACGACGAAGAGGTTGAAACAGCGCAACCTATGCCGCAGGAAGCCCCACCAAGCGCCTGATATCATTGGGCGTTGCACCCTCGGCGCGGTATTTTGACAGGGCGCGAGCATCGTCACGCTTTGCCAACCGTTTACCGTTGTCGTCGCGGATGAGACGGTGGTGGTGATAGGTCGGCGTTGGCAAATTTAGCAGGGTTTGCAGCAACACATGGATTGGCGTCGCGTCTTGGATATCCGCGCCACGCACAACGTCCGTGACGCCTTGCGCCGCATCATCCACGACCACCGCAAGATGGTAACTGGTTGCCATGTCCTTGCGGGCAACAACAAAATCACCTGTTGTTTGCCGTAGTTCAGCAACTGACGCCCAGTGGCGCCCACGGTCCGCCTCGGTATACATCAACGGCAAGTCTGGTAGCGCATTCAGGTCGAGCCGCAGCGTGACATCAGGGGGTACGACGCCAACACGCAAGGCTTCACAGCACGTCCGTGGATAGATCAACCCATCTGGACCGTGTTGGTCAACGCCTTCTTGCGGAGCGCCCATGGCCTCTTTGATGTCAGACCGTGAACATGTGCAGGGGTAGAGAAGACCTTGTCCCCAAAGGACATTTAAAGCCGCGTGATAGTCCTGCAATCGATCTGATTGCTGCATGACAGGCTCTTCCCAAGTGAGACCAAGCCATTGTAAATCATCATATATTTGTTGCTCCCAAGCGGCGCGCGCGCGCGATTGGTCAATGTCTTCGATCCGAAGGAGAAACCTGCCACCCGCCGCCACCGCCATGTCATAAGCCACTAGCGCCGAATAGGCGTGACCGAGGTGCAGCGGCCCAGTTGGCGAAGGAGCGAAGCGGGTGATCATGTCAAACGGTCGAGCCAGCCTTGCCAGTCGATTTTTGCGCGGTCAGTGTAGCCTTTGTAGCGGTCTTTGCGACCACGACGGCCCGCTTTCATGCCTTCGAGCGGC
This sequence comes from Loktanella sp. UBA3435, assembly GCA_002378665.1. Lineage (GTDB taxonomy): Bacteria > Pseudomonadota > Alphaproteobacteria > Rhodobacterales > Rhodobacteraceae > Yoonia. The sequence continues at coordinate 42,253 of DFSO01000086.1, read as the reverse complement.
GGGAACAGGCCAAAGTTAACGTTCATTGGCTGGAATGTTTTCGCGTCAGCACCGCCCGTGATGTGGGTGACAAGCGCGCCCATAGCGGTGGTGTTTGGCACCTCTGGGACGGTTTTACCGGTCATTTCCGCAATCGCCATACGGGCGGCGAGCAGGCCCATTGCGGCACTTTCGACGTAACCTTCGACGCCAGTGATTTGGCCTGCAAAGCGGATATGCGGTTTCGATTTCAGGCGCATTTGGCTGTCGAGAAGCGTTGGCGAATTGATGAAGCTGTTGCGATGGATGCCGCCAAGACGCGCGAACTCCGCATTCTCAAGCGCAGGAATCGTATTGAAAACAGCCTTTTGCGCTCCATACTTCATCTTGGTTTGAAAACCGACGATGTTGTAAAGTGTGCCAAGCGCATTGTCGCGGCGGAGCTGCACAACGGC
>DFSO01000086.1:31572-41482 GCA_002378665.1 Loktanella sp. UBA3435 | reverse complement strand
CAGCCGTCGAAATAACCGGCGGTTTCGCCTTCTTTGAATTCTGTTTTATCAGCAGTAAGTAAAGCATCTATGAACGCCTCGTATTGCTCTTTGTTCATAGGGCAATTGAGGTAGGCGGTTTGCTCCTCAATCGTCTCGCCCTTGTCGTAGCGCGACTGCATCCATGCAATATCCATGTTGATGCTGTCGTGGTAAACAATGGGGGCGATAGCATCGAAAAATGCCAGTGCCTCGGCACCTGTTTCCGCGGCAATCGCCTCGGCCAAAGCGCCAGAAGTGAGCGGACCTGTGGCGATAATCCAGGTCCCGTCTGTGGGAAGCGACGTGATTTCTTCGTATGAAACTGATATGTTAGGGTGCGATGTTAATGCAGCCGTGACGCTTTCAGCAAAAGGATCGCGGTCCACGGCCAAAGCACCACCAGCAGGCAAGCGGTGCTTTTCCGCAGTGGCCATAATCAGCCCGTTTGCAGCACGCATTTCCCAGTGCAGAAGGCCCACGGCGTTCTGCTCGTCGTCGTCGGAACGGAAGGAATTGGAGCAGACCATTTCACCCAAATTTCCCGTGCGGTGCGCGAAGGTTTCGACCTTGGGGCGCATCTCGTGGATGACGACTTTGATGCCTGCGTTGGCGGCCTGCCAAGCGGCCTCGGAGCCAGCCATGCCGCCGCCAATAATGTTAAGTATATCAGTCATTTACAACGTCCAGAATGAGTGAGGCGGAGCATTATATAGCTCCGCCAAAGGGATTGTCACTAAGCGTGCACTGGATGTGCACAGCGCGTGCACCGAAAAATCACGCCTCTGGCACGATCTCGGCGTCTTCAATCGGGTCTTCTTCGCCTTGATCAGCTATCCAAGCGACAGAAACGACGATCTCTTTCTTGGCGGTATCAAAGACTTTGACGCCACCAGCGCTGCGTGAGCGGAACGAGATGCCCTCAATTGGCACGCGGATCGACTGCCCAGTTGAGGTCACGAGCATGATCTGGTCGGAGAGTTCAACAGGGAAGGAGGTGACCAATTGGCCGCCACGCATTGCCTTATCCATCGCCGTCACACCCATGCCACCGCGACCGCGAAGCGGGTAGTCGTGGGAGGACGAGAGTTTACCAGAGCCTTTTTCCGTGATGGTCAGAATCAGGTTCTCGGAAGCGGACATTTCGGCGTAACGCTCCGGGTTGATTTCGCCTGGCGTCACCTCGTCATCCTCGTTCTCGGCCTCATCGGTTAGACCCGCCATCGCGCGGCGCATCTTGAGATAGGCTTGGCGCTCGGAGGATTCTGCCTCGAAGTGGTGGATGATCGACATGGAGACAACCTTATCGTCGCCTTGCAGCTTGATCCCGCGTACACCAACCGAGTTACGGCTGTTGAACACGCGGACGTCGGTCGCACGGAAGCGGATCGCGCGGCCAGAGTTGGTGAAGAGCATCACATCGTCGTCGTTTGACGCGATACGAGCGTTAATCAGCGTGTAATCTGCGGTTTCGCCCTCGAACTTCATCGCAATTTTACCATTGCGCATCACATTCGTGAAATCAGAGAGTTTATTGCGGCGTACCGTGCCCGCAGATGTGGCGAAGACGACCTGTAGATCGTCCCATTCTGCCTCGTCACGGTCCACGGGCATGATGGCCGCGATGGACACACCTGGCGGGATCGGCAGGATGTTGACGATTGCCTTGCCTTTTGCGGTACGCGATCCGAGAGGGAGGCGCCATGTTTTGAGTTTGTAGACCATCCCGTCTGTTGTGAAGAACAGCAGTTGAGTGTGGGTATTGGCCACGAAGAGCGTTGTGACAACATCCTCTTCTTTGGTGGCCATTGAGGACAGACCTTTGCCGCCACGACGCTGTGCGCGGAAATCGGCAAGGGCGGTGCGTTTGATGTAGCCGCCAGAGGTGACGGTCACGACCATTTCCTCTTTTTCGATCAGGTCCTCGTCGTCCATGTCGCCCGACCAATCCACGATCTGGGTACGGCGTGGCACGGCAAATTGTTCGCGCACAGTCGCAAGCTCGTCGCGGATGATCTGCATGATCCGTTCGCGGGAACCAAGGATTTCGAGGTATTCGCGGATTTTCGCGGCGAGTTCTTTGAGCTCGTCAGTGACCTCTTTGACGCCAATTTGTGTCAGGCGCTGAAGGCGGAGTTCAAGGATCGCGCGAGCCTGTGTTTCCGACAGGTTATAGGTGCCATCGTCGTTGGCCGTGTGGGTTGGGTCGTCGATAAGTGCAATGTATTCAAGGATATCGCGGGCAGGCCATTTGCGTGTCATCAGCTGGTGACGTGCCTCGGCAGCGTCCGTGGAAGACCGTATGGTTGCGACGATTTCGTCGATGTTGGTCACGGCGACGGCCAAGCCGCAAAGAATGTGCGAACGTTCGCGCGCCTTGCGAAGTTCAAAGGCGGTACGGCGGGAGACAACCTCTTCGCGGAAGTTCACGAAGTGGTAAAGGAAATCGCGGAGCGTGAGTTGCTCTGGACGGCCACCATTCAGCGCCAGCATGTTACAGCCGAAATAGGTCTGCATGGATGTGAAGCGGAAGAGTTGGTTGAGTACCACTTCGGCGGTTGCATCACGCTTTAACTCGACGACCACGCGCACACCGTTACGGTCGGATTCGTCTTGTACGTGGGCGATGCCTTCGATCTTTTTATCGCGGGCGGCTTCAGCGATTTTGTCGATCATGACCGATTTATTCACTTGGTAAGGAATTTCGTCGATAACGATAGCCCAGCGGTCTTTGCGGATTTCCTCGATGCGAGTTTTGGCCCGCACGATCACGGAGCCGCGGCCCTCTAGGTAAGCTTTGCGCGCCCCTGCGCGGCCAAGGATAATGCCGCCAGTTGGGAAATCGGGGGCTGGAATGTATTCGATCAGATCCTCAGACGTCATGTCGGGGCTGTCGATAAGGGCGAGCGTCGCGTCGATGACTTCGCCCAAGTTGTGCGGCGGAATGTTCGTCGCCATGCCGACAGCAATACCGCCGGCGCCGTTGACCAGCATATTGGGGTAGCGGGCGGGCAGGACGGTGGGCTCGCGTTCCTTGCCGTCGTAGTTGTCTTGGAAATCGACGGTGTCTTTGAGCAGGTCCTCGGTCAGCGCGCCTGCGGACTTCGCAAGCCGCGATTCCGTGTAACGCATCGCGGCCGCGCCATCGCCGTCCATCGAGCCAAAGTTGCCCTGACCATCGATCAAAGGCAGCGACATTGAGAAGCCTTGCGCCATACGTACAAGCGCCTCGTAGATCGCGCTGTCGCCATGCGGGTGATAAGAACCCATCACGTCGCCCACAGATTTCGCAGACTTCCGGTAGGATTTATCGGCTGTAATACCCTTTTCGTACATCGAGTAAATAATGCGACGGTGAACGGGTTTTAGGCCGTCGCGCAGGTCGGGAATTGCACGGCTGACGATTACTGACATCGCGTAATCGAGATAGCTGGTTTTCAGCTCGTGTTCGATTGTGACCGAAGGACCCGTATATGGCGATACATATTTCGGAGTTTCATCAGTGTTATCAGGTGTTTCTGGTGTGTCGTTCACGCTGTTGCCCGCCGTGGTTCATTGCCCATATCTCGTAGCAATGAACCTAGCAGACACTAGGGGTGGCTTCAACGCCAAAGGGCCAAATTAGTCCTTTGCGCGCTGCAACATCCCGAACAAATCGCGTGGATCGTCGGGATCGGCGACAAAATCGAGGTCGTCGTAGAAGGCGGTGTCTTTGATTTTGTTATGCACGTAACGCAGCGCCGAGAAGTCTTCGATGGCGAAGCCGACGCCGTCGAACAGCGTGATTTCAGCCGCTGATGTACGCCCGTTTGCCTTGCCTGACATGACTTCCCAAAGTTCCACGACAGGGTGGTCTGGATCCATCTGCTGGATTTCCCCTTCGATCCGCGTTTGCGGTGGGTATTCGACAAAAACCGTCGAGCGGGACACGATATCGCGGTGCAATTCTGTCTTGCCCGGGCAGTCGCCGCCAATTGCGTTGATGTGCACACCTGCGCCGACCATGTTATCGGTCAGGATGGTGGCCATGTCTTTGTCAGCGGTGGCCGTGGTGATGACCTGCGCGCCCTCGATGGCTTCTTCGGGCGTGGTGCACATCGTGACGTTAAGGCCGTGGCCTGCAAGATTGGCGGCGCATTTCTTTGTTGCTGCCATGTCGATGTCATAAAGACGGATGTTGGTGATACCGTTGACGGCCTTTTGCGCGAGACACTGGAATTCGGACTGCGCCCCGTTACCAATCATGGCCATTGTGTCGGCACCTTTGGCGGCGAGGTGTTTGGTTGCGACGGCTGATGTGGCGGCGGTGCGCAGGGCAGTGAGCATCGTCATCTCAGAGAGCAACACGGGGTAGCCAGAGTAGACGTCAGCGAGCAGGCCAAAGGCGGTGACTGTTTGCAGCCCTTCTTTCATGTTCTTTGGATGGCCATTGACGTATTTGAAGCCGTAAAGTTCACCGTCAGAGGTTGGCATCAATTCGATGACGCCAACGGCAGAGTGCGAGCCCACGCGTGGGGTTTTGTCGAAAAGTTCCCAGCGTAGGAAATCGGCCTCAATCTCGGTGGCCAGATCGCGCAGGAACTGTTCCAACCCGATGGAATGCACCAGTTTCATCATGTTATCGACGGAAACGAAGGGAACCATCGCCAGTTTGGAAGGTGTCATTGTCATGCGTGGCTCCGCGTTGGGCGGTCGAAGATACGACGGCCGAGAAGTGAGGCAGTGAGATCCACCATGAGCGAGGCGGTTTTGCCCCGATCATCGAGGAACGGGTTGAGTTCCACGAGGTCGAGCGAGCAAACGACGCCGCTATCGGAGAGCATTTCCATGACGAGGTGACCTTCGCGCTCTGTCGTGCCACCCGGAACGGTGGTGCCTACAGCGGGCGCGATTGTCGGGTCGAGGAAGTCAACGTCGAGCGAGACGTGCAAGATGCCGTCGGCGGCGATGACGCGGTCGAGGAAGGCTTGCAGTGGTGCGCGGATGCCGTTTTCGTCGATGTGACGCATGTCAGCGAGGGAGACGTGCATTTCTTTGAGCGTTGCCAGTTCGGCGCGATCCACGGAGCGCAGGCCGATCATGGCGATGTTCTCAGAGTCAACGACGGCTTCTAAGGCTGGGAACTGCTCGAACCCTTTGCGCCCTGTAATGTAGCCGACGGGTGTGCCGTGCAGGTTGCCGCTATCTGTGGTGTCGGGTGTGTGGATGTCGCTATGGGCATCGAGCCAGAGCACGAAGAACGGCTTGCCGATAGATTTCGCGTGCGCCGCCATGCCTGAGACAGTGCCAAGGGCCAGCGCGTGATCGCCGCCGAGGAAGATCGGCATGCCGTCTGGCGCATGCGTCTTGGCGGCCTTTGAGAGGGTTTTGGTCCAGCCGATGTTCTCTTCGAGCTTATGCACGGCGGGATTGTTGGGTGTCATCGCCTCAACATGTTCCGGCACGAGATTGCCCAAATCGGTGACGGTATGCCCAAGGGCGGTGATGGCTTCGGCGATACCGGCTACGCGGTAGGCGTCTGGCCCCATGAGGCAACCCCGACGGCGTTTACCGCAGTCAACAGGGGCCCCAATCAAGATGCAATGTGTTTGTGTCATAGGGCATCATTGCCCAGAATGGCGGTGGATGCATCCTGCATTTTGTACTATATGGTCATTAAATGATCGTTATGGACGAATGAAATGACCGATTTGGATAATAGGCTGATTGCATTGTTGCGCCGTGATGGGCGGGCGTCGCTCTCTGAGCTGGCAGCCGACCTTAGGGTGACTCGTGCAACCGTGCGGTCCCATATGGATCGCTTGCAGCAGACGGGGCAGATAGCTGGGTTTACCGTATTGACCCGCGAAGACGTGGCACCGCATCCTGTACGCGGATTGATGATGCTGGAGATTGCGGGCAGTGGCACGGCACGGATCGTAAAGCGGTTGCAAGCGATGCTGCCTGTAACGGCGGTGCATACGACGAATGGCACGTGGGATTTGATTGTGGAGATCGGGACGTCCGATTTGGAGAGCTTTGACGCCGCCTTGACCGCGATCCGCACGTTTGAGGGCGTGACGCGATCAGAGACGAGTTTACTGCTTACGAGCCGCCGCTAGCCAGACCAGCACGAGGGCTGCGGAAAAGAGTGCGTTCCAGCTTGCCATTGAGAGCGTGAACAACTCCCATGAGACTTGGTCGCACATGATCAGGCGGTCGCCAGATGTGGAGAGCAGGTCGGAGGTCAGATCAAGCCCGCCGCCTGTGCAACTGGTTGGACCTTCCCACCAGCCGCGCTCGACGCCAGTATGATAGACGCCGATGCCTGATGTTGTTGCGGCTGCGAGTGCGCCAAGGTACGGCCAGACGCGGGCAGGGATCAGGGTGGCTGCGATACCAACGCCGATAGCCGCGAAATGAGGCCAGCGTTGCCAGTAGCACATTGTGCAAGGCGGATAGCCGAAGGCTTGGAACGTATAAGCCCCTGCCAGAAGGGCGAAAGAGCCGAAGGCTGCAAGGCGGATCAGGTTTTGACGGGTCAAAAGGCACCTACCATTAAGAAGCCACCAATCAGCAGCACGCAGAAGAGGATGAACATCAGCCCAAGGCGGCGTTCGATGAAGTCGCGGATCGGCTCTCCGAATTTCCACAAGAGGGTGGCCACGATGAAGTAGCGAAACGCGCGTGCCACCACTGAGGCAAAGAAGAAGACGGGTAAAGAGAGGCCAGTGGCACCTGATGCGATTGTGATGACTTTGAACGGGAACGGTGTCACGCCTGCAATCAGGACAGCCCAAGCCCCGTATTCGTTGTATTTGACTGCGAACTCATCGAAATATGCGCCTTTGCCGTAGAAATCGAGAATTGGCTGGGCGACGGTGTCGAAAAGAGCGGCCCCTATATAATAGCCAAAGAGACCACCAAGCACGGATGCCACAGTTGCGACTCCAGCAATGAGGAAGGCGCGGCGCGGCGCGGCGATGATCATCGGGATCATCAAGACATCAGGCGGGATCGGGAAGAAGGACGATTCGATAAAGGAGACAGCGGCCAAGGCCCAAAGGGCGTAGCGCGAACTTGCGAGTGACATTGTCCAGTTATAGAGTCCGCGTAACATCTTTAATTTCTCGCATATACGAAGTGATAGCTGCCTTAGGCCACGCGTTACGCGCGTCGTCAAGCTTGTGCCGCGTACTATAGGATATAGTATGTCGTTAGTTTTTGAAGGATTTGGGTATGAAATGGCAAGGCAGGCGCGGTAGCGACAATATTGAAGACAGGCGCGCCAGAGGCGGCGCGCGGCGGGCAGGGGGTGTCGGTGGTGTTGGTGCCATCGTGCTTTTGCTGGCTGGTTGGTACTTTGGCGTTGATGTGAGTGGATTTGTTGGCGATGGCGGTGGCGCGGTCGGGAGTTCCCAGCAATCACAGATCACACCTGAGGATGAACGCGCGGCCGAGTTTGTCTCGGTCACTCTTGCTGATACCGAAGAGGTTTGGACTGATGTTTTCCGACAGCAAGTCGGAAAACCCTAAGATCCCCCGGTTTTGGTTTTGTTTAAAGGCAGCACACAGTCTGCTTGTGGCGGGGCTTCGGCCGCGACTGGACCGTTTTATTGCCCGCCAGAGAACAAGGTCTTTCTCGATACAGAGTTCTTTACGACGATGGAGCGTCAGATGGGTGCGGGCGGCGATTTTGCAGCCGCTTATGTCGTAGCCCATGAGATTGCACACCATGTTCAGGATGAATTGGGGATTTTGGGTCAAGCCAATCAAATCCGTCACAAGTCGATAAAGTCCAGTCCAATGGGATTTCCGTGCGAATCGAACTTCAGGCTGATTGTTTCTCATGGATCTGGGCAAAATCGGTGCAAGCAAAGTTTGGCTCACTGGAACGCGGTGATATTGCAGAAGCGATGAACGCGGCCAAACAGATTGGCGATGACACGTTGCAGCGCAACGCAGGGCAGCGCGTGCAGCCGCACACGTTTACGCACGGCACCTCTGAGCAGCGCCAGCGGTGGTTTGCACGCGGATTTGAAAGCGGGAACCTCGGCGATTGTGATACGTTCTCGGCATCACAGCTTTAAGTCAGAGGCATATTAAAATGCAAAAGGGCGACCCGCTAATTGACTGGTTCGCCCTTTTTGTTGGTAGCCGCGGCCGGACTCGAACCGGCACGCCGTGAAGCAAAAGATTTTGAATCTTTCGTGTCTACCATTCCACCACGCGGCCAACGGTTGCGTGATAGCTGTGGGCGCAAAAATGCACAAGATGGAAATCGCGAAAAATGTCGCCCGCCAACTGTTTTAGTGAGGCGATATCAAAATAGTTAACGAGTCGTGAATCACCCCACTAAAAGTCCGATTTCCCCGCCAAAAAATTTAAAAAATTCATCAATAGGCCGCTAAATGCTGTGTTATTTCCATTCGAGAAACCAAATGAGGCAGAAATAGACACGGTTTCAGTCACGGTTGACGTCAGGTTGGTTTTTTTTCGTGGGCGTCAAGGCGTTGCGATTTTGAGACTGAAATTTGGCTAAATTGGCCGATTTGTTGGCAAATTTTGCGCCGGACTATCCTTTTGTACAGGTTTTTGGGCCCCTTTGTTTTCTATTTGGAAACAATAGATTGGTCGGCAATTCTCCAATGAGGACATGAAATAACCTTAATTTGCCGCCTAGGGTTGAGTCGCGCCAAATTCCTGACATTTTTCTCTTTTTTCGCAATGAATACTTAGGTATCCAGAAGGATCCCAACTGGGGGGCACACCGGTCGATTGGTGCGATCGGGCTTAGATTTGTCAATCTGAGCGAAATGTGATGTCTGCTAAAAATGGGTTTTCCCACGTTCGTTAGATTTGTTTTAATGCCGATCCATTTGGGTCGGCGGTCGTCAGCGCGTGCCCCGCGTAATAGGTGGTGCTGCGTTCGCGATGGATTGTTTGTGATATTGTTCACTAACAATCGGGTCAACGGAGTGAACAAATGCCAAATCTGATTTATCTGGGTAACTACGCCAGCGTCGATACGACTGAATGCAACTGGACTGCAGAGAGCGAAGGCTCGCTCGTCGGGATCAGCAAAAATTATTCTTAGCTTAGTATAGTCAGCGCAAACGTCAGTGATGGCGGTGATGGCGTCATGCAGGATGACGATTACGGCACGTATGATTACGCACAGTATTACATCAACGGGTCTTACCGTTGTACGAAGACAGATACGACGCTGAGCGCGAAAGTGACTTTGACCCTCACTGATGGCACGACTCGCGTTGTAGAAGTTGTGATGATGCAGCAGCAGAATGGTGATCTTTTCATCTCCGACCTTCTCAACGGCGGCACACTCGATAACCTTTCCATCGCAAATGTGCGCGTCGACGAGATCACTGGCGATAACTATAGTGGTTGGTATTCTAACCAATCCGTCGACAACACATCCTTTGGTCCTGTTGTGGCGAGAGACGGCTACGTTGACGGCACGGGCGGCAATGACGTGATCAATGGTTCATATGTTGACGCCAATGGCGACCGTATTGATGCCAACGACCAGATCTTGCCAGGTGAAGGCGTGAACGATGATATCGTGCGCGCAGGCGCAGGGAATGACCTTGTTCTTGCTGGCAACGGCAACGATGAAGCTTATGGCGGCACTGGTAACGACACGCTTTGCGGTCAAGACGGCAATGACACACTGTTTGGTGAAGACGGTAACGACATTCTTGAAGGTATGAACGGCAATGACCTGATGTATGGTGGTGCTGGTGCTGATGTAGTTTACGGCGACGCAGGCAATGACATTGGCTTTGGTGGCACTGGTAACGATCGCATGTATGGCGGTGCTGGCAATGACACTATGAACGGCGATGCCGGCAATGACACTATCGACGGTGGCACTGGCAATGACGTGTTGAAC
>DFSO01000086.1:0-31315 GCA_002378665.1 Loktanella sp. UBA3435 | reverse complement strand
GGCAATGATGTGATCATGGGGGACGACGACGGCGGCACGCCTGTTGGCCGTGAAGACAACCTGACGCTTCAGTGGAACCAAGTCGCCGAGGGTGGGCTTTGTGATTATGGTTCGGCGCGCCTGTCTTTACGCAGCCATGAAGCCAAGCTGATCACCTAAGATTACGCCACGCGGCCCACTCTTCGGGTGTGTCAAGATCGTGGCGCGCCCGATTATCAGGGAACAGGTGCAGGTATGTCCGTGATTTCAATGGCTTCACGATTGTTTCTCCGCCAGTGTCGCCACTAAGTTTCGCGAACTCAGGGATCAGGCTCTCGTGGAAAATAATCGGGTGACCGCCTTTGCCATCAGGTGTGGCACCGCGCCAAACGAGGTGATCTGGATGTTTATCCAGGACATCAATTATCGCCCTTAAGTCTTTGGTAAGTAAATAAATTAAATCACCCAACAACAACATAAATGGCCCTTTAGGCATCCTTGAAACTGCGCCGCGCAAGGTTCCCCCGATGCCTTCATTGGATTCAGCTATACCAAACGGGATTGCGCTGGTCCCGTTAAGAGCAGTGGCCCTTGCATGCGTGAGGTCCGGCAAGGCCACATAGACAGTGCCGATTGGCGCGGCGATCTCGATTTGACGCCGCAAAAGTGGTTTACCATCAACGTCTTGCATCAGTTTATCAGCCCCGCGCATCCGGCGGGACTGACCAGCGGCAAGGATCAGGACAGGGATCATCCGCGCATGGCGCTCCCGTCTGGATCGAAAAGGTGTTCGGCGATGAGCGTGGCTTTACGCCGTTTGCCCATGATTTCAATTTCGACGATTTTGCCTGCTGTGGCATGTTCGCGCGGGATCAGGGCTATGGCGATGGACTTGCCCGCATGGTGCGAATAGCCGCCAGACGTGCAGAATCCTTGCACGTAATCGTCAATGAAAACAGGCTCGTAGGCAACGACATCCGCGTCTTCGGCATCGACTTCGAATGTCGCGAGAATACGGGTTGGAGGATTGTCGCGCTCGGCTTCGGCGGCTTTGCGACCGATGAAGTCGTCAGGCTTTTTGAAACTGATAAAACGGTCCATGCCTGTTTCGGCGGCGGTGTAGTCTGGTGAGAACTCAGAGAGCCAAGACCCAAAATGCCGATCAAGGCGCAGAGACATCATCGCACGCATCCCAAATGGTGTGATTCCAAGGGGTTGGCCCGCGTTCCAGAGGGTTTGCCAAAGCTGGCGTTGGTCCATCGGGTCGCAGTAGATCTCATAGCCAAGGTCGCCTGTATAGCTGACGCGCTGCACGGTGCAATCGACCTGACCAACCGTCATGCGGACGACGTCGAGGAATTTCACGGTGCTGACGTCATAGCGGGTGCACAGCGACAGAAGCTCGCGGGATTTTGGCCCTGCGATTTGGAAACCGGTGCGCCTGTCAGACACATTTCGCACACGAACATCGCCCTTTAAGTTCTTCATAAACCAACGATAATGGATTTCTTGGGCACCGTAGGATGCCGTGAGTTGGAAGTTGTTTTCATCCAAGCAAGACACGGTGAAATCGCCCATCAAGCGGCCCTTGGGTGACAGCATTGGTGTCAGGGACATACGACCAGCGACCGGAATGCGGCCAGCCATAATGGTGCTGAGCCACTTGCGGGCGTCTTTGCCCGTGACTGCGAATTTGCCGAAATTCTGGACTTCGTTGATGCCGACGGCTGATCGCACGGCTTTCACCTCGCGGGCGGTCGCTTTGAAGCCGTTTGAGCGGCGGAAGGTCGGTTGCTCGAAGGTCGGCTCGTCGCCTTGCGCGTAATAATTCACGACTTCGAGGCCGAATTGTTGACCCCAAACTGCGCCCATGTCGGTGAAAATATTATACATCGGCGTTGTGCGATGTGGACGCGCGGCGGGCAGTTCTTCGTTCGGGTAGGAAACCGAGAAGCGACGCTGGTAGTTCTCGATCACTTTGGGGCGCGTGTATCCAGGCGTGATCCATGTGCCAAAGCGGCCCACGTCGAGAGCGGTCACATCGCGTTCGCATTCGCCTTCGATCATCCATTGGGCGAGCATGAGGCCAACGCCGCCACCTTGGGAGAAGCCAGCCATGACGCCACAAGCCGACCAGTAGTTACGCAATCCAGGGACGGGGCCGACAAGCGGGTTGCCGTCTGGTGCGAAAGTGAAGGGGCCGTGGATGACGGATTTGATGCCTGCTTTTTCAAGGACGGGGAAGCGTTTGAAGGCGAACTCAATAGAGGCCTCAACCTTGTCTAGGTTGTCGGGCAGCAGTTCGTGGCCGAAATCCCACGGGGTGCCGTCGACGGCCCATGGTTTGCAGGGCTGTTCGTAAAACCCGATGCAAAGCCCGCGACCCTCTTGGCGCAGATAGCTTTCGCCCGCGGGGTCCATGACGTGCGGGTGCTCGGTATCGCGCTCGTAGATTTCAGGGGTTTCCTCGGTGACGAGGTACTGGTGTTCCATCGGGTGTAGCGGCAGGTAAACGCCCGCCATTGCACCCACTTCACGTGCCCAGAGACCGCCTGCGTTGACGACGTGTTCAGCGTGGATCGTGCCCTTGTTGGTAACCACATCCCATGTGCCGTCGGGGCGCTGGTTCGTTTCTTGGACCATTGTGTGGGTCTCGATTGTCGCGCCGCCCATACGGGCCGCCTTGGCGTAGGCGTGGGTTGTGCCAGAAGGGTCGAGGTGACCGTCGAGTGGGTCGTAAAGCGCGCCAATGATGCCGTCGAGATTGGTGATGGGCGCGATTTTCGCGATTTCTTCAGGGCCGACGATCTCGGTCTCAAGGCCCATGTAGCGGTGCTTGGCCCGCTCGGCGACGAGCATGTCAAAGCGGTCTTGGTTATCGGCAAGGGTGATGCCGCCGACGTGGTGGAGGCCGCAGGACATGCCCGTGATTGCCTCAAGTTCTTTGTAAAGCTTGATGGTGTAGCCTTGCAGGGCCGCCATGTTGGTGTCGCCGTTGAGCGTGTGAAACCCGCCCGCGGCATGCCAAGTGGAACCAGATGTCAGCTCTGAGCGTTCTAAGAGCATAACGTCGGACCATCCGAGTTTGGTCAGGTGATACAGAACGGAAGCGCCGACGACGCCTCCACCAATAACGACTACGCGGGTTGTGGTTTTCATGGGGTGCCTCTTGCGACTATTCTGTGTCAGATTGACGTATAACGGAACAGGTCGGATTGCCTTTGGCGACAATTCGTGTCGTTTTCTGGTCCCAACAGGAGCCACTTTAATGAACCCACTTTTAAACCTGCCGATGCATCTGGTGCATGAGGCGATCCAACAAAGTCGCAAGTTGTGGGTCAGGGTCGTGATTTTTGGTTGCCTTGCGCTGATTGGTTTGGGTCTCGCACGGCTGGGAACAGTCTATTTACCACCGAGCCTGACAGGATCAATTGAGATCGCATCTGTGGACCGCCTGTTCCAGATTATCTCTAATTCGATGCTGGCGGTCACCACATTTTCGCTGTCGGTCATGGTCACGGTGTACCGCGCGACATCAACACAATGGACGCCGCGTATTCACCGTTTGATGCTGGAGGACCGCACGACGCAGAACACGCTGGCCACATTTATCGGAGCCTATGTCTATGCGACAGTCGGGATCGTGCTGCGTGAAACAGGGGTTTTGACCGATGCCCATGCGTTCTTGATTTTCTATCTGACCGTTGGGGTCATGGCGATTATTGTTGTCTATATCATTCGCTGGACACTGCATTTGCAGAACTTTGGCAGTCTGATTGAAACGGCGCGTGAGATGGAAGAGATCACGTCACTGCGTCTGAAGGAAAGGTTGTCCGTGCCGTGTTTGGGTGGTCGCCCTTTGACAGATGTGCCGGAGGGCGCGTTCGAGATTAGGGCCAAAGTGTCGGGCTATGTGCAGTTCATATATGCAGGGCAATTGCAAAAGGCCGCCGAGGCGGCGGATGTGAACGTCTATGTTATCATCAATGTCGGCAGCTTTGTCGTTGCGGGAGATTTGATCGCTTATGTGACGTCGCCTGTTGAAAAGACTGAAAAATTCTCGGATCCGATAGTCTTGGGCGATTTGCGCAGCTTCGACCAAGACCTAAGGTTTGGCTTATTGGTCATGGGCGAAATGGCTAGCAAAGCCTTGTCCCCAGGTATCAATGATGCGGGTACCGCGATTGATGTAATCACAAGACTGACCAAGGTTTTGGCACATTATCAGGACGAAGCAGATTGCGGGAAGGACGCAAAGTTTAACCGTGTCTATGTGCGCCCGATACGGGCGACTGAACTGATCCGCTCGGGGTTTGCCGCATTGGCCCGCGACGGGGCACAACTTGTTGAGGTCCAGATCAGGTTGCAAAAGGCGATGCAAAGCCTGCGCAATCACGGCGATGCGGGCATACGTGAGGCCGCGTTTGAATTTGCCAAGCTCGAATTGGCCCGCGCCTTGGATGCGATGCCGTTTGAGGGGGACCGCGCACGGCTTTTGGCGCAGGTCGCACCAGACATTCAGCAAAGCTGACACGGAAATGTCGCTGTGAGGCAAACTGTTTCGGGGTGGTTACGTCAGGTTTAGGCGAAGCGATTTGCATTTAGAGGAAATTCCATGCGTACCCATGCCCAAGCTGTTGTCATCGGAGGCGGCGTGATTGGCTGCTCGATTTTGTACCATTTGGCGAAGTTGGGCTGGACCGATAGCATTCTGTTGGAGCGTGATGAGTTGACCTCTGGATCGACGTGGCATGCGGCGGCGAACATTCACGGGCTGCATGACAGCACCAATATTTCGCGCATTCAGCACTATACGATGAACCTCTATAACGAGCTCGAGGCCGAGACGGGCCAGTCTTGTGGTGTGTTCCAGCCCGGGTCGCTGTATCTGGCGCAGACCGAGGCACGAGAGCACCAGTTGCGGCTTCAGGCCGCTAAGGCCAAGTTTTACAAGATGAATTTCCATGAGGTGAGCCGCGATGAGGCCGAGCGCCTGCATCCTTTGGTGAATTTCGACGGTATCCGCTGCATTATGTATGAGCCTGATGGCGGCAACGTCGACCCAAGTGGTGTGACCAATGCCTATGCGACGGGTGCGCGTAAAATGGGTGCGGAGATTGAGCGGTTCTGTCCTGTGACTGCGACCGAGCAGCAACCAGATGGCAGCTGGATCGTACGTACGCCGAAGGGTGATATTCATGCGCAATGGGTCGTGAACGCGGCGGGGCTTTGGGGCAGGGAGGTTGCCGCACTCGCGGGCATTAAGCTGCCGCTTATTCCTACAGAGCATCAGTATTTTGTGACAGAGAGCATCCCTGAAATTGCGGCGATGGATCGTCGTTTGCCCTCTGTGGCCGACCGTGATGGTGAGTATTACTTGCGCCAAGAGGGCAAGGGTTTGCTAGTGGGCGCATATGAGAAGAACATGAAGTTTTGGGCTGAGGATGGCACACCGCAAGGCTTTGGCCATGAGTTGTTTGCCGACGATCTGGAGCGGATTGAGGACAATATGATGCGCGCGATCGACCGCGTGCCTGTTGTTGGCTCTGCTGGAATTAAGCGGGTTATTAACGGCCCGATGATCTGGTCGCCTGATAGTAACGTGCTGTATGGTCCGCACCCTGATTTGCGCAACTACTTCTGTTGTAACGGCATTATTCCAGGATTTAGCCAATCAGGCGGTATGGGACTGGTGGCAGCGCAATGGATGATCGAGGGCGAAAGCCAATACGATATGTTTGCGTGGGATGTGGCGCGGTTTGGCAAATGGGCCGACGAAGCGTTTACGAAAGAGCGTGTGCGCGACCAATATGCGAACCGTTTCTCGATCCACTTCCCGAACGAAGAACGCGCCGCAGGACGCCCTGTACGCGTGCGGCCAGCGCATGATTTGCAGAAATCCATGGGTGCTGTGATGGGGCTCAACTATGGCTGGGAACATCCGTTGTGGTTTGCCGAAGAAGTTGGAACCAAGGACACGAATGGCTTTACCCGCCAGAACTGGTTTGAGCCTGTGGGGACCGAGGCGCGGATGCTGCGGGAGCATGCAGGCATCATCGATATCTCCAACTTTGCGAAGTATTTTGTGAAAGGTGCTGGCGCTGCTGATTGGCTCAATGCCGTTTTCGCTAATAATATGCCAAAGCTGGTTGGGCGGTCTTGCCTGACGCCGCTGATTGGCGTGCGTGGCGGGATTGCGGGCGACTTCACTGTGACAAAGCTGTCGGATGATGAGTTTATGATCATCGGCGGCGGTATGTCAGAGCGGTATCACAGCCGTTTCTGGAAGATGGTCCCGCTGCCCGAGGGCACGACGTTTGAGAGCCGTACGGATGCTATGTGTGGGTTTAACGTGGCAGGACCGAAGTCGCGTGAATTGCTGACCCGTTTGACCAATGCGGACCTGAGCACGGCGGCGTTCCCGTTCATGCGGTCACAGCAGATCGAGATTGCGGGTGTGCCTGTTGTGGCGCTGCGTGTGTCGTTTACGGGTGATCTGGGTTGGGAATTACATTGCGAGCAAGCGGATCAATTGAAGCTATACGAGGCGCTTTTGGATGCGGGTAAAGCCGTTGGTGCGGGGCCAGTTGGGAGCCGTGCGTTGATGTCGTTGCGTGTTGAGAAAGGCTATGGATCTTGGTCTCGCGAGTATTCGCCTGAGTATTGGCCGCAGGAAGTTGGTTTGGCTGGTTTGATCAAGCTTGAGAAGGAATTTCTTCATAAAGACGCATACTTACGGATCAAAGATAATGCACCACGTGAAGTGATGTCATTGATCCATGTGACGGAGGTGACCACGGCAGATGCCACTGGTGGCGAGCCTATTTTCCTGACCGATGGCACGCCTGTTGGGCGCGTCAGTTCAGGCACTTACGGATATGGGGTCGAGATGTCGCTCGCACTTGGGTATCTGAAAGGCGTTGCTGCTGGCACGGAAGTGGACGTCATGATTTTAGGCAAGCCGCATCGTGGTGTCGTCTTGTCAGAGCCGCCGTTTGATCCGAAAGGCGAAAAGCTGCGGGCGTAAAACCCGCAGCACTTCAATGGCTTACGGAATGATCCGAGTGTATTTGGTGCCCTCTAGGGTGGCACCAACGCGCAGACCTGCTTGGGCAAAGACGACAGCGATGACTGGCGCCAATGACGTGGTTGTCTCGGCGCGCAGGGTTTCACCTTGGTCATTGATCGCATATTCGAGGTCGGCACCAGCGGCCCAACCTTGCGATTGACGGAAATCAATCAACGCGTTTTGTGTCATAAAGAACAGAACGTGGCTATATTGCTGCGCTCCAATCTGCAGGCCCGCAGACCCAGAAGCCGCCGAGTAGTAATCGACGGTCGAGCCGCCAACTTGCAAAGCGCCGCGCCCGAAAGAGCCGCCAAGGCCAAGGCCAACTTCGGTTACAAGCGGCATCACCAGCATGCCCGCGGATTTTCCAGCGAGATCACGTGTGCCAGGGTAGCGGTCAAACATGAAGTTAACGGTGCTGCCAACACGGGCGTCAATTGTTGATGCGCCGTTGCCGCCGATACCGTTGCCGCACGCAGCCAAACTGGTTCCAGCCACCGCGCCAAGCGCGAATGTCCTTCGAGTGAGATGGGTCATAATACTGCCTCTATGCCTTGTTTTCAGAGGCTGTTTCCGCCTCTTTCAATTGTTACATAAACAATTTGCGCGAATCTGTCACGCATTAGATGATGGATGAGCGAAATGTGACCAAGAAAGGGGGATTTATGCCAAAAGCCTCGTTTAATTGCGGTGCGGTAACTGTCGATGTGGCTGCTCCGATATCTGCACCAAACGCCTGCCATTGTTCGCGCTGCCGCAAGCAATCGGGTCATTATTGGGCCTCGGCGGAATTTCCGAAATCTGCTGTGACGGTGACGGGCGCGGACAATGTGACGTGGTATCAAGCCTCGGAAAAGGTGCGTCGCGGGTTTTGTAAAACCTGCGGATGCTTCATGTTTTTTGATCCCTTGTTCCAAGACTGGACTGCGATTGCGATGGGGGCCTTTGACGGGCCGACCCAGTCGCAATTGGCGCTCCATATTTTTACGGATGATAAGGGCGATTATTATGGCATAACGGATGGTTTGCCCCAGAACGGTCAGTGATTAGCCGTTCAGGATCTTTGCTGCCGCAGGCGCAAAATAGGTGAGAACGCCGTCGCAACCTGCGCGTTTGAAGCACATCAGGCTTTCCATCATGACAGCGTCGCCATCGAGCCAGCCGTTTTGTGCGGCGGCTTGCAGCATCGCGTATTCGCCAGACACTTGGTAGGCAAAGGTTGGCACGCCGAACGTGTCTTTCACGCGGCGGCAAATGTCGAGGTAAGGCATGCCAGGTTTGACCATGACCATATCGGCGCCTTCCATCAGGTCACGCTCGACCAAACGCAAGGCTTCGTCTGAATTTGCGGGATCCATTTGATAGGTTTTTTTGTCGCCAGTGAGGGCAGATGATGCGCCAACCGCATCGCGGAATGGGCCGTAAAAGCTGCTGGCGTATTTGGCCGTGTAGGACAGGATCGTGACGTTCTGGTGGCGCTCGGATTCGAGAGCTGCGCGGATCGCCGCAATCCGACCATCCATCATATCCGACGGCCCAAGGATATCGGCCCCAGCCTTCGCCTGTGCCAGCGCCATTTTCACCAGCGCCTCGACCGTACGATCATTCACGATCTCGCCATTCTCAACAAAGCCGTCGTGGCCGTTGACGTTATACGGATCGAGCGCGATATCGGTCATGATCGCAATGTCAGGCACAGCGTCTTTGATGGCGCGGATCGCTTGGTTTGAGATATTCTCAGGCGACCAAGCGAGCGCGCAATCCTCGGTTCGCGCGTCCATCCCCGTATAGGGAAAGATGCAGATCGCTGGAATACCAAGGGCGTGGGCCTCGCGGGCGGCAATCACGGCGCGATCAACGGTTTTGCGCGTCACACCGGGCATTGACGCAATCGGCGTTTCTGTGTCCGTTCCGTCCATCACAAAGATCGGCCAGATAAGATCACTGGGCGAAAGTGAATTCTGGCTCACAAGACTACGCAAGGCAGGGCTTTGGCGCATTCGCCGTAAGCGCATGGCGGGGAAGGAAGGGACGGTCGGTTTCATAATGCGGGCCTTTCTGGTCACACCCTTTTGGTGGCATGGATTTTGTATGCTCGCAAGTCTGGGCAACCTCAACTTGCGCAGGTATTGTCGCAATAATCGCAAAGAAACAAAGTCAGGCCACGACGTTGGATTGGAATAAAGCTATTTTGCAAGTGATCGACCTTCGGTCGTTCTCAAGCCTTTGGTATTGGCTATTCATTGCCATTGCATGGTCAACTGTAAGTCACTGGGTCCTTGGCGTGCCGTATGACATGGTTCAACGCGCAAAGCGGCAGGGCGGCCAAGCAGAAATTGATCTGGCTGATCTGGTCCGTGTCAATGCGAGCCGCCAGTTAAACACTGCAGCCGTTGCGGGGATGTGGTTGATCGGGTTTCTGTTTTTCGGACTGACCGCGCTGGCATCATTGGCTTTTTGGTACAAAGTTGAATTTGCGCAGGCGCTGTTCTTGCTCTTGTTTCCGATGTCATTTGTCGGCGCCCTAGGCATTTCAACCAGTCGCCTGATAGAGGCGACCAATCCTGCGGGCGACGATTTGATTGCCGTCCTGCATCGCCATCGCTTTTATACCCAGATTATCGGGATGATCGCGATTTTCACCACTGCGCTTTATGGCATGTTTCACAATTTGGCAGTTGTTCGCGTCTTCTAAGCGGTTGACACGGCGCGGTTGCGGGATAGGTGGGCTGCTATGAAGAATTCCAAGCATATCATTGTGAGTGGCGCACCCGAAGGGTTTGACGCGCGTTTGATCCTTGACGAAGTCGCCAAGGGCGGCCCCGTTGCCCATGTCGCGCGTGATGATAAGCGGTTGGCTGCATTGCAGTCTTCGCTTGCGTTTTTTGCGCCCGATATGCCTGTGTTTGTGTTTCCAGGCTGGGACTGTTTGCCATATGACCGTGTGTCACCCAATGCGGATATTTCTGCAGCTCGAATGGCGGTTCTGGCGGGCCTTGTGCATGGCTTGCCTGAGAAGTTCGTGCTGCTGACCACGATGTCGGCCGCAACCCAGCGGGTGCCTGCGCGGTCCTTGCTGCGTGATGCGGCGTTTAAGGCGCGCGTTGGTGACCGTATTGATGAAAGTGCCTTGCGTCAGTTCCTTGTGCGGATGGGCTTCACGCAAAGCCCGACTGTGATGGAAGCGGGCGATTATGCGGTGCGCGGCGGAATCATTGATATCTATCCACCGGGGCAAACAGGGCCAATTCGGCTTGATCTGTTCGGCGATGTTCTGGATGGCGCGCGACGGTTTGATCCTGATACGCAGCGGACCACTGAGACGTTGAAAGATATCGAGCTGGCACCTGTGTCCGAGGTCATTTTGGACGAGGCTGCGATTACGCGGTTCCGGCAAAATTACCGTATCGAATTTGGTGCCGCGGGCACTGATGATCCGCTTTATGAAGCCGTCAGTGCAGGGCGTAAACATGGGGGGATCGAGCATTGGCTCGGGTTCTTCCAAGACGATCTGGAAACGCTGTTTGATTACCTGCCGCGGGTCACGATCAGCCTTGATGACCAGATCAGCCCGCAGCGTCTGGCGCGCTGGGAAAGCATCGCCGATCAATACGGCACGCGGATGCACGCGCTGACCCAAAAGGGGCGGATGGACAGTGTTTATAAGCCTGCCAAACCTGCACTATTGTATCTTGATGATGCGGCATGGGATGCGGCCTTGGCCGATAAGCGCGTCTTGCAGTTTTCGCCCAACAAGCAGGCCACAGGCGTTGGCGTCATTGATGCAGGCGCGCGCGATGGGCGAAATTTCGCGCCTGAACGTCAGCAGGAAACCATTAGCCTTTTCGGTGCTTTAGCGGGTCATATTAAGGCAAAGCTTGAAGTTGGACCTGTCATTATCGCGTCCTATTCCGAAGGTGCACGTGAGCGCCTAATGGGATTGATCGAGGATGAGGGGATCACCGAGACGATCCCTGTGTCCGATTTCAAACGTGTTGGCAAACACGGGGTGCATTTGGCGGTTTGGACGCTGGATGCGGGTTTTGAGACACCAGAATTTACGGTGATTTCCGAGCAGGACGTGCTGGGCGATCGCTTGATCCGTTCTGGTAAGCGAAAACGGCGTGCCGACAACTTCTTGACGGAGGCCAATAGCCTTGCGCCCGAGGATTTGGTGGTCCACGTCGACCACGGTGTGGGGCGGTTTGTCGGGCTTGAGGTCATCACAGCTATTGGTGCGGCCCACGAATGTCTGCTTATTGAATATGCTGAAAATTCAAAGCTTTACTTGCCAGTTGAGAATATCGAACTGCTGTCGAAATACGGCCATGAGACGGGCCTTTTGGACAAGCTTGGTGGCGGTGCTTGGCAGGCGAAGAAGGCGAAGCTTAAGGAACGTATCCGCCAGATTGCCGAGCGGCTTATTCGCGTTGCGGCAGAGCGGGCCTTGCGCACAGCGCCTGTTTTGGAGCGTCCTGACGGGCTTTGGGATCAGTTTTTGGCGCGTTTTCCCTATATGGAAACCGACGATCAGTTGAGCTCGATTGACGATGTTCTAACGGATTTGGCGTCGGGTCAGCCGATGGACCGTTTGATCTGTGGAGATGTTGGTTTTGGTAAAACCGAGGTCGCGATCCGCGCAGCCTTTGTGGCGGCGATGTCGGGCGTACAGGTGGCGATTATCGCGCCAACGACGCTTTTGGCACGGCAACATTATCAGAGTTTCGCGGAGCGTTTCCGTGGTTTTCCGATTAATGTCAGACCTTTATCACGGTTTGTAAGTGCGCGGGACGCCACGCTAACCCGTGAGGGAATCACGTCTGGTACCGCCGATATCATCATCGGAACGCATGCGTTGCTCGCCAAAGGCGTGCGGTTTAAGAACCTTGGCTTGCTTGTTATTGATGAAGAACAGAAATTCGGCGTTCAGCATAAGGAACGCCTGAAGCAACTCCGCACCGATGTGCATGTTCTTACATTAACTGCGACACCTATCCCACGGACTTTGCAGCTTTCTTTGTCTGGCGTGCGGGATTTGTCAATCATCGGCACGCCACCTATCGACCGCTTGGCGATCCGTACTTATGTGTCCGAATTTGACACGATCACGATCCGTGAGGCGCTGCTGCGCGAGCATTATCGTGGTGGGCAATCGTTTATTGTGGTGCCGCGCATTGCGGATATGCCAGAGATGGAAGCGTTCCTGAAAAACGAAGTGCCAGAGGTCAGTTATATCTCGGCCACTGGTCAGATGGCGGCGGGGGAGCTCGACGACCGTATGAACGCGTTTTATGACGGGAAATACGACGTCCTGCTGGCGACCACGATTGTGGAATCGGGCCTCGACATTCCGACGGCGAATACGATGGTTGTTTGGCGTGCGGATATGTTCGGATTGAGCCAGCTATACCAGATCAGGGGCCGTGTTGGGCGCTCTAAGACCCGTGCCTATGCGTACCTTACGACCAAGCCGCGGCAGAAGCTGACTGATACGGCGCAAAAGCGTTTGCGCGTTTTGGGCAGCCTCGACAGCCTTGGGGCGGGGTTCACGCTGGCAAGCCAAGATTTGGATATTCGCGGGGCAGGGAACCTGCTGGGCGAAGAGCAGTCGGGCCAGATGCGCGAAGTGGGCTATGAGCTTTATCAGCAGATGCTCGAAGATCAGATCAACGCGATCCGCTCTGGTCAGGCCGAGGGTATTATCGACGATGGCCATTGGGCGCCACAGATCAATCTGGGCGTGCCTGTTTTGATCCCAGAGGAATACGTGCCTGATCTGGATGTCCGTCTGGGTCTGTATCGTCGCCTGTCTGAACTGACCACGAAAGTGGAGCTTGAAGGCTTTGCTGCTGAACTGATCGACCGCTTTGGCAAATTGCCGCGTGAGGTGAATACGCTGATGCTGGTCGTGCGCATCAAGGCGATGTGCAAGAAGGCGGGTATTGCCAAGCTGGACGCAGGGCCAAAGGGCGCGACCGTCATGTTCCACAACGATAAATTCGCGTCACCTGAAGGACTTGTTCACTTCATTCACGAGCAACGCGGTCAAGCGAAGGTGAAGGACAATAAGATTGTCATTCTGCAAGACTGGTCCAAAGAACGCGACAAGATCCAAGGCGCATTTAACATCGCCCGTGATCTTGCCGCGAAGCTGGCCGAGGCTAAGAAGGTCTAGGATTCGTCGGTTGCTCTGCGTGGCCCAAGGAGGCGCATCAGAATAAATCCTGAGGTCGCGCAGGCCAGCACACCGATTGTCAGCGCCAATGGTGTGCCGTCAAATACGAGGCTGACACCAATAGAGATGAAGGCCGCAAGCACAGTGCAGATGGAGCCAGAGATTGAGGCCGCGAGGCCCGCGATCTTGCCCATCGGTTCCATCGACAGCGCGTTCAGGTTCCCGAAGGTAAAGCCTACGACGAACATAACGGACGTGGCCCAGATGAAGAACATCCAGAACGGTAGGGTGCCTGTGGTGAGCTGAACGAGTGTCACAGTGCTTGCCAAGATGATTTGCACGATCAGCACAGATTGGATGATTTTACGCATACCGAGGCGGCCTACGATTTTGGCATTGATAACGCTTGAGGACATGGTCAGAAGGGCTATTGCGCCGAACCAAAGTGGAAAGCTTTCGGCCTTGTCGTAGTAAGTCTCAAAGATCGGTTGGATCAGTGAGATTTGCGTGAACAGCGCGCCATAAAGGCAGGTCAGAACCGCAACGCTATAGCGGAAAACGCGGTTGCTGAACGCCATTTTGGTGGCGTCCCAGAGCGTGCCGATCCGCATGGGTCGGCGTGCTTCCACAGGATGGGATTCAGGCTGGCGCAAACCGAACCAAATTGAGAGAACGACGCCAAGTGCGGCCATGGCGATGAAAATGCTGTGCCAGCCAAAGGCGTTATTGATTGCCTGCCCGATGAGCGGTGCGACGGCAGGTACAAGTCCGAAGATGATCATTGCAAGCGACATGATCGAGGCCATTTTTGTGCCCGAATACAGATCGCGGACCATTGCCATGCCTGCGATCCTTGGCCCTGCGACGGCGATACCTTGGATAAAGCGGCCTGCAAGAAGCAGCTCAAACGTTGGGGCGATGGCGCAAAGGAGCGAGCCTGCGATAAAGGCCGCAAATGGCCAAAGGACCAAGGCCTTTCGCCCGTATGCGTCTGAGAGCGGACCGGAGAAGAGTGTGCCGAGCCCCATGCCAAGTACAAAGATGCCAACCACCAGTGCCGCGCGTGATGGATCGGCGGGAGAGAGTTCTTCGCCGATGGTCGAAAGCGCGGGCAACATGGCATCGATTGAGAACGCAACAGAGGCAAAGAGCATTGCGACGAGTGCAATGAATTCGCGCTCGTGGAGTTTTTTGGTTGGGGCCTGCATTGGCTTACTTCTTTATGTTTCGGCCTGCGCGGTGGCGGCGATTTGGGCTTGGATATCGGTGATGATTTGCACCCAAGTTTCAGTTGGCTGCGCGCCGGGCACAGCGTGCTGTGAGGCCACGATGAACGTCGGCACGGAGTTCACGCCCATTTTGCGGCTATGGGCGTCACGGTCGCGTAGCATTTGGGTATCTTCGTCGGTTGCCAGCAGGCGCGTGACCATGGCTGCGTCCATTTCAGCGGTGTCGGCGATGTCTGCCAGAACCTCGTGGCTGCCAATGTCGCGCCCTTCCACAAAGTAGGCCTTGAACAGCAGGTCAACGACGAAGGATTGCCGCTGTTCGATGCCTGCCCAATGGATTAGGCGGTGGGCGTCGATAGTGTTAGGTGTGACTTTCATCGCGTCGAAATTGATCAGAGCGCCGACGCGTTCGGCATGTTCCACCACGGACGCATAGGCCTTGACCGCGCCTTCTTTGCCGCCGAATTTCGTCTCGAGGTATTCGCGCCGATCCATCCCGCCGCTGGGCATGTCGGGGTTCAATTGGAACGGGTGCCATTCGATGAAGAACGGGTGGTCTGGGAATTGCAAAAGCGCGTTGTCGAGGTTGGTTTTGCCGATATAGCACCACGGGCAGATCGGATCGGAAATGATATCAAGCTTGACCATGTGAGGTCTCCCAGTCTTGGCGTAAAATGCGCCGCAAGAGTTTGTTGTTGCCACCGCGCGGTAAGGTTTCAACGCGGATAAAGAGGCGCGGGCGTTTGTAGCCTGCGAGGATCTCGGCGCAAAAGGCCGTAATTTGCGCTTCATCTATCACATCTGCGCTGGTGTAAAAGGCCGCAATGACGCACACGTCCTGTTTGATTTTGATCTCGGTTGCAGCGCACTCGTGGATCAGTGGATGGGCCGTGAGTGCATCTTCTACCTCAATCGGGCTGACACGAAAGCCGCCTGCATTCATCATATCATCGGCGCGGCCTGCATAGGTAACTGCACCGCTTTGGTCCATTTGGCCCATATCACCGGTGAGGAACCAATCGCCGTCGTATTTGGCGGCGGTTTCCTCGGGGGCGTTCAGGTAGCCGAGCATCAACCCTTGATCGCTGCGGTGGATTGCGATTGTGCCTATTTGGCCTGCCGTAACGGGCTGGCTATTCTGGATGATGGCGACGTTGCGGCCTGATTGCGGGAAGCCTGACGCGCCTGCGGGGGCTGGGTTTGCGGGGCTGCCTGAGACGAACGTCGAGCATTCGGACATGCCAAAGGCCTCGTGGATATCCGTGCCAGTGGATCTGCGCCAAAGGGTTGCTGTGTCTTCGGGAAGCTTTTCACCAGCAGATAGGCCGTGGCGCAGATGCGGCAGCGCAGGCATCTCGGCGCGCAGGAGGCGGCGGTAAACACCGGGGGCTGCGGCGAAGATCGTGGCGCGATATTGCGCGAGGAGCGCGGGCAGGGTGCTCGCGTCGGTTCCGTCGGCGGGGATGAGGGCCGTGGCCCCGATGGCCCAAGGGTCCATGAGACCTGTCCCGAGTGTGTAGGTCCAGTTGAATGCGCCAGCGTGAAGGAGGCGGTCCGAGGGCTGCAAGCCATACCAGCCGTCCCACATCATTTGCCTTGCCCAAACCGCGCGATGTGCATGGATTACGCCGCGCGATTGGCCCGAGGTGCCTGAGGTGTGGATGATATAGGCGGGGCGGTTCGGATCGCCCATGGTGTAGGACGCAGGAAGGTTAGTGTAGAGCGCATGCAATCCGTCGGCGGGGAATGTTGACCCAGACGCGACGGGCATATCATCGGATTGGATCGTGAGCGCGGGTTGGATATTGGCGCTAATTTTGGCGACCTCGGGTGCTGTCAGTTGCGCAGAAAGCGGCACGGGGATCAGATCCACGGCGATGCAGGCCAGATAGGTGATTGGGAAATCAGCGGTATTACCAAGGCGCAGGATCACGCGGTCGCCAGCAGCAAGGCCTAGGTTCAGCAGACCCGTCGAACAGCCGCGCACAGCGCTCTCAAGCTGAGCGTAGGTCCAGTCTTGGGAACCGTCAGGGGCCACAATAGATAGCGCCACTTTACCAGCGAGATCAGCTGCGTGGCGCAGCACATGGGCTGCCATATTAAAGGGCGTGGGTGCGGGTAAAAAGGTCATTTTCTATCGCTACGCCCGACGCGTGATGGTTGCAAGGGTCGGACCTGCAAACTATGAAGGTGGAATGTCTGATATTGATCCGAAAAACTTGATCCGCATTGCCCATGAAGACGGCAGCCACACGACGGGGCAGCCGATGGATTTGGGTGTGCGTGTGCGTGATCTGCGCAAGTCTCGGAACTGGACCTTGGAGCAAGCGGCCAAACAGGCGGGGCTTGCGCGCTCTACCTTATCCAAGATCGAGAATGGGCAGATGTCGCCGACTTATGATGCGCTCAAAAAGTTGGCGATCGGGTTGGAGATTTCGGTGCCGCAACTCTTTACGCCGCCTTCAAAAGACCAAGTGAATGGCCGCATGGCCGTGACCAAGGCAGGCGAGGGCACCCATCAGATCACCACAACCTATGAGCACAACATTCTGGCCGAAAGCCTAAGCGTCAAGAAGATGCTGCCATATCGCGCCCGTATTCGCGCGCGCGCGATGGAGGATTTCGACGGTTGGGTCCGCCATGATGGCGAAGAATTTCTATATGTTCTGACGGGGACTGTGACGTTGTTCACGGAGTTCTATGAGCCGCTGCATCTGAAGCGCGGCGATAGCGCTTATTACGATGCGTCGATGGGCCATAACCTCATTTCGAGCAGCGCGGATGACGCGACGGTTTTATGGGTCACGTCGCTCGTCTGAGAAAAGGCGTGTCAGCACAAAGTGACCGACGATGAGGCCAACGATTTGCATGCCAATGAACATCAAAACATTGTTGGGGTGAATTCCTGCGAATGTATCTGTGAATCCACGTGCGATGGTTACGGCTGGGTTGGCAAAGCTGGTTGAGGACGTGAACCAATAGGCACCCGTGATATAGAGCGCCACAAGGGTCGGCACCGTATCAGGCTTATGTTTGACCCCGCCGAAGATCACGAACAAGAGGCCGAAAGTCGCGATGATTTCGGACGACCATTGGTTGATGCCTGTGCGGAGGGTTGTGGAGGATTGCAGAATTGTGAGGTCGAACATCTGATGAGCCGCCCAGACACCTAAGATACCGCCAATGATTTGGGCGCTGATATAGGGAGCGACGCCTCCCCAAGCGTGTTCGCCGCGCAAGGCAAAGGCCACGGTCACGACGGGGTTGAAATGCGCGCCCGAGATCGGGCCGAGTGTTGTGATGATCACATAGAGGATGCAGCCTGTGGCGATGGCGTTTGCCAGCAATGCGATCGCTGTATTTCCACCGGCGAGGTTTTCGCCCATGATGCCAGAGCCCACAACACCGATGAGCAGAAAAGCGGTGCCAAGCGCCTCTGATAAGAGTTTTTTACGGTTAGAGTGTACCAATGCGGCTCAACTCCTTGGTTAGTGCTGCGCGGTCCATGTCTTCGAAAGGGAGGGCAAAGAGCGCTTGGGCGCGGGTGTGCAGTTTGTCATAGGCGGTTTGGAACGCGTCTTCCCAATCGGCCTCGGCGGCAGCGGCAGGGTCTTCGACGCCCCAATGCACGCGTATTGGGGCGCCTGCCCAAAAGGGACAAGTCTCGCCAGCAGCTGAGCCACAAACGGTAATCACGGCGTCCATGACGGGGGCTGTGTCGCCGCCGAATTCATCCCAGCTTTTTGAGCGTAGGTCTTTGGTAGGGAAGTTCAGGCCGCTGAGAAGTTTCAGGGATTGCGGGTGAACCTTGCCTGCGGGCTTTGAGCCTGCGGAGAATCCTTTAATCCGTCCGTCTGAGAGTTCCGAAAGGATCGTTTCGAGTAGAATAGAGCGCGCGGAATTGCCCGTGCAAAGAACAAGGATATTCATGGTGTTTAGTGACCTGCTTTAGTTACAACACGACGTCAGCCGCACCCAAGACAACTTGACCAGCGCCTACGGCCACGCTTCCTGCGGTTTTGGCGACTGCACAGGCCGACAGGGTTGAGAGAAGTAAGGCAACGGTTATACGTTTGATCATCATATCAGGGTCCAAAATGGTTGGGCCAGCATCGCTGCTGGCCCGTTTGATTTACTCTTCATACCACCAGACATCTGGTTGCCAACCCGGCCAATCGCCAAAGATCGGCAAATCTGTGGGGAAGTGCAGATTTTTGGAGTGCGCGATGCGGCTGATGTTCCACTGGTAGATCGGGATCACATAGCGTCCAGCGGTCAACACGCGATCAAGGGACATCACGGCCGCGACAAAATCGTCTTGGCTTTCAGAGGTGAGCAGCTTGCCGATCATGGCGTCCGCTGCTGCGGATTTCACGCCCATCAAGTTACGACCGCCAACTTCGTCAGCACGCTCGGAGCCGTAATAAGCGTATTGCTCATTGCCCGGAGAAAGCGAAACACCGCGACGATAGTAGGTCATGTCAAAATCAAAGGCGTCGGTGCGTTCTTTGTATTGCGCGCCATCGACAGAGGCCACCGAAGGCGTGATGCCGATACGACCCAGCGACTGTGTGTACATGTCAATGATGGCCGCGTTCTCAGAGCTGCCGTTTTCGAGCAGGATCTCAAAAGTGAACGGTTTGCCTTCAGCGTTTTTCAACACACCGTCCTGCACAGTCCAACCAGCGGCCTCAAGTTGCGCCAATGCTGCGCCGATACCTGCACGGTTCCGCTCTGAGCCATCAGAGACGGGCAGGGAGTAGCCCTCAAGTGTGCCTGGGATCAGATCAGCAGCGAAGGGGTCAAGGAATTCCTTAACCTTACCCGCAGCAGGACCGTGATCCATGCCAAGCGGTGAGTTCGACCAATAAGAGGTAATGCGCGGCTGCTGTGAGCCTGTCATCGCCTCGTTGATGAATTCAAAATTGAAGGCCTGCATCATTGCATCACGAACGCGCCAGTCACTAAACTGATCGCGGCGCGAGTTCATCACAAAGCCAGTCATGCCAGACGGGCGTTCGTGTGGCAGAATAGATTTGACGATGTCGCCATTGTTGAACAGCTCAAAGTCAAACTGGCTGTCCCATTTGGCGACGTTGAATTCGCGGTGCGTGTTCACTTCACCCACTTTAAACGCCTCAAAGGCCGCCGTTTCATCACCGAAGAATTCGAGGCGGACCTCATCAAGGTTCCCAACGCCGCGCATGAAGGGGATGTCTTTGCCCCAATAGTCAGGGTCGCGCTGGAAAGAGATAAAGCGACCAGCCTCAAAGTCTGCGATTTTGTATTCGCCAGAGACGATTGGGACGATGTCCAAACCGCTTTCACCAAACTCAACACCGTCCCACTGCGCTTTCTTTAGGATCGGGCGCAAACCAGCCAAGAGGGCCAATTCGTTGTCGGCCTCGTTAAAGGTGAATTTGATTGAGCGTGGGCCTGTCTGCTCCATGGAAGCGACTTTCTCCCAAAAGCCACGGTAGCGCCCGTGGCCTTGGGTGCCGAGGGTCTCGTAGGACCACATCACATCTTCGACCGTAATCGGGCTGCCATCGGTGAAGGTCGCGTTTTCACGCAGCGTGAATTCGACCCACTCGCGATTCGGTCCGGTCTCAATCGATTCGGCAATAACGCCATAAAGCGAAAACGGCTCGTCCAACGAACGACCCATCAGACTGTCGCCGGTAAGATACTGAATCTGCCAGTGGACATTCCCTTTTTGGATGTAGGGATTGAGGCTGTCGAAGGTGCCCACGTTTGCGGTTACCAACTTTCCACCCAATGGCGCATCGGGGTTCGCATAAGGGAGCGACACGAAATCTGGTGGTAGGGCGGGTTCACCATACATAGCTATGCCATGCTTTGGTTCGGCCATTGCCGCCGTGGCGGTAAATACAAATGCGGCCGAGGCCCCAATCTTGCGTAAATTCGCGAAAAACTCTGGTTTCATATTGGCAACAATTCCTCTGGTCCCTGTCTGCATTGAACTTCAGCCTAGAGAGGGTTCTTAGACAATTCAAACTTTTAGCTTGGCCGCTGGCAATGAAAAGCTTATAACACCCTTACTGCTCGATAGGTTTCTTGCCTGTATGAAACCTGCCTCAATAACTTTACGCCCGCCTTGTGCGGGCGTTTTTTTTGGCCCGATTTGCAGTGCTCATTCCCGCAACCCTAAGAAATTAAGGTCTCTATGCCCATCGCAAGGCATTGATTGAACGGTGGTCTTTGCAGTTGCAGCATCTATATTCACACAAATTGAATTTGGGAATCGGAGAATCGCTTATGTCGTTTGTTGGGAAAACTGCCGTTGTGACAGGGTCAAATTCGGGGATCGGCCTTGGCGTCGCCCGTGAATTGGCCCGCGCTGGCGCGAATGTCGTGCTGAACTCCTTCACCGACCGCGCGGAAGATCACGCGCTCGCCAAAAGCCTTGCCTCCGAGTTTGGTGTGACGGTCCGCTATATCGCGGCCGATATGTCCAAGGGCGCCGATTGCCGCCGCTTGATCGCAGACGCAGGAACCTGCGATATTCTGGTAAATAACGCGGGTATACAGTTTGTCGCGCCGATTGATGACTTCCCCACCGAGAAGTGGGATGCAATTATCGCGATTAACCTGAGTTCTGCCTTCCATACGACTGCGGCAGCACTTCCAGCGATGCGCAAGAGGGGCTGGGGCCGTGTGGTCAACATCGCATCGGCCCATGGCTTGACGGCCTCTCCGTTTAAGTCGGCCTATGTCGCGGCTAAGCACGGGATCGTGGGCTTTACCAAAGTGACGGCGCTGGAGACGGCGGGCAAAGGTGTCACCTGTAACGCGGTTTGCCCGGGGTATGTGCTGACGCCATTGGTTGAGGCGCAGATCCCCGACACAATGAAAGAATACGGCATGGACCGCGAAACTGTGATCCGCGAGGTGATGTTAGCGCGTCAGCCGTCGAAAGAATTTGCAACTGTCGAGCAGCTTGGCGGCACGGTCAATTTCTTGTGCTCGGATGCGGCGGCCCAGATCACAGGCACCACGATCAGCGTCGATGGTGGTTGGACGGCGCTTTAAAGCAGCAGCATCACGGCCAAGGCCCACATCACGAGGCCGATGATAACGTCTAAAACCTGCCACGCTCGCGCCGATTGCATGATTGGAGCGAGCAGGCGGGCGCCATAACCAAGGCCGAAGAAGAATACAAAAGACGAAGTTATCGCCCCAATTCCAAAGGCATGGCGTTCAAAGTTCATGTGATATTGCGTCGATACCGCACCGATAAGGCCTAGGGTATCGAGATAGACATGGGGGTTGAGCCATGTGAAGGCGGCGGCGGTTGCTAAGGTCGCCCAGAGCCCCGCCGAATGGCCTGAAAGTTGCAGGTGGTATTGACCTTTATAGGCGGCCCAAAGCCGTTGTGCGCCGTAAACCAGTAGGAATGCAGCGCCACCCCAGCGCATGATTTGTGGTAAAAGCGGCCATTGTTGGACGATTGCCGCAAAGCCCAAAACGCCAGCCGCAATGAGGATCGCGTCGGAAACGGCGCAGAGAAGGCACAACCAAAAGACGTGTTTGCGGATCAATCCTTGCCGCAGCACAAAGGCGTTTTGGGCGCCAATGGCGAGGATCAATGAAAAACCAGTGGAAAAGCCTGTCGCCGCGGCAGGGAACACTATTGAAGTTCGCTTGCGGGCTTATCGTGCGGGTAGACAAGGCCCGCCGAGATCACGAGCTTGGCCGCATCTTCGACGCTCATATCCAGTTCTCTGATGTCGGCGCGTGACAAAAATAGCAAAAAACCAGAGGTCGGGTTCGGTGTTGTTGGCAGGAACACTGTTGCGATTTCCTTACCATCGGCCGAAATTTTGCTATGGATTTCGCCTTTCGCATTGGTCGAGACAAAGGCGATGGCCCAAATACCGACCCGTGGATATTCGATCAAACAGGCTTTATCGAATGACGTATCCCGTTGGGAAAACACAGTTTCTGCGATTTGTTTCACACCATTATAGATGGAACGCACAACAGGCATACGGTCGACCAACCGCTCACCAAATCGGAGGAGCGAGCGGCCCATGATACCTTTGCCGATCCAGCCCACAATTATTGTGAACACGAGGAAAATGACCACACCAATACCGCGCACGTTCACGGTAATCGGCGGAGCGCCCTCGGTGCCGAAATAGTGGTTAATCATTTCTTCAGGATGAAAATCACGCGGGATAAACGGCCAAACCCAACCGTCGACCCAACCAACAACAGTCCAGATCAGCCAGAATGTCAGACCAATAGGGGCGACGATAATCAGACCCGCAAGGAAGTTGCCGCGAATACGCGCAAAAACCCCGCGCTTTACCTTTTTATCGTCTGTTGAGTGGTCGATTTGCATGGTGTTCCGCCCTTGGTTTCAGAACATCTAGGAGCTGCAGCACCGCAAGACAAGCGAGGAACATCCTAAATAGCGCTCATTTGGTTCTGTATAACAATGGTCCACCCCCCGCAAAGGCGTCTACTCTACCAATTAGAAATGCTAGTCATTGAAACACCAAACGCTGTTTCAAATGCGTCGGCATCTCGCATGCCCAATCCTAGATTTTCAAAATAGGCGAGCGCTTCAACTGCGGAACGGCCGTTAGTTAACCTCCAGACCATTTTCGCTCCAATATTATAGTCGGTTTTCGCGTAGCTGCTCTTTTCTAACAGCGTTGGAATGGCCGCCAATTCTTCTTGCGTCAGCTCACCCGCCGCTTCTTGTGCGGCATTAGCACCGTCAATGACCTCTAGTGCAATGGCTTGAGCCACGGCCTCTTTGATCCAACGCTCCCCCAGTCCTCGCGGTGTCGGTCGCGCATCTTTCATAACCGGTCCAGAAAGTTGGTGCTGAATATCATGAACAGCTTCATGTGCGATTAGAATACGCAAATCGCGAACCGGCAAACGGCCTGCGCCGGAATTCGGGTCAAAGGCATGTCCGCAGACGACAATCAAAGTTGGTGACATCGCACCATCTAACGACTTCCCAGGGCAAAGCTGAGACAAACTGTCGGAAAGTCTCTGTTTCGAAACCTGCCCGTCGAATGCTGCATAGCTGGCGTCGATAAGTTCGGTCAGATCCGCTGAGAATATGAAATTGATATTCAAAGGAAGTTTGTAGCCAATATGCTCAAACAACTCTTTAATTGTTTGGTCAAAGTGTCGTTTTGCAAGTACTGTAGTTCCCCTGTTCAAATTGTTCCCAATTATTGCATGCGCACCCATTTCTGAGGCAGGGAAATGTGCAGACATTTTTGAATCTATTTCTGCGAGTAGACGGCACAACACCATGGAATTTCCACCGTTGGCGTCGGGTAAGTCGGCAAATTTTTCACTTTGCCTTAACCGATCTATCGCAGTGCGTGTTTTTTGCCCAAACGCGCCATCAACTTCTCCTACATTTTAGCCAAGATCGTTGAGTTGGGCCTGCAGGCATTCAATGCCTTCCGTTACAGGGTCGGCTTGAGCAGGTTGAAATACCCACATCACAAGTGCGACTGAAAGAGAGCAAATCTTGGTTATTATTTGATATTTCATCGTCAACTTTCGAAATTTGGGAAGGCGATATCTTACCGCATATGGCCATGCAAAGCTGAAAACTGAGGGTTGCATACAACTTTAGCAACGACGCCATTAACCTTGTTGTTTGACCATTTCAGCCGCGATTTCGGCTGCCAAACGCGCATTGTTACGCACAAGGGCGATGTTTGACGTCAAAGAGCGGCCTTCGGTCAGGTTGAAGATGCGATCGAGCAGGAATGGTGTCACGGCTTTGGCGCTAATTTTCTGTGCTTCGGCTTCTGCGAGCGCTTGGGCAATCACAGGTGCGAGGACCGCAGCCGCGATTTCCGCCTCTTTGGGGATCGGGTTGCAGATCAACTGCCCACCTGCGAGGCCCATGGCCGTGCGCATGATTTGGGCGCTGGCGATTTGGGCCGCCGTGTCCATCCGCAAGGGTGCAGGCATGTCAGATGTCGCGGACCAGAAGGCGGGCAGGGTGTCTTGGCCGTAGGCGATGACGGGCACGCCGAGGGTTTCCAAGACCTCAAAGGTTTTCTCAAGATCAAGGATCGCTTTGGCCCCAGCGGCGACAACCGTTACGGCGGTTCGTGCCAATTCGTGCAGGTCGGCGGATATATCAAAGGTGGTTTCCGCGCCGCGGTGCACGCCGCCGATCCCACCTGTGGCAAAGACGGAGATACCCGCAAGCTGCGCTGCGATCATCGTGGCCGCAACCGTGGTGGCCCCAGTGCCGCCTGTGGCGATGCATGCCGCGATATCAGCGCGTGACAGTTTAGCGACGTGTTGCGCTTGGCCAAGGCTGTCGAGTTCGTCTGCCTCAAGGCCGATATGCAGTTTGCCATTCATCACGGCGATTGTTGCAGGCGTAGCCCCGCCGTCGCGCACGTCTTGCTCTACGATCCGCGCGGTTCCCACGTTTTGCGGGAAGGGCATGCCGTGGGTGATGATGGTGCTCTCAAGCGCCACAATGGCTGTGCCAGATTTGCGGGCGGCTGCGACTTCGCCGCTGAATACCATAGGGATCGTCATAGGGGTGTTTCTCCTGAAACGTAAGTTGCGGCGGCGTTTGAGGCGCGGGTCAGCGCGGACGCGCGATCCATGCCTTGCGCCTCGGAGGCGATGTGGGCCGCCATGAATGTGTCGCCTGCCCCTGTCACGCGTGTGACCATGACGGCGGGCGGGGTGTGGGTGATGATGTCACCTGCGGTGCCTTCGGCGGCGGCGTTACCTCCGTCGGTGACCAGAACACGGTGCGCGCCGCGTTTGAGCAGACCGGCAGCGCCTTCGGATGAGGTTTCATACGTGGTTTGGCAGAGTAGGCCCGCCTCTTCCAAGTTCACGTAAATCGTCGCCGTCGGATGATCCATCAGCGCCAAAAGCCGCGCCGCTTTCCCGGGGGACGCAGGAGCCACACGCAGATCAGCGTTCACAAAAAGCGGTGAGGTGGCGATGGTTTGCAGGAGGTCCTCGGTGAGGTTACCGTCGAGGGCGACCGTCCCCTTATACGGAGAGTCCAGTGATCCAAGGCGTCCGTCGGTGAGGGGGCGCAGAATTTTGTCGCCTGAGGCCTCAAGCGAGTGCGCGTCGGCGATTGCCGCAATCAGGCCGTTGGCCCCTTCGATCGCCATATAGACGTCGGTTGGCAGATCATCAGAGCGGTAGAGGTGATCGGTCACCAGACCCATACGGGTGGCCTCGGCGACGAGTTCCTCGCCCTCGGCGTCGCGCCCAATGGCCGACAGAAGTGCAGGCGTCATACCAAAACGGCGCAGGGTCATCGCGATGTTCATAGCAACACCGCCGGGCAAGCGCGTGATGCGCCCCGGCACGTCAGAACCCACACGCATGTGATTGGCGGCGCGTCCGATCACGTCCCAAAGGACAGAGCCCACGCAAAGAATATCAGGTGCTTTCTTCATGGAACGCTTTTGGCGCAGGTTGGGGGGCAGCGCAAGTCAGGGGGCTGCAAAAGTCAAGTTTGCCCAAAGGGTTTGATAGACAGCACCTGTTTCTGCGGCGACCTCATCGCTAGGCTCTCTCAAAACGACGGCATCAAGCATATAGGTGTAGCCCGATTTGACTGGCACGGTTGCAATACCTTCAGCATCGGTGCGCACGGTTGTGATGATGACCGTTTCATCAGGCGCTTTCTCGAACACTTCGACTTGCGTGTCAGCGCGCAGATCATTGCGATAGTAGACCTGAACACGCATCCCAACCGAGAGGTCGTCTGTATAGGGATTGGTCAGTGCCAGGATTTCGGTCTCAAGGCCGACCCTACGATCTGCGCCGATTGCGTTGCCGACACCAATCAAGGTCTTGGAGTATCGCGAGTAAACCTCTTTGAAGCCCTCTAACGGTAATCCGCGGGCTTCGTGATTGGATAGCTGGTCACCGAGGTCTTTGTGCGTGAGGAACTTCTGGAACTTCTCCCAGTTCTCATAATCCACGGTGGCGTTGCGGGCCTGATATGCGACAACGTTTAGTCCTTCGGCCAAAGCTGGGTTATCAAGGGCAGGGGTATCGCCAGTGCGCCCTTCAACAATCGCAGTGAGGTCCCCTGCGAATTTGGCAAAGTTTGCGATACGCTGCGGCACAAGCGGTAAGATCACCCCCTCAAAATTCTGTCCATTGACAATATTAGCGACCAGCCTACCGTCCGAAGGGACCTGATAGGCGGTTGGCTCCAACCAAAATTCATGGGCCGAGACCGGACCCGCCAAAAGACCTAATATGAGAGCAAATTTACGCATGTCGCATTCCTTTTCGTTACCCTCCAAACTG
Source organism: Loktanella sp. UBA3435 (assembly GCA_002378665.1). GTDB lineage: Bacteria > Pseudomonadota > Alphaproteobacteria > Rhodobacterales > Rhodobacteraceae > Yoonia. Next base: position 4,545 of record DFSO01000086.1, on the reverse strand, counting down.
GCTTTTGTCCGCGCATTGTCAAGCGCCGTTCTGATCTGGGTTACAACCCTGTCATCTGCTTATGCACATGAGGTTTTGCCCTCTATCGCGGATATGACCCAAGACGGTGATCAGTTGCAATTTGATGTGCGGCTAAATTTGGAAAGCTTTATCGCGGGCATTGATATGACGGATGTGTCTGACACGGCCCTGTCCGCAGAAGCATCGACATATGATGCGTTGCGGGCGATGGAGCCTGCGGCGTTGGAAGCGCGTTTTCAGACGTTCTGGCCTCAGATGGCCGAGAGTATGACGATTACGGCTGATGGTGTGGCGATTACACCGGAGCTTATTGGTGTTGCAGTAGGGCCTTTGGGCGACATCGAGGTCACACGTGCGTCCGAAATCAGCTTCACGGCGGCATTGCCTGCGGGCTCAAAAGAGGTACAAGTTGGCTGGGCCAAAGAATTCGGCGTGCTCGTTCTGCGCCAGATGGGTGTTGAGGCACCTTATGACGGGTACTTGGAAGCGGGCGCGTTATCTGATCCGATTGTTTTGGCAGGTGGCGGGCAGGCGACGGGCTGGGAAACATTTGTGAGCTATATCCCTGTCGGGTTTGATCACATTGTGCCGAAAGGTCTTGATCACATTTTGTTTGTCTTGGGGCTGTTCTTCCTGTCGTCAAAAATGCGTCCACTGCTGTTGCAGATATCGCTGTTCACGCTGGCCCATACAATCACGCTGGCGCTCGCCGCGTTGGGCTATGTCGTCTTGCCGGGTAGCATCGTAGAGCCGCTGATTGCCGCCTCGATTGTTTATGTTGCAGTTGAAAATATCTTCCTCAGCAATCTAAGCCGCTGGCGTCCGTTCGTTGTCTTTGGTTTTGGCTTATTGCACGGGCTTGGCTTTGCCTCTGTGCTGGCCGAGTTTGGCTTGCCAGAAGCGTCCTTTGTGCCTGCGCTGATCGGGTTTAACATCGGTGTCGAACTGGGCCAATTGGCGGTGATCATCGTGATGTTCTTGTGCGTTTGGCAAGCATTGCGGGTGGATCGCGGCGAGAATGAAGCGTCGCAAGGTTTTGTGCTTTACGGCGTGTTGATCGCGACGGCGGCTGCTTTGATCTGGTTGAACCCGATCGGTTTGGTTGATGCGATGGAAGCACCAGTCTGGCTCTTTGCGGCACCGCTACTGGTGATCTTTGTGCTTTGCGTGGGCTCCATCCAGTTGCGCGACCACGTCGCGGCCTTCCGCCGCCTCGTGGCGATCCCTGCCTCTGCGGCCATCGCCTTTGTCGGCGCATATTGGTTCATTGAGAGGGTATTTCTTTAGATAACGGCGCAATTTGCTATCTAGACTTGCGCCGCCCCAAAACTGCAGCTAAAGGGGCGGCACGAAATCCCCAGACGGGGGCGGGTTACTTGGGGAGAAATCCCAAATAATCCACCGGTTGTCGCATTCTGCGCCTTCACCCTCCGTCCTTGGTTAAAACCGGAAAAGGAATACCAACATGGCTCTTCCAGAGTTCACCATGCGCCAATTGCTTGAAGCAGGCGTTCACTTTGGCCACCAGACAGCGCGCTGGAACCCAAAGATGCAAAACCACATTTACGGTAGCCGCAACGGCATTCACATCATGGACCTGACACAAACAGTTCCAATGCTTGCTGAAGCTTTGCAGGTTATCCGCGACACAGTCGCAAAGGGCGGCCGCGTTCTTTTTGTTGGCACAAAGCGTCAGGCGCAAAAGCCTGTTGCTGATGCGGCAGAGCGTTGCGCACAGTTCTACATGAACCACCGCTGGCTCGGCGGCACACTCACAAACTGGCAGACTGTTTCCCAGTCCATCAACCGTCTGAAGGCGATTGACGAGGCTTCCGAGAACGGTTTCGCAGGTTTGACCAAGAAAGAGCGTCTTGGCATGGAGCGTGAGCAGGGCAAATTGCAAGCTTCCTTGGGCGGTATCCGCGAAATGGGCGGCGTTCCTGACCTGTTGTTCGTCATCGACGTCAACAAAGAAGACCTCGCAATCCTTGAAGCGAAAAAGCTCGGCATTCCTGTGATCGCTATCGTTGACACAAACTGTTCCCCAGATGGCGTTGATTACATCATCCCAGGCAACGACGATGCGGCACGCGCAATCGCGCTTTACACTGACCTCGCAGCACGTGCAGCCCTCGACGGCATGCAGGCTCAGCTTGGCGCCGCTGGCGTTGACATGGGCGCGATGGAAGAGTTCGCAGAAGAAGTTGTTGCTGCTGAACAGCAGTAAGCTGTTTTCGCAAAACTGATACGGGGCAGGGGTGAACCCTGCCTCGACCCAATTTAAATTCCGTAATGGAGAGTTAACATGGCAATTACCGCTGCAATGGTAAAAGAACTGCGCGACAGCACTGGCGCAGGCATGATGGACGCTAAAAAAGCGTTGACTGAAAACAATGGCGACATGGAAGCATCCGTTGACTGGCTGCGCACCAAGGGCCTAGCAAAAGCTGCGAAAAAATCTGGCCGTACAGCTGCAGAAGGCCTTGTTGCCGTTGCTGTTTCTGGTGGCAAGGGTATCGCTGTTGAAGTGAACTCCGAGACCGACTTTGTTGCGAAGAACTCTGACTTCCAAGCTATGGTTGCGAAAATCGCAAACGTTGCTTTGACCGTTGGCGATACCGACGCACTCAAAGCGGCTGACATGGGCGGCAAGACAGTTGAGCAAGCTGTAACAGACGCAATTGCGATCATCGGTGAGAACATGTCCGTGCGCCGTATGGCGACACTCGAAGGCGAAACAGTTGTGTCCTATGTGCACAATGCTGCTGCCACAGACATGGGCAACATCGGCGTTCTGGTTGCGATGACTGGCGACAACGAAGCATTCGGCCGACAGGTTGCCATGCACATCGCTGCTGTGAACCCAGTGTCCTTGTCCGAAGCAGATCTTGACCCAGCAGTTGTTGAAAAAGAGAAGAGCGTTCAGATCGAGATCGCACGTGAATCTGGCAAGCCAGACGCCGTGATCGAGAAAATGATCGTTGGCCGTATGCAGAAATACATGGCTGAAATCACTTTGCTCAATCAGCAATTCGTTGTTAACCCAGACCTGACTGTTGGCGCAGCTGCTGCTGAAGCTGGCGTTGTGATCACTGGCTTCTCGCGCATCGAGGTGGGCGAAGGCATCGAAGTTGTAAAAGAAGATTTCGCAGCTGAAGTGGCAAAAATGAAGAACTAAGCCTAACCTAGGCAACAGTTCAAAGGCCCGTCTGAGCACTCAGGCGGGCTTTTTCGTGTGCTGGGGCAGGGGATCCGATTGTTTCCACATCTGTGGGTTGTTTTTGTGGGGTGGTTTCAATAAAAATCAACGAATTAAGACAAAAAATATGAGGAATTTGTTGCCATGCCCATCACGACACAAGTTGACACTGACAACCAGTTTAGCTGGGATACCCGTGTTCAAGAGTTTGACGAAAACGGTGTGCTGGTTGCCTCGAATATAGTCTATGACAATGGCATCGAGATTTCACAGACCTATGAGATGTCAGAAGGTGAATACTCATACAATCATATCGTGACGGAATTGCGCATCGATCATAACGATGTCACGGGTTGGACCACGATATTTACATCCACGGATTTAGTTACCTTCAACGAGGTTCAACAAGTAACCCAATTTGATGACGGTCGCGTAAGAACCGCGTCATACAGAGACTTTTACTATGTAACTGTCGTCGAAGAAGATCTAGAGAATGCCTATTCTTGGACCACGCGCACCTCAGAAGGCATAGTTCAGGGCATTGCTGAATACTATTTCGATGTTCTTCCGCTAAACTGGGGAGCCGTCGACATACACCTCGTCAATGATGATCAAACGGAAGAATTCATTTCGACAGACTACGGAATTCAGGGATCTCACTGGATTTATGATTGGGGGGATCAATACGATTGGTCGGAAAAAGCTACCAGTATTACCGAAGATGGCTGTATGTATTCGTCCATCAGGATGGACAATGGTCTGTTCTATTCATCGACGTCTCTCGACGGCCTTTTGACGAGAAAGATTTGGTATGATGGGGACGACACCTTCAATTGGAATGTGAAAGAAACCTATTTTCATGTAACTGGCCAAGTGCGAGGACGTTATATTGAGTTTGATGATGGTGTCGTAAATGTAGAATACTACGACGACGGCAATTTGACCGAGATCATACAGACCGACTACGATGATGCCCGCAATTGGGAAACCATCGACACTTTTTATGCGACCAATGGCCTGAAATCCGAACGCACAACGACCTATGACAACGGCATCGTGCGTGTTGAGCAGTGGGACGAGAACGGCGACCGGAGTACACGGACGGAAGTCGATACGCTGGACGTCCGCGCTTGGGATAGCCGCACAACGTCGTATTTCGACACTGGCGTCGTGGCCTTGTCCGAGACCACATTGGACAGCGGCGACGAAATCATCTTTGCCTATCAGACCGACGGCGACCGCGACCTGCGCATCCAAGTCAACGGCGATGACAGTCACACTTGGGCATACCGCGTGACCGAATATGACGGTCAGAATCCAACTTC
>DFSO01000066.1 GCA_002378665.1 Loktanella sp. UBA3435 | reverse complement strand
ACCAACTTTCGGGCATAGCTCTCGACGTGTCCACTGGGCTCTAAGTAGTTCGGTTTGAATTGAAGAAGCCGCCGCGCAGAGATGCGAGGGGGCTTTTTTCTGGGCTGTCCAATCGCTATTTTTGCATCGCCAGCGCAACAATGATGACAATGGTCAAATAGACCACGCCAAAGCCAGTTACTTTCATCTTGCCCACAGTGATTGTCGACGCCTTCCAAGTATCCCAAAAACGATTCATCGTTTACTCCAGTTCAGTTTGACGTTGTGTGTCTGATCAGACTTTTGATTGTTCTGAGGGAGGAAATCCATAACTTTCATTCTCTAGAATACTTACCAACTTACTGAAATTAAACAATTTTGAGAATTTTTGAACTTTTGTGCTGGGTGTTTACAATCCGTGAAGTATTGACGGTACAAGAGACGATTTGTGAAGAATTCTTACAGCTGTTCTAGGTGATCGAGCAGTCGAAATGTAGAAGGTCGCTTTTAGAAGTGCCTCAGATTGGAAAATTGACAGTATTTTTTAAAAAAATGAGCCGTTCATGATTCGGAATCTTGAAGAGATCACTCAAATATTGTGGGATTTTCCTGCGTATCGACGGTGTGAAATGGTTCGAGTGGGGTTTGAAGTTGATCCTACAACTTCAATATATAGTGGTAAAAGTTTCGCCCCTACCAGCTGTAGGGGCTTGTGGCGACGTGCAGAAGGCGCGTGAAGTTTTATCGTGAATTCTTACGATTTTTCTTCTATCAACGCTGGGCAATCTGACGATTTCAGCCGAAAGGGCCTCAGAGTCCTGCAGCGAGGTTATTCGAGCTCCTAGACTGCAATGGAGCGAACCTTCGATGAGCCACGAGGGAAAAAAGACTAAACCAGTCCCTCCCGGTCGAATTTTGGCTGGGGCTGAAGTTGCGCGCCTAATTGATCTAAAATTCCCAACTAGGAACGAGTTTGCTTACAAAGCGGGATTAGATCCCAAAAAGGTGAGTGACTTGGTCAATGGCCGGAAGAAGATGGATGCAAATAGTGTTTTTTTGGCATTTGTTCGCAGAAGATGCCCACTCTCAATCCAATTCGCCTGAAGCACCTATCAACGACAGGGTGGATCAAAATACGGTAAACGCTCATTCACGATTAATCGCCGAAGCGGAAGCCCGAAACATGATCCGTTTTGTTGCGGAGGGCAGGGCATTAGAATTACCTTTGGATACTCCAGCGGAGCGGGTAAGGGTTTTATCGGATATTTTTTTTGGCCGTTAAGATCGGGTTTATCTCGGTTAGTCTATTGACTTGACCCTTGTAGCTTGGTGGTAACAAAACCCCACTCCCCACTTGCCACCTCCCCCCCTCCCAGCTATATGCCACCAATCGCCCAGCCTCGGATTCGTCCGGGGCTGCGCTTTTATGGTCAAAACGGTGTGTTTCATACCTGACGGATCAAACCAAAAGGGCACCTACGGGGGCCTACAACTTCAGGCTCCCACAACGCGGGGGCCGCCAAGCAAACGGAAGAAGCTAATCATGGCACTAAAGTCGTATAAGCCGACGACGCCAGGCCAGCGCGGGCTGGTGCTGATTGACCGTTCGGAGCTTTGGAAAGGACGCCCAGTTAAGGCCCTCACAGAGGGTCTGAGCAAGTCGGGCGGCCGGAACAACACCGGACGGATCACAATGCGTCGCATTGGTGGGGGTGCAAAGCGCCTTTACCGTATCGTAGATTTCAAGCGCAACAAGCTGGACGTTCCAGCCCATGTTCTGCGTATTGAGTATGACCCGAACCGGACAGCATTTATTGCGTTGATCCAATACGAAGATGGCGTTCAGAACTACATTCTGGCCCCACAGCGTTTGGCAATCGGCGACAAGGTGATTGCATCCAAGAAGGCAGACATTAAGCCAGGCAACGCAATGCCGTTCTCTGGTATGCCTATCGGTACAATCATCCACAACATCGAGATGAAGCAGGGCAAAGGCGGTCAAATCGCTCGTGCCGCTGGTACATACGCTCAGTTCGTTGGTCGTGACGGTGGTTACGCTCAGATCCGTTTGTCTTCGGGCGAACTGCGTCTGGTGCGTCAGGAATGCATGGCCACTGTTGGCGCTGTATCCAACCCAGACAACTCGAACCAGAACTTGGGTAAAGCAGGCCGTAACCGTCACAAGGGCATCCGCCCTTCTGTACGTGGTGTTGCTATGAACCCGATCGATCACCCACACGGTGGTGGTGAAGGTCGTACGTCTGGTGGTCGTCACCCGGTTACTCCTTGGGGTAAGCCGACGAAGGGTGCTCGCACACGTAACAAGAACAAAGCATCGCAGCGCCTTATCGTGCGTTCGCGTCATGCCAAGAAGAAGGGTCGCTAATAATGGCTCGTTCCGTATGGAAAGGCCCCTTTGTGGATTCCTATGTCTTGAAAAAGGCAGAAGCATCACGCGAAAGCGGCCGCAACGAAGTGATCAAAATCTGGTCCCGTCGTTCGACAATCCTGCCTCAGTTCGTTGGTCTCACCTTTGGTGTGTACAACGGCAAGAAGCACATCCCTGTTAACGTATCTGAAGATATGATCGGTCAAAAGTTCGGTGAATATTCACCAACACGGACTTACTACGGTCATGCTGCAGATAAAAAAGCGAAGCGGAAATAAGCCATGAGCAAGGATAACAATCCCCGCCGCGTGGCCGACAACGAAGCACGTGCAAAACTGCGCATGCTCCGTACTTCGCCACAGAAACTGAACCTGGTAGCTGCGCTGATCCGTGGCAAGAAAGTTGAGCGGGCTTTGACCGATTTGACTTTCTCTAAAAAGCGGATCTCGGACGATGTGAAGAAGTGTCTTCAGTCGGCCATCGCTAACGCTGAAAACAACCACGATCTCGACGTTGACCAGTTGGTCGTCGCTGAGGCCTATTGTGGTAAGAACCTGATCATGAAGCGCGGTCGTCCGCGGGCTCGTGGTCGTTTCGGCAAGATCGTGAAGCCATTTTCGGAAATCACAATTGTGGTTCGCCAGATTGAGGAGCAGTCATAATGGGTAACAAAGTAAACCCAATCGGTATGCGTCTTCAGGTCAACCGTACCTGGGATAGCCGCTGGTATGCAGATACTAAGGACTATGGCGATCTTCTGCTAGAAGACCTTGCGATGAAGAAATTCATCAAAAAGGAATGTGCTCAGTCCGGCGTAAGCCGCGTGATCATCGAGCGTCCGCACAAAAAGTGCCGCGTCACGATCCATGCTGCCCGTCCAGGCGTTATCATCGGCAAGAAAGGTGCAGACATCGAAGGTCTGCGTTCCAAGCTTGCTAAGCTGACAAAGTCTGAACTGCACCTGAACATCGTCGAAGTGCGCAAGCCTGAACTGGACGCAGCTCTTGTTGCTGAATCCATCGGTCAGCAGCTTGAGCGTCGTGTGTCTTTCCGTCGCGCTATGAAGCGTTCCGTACAGAACGCAATGCGCATGGGTGCTCTTGGTATTCGTGTGAACCTCGCTGGCCGTCTTGGCGGCGCGGAAATCGCGCGTACTGAATGGTATCGTGAAGGCCGCGTGCCTTTGCACACATTGCGTGCGGACATCGATTACGCACTTTTCGAGGCTATGACACCCTACGGGATCATCGGCATCAAGGTCTTCATCTTTAAGGGTGAGATCATGGAGCACGATCCGCAGGCTCATGACCGTAAACATGCTGAGCTGCAAGAGGGCGCTGTCCCTCGCGGCCCACGTCGCTAAGGAGCTAGATAAATGCTACAACCAAAGCGTACAAAACACCGCAAGCTGCACAAAGGCCGCATCAAGGGTTTGGCAAAGGGCGGGTCTGACCTGAACTTTGGCACCTACGGCCTGAAGGCAATCGAACCTGAGCGTATCACTGCGCGCCAGATCGAAGCTGCACGTCGTGCTATGACACGTCACATGAAGCGTCAGGGCCGTGTCTGGATCCGTATTTTCCCAGACACACCTGTTACATCTAAGCCTGTCGAAGTTCGTATGGGTAAAGGTAAAGGTTCAATCGATTTCTGGGCATGTAAAGTGAAGCCAGGTCGTGTGATGTTTGAAATCGACGGCGTTGATGAAGTGACAGCACGTGAGGCCCTTCGCCTTGCTGCGATGAAGCTTCCTATCAAAACACGCACAGTGGTTCGTGAAGATTGGTGATATTGCCTTAGGCAATTCACCAAGTGCGGTGTAGCGAATTTGTAAAGCAAACTCGCGGGCCGCACCACGGTTCAAATAGAAAGCCCCCGTCGAGCAATCGGTGGGGGCTTTTTGCAACGTGCCCTGTTTTTTGCAACGTGTAAGGCATACGTATCAAGCTATAAAAATAACGAGATTTTTCAGTGAACCGTCAAACACCCAAAAAGGGTGATGTCGTCCGCTATGCGCATGTCATCTTCCTTGCAACAATTATTGGTAAGCTGCTGCTTGGCGTGATCCAGCTGGCAATCGGCGCATTAATTTGGCTTGGGTTTGCGGTCAAAATGCCTGCATTCGTGGGCTGGGTGTTCCACGATGAGTTGCTTGAGGATCCAACTGACTTATTGGCGAGCTGGGTTATGACCAACGTAGGCAAAATTCTCAGCGTTGATTTGTCTTTCTATCAGGCCTATTTTGCTGCCCACGGCTTGCTGCATGTCGCCGTCGCGGCCGCTTTGCTCTTTGGGTCCGCTTGGGCCTATCCTGCCACGAGCTTAACGCTTGGTGCTTTTGTCGTGGTGCAATTGATCGAGTGGTATACCGTCGGCGGCTCCGCCGTGCTGATATTAACAGCTATCGACGTCTTCGTGATTGGCCTCACGTGGATCGAATGGCGCACGAGCGCAAAACGTCACTCCCAGCCGTAATTAAAGCTCACCGAAATCCGATCATCTTCCGCCATGTTCATCGGCACTTCATGTCGTAGCCAGCTTTCCCACAACAGCACATCGCCAACGTTCGGCTGCACATAGATAAACTGTCGCATCTCGTCGCGGGCATCTTTGAGGCGGGTCGGGGCGGCCATCATCATCGCAGACCGTGGGTCTTCGAATTTGATAGCGCTCGTGTCCTCGGGCATCGCCACATAGGTCGTCCCAGAGATCACGGAATGCGGGTGGATGTGCGACGTATGGATGCCGCCCTCAGGCAGGATGTTGATCCACATGCTGTCGAGCTTCAGCTTTTTCTCGCCCAGATCGAATTGCAAATCCTTGGCGAATTCCGCCACATGCTTATCCAGCACCTTCACCAGATCTTTAAAGATCGGGAACCGCCACGCCAGATCGGCCAGCGACGCGTAGGACGTATAGCCGATATAGCCGTTCGCCTCGCACCAGTCTTGGCCAGCCTCATCGTCATCGGCGATAACAAGGCAAGAGTTTTCCATCTCGGCAGGGTCAATGGGTTTGCCGTGCTCGGACAAAGCGGCACGGTAAAGGCGGGTGACGAAGAGTGATTCAATATGTGACATGCCCCGTTGATACCCGAGCCGTGCAACCATGGCGAGACACTTTCCACGCCGCCCCGTTTCCGCAACTCAGGCAAAGTGATCACGCCTTTGCGACTGTTTCTGATCTGGAAATAGTCGAGCAAAAATAGACTTTTGGACCACTTAACAGGTGTCGCGCGGCGTGCCATACCGAACAGGTTATGTGTAAATGGTGATCCAGAAATGCCAATCCTACCCGAACCAGAACCGATGATCCGGTTGACGGACGCCAATTATGCCGATGGCATAGGTGCGCCTGCGGATGGCGTTGATCCTGTCATCGTGTCCTCGGAGCTATTCGATCAGGACGGCTTCGTCGCCAATAGCGCGAACCTGAGTAATCTGTTCGTCGCATGGGCCCAATTCACCGATCACGACCTGACGCTTACCGCTGAAGGCCACGGCGAGGTTATTACCGCCGAAGGTTTGGTCGCCCCACTGACGCGCGCTGATTATGCCGATGGCACAGGCGTCGACGGTCCCCGTATGCCGATGAACGAGATCACATGGCAGATGGACGGGAGCCAGATTTACGGCAGCACCATTGATCGCACGCACGATCTGCGGAGCTTTGAGGGTGGTCATCTGCGCGAGGGCGAGGGTGGATTGCTGCCCAACGCTGACGCCGATAGTTTCATGGCGGGTGATATCACGTCAGACGAACCTGTGTTCCTCGCGGGTGATGTCCGCGCCAATGAAAACCCCGCGCTGACTGCCGTCCACACCGTGATGATGCGCGAACATAATTATTGGGCCGACCGCCTCGCTGAGGAACACCCCGATTGGACTGACGAACAATTGTTCAATGGTGCCCGTCAGATCGTCGAAGTCGAAATCCAGCAGATTACCTATAACGAATGGCTGCCTCATTTGATCGGCGATGCGGCAGGTGCCGACACTGGGTTTGATCCGACGCTCAATGGCCAGATATCAGTCGAGTTCGCGACCGCTGGCTTTCGTTTCGGCCACACGATGGTGTCGAGCAGTATCGACCGCATCAACGACGACGGCACCACGATTGCCGAGGGCAATTTGTCCCTGCAAGAGGCATTCTTTAATCCTGATGCGATCCGTGAAGGTGGGATTGAGGCGATTGTACGCGGGCAGGCGGGCTCATTGGCACAAGAGGTCGACACACAGGTTGTCGATGATCTGAACTTCTTTCTGTCCACACCCAATGGGATGACGGGCTTTAGCCTTGTGTGTCTTAACCTGTTACGCGGCCAAGACCTTGGGCTGCAAAGCTATGTGGACACCCGCGCCGCGCTTTTGGACGATATCGATCCCGCGACAATCGATCCCACCGACTTCTCGATTTTCACAGACGACCCCGCATTGCAGGCGCAGCTCGCATCGGTTTACCCAACCGTGCATGATGTTGAACTTTGGGTTGGTGGCCTTGCAGAAGACCCCATCGATGGCACGCAATTTGGCCCGCTCTTCACCTATATAGTGGCCGAACAATTCGGCAGAACACGCGGTGCCGACGAGACCTTTGGTCATCTCGACGAGAACCTTGGCGCTGACATCATCACCGAAGTGCGCGGTACGACCTTCAGCGACATCATCTTGCGCAACACAGAAATTGACGTGATCCAAGATGACCCATTTATCGCTGTCTCGCGAAGCCTGACTGACGCTGACACGCCACTTGGCACTTGGGATGACGATCAAATTGATATCGTCTCATTGCATATTTCCGAGGGCATCAATGCACACGCGGGGGCCGATCACATCGCGATCCTTGGTGGGTCCATCGTTGAGGGTGTCATCAAGCTGGGTCGTGGCGACGATATATTTGACATGAGCAGTGGCACTGTCACGGGTGATGTCAAAATGAATGCGGGCGATGACATCGTCAATCTATCAGGGACGGCTCACCTTGGCCGCCACCTGCAAACAGGGCAGGGCGATGATACGGTTACTTTGTCGGGGCACGCACAAATTGACGGGGCGATCCAAACTGGCGACGGCAATGACGTCGTGTCTATTGGGGCGAATACGTCTGTGGATGCGATCTACCTTGGCGGTGGCGACGACACGGTCACGCTAGCTGCTGGCGCTGATGTGCGGGTTGTGCGTGGCGGCGAAAACGATGGCGACAATGATGCGCTTATTGTGCAAGGACCGCACCGTATCGCTTGGGAAAACAACGATCCGACCAGCGGCAATGGCACGATCATTTATCTCGACGCCGACGGCCGCGAGACTGGTCAAACGACGCGATTTAGCGAATTCGAATCCGTCACCTGTTTTACCGCCGGGACGCGGATCATTACTGCGCGCGGCATGCAGGTCATCGAAAATCTAGAGATCGGTGACCATGTCTTTACGCTTGATGCAGGCATGCAGCCGATCCGCTGGATTGGGCGCACTACGGTCCCTGCCACAACAAACAACGCGCCCATCCAGATCGCGGCGGGTGCGCTTGGCAATGCACAATCGCTGCAAGTCTCCCCGCAGCACCGTATGCTGGTGGCGGATTGGCGCAGCGAATTGGTTTGTGGCACCGACGAGGTGCTGGTCGCGGCCAAACACTTGATCAACGACCACTCGATCCGCCAGATCACTGGCGGCACTGTCGATTACATCCACATCCTGTTTGACGACCATCAGATCATCATGGCCGAAGGTATCGCCTCGGAGAGCTTCCATCCGGGGCGTGTTGGTTTCGGATCAATGGCCGAGGCGGCGCGGCAGGAACTGCTGTCGCTGTTCCCGCAGCTTGCCGCGGACCTCGACGGATTTGGCCCTGCCGCCCGTTACAGCGCCAAGGCCAGTGAAGCGATCCTGATCGCTAAGTTATGCTGACAAATAAGCCGCGATCTTATCTTTAAGCTGCAGCCGCTCTTTGCGCATGTCTGTGATGACGTCGTCAGAGGTTGGCTCCACATCGGTCTCGGCGCGGTGCACCGCGCGGTTCAGCGTGTGATAGTCTTCCGCCATTTTTGCAAAATGAGCGTCCGAAGTTTTCAGCCCGTGGATTTTGTCGGCGTGCTCTGGAAATTCTTCGGCTAGTTCGTGGGGTGTATGAGACATCATCTTCTCCTTAAGTGATGACTCTATGCTGCGCCCTTCACCCGCATTGGTCGTTGATGCAGGTCAACTCTTGGCCGCAATATCAAAACTCCATCAGGCCCAACAATGACCTTTGGCGACATCAACTCGGTTCGCTTTCGTTTCCCACAAAACCACTTGCCACAAAGGGGTTGCCACGCAGGGTAGGGCGTCCTATACGGCGAGCCTCTAACCCCTCCACTGGATTCGGGGTGACCTGTCATGGGCCCGCCAGTGTTTGAAATAAAGGAATATGGCAATGGATGCCAACGAACTGCGTAACAAGACGCCGGACGAGCTTCGTGCGGAACTTGTAAATCTGAAGAAAGAGGGTTTTAACCTTCGTTTTCAACAAGCAACTGGCCAGATGGAAAACACATCTGGGATTCGCAAAGCGCGTCGTGCTGCGGCTCAAGTTAAAACAATTCTGAACGAAAAAGCGGCTGCCGCTTCTAAGGAGGCTTAACCAATGCCTAAGCGTATCCTGACTGGTGTTGTCACAAGCAACCAAAACGAGCAGACGATCACAGTATCTGTTGAGCGTCGCTACAAGCACCCATTGCTTCAGAAAACAATTCGTAAGTCCAAGAAATATCGGGCGCACGACGAGCTAAACGCATGCAAGGTGGGCGATCAAGTTCGCATCATCGAATGTGCGCCACGTTCAAAAACGAAACGTTGGGAGCTTGTTGCCTCCTAAGGGCTTCAACTTTCAATACTAATCGAAACCCTAGGGGCCCGGTCGGAAATCGGGGATAGCCCTGTAGGTCGAAAAAAGGAAACCAAATGATCCAGATGCAGACCAATCTGGATGTTGCTGACAATAGCGGCGCTCGCCGTGTTCAGTGCATCAAGGTTCTGGGTGGTTCTCACCGTCGTTACGCCAGTGTTGGAGACATCATTGTTGTTTCGGTGAAGGAAGCCATTCCTCGCGGTCGTGTGAAGAAAGGTGACGTGCGTAAAGCCGTTGTCGTTCGCACTGCCAAAGAAGTACGTCGCGAAGACGGCACAGCAATTCGCTTCGATAGCAATGCAGCCGTGATCCTCAACAACAACAACGAGCCAGTAGGTACACGTATCTTTGGACCAGTTGTTCGTGAGCTTCGTGCGAAGAACTTCATGAAAATTATCTCTCTTGCTCCGGAGGTGCTGTAACTATGGCTGCTAAACTCCGTAAGGGTGACAAAGTCATCGTTCTTGCTGGCAAGGACAAAGGCGCAAAAGGCGAGATCAAATCGATTGATCCAAAAGCTGGTAAAGCTGTTGTTGAAGGTGTCAACATGGCCGTGCGCCACGTGAAGCAATCCCAGAATTCTCAGGGTGGTCGTACGCCAAAGGCGATGCCGATCCAACTGTCCAATCTGGCTGCTGTAGATGCAAATGGTAAAGCAACCCGCGTCGGTTTCCGTATGGATGGCGACAACAAGGTTCGTTTTTCTAAGACAACAGGGGATGCGATCTAATGCTTGATAACGCAACATACACCCCGCGTCTGAAGGCTGAATACATCGCGAAAATTCGCGCTGCTTTGAAAGAAGAATTCGGCTATAAGAACGAAATGCAGATCCCACGTTTGGACAAGATTGTTCTGAACATTGGGTGTGGCGCAGAAGCTGTCCGTGACAGCAAGAAAGCGAAATCCGCACAGGAAGATCTCTCAACAATCGCCGGCCAAAAGGCTTTGACGACTGTTGCGAAGAAATCCATCGCTGGTTTCCGCGTTCGTGAAGACATGCCTCTTGGTGCGAAGGTTACACTTCGTGGTGACAAGATGTATGAATTCCTTGACCGTCTGATCACAGTTGCAATGCCTCGTATCCGCGACTTCCGCGGCGTATCTGGTAAATCCTTCGACGGTCGTGGCAACTACGCTACTGGCCTCAAAGAGCACCTGGTGTTCCCCGAGATCAACTTCGACAAGATCGATGAGAACTGGGGCATGGACATCGTCATCTGTACCACCGCCAAAACCGACGCTGAAGCAAAGAGCCTGTTGAAGAACTTCAACATGCCTTTCAACAGCTAAGCGGTAGGGAGAGAATTAGATATGGCTAAGAAATCCATGATCGCACGCGAAGTGAAGCGTGAGAAGCTGGTGAAGCAGTATGCGACTAAGCGCGCTGCTTTGAAGGCAATAATCAACGACAAAGAGAAGCCTGTAGAAGAGCGCTTCAAAGCAACTTTGGAACTCGCAAAGCTGCCACGTAACTCTTCTGCTGTGCGTCTGCACAACCGTTGCCAGTTGACTGGGCGTCCACACGCCTACTACCGCAAACTCAAGATCAGCCGGATCGCGCTGCGGGACCTCGGTTCCAATGGCGAAATTCCCGGTATGGTCAAGTCAAGCTGGTAAGGAGCATATAAGATGAACGATCCTATCGGTGATATGCTGACACGTATACGCAACAGCCAAATGCGTGGCAAGCCAACAGTCATGACACCAGCTTCCAAGCTGCGTGCATGGGTCTTGGACGTGCTGCTCGACGAAGGCTACATTCGCGGCTACGAGCCAAAGACCGGCATTGACGGTCACCCGGCTCTTGAGATCAGCCTCAAGTACTACGAAGGCACTCCTGTCATTCGCGAAGTGAAGCGGGTTTCTAAACCTGGCCGCCGCGTTTACATGGGTCCAAATGACATCCCAGTCGTCCGTCAGGGCCTGGGTGTGTCGATTGTCTCCACCTCTAAAGGTGTGATGTCGGATGCAAACGCACGGGCGGCCAATGTTGGCGGCGAAGTGCTCTGCACTGTATTCTAAGGAGCCATAGACATGTCTCGTATCGGTAAAAAATCGGTTGAGCTGCCAGCAGGTGTTTCGGCAACTGTTTCAGGTCAAACCATTGAAGTAAAAGGGCCTAAGGGCACTCGTACTTTCAAAGCAACAGACGACGTGACCATCACTGTTGATGGTCAGTCGGTATCCATCATGCCACGTGGCTCTTCTAAGCGCGCACGCCAGCAGTGGGGCATGAGCCGCACTATGGTTGCAAACTTGGCCACTGGCGTCACCGAAGGCTTCAAGAAAGAACTTGAAATCAACGGTGTGGGTTATCGTGCCGCAGCTCAGGGCAACGTCCTGAAACTGCAGCTTGGTTACAGCCACGAAGTCAACTTCGATGTGCCAGAGGGTGTGACAGTCACAACCCCGAAGCAGACCGAAGTCATCGTGGAAGGTATCGACCAGCAGCTTGTAGGTCAGGTCGCGGCTAACATCCGCGAATGGCGTAAGCCCGAGCCGTATAAAGGCAAGGGTATCAAGTATAAAGGCGAGTTTATCTTCCGCAAAGAAGGCAAGAAGAAGTAAGGACGCAGACAATGGCAAACAGCAAAAGAACACTGTTTCTGAAGCGCCGCATGCGCGTCCGGAACAAACTTCGCAAAGTAACAGCGAACATCGGGCGTCCGCGCCTGTCCGTTCACCGTTCAAACAAAAACATCAGCGTCCAGCTGATCGACGATGTAAACGGCGTGACACTCGCGTCCGCTTCTACATTGGAGAAAGCACTGGGCGTTGTCGGGAAATGCAACATCGAAGCTGCGAAAATCGTGGGCGCTGCAATTGCAGAACGAGCGAAAAAAGCAGGCGTCGAGCAGGCATTCTTCGACCGTGGTGGTTTCTTGTTCCACGGCAAAGTGAAGGCAGTAGCCGACGCAGCGCGTGAAGCAGGTCTGAAGATCTAAAAAAGGCGGGGTGCGCGTCTCTGCGCACCCTACCGACCAAATGCAGGATGCGCGCCTAGCGCATCTTCGATGATCCGGGGCGATGCGCCACTTGGATTGTGACATACGGCGAAAGCCAAAGAATTAAAGGACGCCAACAATGGCAGAACGTGATAACAACCGGGGTGGCAACCGTCGCCCTCGTGAAGAAGCAACACCAGAGTTTGCTGACCGCTTGGTCGCAATCAACCGTGTTTCCAAAACTGTAAAAGGCGGTAAGCGCTTTGGTTTTGCAGCACTCGTCGTCGTTGGCGACCAAAAAGGCCGGGTCGGCTTTGGTAAGGGTAAAGCGAAGGAAGTTCCTGAAGCAATCCGTAAAGCCACTGAGCAAGCGAAGCGTCAGATGATCCGTGTTGCGTTGAAAGACGGCCGCACATTGCACCACGATGTCGAGGGCCGTCACGGCGCTGGTCGCATCGTCATGCGTACAGCGGTTGCTGGTACTGGTATCATCGCCGGTGGTCCAATGCGTGCTGTATTCGAAATGCTCGGTGTTCAGGACGTTGTGTCCAAGTCCATCGGTTCTTCGAACCCATACAACATGATCCGCGCGACAATGGATGGCCTTGCAAAGGGTCAGTCACCACGCAACGTCGCACAGCGTCGTGGTAAGAAAGTTGCTGAAATTCTCCGCAAGGACGACACCAAAGCAGCAGACGCCGCTCCAGAAGCCGCAGAAGCGTAAGGAACCGATATCATGGCTAAAACAATTGTAGTTAAGCAGGTTGGTTCGCCAATCCGTCGTCCTGCCGACCAGCGTGCAACGCTGATCGGTCTGGGCCTGAACAAAATGAACCGTACACGTGAATTGGAAGACACACCTTCCGTACGCGGCATGGTTCGCAAGATCTCTCACATGGTTGAGATCATCGAAGAAAAAGGCTAAACGCGCGATGGGTTAAAACCCATCCTACGACAGTCAGAAACGCCTCACAGGTCACTGTGGGGCGTTTTGCGTTTATATGTTATATGGGTCCGCCAAAGGTCGTAGGATGCGTTTTACTGCATCCTGAAGCGCCTCCAAAGCATTGAATGTGTTTTGCGAACCGCTAGAACAAGAAGTTGTCCTCTGTCAGGTCTGCCAAATCGGTTTCGTTCAACCGAATGAGCAGCCCTTCATCTGTTTCAATTACCACATCTGATCCGTCTTGCCGAATATGGTTTTCCATCAAATCCGCGTAGGATGTAATCGCAGTGACCTTACGCAGAATGATGTCTTCGGATCCACGCCCTGCTTCGAAGTCGGTAATAATATTGGATTGGCTGAGGTCGGAAAAGACAAAGTCATCGGCGCCTATCCCACCTGTCAGGATGTTACTACCACGCCCCCCAAAGAGTAGGTCAAAGCCGCCTGAGCCAGCTAAGGTGTCGTTTCCATCCCCACCAAAGAGCCAGTCACGGTGCGATCCGCCCCCGACATAATCGTCGCCAAGCCCGCCCATGACCGTGTCGCTATCGCGTGCGCCTGTTATAAAATCATTGCCGTGGCCGCCAAACACCCTATCGCGCCCATTCCCGCCTGAAACAGTGTCCCCCCCGACGCCGCCATAAAGGATATCGCGTCCACTTGACCCTTGGATGGAGTCGTCCCCACTCCCGCCAAACAAAACGTCCAGACCCAAGTGGCCGTTGATTGAGTCATTGCCATCTCCGCCATAGACCAGCTCATTCCCCGTAGCACCTCTGATCCTGTCGGCTCCAAAGCCGCCAAAAACAAGATCGTCGCCACCACGGTTGCTGATACTATCATCGCCACTTTGACCGTAGATAAGGTCATACCCCGAACCGCCAATAATACCGTCTTGGCCCGTTCCCCCGTACAGAGAATTGGTCCCTCGGACGCCAGAAATCCAATCGTTACCGCCGTTCCCGTATATGACGTCATCTCCGCCCCCTCCGAAAATCGAAGAGCCATCATTGCATCCTCAAAGACGTTATCATCCGGCCCAAGATATATTCTGCTTATCAGGCTAGGGCTGGTATCGGTCAGTGAAACCTTGTCTAAGGTAGTGCCCAAACGAGTCATCATGGAAGTATCCTTCAATTGAAAAGCGCGGCCGATCTTCACGAGGCGGACGCAAAAAAGTATGTGGCGTGTCGCCCCTTAAAAGATGAAGTCTTCGGCATTCAGCGCCGACAGCGACACGTTCCGCAGCCTGATTGTTAGCCCAGCACCGTCGTCAATCACAACATCAGCGCCGTCTTGGGTCATATGGTTTGTGACCAGATCATCATAGGACGTAATCTCGGTCACACGGCGTAAAATGATATCTTCTGACGCCCGGCCCGCCTCAAAGTCAACGATAGTATGGCTTCCGATTCCATCGATAAAGATAAAGTCATCTGCGCCCTTGCCGCCAGTCAGAGTTGAACGACCAGCGCCCACGACAATTTGGTCAAAACCGCCGCCGCCATAAATAAAATCAACACCTTCACCAGTAAATATCCTGTCACGATCCGACCCACCCGAAAGCCGGTCATCCCCGTCACCACCGAAAATGCGATCACGGCCGGCGCCGCCAGCAATGTTTTCGTCACCACGCCCCCCATAGATTCGATCAGCGCCGCTATCGCCGAACAACCCGTCATCGCCATTGCCGCCGTAGAGTATGTCATTCTGGCGGCCACCATACAGCCTGTCATGGCCATTTCCTCCCCCCCAAGGTGTCGTCTCCAACATTTCCAGACAGGATATCATCGCCTCCGCTGCCCATTAAGTTGTCGTCTCCGTTGCTGCCCCGCAAAGTGTCATTCCCAGCGCCACCGTCCAAATGATCGTCACCGTCGTTGCCATAGATACTGTCATTGCCGTCCCCAGCAAAGAAGGTGTCGTCGCGGTTTGTCAGCCCGATATCGTCATTGCCCAATAGGTTAAATTCCGCGCTATCGCCCCATGTGACACCATGCCAGTAGTTTTCGCCAACGGGGAACAAGCTCAAGTCCAAGTCTTGCCCCATTATAAAATTCTCAAAGGCCAATGGGTCGCTGCCTGATCGCTCCGCCTCGACAAGCGCAAGCAGGGATTCGACTGGCAAGTAAGGTCCAAAAGAAGCACTACTGTGGCCAAAGACACCATCGACAGAAAGATAGAAGGCCTCAAGCTGGCCACCCGCCAAATAGTTTGCGCCTTCGATTGCGGTGTAGGTCGGGTCGTAGACGTATAACTCTATGTTGACTTCTAATCCATTAAACGTGCCGCACTATCTGCGGCCATGTGTTGGCCTCCCCGACCTGAACGGGGTGTTCAGCAATAAAGGTCAATAAATTTGGTAGGTCATAAAGGGAAATGAAATTCCTAAATGCGTGAAAAAACATGGTCATCTTGTAATCTCCGAGAGTGCAAAAATTGATTGTGTCTGCGCGCCGAAATCGCTCAAATGGTAAATTGCTAGAACATAGGTGTCGTTGAAAAATGGTAAACGGGACGCTGCATTGAATGTTTCCAGCGCCCCGTTGATGTTTAGAAAATAAAGTCACCCGCCCCCAAGTCGGCGATGTCGACGTTGAGTAGCGTGATCGTCAGGCCTGCGCCATCCTCGATCACCACGCTGGTCCCGACTTGCGACATGTGGTTGGCGCTCAGGTCAGCAAAGCTTGTGATCCCTGTCACGCCACGCAAGATAATATCTTCCGCGTTGTTGTTCGCGTCAAAGTCGCGGATCGTGTCGTTCCCGTCGCCATCGCGAAAGATGAAGTCGTCGCTGCCAGTGCCGCCAACCAAAAGGTCATTGCCTTGATGGCCAAAAAGCTGATCCCAACCGTTGCC